>NZ_LQIH01000001.1:0-582102 GCF_001499835.1 Mycolicibacterium novocastrense
GCATCGTGTTGGGCATCGTGGCGCTCAACCAGATCAAGACCAACGGCGAGGGCGGTCGCGGGTTGGCCACCGCCGGCCAGGGATACCCGCCGCCGCCCTACGGCGCACCCTCCCCGTACGGCGGTCCGGCCCCCTACGGAGCGCCCGGATACGGCGCACCCGGCTATGCCGACGGTTACGGCATGCCGCAGGACAAGACCAACGGATTGGCCATCGGCTCGCTGGTGGCATCGGCCGTCGGCGTCCTGTGCGGTGTCGGCTCGCTCATCGGCATCGTGTTGGGCATCGTGGCGCTCAACCAGATCAAGACCAACGGCGAGGGCGGTCGCGGGTTGGCGATCGCCGGCATTGCCGTCGGCGCGGCGACGCTTCTGCTCAACATCGTCTTCACCCTCGCGATGCTGAGCACCTGACACCGTGAGCGGCGGCGATCAGGACGGCGTCGGCAACAGCGGCAGACCCGATCCGTTCGCACCGGTGGATTACCCCACCGATGCGGGATTGCCGCCACCGCTCAGCGCGTCGCCCCCGCCGGGTTATCCGCCGCCGTATCCGGCTTCGGTGAACCCGTATTCGGGCTACCAACCGCCCGTCGGCTACGGATACAGCTACGGATACGACCCCTACCGGCCGATCCGTCCTGCGGGCACGAACGGGATGGCGATCGGCTCGCTGGTGAGCTCGCTGGTTGGCGTGTTCTGCTGCGGCGTGACGTGCATCGTCGGGGTCATCCTCGGCGTCATGGCGATGCGCGAAACCAAACGCACCGGACAGGACGGCTACGGAATTGCGTTGGCGGGCACCATCATCGGCGGGCTCGCGGTGGCAGGCTTCCTCGTCTACATCCTGCTGTACATGAGCCTGCTCGCCAGCGGATGGCAGTGGATCTGAGCCTCACTGCGGCGGACGGAACGGCTCGCCCTGGCGCTGCATGCCTGCGGCGCGGCCCTTTCCGGCGATCACCAGGGCCATCTTCCGGCTCGCCTCGTCGATCATCTCGTCGCCCAACATGACCGCGCCCCTGGCCCCGCCGGCCCGCGAGGTGTGCCATTCGTAGGCCTCGAGAATCAGCTCGGCGTGGTCGTAATCGCTCTGCCGGGGACTGAAAATCTCGTTGCCCGCTGCGATCTGATCGGGGTGCAACACCCATTTGCCGTCGTACCCGAGGGCCGCGGAACGGCCGGCGACGCGGCGGAAGCCGTCGACGTCGCGAATCTTGAGATAGGGCCCGTCGATCGCGAGCACCCCGTGCGTGCGCGCCGCCACGAGGATGCGCATCAGCACGTGGTGGTGCGCGTCGCCGACGTCGTACCCCTCCGGCTGGTCACCGACCTCGAGCGTGCGCATGTTCAAACTGGCCGCCATGTCGGCGGGCCCGAGCACCAAAGCCTGCACCCGCGGAGCGGCCGCGATCGCGTCAATGTTGGTGAGGCCCTGCGCATTCTCGATCTGCGCCTCGATGCCGATGCGGCCCACGGGAAGGTCGTGGGTGGCCTCGAGCTGGCTCAACAGCATGTGCAGCGCCTGGATGTGAGAGGCGTCGCTGACCTTGGGCAGAACCACGATGTCCAGTGCGGCACCAGCGGTCGAGATCACCTCGATGATGTCGGCGTAGGTCCACGGCGTCGTCCAGTCGTTGACGCGCACACCGCGCAGCTGACCGGCCCATCCCGGCTCCGCCAGAGCCGTGGCCACCCGCGTCCGGGCCTCGGCCTTGGCCTCCGGCGCGACGGCGTCCTCGAGATCGAGGAACACCTCGTCAGCGGTCAGGGTTTTCGCCTTCTCGACCATCTTCGCGCTGCTCCCGGGAACGGAAAGGACCGTTCGGCGGGGTCGATACCGGTTTTCCACAACCACACTCTCTACCCTTTGATGCATGGCGGCGGTCAACAGGGTCTATGCGGCCCGTCTCGCGGGGATGGTGGTCTTGGGCCCCGACGGGGAGTCCATCGGCCGTGTCCGTGATGTGGTGGTCAGCATCAGCCTGGTGCGCCAGCAACCCCGCGTCCTCGGCTTGGTTGTCGAAATGCTCACGCGGCGAAGAATTTTCGTACCGATTCTGCGGGTGACGTCGATCGATCCCGGCGCCGTGACGCTGGCCACCGGCAGTGTGTCGCTGCGCCGGTTCGTCCAGCGTCCCGGTGAAGTGCTCGTGCTCGGTCAGGTGATCGAAACCCGGGTGCGCGTCGACGATCCCGATCTGCCACAACTGGCCAACGTCGACGTGATCGTCGTCGACCTCGGCATCGAGCAGACGCGCACCCGGGACTGGATGGTCACCAAGGTCGCCGTCCGCCCGCACCGGCGCCTGGGCAGGCGCGCCAACGTGCACGTGGTGGACTGGCAGCACGTGCAGGGCCTGACACCGTCGGGTCTGGCGATGCCCGGCCAGGGCGTGGCGCAGCTGCTCGATCAGTTCGAGGGCCAGCGCGCCGTCGAGGTGGCCGAGGCGATCCGGGAGCTGCCGGCCAAGCGGCGCTACGAACTGGTCAACGCCCTCGACGACGAGCGGTTGGCCGACGTGCTGCAGGAGTTGCCCGAAGACGACCAGCTCGATGTGCTCAGGCGGCTGCCCGCCGACCGGGCCGCCGATGTTCTCGAGGCGATGGACCCCGACGACGCGGCCGATCTGCTCGGGTCGATGACGCCCACCGACGCCGAGCAGTTCCTGCGCCGAATGGATCCCGAGGACTCCGAGGATGTCCGTCGCCTGCTGGCGCACTCCCCCGACACCGCGGGCGGCTTGATGACGTCCGAACCCGTGGTGCTGGCCCCCGACACCACCGTGGCCGAGGCGCTCGCGCGGGTCCGCGACCCGGACCTCACCCCGGCGTTGGCCTCGTTGGTGTTCGTCACCCGCCCCCCGACCGCCACGCCGACCGGCCACTACCTGGGTTGTGTGCACCTGCAGCGGCTGCTGCGCGAGCCACCGGCGGATCTGGTCAGCGGAATCGTGGACACCGATCTGCCCAACCTGTCCCCTGATGACTCGCTGGGCGCGGTAACGCGTTACTTCGCGGCCTACAACCTGGTGTGCGGACCGGTCGTCGACGAGGAGAACCACCTGCTGGGCGCCGTGTCGGTCGACGACGTGCTCGACCATCTGCTGCCCCACGACTGGCGCGAGACCGAAGAACCCGAGCTCACCGGCGCCGAAGGCACCTCATGACCGACCGCAGCCGGCTCGATGTGCCGCTGGCCACCCGGCGGCGGTTCTCGTTGAACGTCGACCCCGAGGCGGTCGGGAACTTCAGCGAGAAGATCGCCCGGTTCCTGGGCACCGGTCGCTACCTGGCGTGGCAGACCATCCTCGTGGTCGTCTGGATCACGCTGAACCTGTTCGCGGTCGGGCTGCGCTGGGACCCCTACCCGTTCATCCTGCTCAACCTGGCGTTCTCCACCCAAGCGGCCTACGCGGCGCCGCTGATCCTGCTGGCGCAGAACCGCCAGGAGAACCGCGACCGCGTGTCGCTGGACGAAGACCGCCGCCGCGCGCTGCAGACGAAGGCCGACACCGAATACCTGGCTCGCGAACTGGCCGCGCTGCGGTTGGCGATCGGCGAGGTGGTCACCCGTGATTACCTGCGCAGAGAGCTCGATGAGATGCGCGAAATGCTGGCCGCCCTGCAGCACGCCCCGGGCGAATCGAGCGACGACGACCCCGGCCACGGCGACCCGGGTGAGCGCCGGCCCAAAAAGTCGAGTGCAGGTGGCTAACGAATTGCTGTAACGCGGCGGTTATCTAGTAGGTATGGTGACTTGGTTCACAAGCGATCGCAAACATAGGACGGTTGAGTGCACATAAGGGGAGGAGCCGCCGCCCTCAAGGCCGTGCGGCGCCAAACGGGGCGTCTGCGGCGAATCCCGGGCCCTCGAGTGCAGAAGCTGGCATCCGCCAACCGCATGCGCGCCGGCCTCGGCGTGGCCATCATCACCCCGATCATCCTGGCCGGCAGCGTCGGCGCCTCGGCGCCCACTCCGCGTACGACCTCGGATGCCGCGGTGACGCCGCTGGCCGCCGTCGAGCCGTCACCGGGCGCGCGGGCGGGCGCATCGGTGGTCGCCGTCGCCAAGGAGCCGATGGCCTTCCACATCGCCGCCTCGACGGTGTCGGCTCCGCCCCCCGCTGCGGTGGTGAATTCGCCTGGCACACTGGGCATTCCCGGTATGGCCTTGTCGGCTTACCGTAATGCCGAGCGCATCATGGCGTCCGCGTACCCGGGCTGCGGCCTGAGCTGGAACCTGTTGGCCGGTATCGGGCGCATCGAGTCGATGCACGCCAACGGAGGCGCGACCGACGCCCGCGGCACGGCCATCCGCCCCATCTTCGGTCCTGCGCTCGACGGCACGCTGCCCGGCAACGAGATCATCGTGCAGAGCCGCGTGGCCGACCGCGTCACCTACGCGCGCGCCATGGGACCCATGCAGTTCCTGCCCGGCACCTGGTCGCGGTACGCCTCCGACGGTGACGGCGACGGTAAGGCCGAGGTGCAGAACCTGTTCGACTCGTCGCTGGCCGCCGCCCGCTACCTGTGCAGCGGCAACCTGAACCTGCGCGACCCGAACCACGTCATGTCGGCGATTCTGCGTTACAACAACTCGGTGGCCTACGCGCGCAACGTGCTGGGCTGGGCAGCGGCCTACGCCACGGGCGTCGTGCCGATGGACCTGCCCCCGATCACCGGATCGGTCCCGACTCTGGAAGACACCGTCGCAAACGTGCACCTCACCGATCTCAAGGAATACCAGGGGCTCGGTCCGGGGCTGCCCCTCAACGCATTGGGACTGCCCGCGGGCGATCCGTTGGCGTTGATGCCGCTGCTGGAGCGCGACGCGGTGGCCAGCCAGATGGGCAACATGCCTGGGTTCGCCCCTGGTCAGCGGCTCGGACCCCTCCCAGGACCTGCGCCGCAGGCCCCGGCGACACCCCAGGCGCCGGCGATCCCGCCGCCGTGGACACCGCCATGGATGCAGCCGCAGCGGCCCGAGTGCGCGGTGTTCTGCATCGAGGACAACCCGGCGCCACCGCTGCAACCCGCACTCGGCGGGCCGCCGATCGCCAACCCGATGCTTCCACCCGCCCCGGCGCCGCTCGCCCCGGTGGGAGCTCCGCAGCCGGGACCCGCGCCGGTCGGCGCACCGGCTCCGGTCGGTGCACCGGTCCCAGCTCAAGCACCCGGCCCGGCTCAAGCACCAGCGCCCGGTCCGGCCGCCCAGCCAGGGCCCGCACCCGGACCGGCGGCCCAGCCTGGTCCGCCGCCCGGACCCGTCGGTTAAGGGCCACCGTCGAGTCGGCCTAGACTCGACGGTGATGTCTCATTCACCCGCTGACCTGGAATCTGAGATCCGTCGCGCGCTGGCCAAGGTGATCGACCCCGAGCTGCGGCGGCCGATCACCGAGCTCGGGATGGTCAAGGACGTCACCGTCGAACCTGACGGGGCCGTCCATGTCGAGATCTACCTGACCACCGCCGCGTGCCCGAAGAAGAGCGAGATCTCTGATCAGGTCAGCCGTGCCGTCGCCGACGTCCCCGGAACGGGCGCCGTTCGGGTCAGCCTGGACGTGATGAACGACGAGCAACGGACCGAACTGCGCAAGCAACTGCGCGGCGATTCGCGTGAGCCCGTCGTCCCCTTCGCCCAGCCCGGTTCGTTGACCCGCGTGTACGCGGTGGCCTCCGGTAAGGGCGGGGTCGGCAAGTCCAGCGTCACCGTGAACCTCGCCGCGGCCATGGCCGCGCGCGGCGTGTCGGTCGGAGTGCTCGACGCCGACATCTACGGGCACTCCGTTCCCCGCATGATGGGTGTCACGGACCGCCCCACCCAGGTGGAGTCGATGATCGTCCCGCCGGTCGCCCACGACGTCCGGGTCATCTCGATCGCGATGTTCACCCAAGGCAACACCCCGGTGGTCTGGCGCGGCCCGATGCTGCACCGCGCGCTGCAGCAGTTCCTCGCCGACGTCTATTGGGGCGACCTGGACGTGCTGCTGCTCGACCTGCCGCCGGGCACCGGCGACGTCGCGATCTCGGTGGCCCAGCTGATCCCCGGCGCGGAGATCCTGGTGGTCACCACGCCCCAACTGGCCGCCGCCGAGGTCGCCGAGCGCGCGGGCGCGATCGCACTGCAGACCCGTCAGCGCATCGTCGGTGTGGTGGAGAACATGGCCGGGCTGACGTTGCCCGATGGCACGACCATGCAGATCTTCGGCGAAGGCGGCGGCAAACAGGTCGCCGAGCGGTTGTCGCGCGCGATCGGTGCCGACGTGCCGTTGCTGGGCCAGGTGCCGCTCGACCCCGAGCTCGTGGCGGCGGGCGACTCCGGTGTCCCGCTGGTGCTCTCCGCACCCGACTCGGCGGCCGGTAAGGAGTTGCGCAGCGTCGCCGATGCCCTGTCGAGCCGCAAACGCGGACTGGCGGGCATGTCGCTGGGCCTGGACCCGGCCGGTCGATAACGGTCTCGTGTTCGAGCCCGAACTCCGTCACACCCTGTCCGACAAGGCGTTACAGTGCTGTTCGTGGGCAGGGCTTTGTTAGCCAACGGGCGCGGCAAGTTGCTGGCGCTCGTCGCGTCCATCACGCTGTCCGTCGCCCTGTTCTACGCCCAGAGCGCCGAACCGCCCACCCAGCATCCCGGCCCGCCGCCGGTCGGGCAGCAGGAGGTCCCCGCGGCCGTCCCCAAGGTCAACACACCCACCGAAGCGGAGTTGCTCGCGGCCAGTGCTCCCGTTGCCACGGCAGCCACCCCGTTCGCGTTGCCCGCCGGTATCACGCCCGAAAACGGGTTACAGGTCAACACCATTCGGGTGGCCCGCGCGATCAGCGTGTTGTTCCCCGAAGTCAAGACGATCGGCGGATACCGCCAAGACCCGCTGAGGTGGCATCCGAACGGCTTGGCGATCGACGTGATGATCCCGAATCACGGCAGCGAAGAGGGCATCGCGCTCGGCAACCAGATCGCCGGGATCGCGCTGGCCAATGCGGAGCGTTGGGGTGTGATCCATGTGATCTGGCGGCAGGGCTTCTACCCCGGCGTCGGCGCTCCCAGTTGGACCGCGGACTACGGCAACGAAACCGCCAACCACTTCGACCATGTGCACATCGCCACCAACGGCGGCGGATACCCGACCGGCGACGAGGAATACTTCATCTGAGCCCGCGGGGTCTACGTGGCGTCGGTGTCGAACGGTGTCGTCGCAGGCGCTTGCGGGGATGCGGGCGGCGCCGACTGCGCAGGGGGCTCGGGTGAGCTGACCGGTTTGTCGGGCTGCTTGCGGTCGAAATTTCCGGTGAAGATCGAGTCGTCACCGTCGAGCAGGTGCTTGGTGAGCGCGGCGCGCGGCGTCATACCGCGCAATTTGTTGAGCTCGCTGAGCGGCTCGCGCAGGTCGTCGAACTCCGGCCCGAGGTCTTCACGCAGTTGGCTGGTGGCCCCGCTGATGTAGTCACGGGCCTGACGCAGCGCGCCCGTCGTCCACCGGATCGCACCGGGCAGCCGTTCGGGGCCCAGGATCACCAGACCGGCGATCACCAGGATCAGCATCTCGCCCCAGCCGACGTTGGCGAACATCGGCTACGTGGTGTCGGGACCCGGGTTGACGGTCAGCGTCACCCGCCGTCCGTCGCGCATCACCTCGATCGGCGCGTCCTGGCCGATCTTGAGCTGACGGACGGCGACCACGAACTCGTCGGCGTCGGCCACGGTCCGGTCCCCGACCTTGACCACGACGTCGTTCTCCAGAATTCCCGCCTTCTCCGCCGGGCTGCCGGCCTTGACGTTGGCCACCTGGGCGCCCGAGGCGATGTCGTTGCTCACCGAGCGGGCGGTCAGGCCCAGCGTCGGATGGGCGATCTTGCCGTCGCGGATCAGCGAGTCGACCACCGTCTTGACCTCGTTGATCGGGATCGCGAATCCGAGGCCGCTCGCGCTGTCGGACAGCGACTTCCCGGCGGTGTTGATGCCGATCACGTTGCCGTCCATGTCGATCAGTGGCCCGCCGGAGTTGCCGTGGTTGATCGGCGCATCGGTCTGCAGACCGTCGATGACGGTGTCGGTGTCGGAGCCGTCTCCCGACAGCGGCACCGGGCGGTGCAGCGCGCTGATGATTCCGGCGGTGACGGTGCTGCGCAGGCCCAGCGGAGCACCCGCGGCGATCACCTCGTCGCCGACCCGCAACTTGTCCGAGTCGCCCATCTGCGCGACGGTCAGGTTGTCGACGTTGTCGACCTTCAGCACGGCCAGATCGGTCTTCGGGTCACGGCCCACAAGGTTGGCGGGCACCTCTTTACCGTCGTTGAAGACGATCTTCATCTTGTACTTGCTGGGGTTGTTCGCGGCCTCGGAGATGACGTGGTTGTTCGTCACGATGTAACCGCGACCGTCGATGACCACGCCGGAGCCCTGCGAACCCTCCTGATCACTGGTGGCCTCCACCGTCACCACCGAATCGGCAACGGCGGCAGCGACTTTGGCGATATGCCCCTCCGGCGGCGGGCCGGCGTCGGCGGTGTCCAGCGTGACCTTGGACGTGGTGAACGCCTCGACCACCTCGGCGGTCTTGCGGCCTACCCACCCGCCTGCGAACCCGATCACCAACGCGATGATGGCCAACATCGCCAGCGCGACGTAGGAGACCCGGCCGCCGAACAGCACGTCGCGCACACCCAATTTGCCGGTCGGGACATTGGCCGGGGTTCGCGGCGGCTCGTGGACGGCGGGGGCGCCCAGGGCGGCCGGCGCCGAGGGATCGCGCCACGGGTCTGCGGCCAGGTCGGTGTCCTGATCCCGCTCGGCTTCGAGCGCGCCCGCGTCGGCGGGATGGCGCTGAAGCGAGTCGCCGCCGGGGTAGGGCTTGCCGAACGCCTCGGCCAGCACCGGATCGGGCGGCTGGTTGGTCGGCGTGAACTCGCCTTGGTCGCGATATTTGTCGAGTCCCACGAACGAACCCTCGACACCGTCGGGCCTGCCGAACGCGCGCTGCGCCGCCGGGTCGACGGGCGGCCGCGAGACAGGGCGGGGTTCCAGGCGCTCGCGCCCGGTCTGGTCGAGATTGGTCACCCGGTCATCACCCTCTGTGAAAGCGCCCTCGAATGCCGGGGCGGATCGCTGCTCGTCTTCGCATTTACCCTACCGGCGCCTGCGCCGAGAGCGCTGTGTGCTGTCAGCAAACTCTGACCGCTGCGTCTCGACGGGCGGCTCCGGCGGAGCATGGTGTGGGATCTCGGACAACAGGCCCAGAAGTGAGCTGGGCATGGCGACGGGCCGGGACTCCCGCAACGCCGCGCGCGCCTGCCGCTGGGCTTCGACCTCGGCGGCGCACTGCGGACACAGCGATAAGTGGTGGGCGGCGCGAAGATGTGGGGTCAGCCGCAGTTCACCGTCGACGAAGGCGGCGATGGCCTCCGTCGAGAGGTGTTCGGTGGAACCGAACTCTCGCGGCCCCACGGGCGCGTCGCTCTGGGAGGCGAACTGAGCGGGCAACCACGAGAAGGCCCGGCGGAACACGTGTCCCCGGTCGACCATCGCCCAGCTCCTCTCGCTGCGTGTCACGGCGTCCATTCGAATGTAGCGCGGAGCGCTGTGCCAAGCCCGCGAACGTCAGGCCGTTTTGGCCGCGTCGCCGGGGCGAGCCGATGTGGCGGTCTCGCTGTGGTTGGCCAGGTAGTCGCGAAGAGCCTGCCTCCCGCGGTGGATGCGGCTGCGCACGGTGCCCAGCTTGACGTCGAGCGTCGCGCCGATCTCCTCATAGGACAGCCCCTCGATGTCGCACAGCACGACGGCGGCGCGGAACTCCGGAGGCAGCGAGTCCAGTGCGGCCTGCAGGTCGGGGCCGAGCCGCGCGTCGTGGTAGATCTGCTCGGGGTTGGGGTCGTCGGCCGGAACGCGGTCGTAGTCCTCGGGCAGCGCCTCCATGCGGATGCGCCCGCGCCTGCGCACCATGTCGAGGAACAAGTTGGTGGTGATGCGGTGCAGCCAGCCCTCGAAGGTGCCGGGCTGGTAGTTCTGCAGCGAGCGGAACACCCGGATGAACGTCTCCTGGGTGAGGTCCTCGGCGTCGTGCTGATTACCCGACAGCCGGTAGGCCAGCCGGTACACCCGGTCGGCGTGCTGGCGTACCAGCTCATCCCATGAAGGCATGGTCGACTTGTCGCCCGTCGCGTCGAACACGGCGGTGCCGGTCATTTCGTCGGAAGGCTCGACCCATTCGGTGTCCACGAACTGTTCGAGGTGGGACATCGACGTCGGTGCCATCTTGATGGTCGTCAGATCCTCCTGGTCCAAGCCGCCATCATGGTGCGGCGGTTCGCTACTGCCCGCAACGCGGAGATCCGTGTAGGTATTCCCTGGTTGGTCCCCTGGATGCCAGCGTCCGCCGTTTTCCATGGGACATACCGTCTCCGACCGTTCCGTGCCTGGCATATGAGCAAACTGAACATTTCCTGAGAAAGCTCGTCTACCCATTTATGACCTGCGCGAACCCGCCGACGATTCGTGTGATCCGGCGATCGGGAACGGGCGTGTCGCGATGCTGGCCCCCACCGGTTGGCTACGCTGCGGGCATGGCCGGCACCGACGACGTCATCGGAGGGCACAGCCGTGCCGAAGCCATCGTGTCGCATGCCGAGCAGTCCATCTCCGAGGACGCGATCGTCGCGGCGGCCCGTGAACGCGCCGTTGACATCGGCGCCGGCGCCGTCACTCCCGCGGTGGGCGCGCTGCTGTGCGTGTTCGCGAAGCTGACCTCCGCGAAGGCCGTCGTCGAAGTCGGCACGGGCGCCGGGGTCAGCGGCCTGTGGCTGCTCTCAGGGATGCGCGAAGACGGCGTGTTGACCACCATCGACGTCGAACCCGAGCACCAGCGCATCGCCAAGCAGGCGTTCAGCGAGGCCGGGATCGGGCCGGGGCGAAGCCGGCTGATCAGCGGCCGCGCCCAAGAAGTGCTGACCCGCCTCGCCGACGAGTCCTACGACCTGGTGTTCGTCGACGCCGATCCGTTGGACCAGCCGCAGTTCGTCGCCGAAGGTGTCCGGTTGCTGCGTCCAGGCGGCGCGATCGTCCTGCACCGCGCGGCGCTGGGAGGCCGTGCCGGCGACGCCGGCGCCAACGACGCCGAGGTGGCGGCGGTGCGCGAAGCCGCACGGCTGATCGCCGAGGACGAACGACTCACCCCGGTGTTGATCCCGCTGGGCGACGGCTTACTGGCCGCCGCGCGCGACTGAATCTCCCCCCAGCTCGGACCCATGCCGTAATGCGGCATGTGCATTTTTGCGGCTGCTCGCGATGGCCTCTTGACCGCTGGCTGAACGCGCGTTTAATCTACTGAACATGCGTTCAGCCCCGAACGACCTCACCGCTATCGCGCGGATCCGCGACGCTGCGATCGAGCAGTGGGGCCAGCACGGCTTCGCCGTCGGCCTGCGGACCATCGCCGAGGCGGCGGGAGTGTCCGCGGCGCTGGTCATCCACCACTTCGGCTCGAAGGACGGGCTACGCAAGGCGTGTGACTCGCACGTCGCCGACGTGATCCGCGAGAGCAAGACCGAATCGCTGCAGACGCACGACCCCGCCACCTGGCTCGCACAGATGGCCGAGATCGAGTCCTACGCGCCGCTGATGGCCTATCTGGTCCGCAGCTTGCAGTCGGGCAGCGAACTGGCCAAGGCGTTCTGGCAGCAGATGATGGACAACGCCGAGCAGTATCTCGACGAGGGCGTGCGCTCCGGCCTGCTCAAGCCGAGCCGCGATCCCCGGGCCAGGGCTCGGTTCCTGTCGATGGCCAGCGGCGGGGGCTTCCTGCTGTATCTGCAATTGCATCCCTCCTCCGATCTTCGTGTGGCGCTTCGCGATTACGGCGAGGAGATGGTGCTACCCGCGCTCGAGTTGTACACCGAGGGGCTGATGGCCGACTCGGCGATGTACGACGCGTTCCTCGAGCAACGCAAGAAGGGCATCCCGTTCAGCACGCCCCGACAAGGAGATGGCGATGACGGCTCAGACAGCACAGCGTCCGCGGCAGGCTGACTTCGACGAGCCTGCTGTCGAGATCCGCGGGCTGACGAAGACTTTCGGGCGCACCCGGGCGCTCGACGGCTTGGACTTGAGGGTCGCACCGGGCCAGATCACCGGCTTCCTCGGACCGAACGGTGCGGGTAAGTCCACGACGATCCGCGTGCTGCTCGGGCTTTTGCGGGCAGACAGCGGCACCGTGCGACTACTCGGCGGCGATCCCTGGCACGACGCGGTGGCACTGCACCGCCGGATCGCCTATGTGCCGGGAGATGTGGCGTTGTGGCCCAACCTGACCGGGCTGCAGGCGATCGACTTTCTGGCCCGGCTGCGCGGCAACGGTGTCGACACGACCCGCCGCGATCAGCTGATCGAGCGGTTCGACCTCGACCCACACAAGAAGGCCCGCACCTACTCCAAGGGCAACAGGCAGAAGGTCGCGATCATCGCCGCGTTCTCCACCGCCGCCGAGCTCTACATCCTCGATGAGCCGACGTCCGGCCTGGATCCGCTGATGGAGAAGGCGTTTCAGGAGTGTGTGGGCGAAGTCGTTGGGCGCGGCGCTGCGGTGCTGTTGTCGAGCCATATCCTGGCCGAAGTCGAAAAGCTGTGTGACAGCGTCACCATCATCCGCGCCGGTCGCACCGTACGCGCCGGCACCCTCGCCGAACTGCGACACCTGATGCGCACGACCGTGACCGCGCGCACCCGCAACGACGGGCAGCGCCTTCGGGATGAGCCCTTCGTCCACGATTTCGCGGTCACCGATGGGCACTACGTCTTCTCGGTCGACCGCAACGACCTCGACCGCGCGATGGGCCTTCTGACCGGGCTCGGGATTCTCGACCTGACCGTCACCCCGGCATCGCTGGAAGACATGTTCCTGCGCGAATACCGGGGGGCCGAGCGATGACGACGGTGACGGCGCGTGCGCCCCGCAGGCAGCGGCATCGTCTTGCGCACGCATGGACAGGCACCGCCGACCTGCTGTGGCTGGCTCTGCGCCGCGACCGGGTGCGGCTCGGCGTCTGGGTCGGCGTCCTGACGATGCTGATGGCCTACGCGCCCGCCGCCATGGAACTGGCCTATCCCGAAGAGGCGCAACGACTCACGCGGGTGGATCTACTGAAGACGCCCGCGGGAATGATGATGGGCGGGCCGATGTTCGGCCGCAACGAGACCGACCTCGGCGCGATGATCGCGAATGAGATGATGCTGACGCTGATCGTCGCCGCGTCGATTCTCGCAATTCTCACCGTGATTCGTCATACCCGGGCCGAAGAGGAGAGCGGCGCAGCCGAGTTGGTGCTGTCGTCGGTCGTCGGCCGCCATGCGCGGACCGCGGCGGCACTGATTCTGGTCGGCGGGGTCAACGCCGTCCTCGCTGTGACGATGACGCTGGCGATGGCCGCGAGCGGTTTCTCGCTCATCGACACCGCGGCGATGTGTCTCGGCGTGACCGGCGTGGCAATGCTTTTCGGCTCGGTGGCCGCGGTGACCGCGCAGTTGTGGCGCCAGGCTCGCACGGCATCGGGCGCGGCCATGGCCGTGCTGGCAATCGCCGCGGTGGTCCGTGGAATCGGCGATGTGATCGACAACTCCGGCAGTGCGCTGAGTTGGTTCTCCCCGATCGCGTGGGCCCAGCAGATGCGCGCGTTCGTCGATCTGCGGTGGTGGCCGTTGGCGCTGCCGATCTCGCTCACCGTCGCCCTCATCGCGCTGGCCGCGGTGCTGGAGGGCAGGCGTCAGTACGACGACGGCGTCATCCCGTCCACCGGTGAGCATCCCGACGCCCGACCGATCAGGGGTGTGCTGGGTCTGCACCTGATGCTGCAGCGGGGTCAGACCGTCGGCTGGACCATCGGATTGTTTTTCGCCGGCCTGGCTTTCGGATCCATGACCAAATCCCTGCTCGACGCTGCGGAGTCCAACGAGGTGATCCGGCTGATGATGGCCCAGCAGGGCGCCGACGGTGTGTACACCACGATGACGCAGTTCCTCGCGGCCGCGGCGAGTGCGTACGTCGTCGCCGCCGTGCTGCGCGTTCACACCGACGAGGGCAACGGTCTCGGGGAAGCCGTGTTGGCCGGATCGGTGTCGCGGTGGCGCTGGCTGACGACGGCCGTGGTGGCGGCGGTGCTCGGTTCGGTGGTGCTGATGTTGTTCGCCGGTCTGGGGAACGGGTTGGGCGCGGGCGTCACCGTCGGCGAACCGGCGACCGTACTTCGTCTGACGCTCGCCGGGGTGGCCTTCGTTCCCGCGCTGGCGGTCATGGCGGGTGTCGCGGCGCTGGCCGTCGCCGTGCGGCGGCCCGTGCTGGGTTGGGTGGCGGTGGCGTTCGTCGTCACCGCGCTGTATCTCGGGCCGCTGCTGCGGTTGCCGCAGTGGCTGATCGACCTGTCGCCGATCGGACGCACCACGGCGCCGATCGACTACCCGGTGATCACGATCGCCGTCCTTGCTGTCGTCGCCGCCGCCCTGACCTGGGTGGCCGGCCTCCTGTACCGCAGGCGCGACGCCGTCTGAGGAGTTGTCGTGAAAATCGCGCTGCAGTCGTTGGCTTCGGCCGTCTTCGGATTCGTCTTCTTCGCCACAGCGCTGTTCTGGCCGGCCGGGACATTCGACTATTGGCAGGCGTGGGTTTTCATCGGCGTGTTCATCATCGGCACGATGGGGCCCAGCATTTACCTCATGGTCAAGCGGCCCGACGCCCTGCGCCGGCGGATGAGAGCGGGACCGTTCGCCGAGACAAGACCGGTGCAAAGGGTCGTGATCACCGCGACCGTGCTGATGGTGGTCGTGGTGCTGATGATCAGCGCCCTCGACCATCGCTTCGGATGGTCGGCGGTGCCGACGGCGGTGGTGGTGCTCGGCGATGTGCTGGTGTGGACCGGTCTGACGGTGTCGCAGTTCGTCATCATCCAAAACGACTATGCCGCAGCCACCATCACCGTGGAGTCGGGTCAGTCGCTGGTCTCCACGGGCCTGTACGGGGTCGTGCGGCACCCGATGTACGCCGGCACGCTGGTCATGATGCTCGGAACCCCGCTCGCGTTGGGTTCCTACTGGGGGCTGGTCGCGGTTCCACCCGCGGTGCTGCTGCTCGCGGTGCGCATTGCCGACGAGGAGAAGATGCTGCGGCAGCAACTGGCGGGCTATCGGGAGTACATGCAGCAGGTCCGATTCCGGTTGGTGCCCTACGTCTGGTGAGAGTCGCCTCTACGGCGACCCGATCGGCCGATAATGCGGAGGTGGAACTGCTCACTGGGCTCGGCCTGGCGACGGCGGCAGGACTAAACGCATACATCCCGCTGCTGGCGCTCGGCCTGCTGTCGCGGTTCACCGACCTTGTTGCCCTGCCCGCCGGGTGGGCCTGGCTGGAGAACGGCTGGGTGATGGCTATCGTCGCGACGCTTCTGGCCGTCGAGATCATCGCCGACAAGGTGCCGGCTCTGGACAGTGTCAACGACGCCGTCCAGACCTTCGTCCGCCCGACCGCGGGCGGCATCGTCTTCGGTTCGGGCACCGCGGCGCAGACGTCGGCGGTCAGCGACCCCGGTGCTTTCGCCCAGTCCGGGCAGTGGATTCCGGTGGTGATCGGTGTCGTCGTCGCGTTGGTGGTGTCGCTGACCAAGTCGACGGTGCGGCCGGCGGCCAACGTCGCCACCGCCGGCGTCGCTGCACCGGTGCTGAGCACGGTCGAGGACGGCGTCAGCGTCGGGCTGGTCTTCGTCGCGATCCTGGTTCCGGTGCTGGTGCTGGTGGCCGTCATCGTCTTGGCGTGGCTGACGGTCAGGATCCTGCGGCGACGACGCCGCAACGTCGCACCGGGCTGACCCGGGGCGCGTTACGTGAGGGTGGTGACGTAATGCCCGCCGGAGTAGTAGTCGATGTTCAGCTTGCCGCTGGCATCCTTGTAGCCGCAGGTGGACACCGTTCCCTTCTTGTTGTACGTCCCTCCGGCGGCCTTGCATTCGCTCTTGATCGTCTGGTCCGACAGCTTCTCCGCGTGTGCGGCCGGGGCGGTCGTGGTTATCAGTGCGCCGACCGCGACGGCGCCCGCGGCGATGGCGGCGGTGATGCTGTTGCGTCTCATCGTGTGCCTCCTGTGGTTGTGGCCTCGTTGGCCGGTGCTGGTTCAACCACCATGAGACACACGGGGTTGCGGCAAAACGGGGCGACCACCCACACCGTTCGAACCGTGGTCGGGACTTCCGGACGGCCCGCGGTTGGGGGTTGGGGGTTGGGGGTTAGATCCAGACGCCCTTGCCGACCGCGACCACTCCCCCGGCGCTGATCGCGAACCGCTCGCGATCCTTGTCGAGGTCGACCCCGACCATCTCGCCCGGCCCGACGACCACGTTCTTGTCCAGGATCGCGTGGCGCACCACCGCGCCGCGGCCGATACGGGCACCGGGCATGATCACGCTGCCCTCGACGATCGCCCCGTCGTCGACGACGACGTTGGACGACAACACCGAATTCCGTACGGAGGCAGCCGAGATGATGCTGCCGGCGCCGACGACCGACTCCTGCGCCGAGCCGCCGTTGACGAACTTCGCCGGCGCCAGCATCTCCGACTCCCCGCGGATCGGCCAGCGCTTGTTGTAGAGGTTGAACACCGGGTGCACCGACACCAGGTCCATGTGCGCGTCGTAGAACGCGTCGAGGGTTCCCACGTCGCGCCAGTAGCCGTGATCGCGTTCGGTCGCACCCGGCACTTCGTTGTTGCTGAAGTCGTAGACCGCAGCCATGCCGTCGTCGACCAGACGCGGGATGATGTCGCCGCCCATGTCGTGGTCGGAGTGGTCGTCGTCGGCGTCGGCACGGATCGCGTCGATCAGCACCTTGGTGGTGAAGATGTAGTTGCCCATCGACACGAACGCCTCGTCGGGATTGTCCGGCGTGCCCGGCGGATCGGCGGGCTTCTCGACGAAGCTGCGGATGCGGCCGGACTCGTCGGCGTCGATGACCCCGAACGCGGTGGCCTCCGCGCGCGGCACCCGAATACCCGCAACCGTCGCGCCCGCGCCGCTCTCGATGTGGAACTGGACCATCTGCTCGGGGTCCATGCGATAAACGTGGTCGGCGCCGAACACGACGATGTAGTCCGGGTCCTCGTCGTAGATGAGGTTCAGCGACTGGTAGATCGCATCCGCAGAGCCCGTGTACCACCGTGGGCCGAGCCGCTGCTGGGCCGGGACGGGCGTGATGTACTCGCCCGCCAGACCCGACAACCGCCAGTTCTGAGAGATGTGACGGTCAAGCGAGTGCGACTTGTATTGCGTCAGCACGCAAATGCGCAGATACCGCGCGTTGACCAGATTCGACAGCACGAAGTCGATCAGGCGGTAGGCGCCGCCGAAGGGAACGGCGGGCTTGGCTCGATCCGCGGTCAACGGGTAGAGCCGCTTGCCCTCCCCGCCGGCCAGGACGATGCCCAGCACGTGTGGCAGTTCCCTCATGCCTCAAACCTATCGGCCGCTTCTGTCCTGGGCTACCCATTCCACTTCGAGTCAACGTGTCCGACGCGATCCGGCGACCCCCGACGCCACGGCCCTCCTGCGGTGGCTTGCACCCGTAACTAGGGTCGAAACCATGCGGGTGGCGATGATGACTCGGGAATATCCACCCGAGGTTTACGGCGGGGCGGGGGTGCACGTCACCGAGTTGGTCGCTCAGCTGCGCCGCCTCTGCGAGGTCGACGTGCACTGCATGGGCGCCCCGCGCGCGGACGCGATCGTCGCGCAACCCGACCCGGCGCTGCGGGGCGCCAACGCCGCGCTCTCGATGCTCTCGGCCGACCTCAACATGGTCAACGCCGCAGCACATGCCGACGTGGTGCACTCCCACACCTGGTACACCGGGCTGGCCGGCCACCTCGCCGCGCTGCTCTACGGGGTTCCGCACGTGCTGACCGCGCACTCGCTGGAGCCGATGCGCCCGTGGAAGGCCGAACAGCTCGGCGGGGGTTACCGGGTGTCGTCATGGGTGGAGAAGACGGCGGTGGAAGGGGCCGACGCGGTGATCGCGGTCAGCTCCGGTATGCGCGAGGACGTCCTGCGCACCTATCCCGCGTTGGACCCGAATCGGGTGCACGTGGTGCGCAACGGGATCGACACCGAGGTCTGGTATCCGGCAGACCCGGAGCCGGGCGAATCGGTGCTGGCCGAACTCGGCGTCGACTTGTCGCGGCCCATGGTGGCCTTCGTCGGCCGGATCACCCGGCAGAAGGGCGTCGCACATCTGATCGCCGCGGCGCACGACTTCGCCCCCGATGTGCAGATCGTGCTGTGCGCTGGAGCGCCCGACACCCCCGAGATCGCTGCCGAAGTGACCGAGGCGGTTCAGCGTCTGTCACATGCGCGCGCCGGGGTCTTCTGGGTGCGCGAGATGCTACCCATCGTCAAAATTCGCGAAATCCTGTCCGCTGCAACGGTTTTCGTATGCCCGTCGGTGTACGAACCACTGGGAATAGTGAACCTGGAGGCAATGGCGTGTGCGACAGCGGTCGTGGCCTCCGACGTCGGCGGCATTCCGGAGGTCGTGGCCGACGGGCACACCGGGCGGTTGGTGCACTACGACCCGCAGAATGCGGCGGCTTACGAGAGCCGGTTGGCCGCGACGGTCAACGAGTTGATCGCCGACCCCGAGAGCGCCCGCCGATACGGCCAGGCCGGGCGGCAGCGGTGCATTCAGGAGTTCTCCTGGGCCCATATCGCCGAGCAGACCCTGGAGATCTACCAGAAAGTGGGCAATCCGGCGTAGCCGGTCACTCCTGAACCGTCAGCTCGTGACGTTCTTCAGTTCGTCCCCGAGTGCGGCGGCCTCATCAGGGGTCAGCTCGACGACGAGTCTCCCGCCGCCTTCCAGTGGTACCCGCATCACGATGCCGCGCCCCTCCTTGGTTGCTTCCAGAGGACCGTCGCCGGTCCGGGGCTTCATCGCCGCCATCGAGTGCTCCCTCCAGATGAGCCGGCCCGCCCGCGGGCTCGGTCGGGGCCGAGACTGCCCACTCGTTTGACATTCCCGGCACTGAAACTGCTACTGAACGCCTCTATTGTTCCCTATCGGCGCCGTTCGGTGTGCAAAGACCCGGCTAAGAAGGCTTCTCGGAGGCCGCGCACGTCGCCGGGACCCAGCAGTCGGCGGTGTGATCGTCGACCATTCCGGTTGCCTGCATCAATGCGTAGGCGGTGGTGGGCCCCACGAAGCGGAAGCCCCGACGTTTCAGTTCCTTGGCCATCGCGGTCGACTCCGGGGTGACGGCCGGAACGTCGGCGAAGCTGGCCGGCCGTGGCCGCGGCGGGGGTGCGAACGACCACAGCAGCTCGGCGAGGTCGGCCCCCGTGTCGCGCAGGTCGGCGGCCGCTCGCGCGTTGGCGATGGTGGCCTCGATCTTGGCGCGGTTGCGCACGATTCCGGCATCGCCCATCAACCGCGTGACGTCTCGTTCGGTGTAGCGCGCGATCCGATCGATGTCGAAACCGTGGAACGCGCGGCGGAAGTTCTCCCGTTTGCGCAGGATCACCAGCCACGACAGCCCGCTCTGGAACGCTTCGAGGCTCACCCGCTCGAACAGCGCGACCGAATCGCGCAGCGGCCGCCCCCACTCGGTGTCGTGATAGTCGCGGTAGAGAACGAAATCAGCTGGAGCCAAACGTGATTCGTCGATCCAGGCGCAGCGGACACGGCCGTCGGATTCGACGGAGGGTTCTTCGACGGTGGCGGTCATGACTCGTCACCGCCCTCCGACTGCAGTGCATGCGCGCCACCCTCGACGGGCTCGTCGTCCTCGATGCCGTGAGTGGCCCGCAGGGTGGCCAGCTGACCGCGCAACTGGTCGAGTTCCTGGCCGAGCCGGTCGAGCACCCAGTCGACCTCGCTGGTCTTGTAACCGCGCAGCGTCTGGGCGAACTTGACGGCGTCGACGTCGGCGCTCGTCACGCCGGAGGCGGGTAGGACCGTCGCGGTGGTCTCCCGAGGTAGCGGGGGCAGCGGCTCACCGCGGCCGAACACCACGCTGCCCACGGCGAACAGCACCACCGCGATCAGGACCAGAACGACCAGATACAACAGGACAAGGGTCACGGTTCGATACTGCCTCAACGCGCCGACAGGTCGCTTCGTAGTTCGCGCCGAACGTGGGTTACCGACACGCCTTTCTCGAAAAAATGTGCGGGTAACCCACGTTCGGCGGCACGCGCCAGAAATCAACCGCGCGGGCGGAACGTCACCATCGGGGGGCGGTCGGCCAGCGACACCGACGACGTGCGCGGCGTGTAGCCCTCGCCGTCGGCGAAGAACTGCGTCAGCCCCACGCCGGAGTCCGGCACCCCGCAGCGTGACAGCAGCGTCGCGATGACCTGACGACTCATGCTGGCCAGCTCGGTCAGCGGACGGTTGCGATGCGTGCGGACACCAAGGTTGACCTGGGCTATCCCGTCGAGGCCGAGGCGGTCGTAGGCGTCGATCAGCAGGCCGATCTCGACCCCGTAGCCCGGCGCGAACGGTACGGACGTCAACAGCTCGCGGGTGCCGGCGTACTCACCGCCGAGCGGTTGCAGGATGCAACTGAGCTCCGGCCGCAATGAGGCGAGAAGCGGCCGGGCCACCAGCTCGGTCACCCGCCCGCCGCCGTTGGCGTCCTCGCTGCCGCTGACCTTCAGGGGCCTGCGGTAGAAGCCCTTGACCAGGTGGACACCGTCGGTGGTGAGCAGCGGTCCGACCAGCTTGGGCACGAACATCGGATCGGGGTCGATCAGGTCCGAGTCGACGAACACCACGACATCGCCGGTCGTGGCGGCCAGCGAGCGCCACAGCACCTCACCCTTGCCGGGTTGCGGAGTCACCTCCGGCAGCGCCGCCTCGCGGCTGATCACCCGCGCGCCGGCGGCCAGGGCGCGGATCTCGGTGTCGTCGGTCGAGCCGGAGTCCAGCACGATCAGCTCGTCGACCAGCCCGCCGAGCAGCGGGGTGATGGTCTCCACGACGCTGCCGACCGTCTCTTCCTCGTTGAGGGCGGGCAAGACGACCGAGACGGTGCGGCCACGTTTGGCCGCCTCGAGGTCGGCGATCGTCCACGTCGGCCGGTTCCAGCTGTGGTCGCTGAGCCACCGCGCGGTGACGACGTCAGTAGCGGGAAGTTCGGGTGTGAGTGTCATGCCAGTCCCCTCACCGTGCGCGTCGGCGGCCGGCCGCCCTGGATCGACGCGACCATCTCCAGTACGCGCCGTGTGGGCCCGACCTCGTGCACCCGGAACATCGCGGCTCCGTCTGCGGCCGCCAAGGCGGTGGCTGCCAGGGTGCCCTCCAGGCGTTCGGTCAAACCCACACCCAGAGTCTCCCCGACGAAATCTTTGTTGCTCAGCGCCATCAGGACGGGCCATCCAGTGTTTACAAGCTCTTTCACATGGCGCAACAAAGTAAGACCGTGGTGAGTGTTCTTGCCGAAATCGTGCGTCGGATCGATCAGGATGGCATCGCGGGTCACCCCCGCCGCGACCGCGCGTTCGGCCGCCGCGGTCACCTCGGCGATCACATCGTCGACGACGCCGCGTTCGGTGATCCCGTAGTTGACGCGGAACGGCCTGGTCCGCGGTTGGGCGCCGCCGGTGTGCGAACACACCAGCCCGGCACCGAACTCCGCGGCCACCTCCGGTAGCGCCGGGTCGTGGCCCGCCCAGGTGTCGTTGATCAGGTCGGCGCCGGCCGCGCACGCCTGTTTGGCGACCGCCGAGCGCCAGGTGTCGACGCTGATCAGCTGGTCGGGATAGGTGCCGCGCAGCCATTCGATGAACGGAACGACGCGCGCGATCTCCTCATCGGTGTCGACGGTGTTGCCGGGGCCCGCCTTGACTCCGCCCACGTCGACGACGTCGGCACCGTCCTCGATCACCCGGTGCGCGGCCGCCTTGGCGGCCTCGTCGGTGAAGGCGGCGCCGCGGTCGTAGAAGGAGTCCGGCGTCCGGTTCACGATCGCCATGATCAGCGCTCGATCAGCGGCGACGGGTCGGCCCAGGAAACGACCTGAGAGCCGGCCGGGGTGCGTGGTCACGCCTTCCAGGCTACGGCGGTGCGGTTCGTGCGTGATTTCGATCGGTCAGCGAACGTTTTCACTCACAAGTCGCTAGTTCTTGGGCTTCTTTCCGTCGGCGACCTCTTTGGGGTAGTCGTCGTAGAACTCGACGTAACCCTCGTCGCGCCCGGAGAGCACGTAGATCGGATCCTCGATCTCCTCGACGTTGAAACCCTCCTTGCGCAGGTCGACCTTCTGGCTCTTGAACGTCGACGTGTACGCGAGTTCGTCGACCACCCGCACGAACAGCGGAACCGCATAGCCGGGCAACTTGTCGTATGCGGCCTTGGCCAGCGCCTTGCCGTCGAACTTCTCGCCTTCCTTGAGCTGGATCGCGGCCATACCCGCGCGCCCGCCCGCGCCCTCGACCTCGACGCCGAACACCGTGCACTCCTCGACCTGCGGGTCGGCGGACAGTGCCGCCTCCACCTCGGTGGTGGCGACGTTCTCGCCCTTCCACCGGAAGGTGTCGCCGAGCCGGTCGGTGAACGACGCGTGCCCGAACCCCTGCGAGCGCATCAGGTCGCCGGTGTTGAACCACACGTCATCGTCACGGAAAGCGTTGCGCACCAATTTCTTTTCCGTCTCTTCGCGGTCGGTGTAGCCGTCGAAGGGCTGGAAGTTGCTGACCTTGGACAGCAGCAGGCCCGGTTCACCGGTGGGCACCTTCTTGACCCGGCCCTTGTCGTCGCGCAGCGGATCGCCGGTCTCGGGGTCGTATTCGACGAACGCCACCGGCGACGGGCAGATACCGGTGGACTGCGGAATGTTGAAGACGTTGACGAAGGCGGTGTTGCCCTCGCTGGCGCCGTAGAACTCGCACACCCGCTCGATGCCGAACCGCTTGGTGAAATCCTCCCAGATCGCTGGGCGCAGCCCGTTGCCACAGATCACCCGCACCTTGTGCTTGCGGTCGGTGTCCTTGGGCGGCTGGCTGAGCAGGTACGAGCAGATCTCGCCGATGTAGACGAACGCGGTCGCGTCGTAGCGGATCACCTCGTCCCAGAACTTGGAGGCCGAGAACTGCTTGCCGATCGCCAGCGTCGCCCCGGAGTTCAGCACCGACGACAACGCGACCGTCAGCGCGTTGTTGTGATACAGCGGCAGGCAGCAGTAGAGCGTGTCCTTGCTGGTCAGCCGCATTCCGAGGCCACCGAACCCGGCGAGCGCCCGCAGCCACCGGTAGTGGGTCATCACGCTGGCCTTCGGCATGCCGGTGGTGCCGGACGTGAAGATGTAGAAAGCATCGTCCTTGGCGAGCACGGCGGCGGTGGTCGGCGGGTTGCCGGTGGGCGCCGACGCGGCCAGGCGTTTGAGGTCATCGATGGTGAGCAGGCCGTCGGTGTCGGCGCCGGACTCGGTGATCGGCTCGACGAAGTCGGTATCGGCCACGACGGCCTTGGCGCCCAGCAGCCCGAAGCTGTGCTTGAGCACGTCGCCTCGCTGGTTGTAGTTGAGCATGCCGGCGACCGCGCCGCATTTGACCGAGGCCAGCATCAGCAGCACCGGCTCCGTTGAGTTGCGCAGCATGATGCCGACGACATCGCCGTGGCCGACGCCGCGGGCAGCCAGAATCGCGGCGTAGCGGTTGACGGTCTCGTTGGCCTCGCGATAGGTGATCTGTTCGTCACCGAACCGGAGGAACACCTTGTCGCCGTAGCGTGCGGCGCGGTCCTGGAACACCTTGCCGATCGAGGTCTTGGCCGAGGGCCGGGCACCGAAACCGGTGACGACGCCGCGCAGGATCGTCGGCAAGTCCGCGATCAGGCCCGGTGCGCGGGCGGCGATGTCCAATAAACCAACGCTGCGGCGAGTCCCCGACTTCTCGGTCATGCGCCTTCGTCCCTCCCTGTTCGTTTGTCGCACACCCTAGTGACCGTGTTCATGTCGGTGGCGCACACGCCGTCATGGCCGACTCGACGTCGACGACGACGACCAGTCGATCCAGTGCCCCCTGCGCGACGTACCCGCTGTCGCGCAAGCCGTGCAGCCAAGCCAACAGCCCGTCGTAGTGCCCGATGGGGTCGAGCAGCACGACTGGTTTGTCATGCATACCCAAATAGCCCGCTGTCCAGGCTTCGAAGAATTCCTCGAGCGTGCCGATGCCTCCGGGCAGGGCGATGAACGCGTCCGCCCGCCCCTCCATCACTTCTTTGCGTTGACGCATGGTGTCGGTGACGACGAGTTCGTCGGCGTCGACGTCGGCGACTTCGCGATGCACCAGAGCCTTCGGGATGACGCCCACGGTGTGGCCCCCGCGCGACCTGGCGGCCGTCGCCAACGCACCCATCGCCGAGACGTTCCCGCCACCGGAGACCAGGCTCCAGCCCCGCTCGGCGATCGCCCGCCCGACTTCTTCCGCAAGCTCGATGAGCTCGGGGTGCGTCGGACCCGACGCGCAGTAGACACACACCGCCCACTGGCGATCGGATTCGCGGGGAGTGGGTTCTGCGGGCACGAGCAGACCCTAGCGGCACGACGATCAAGCGGCCCCCGGCCGCGTTCAGGAGTGCGGCGGTCGTTTTGGCCATAGACTCCGGCGGTGCCGATTGAGTGGGTCACCTCGCCGCCCGGACCGGCACTCGATTCGATCGAAGCCGGTCTGCATAAGCGTTCCGGCGCTGTGCTGATCGGTCCCGCCGGAGTGGGTAAGACGACGCTGGCGCGAGCGGCCGCCGACCGGCTCGCGGTGGCCTACCACCGCGTCGACTGGGTCACCGCCACCGCGCCCATGGCCGCTGTCCCGTTCGCGGCGGTCAGTCGCCTCATCGACGTCGCCGACACCGGCAAGACCGCAGACGTTCTGCGCAGCGCGCGCGAGACATTGGGCGACGGACGCCTGCTGGTGGTCGACGACGCTCATCTGCTGGACCCGTTGTCGGCGGCACTGATCTACCAGCTTGCGGTCAGTGGGGCCGCCGCGCTGATCGTGACGGTGGCACCGGCCGGGGTGATGGCCGACGGTGTCTCGGCGTTGTGGGACGACGGGCTCGTCGAGCGCATCGACCTCGAGCCACCGGGTCACGACGACCGCCGGGTGGCCGCTTCGGTCGGCGAGTTCGTCGCCGCGTTACCGGCCCCCGCCCAACGCGTCCTGGAGTACCTGGCCGTCGACGACCCGCTGGCACTCGACGAGCTCGAAGCCTTGGTGGGCCCGGAATCGGTCGAGGCCGCAGCGGCGTCGGGTGCCGCGGTGGTCGAGGACGGCTGGGTGCACCCGGCGCACCCGCTATTCGCCGACTCGGTTCGCGAGGCGTTGGGCGGTCCGGAGCTGCGCCGGCTGCGCGGTGAACTGGTCGACCGGCTGGCCGGGCGGCCCGGCCGGGGCGCTGTCGACAGGTTGCGCCGCGCGGTGCTGGCGCTCGACAGCGACAGCCCGCAAGGGCCGCCAGAGTTGTCCGCGGCGGCCGCGGAGGCGTTGCGCCTCGGCGATCTGGTGCTCAGCGAACGGCTCGGCCGCGCCGCGCTGCAGGGCGCACCCGACGACCTCCCGACACGGCTGACGCTGGCGTACGCGCTGGCGTGGCAGGGGCGGGGCCGCGACGCGGACGCGGTGCTCGACGGTGTGGACGGCGCCGCGCTGTCCGAGACGGAGTTGATGGCGTGGGCGCTGCCGCGGGCCGCCAACCAGTTCTGGATGCTGTCCCAACCCGAGCGCGCGACGGCGTTCCTGCGCGCGACGCGCAACCGGGTGTCGTCGCCGGCCGCACGCATCACGCTCGATGCGTTGTCGGCGACGTTCGCGATGAACGCCGGGAGCGTGTCGCGCGCGATGGAGGTGGCCGCCGACGTGCTGGCGTCGCCGGAGGCCGATGACACCGCGGTCGGCTGGGCGGCGGCGGCCGCGGCGCTGAGTTCGGCGCGGACAGGCCGTTTCGCCGATGTCGACGCATTGGCCGAGCGGGCGATGGCCGCCGGACATCCGGGGCTTCTGCGGTTCACCAGCGGATTCGGGCAGACCACGGCGTTGGTGATGGCGGGTGAACTGGACCGGGCCCAGCAGCTTGCCCGGCGGCTCACCGACTTCGCGCAGCTGCAACAACCGGGGCGCGCGATCGGTGAGGTGCTGGTGGCCGACGTGCTGATCGCCAAGGGAGAGCTCGAGGAGGCGGTGCGCCTGCTGCGTCGTGCCGCCGCCGCGCTGGCGCCGACCGGCTATTCGTGGGGTCCGTTGGCGTGGATGCTGCTGACCCAGGCGCTCGGTCAGCTCGGAGCAGGGGTCGAGGCGGGAAAGGCGTTGGCGCGCGCCGAGTCTCGGCACGGGTTGAAGTCGATGTTGTTCGCCCCGGAGTTGGCACTCGCACGGGCGTGGACGATGTGGGCACGCCGTGACGAGCACGGTGCCGTCGCCGCCGCACGTGAGGCGGTGCGTAATGCGGAGCGCGGTGGGCAGACGGCCGTCGCGCTGCGGTCTCTGGTGGACGCGGTACGGCTCGGCGACATGCGAGCGGTCGACGCGATCGAGCGGATAAGCGTCGAATGTGACTGCGACACAGGGCGGTTGGCGCTGGCCCACGCCCGGGCGCTCACCGCGCGGGATGCCGCCGCGCTGGCCGAGGCGTCTCAGGGTTATGCGGCGTGCGGGTGGCACGGTGCCGCCGCGGACGCCGCCGCCCACGCCGAAGCCCACCGCTGAAAATTCGTGTCGGGACCGGCCCTGTCGCGACCCTAGGCTTGATTGGCATGAGCCGATTGTTCGCGCAGACCGACGGGTTGCGGTCATCCGCCTCGCTCCACGACCGGGTCGCGACGGACCTGTCGCACGTGCTCGGCGCGGACGCGCCGGGGCTGGCCGGAGTACAGACCAGCCACGGCCAGATTGCGGCCGGGGTGAGCGCCGCGCTGTCGAACGCGCTCGACGCCCGGCTCGGCACCGTGCAGGCCGCCGCCGACGTGGGCGAAACGATCTCCGAACTGCTGCGGAAGGCCGCGCAGATGTATGAGGACGGTGATCACGAAGGGGCCGAGAAGTTGCGAGCGGCCGCCGAAGCGCTTGACGGTCAACGGGATACGCAAGGGGCCGCGGGTGCTCCGGCGGGCAGCGGCGCCGGCGGTGCGGTTGGCGGCGCGCCGGCGAACGGCGCCGTAGGCCCACCCGGCGGCGATCAGATGGTCGGTCAGATGCTCGGCCAGGTCGGACAGCAGGTCGGGCAGCTGGTCAGCTCGATGACGGCGCCGCTGCTGGGTCTTGCCCAAGGGCTGCAACAGGTTCCGCAGATGGTCGCGCAAGGCGTTCAGCAGGCCGGCCGAAAAGACGAGACCCTTGCGCGCGAGGACGGCGGTGACGAGTCCGAACGTACCGGTGAACGAACCGAGGAAGACGCTGAGGAACCGTCCGAGCCGGGTCGTGCCGAACCGAAAGCCGAAGCCGCACCGAGTGGTTCGACGGGTGCAGTCCGCGCTCCCGAGATGCCGACAGGTGCGGAGCCGCCCCGGCCCGCGCAGACACGTCCTCAGGTCGGGTAGCCGCTGAATATTGCACTGAGGGTCGCTGGTCGAGCGCGATCACGACCCTGGACGCAATAACGGGCGCTACAGGTTGCGGGCGGCCTCGTCGTCGCCGCGCCGCGCCTCCGGCGGTGTGACGGGGACAGGGGCCGCGCCCGATTCACCGCCCTGCGGACCGGAGGCGGCGTCCCACGGGCGGTCGTCGGCGCGGTGTAACGGCTGGCGGTCCTCCCGATCGTCGGATTCGCCGGTCTGGGGCTCGGCGTCGTCGCGAGGCTGCTGCGGCGCGCCGGCACCTGGGCTGTGCCCCGCCGGCCCGGCCGTCGCGGCGGCACCACCGCTCGGTGCCGCACCCCCGCCGCCCGCACCGGTGGCGGACGGGCCGCCTGGCGACTGGGTGCCCTGCATGGCCTGTTGCATCAGCGAGCCGAACATTCCGGTCGGCCCGCCGAGGGCTTGGGCGGGTGCCCCGGCCATCTGGCCCATCTGACCGGCCTGCTGCCCCACCTGGCCGAGCATCCCGACGATCTGGCCAACCGACTGAGAGCCGGCGTCGTCGGAGTTCTCATAAGCGGCCTGCGCGGCGACCACCTTTCCCGAGAACGTGTTCTCCTTGGCCGACAACGCGGCGACGTTCGCAGTCAGCTGGGCGGCCAAGGTAGGCAGCACCGCCGAAATGGTGGCGCTCATCGCGTCCTGTCCCGCCGGGATCATCGGTATCTCGGGCAGCTTGACCGCCGCCGCGTTCCAGCTGATGGCGTCGGGCTTTCTCAGTGGGCTACCCATGCGCGCTCCTCGTCACCAGTCGTCATCGTCGTCATCGTCTAGATCGTGTTCCAGCGGCGCGGGCACCGCCAATCCTGGTGCGGTGCCCCCGCTGGCGCCGCGCTGACCCATCATCGGGGCCATCCCGCCCATGCCGCCGCCCGCAGCCATCGGGGCGGCCCCGCCGACCGCCGCGGCTCCCGCGGTCGCGCCCTCCGGGGCGGGCGCGGTGCTGACCGGCTTGCTGCCGACGAGGTTGGCCATCTGCGGTGTCTGCAGTGGCGCACCGCCGGAGCCCGGCAGCGACGCCGCCCGGACCATGCCGGAGCCGCCGCCGGCGCCGGAGCCGCCGGCGAGCGGATGGTTGGAGAACGACGAGAACGGCAGCCCCGCAGCACCCAGCGAGTCGGCCTTACCGCCCTGACCGAACATCGACGTCAGCTGTTGCAGCGGCTGTGAGAGCTGCTGGCCCAGCTGCTGCGGCACAGCCATCAGCGACTGGCCTATCTGCATCGGCAGCTGTGCGGCCATGGCTCCCATCTGGCCGGCCATCTGCATGGCCTGCTGCGAGCCGTCACCGGCCTGCTTGGCGGCTTCCTCCCCGCTGTCCTGCGCCTCCTTCGCACCGGGCACGGGCGGCGCGCCGAAAAGGGGGATGCTCGGCGGCACGCCGAGGGTGTTGGCGAGTTCGGTGGTGTTGGTCGTGACGTTGGCGATGTTCTGCGACAACCCCATCTTGATCCGGCTCTGCACCAACTCCTGGGCGTTGGGAAACGGCATCGCCGCGATGCCCTCACACTCGTGCTGAACCTCTTGGGCGATCGTGTTCGCCAGCATCTTGGTCTTCACGACGGTGGCCTCCATCGCGCGCAGCTTGGCCGCAATCGCGGCGGCCTGCGCCGCGTTGGCCTCGTGCCCGCCGATGATGGTGGTGGCCTCCCCCGCCGCGGCGACCGCGCCGACTCCCTCCCAGGAATCGGACAGCTGCATCAGCTGGCCCTGCTGTTCGGGCACGACATTTCCGCTGATCGTGGACGCCAACGCCTCGTATGACGCCGCCGCGGCAGCCAACGTCTCCTCGTCGACGTTCGGCCAGCCCGGGCCGGTCACCGTCTGACCACCGTACGGGCTGGAATCGGGCGCGATGCCCATGGCGCGACCCCCTTGACGACACGCTACGGGTCTCAAACTTACCGTGCCCCCGGTAGCTGCCCGTGCGCCGATTTCGAGCGACGTGACGCCCGATCAGGGCATCCGCTGCTCGTCGAGATGCCCGCCGGATAGCCGGAGCCGCCGTTGCACGCCGATGTCGGTGAGGAAGCGCTCGTCGTGGCTGACGACGATGAACGCGCCCCGGTACGCGTTCAGCGCCGCCTGAAGCTGCCCGACGCTGACGAGGTCGAGGTTGTTGGTGGGCTCGTCGAGCAGAAGCAACTCGGGTGCCGGTTCGGCGAAAAGCACGCAGGCCAGCGTCGCGCGCAACCGCTCACCGCCGGACAGTGCACCCGCCGGGAGCTGGATGCGGTCGCCCTGAAAGAGAAACTGCGCCAGCAGGTGCATGCGGCGGGTGTGAGAAAGGCCCGGCGCGTATGCGGCGAGGCTCTCGGCGACCGTGTGGTGCGGATCGAGCAGATCGAGCCGCTGCGACAGATACGCCACGCGGCCGTCACTGCGCTGCACGGTGCCGGCGTCCGGTGCCAGCTCCCCGGCAAGGATGCGCAGCAGCGTCGATTTTCCCGCCCCGTTGCGTCCGGTCAGCGCGATACGCTCGGGCCCACGCACCGACAGGTCGACGTCGTCGAGAAGCAGAGCCTCACCGGTCGACACGCGTAACCCCTTGACGTCGAGCACATCCCGGCCGGAAGGCACATCGGTGTCGGGCAGGTCGAGTACAAGCGCGTCGTCGTCACGCACCGCCCGCTCCGCGTCGTTCAGGCGGGCCCTGGCCTCCGCGACTCGCGCGGCGTTCACGCCGTCGACGTGGCCCGCGGACTCTTGTGCCCGCCGTTTACGGGCGCCCGCAACGATTTTCGGCAACCCGGCGTCCTTGAGGTTGCGTGCCGCCGCGCCTGCCCGTCGCGCCGCGCGCTCACGGGCCTGCTGCATTTCGCGCTTCTCGCGCTTGAGCAGCTGTTGAGCGCTGCGGACATTGCTCTCGGCGACGCGGTGCTCGAGACTCACGGCCTCGGTATACATCGTGAAATTGCCACCGTAGGAGCGGATCTCGCCGCGACGCAGCTCGGCGATGCGGTCCATCCGGTCGAGCAGCAGCCGATCGTGGCTGACCACCAGCAGGCAGCCCGCGAAGTCGTCGAGCACATCGTAGAGCCGGTGGCGGGCGTCGACGTCGAGGTTGTTGGTCGGCTCGTCGAGCAGCAATACGTCGGGCCGGTCCAGCAGCTGACCGGCGATGCCGATGGTGACGATCTCCCCACCCGACAGCGTGCCGAGCCGACGGTCGAGCGTGATGTGGCCCAGTCCGAGCCGATCCAGTTGCGCCCGCGTGCGCTCCTCGACGTCCCAGTCGTCGCCGATCGCGGCAAAGACGTCTGGTCCGGCGTTGCCGTCTGCCAGCGCGTCGAGCGCTTCGATGACCGATGCGACACCGAGCAGTTCGGCGACGGTGTGGTGCGCGATGTACGGCAGCGTCTGCGGCAGATACCCGAGCCTGCCGTCGACGGTGACCGAACCCGCCGTCGGCGTCAACTCACCGGCGATCAGCTTGAGCAGCGCGCTTTTTCCTTCGCCATTGGGGGCGACCAGACCGGTTCGCCCGTCGCCGACGGTGAAGGACAACCCGTCGAACAGCGGTGTGTCGTCGGGCCACGCGAAAGACAATTCGGAACAGACGATGGAAGACATGTGAGTGATCGCTTCGTGTTTCGCACGGGAAAAGGGGACGGCCGGATCCGGGCGGCACCCGGAGGCGTCGTCAACTCACATGCGTTCAGCGTAGGTGCGCGGTCAAGCGGTTAAATACCGGCGCAACACGTCGGTCGTAGCGGTGATCTTGTCGACGTCGACATGCTCGTCCACACGGTGCGCGAGGTTGGGGTCACCGGGGCCGTAGTTGACCGCGGGAACGCCGAGGGCGGCGAATCGCGACACGTCGGTCCACCCGTACTTGGCCCGGACCTGCCCGCCCGCGGCAGCCACCAGCGCGGCCGCGGCGGGCTCGGTCAAGCCGGGCAGCGCGCCGGCGGCTGCGTCGGTCAGTTCGATTCCGACGTCGAGGCCGTCGAACACCTCGCGCACGTGGTTCAGCGCCTCGTCGACGCTGCGGTCGGGAGCGAACCGGAAGTTCACCGACACCGAGGCCGCATCGGGGATGACGTTGCCCGCGATACCGCCGTCGACGCGCACGGCGGACAGTCCTTCGCGGTAGGTACAGCCGTCGATCTCCACGTTGCGGGCCCGATATGACGACAGCCGGTCCAGCACCGGGCCGAGTTTGTGAATCGCGTTGTCGCCCAACCACGACCGCGCCGAGTGGGCACGTGTGCCGCTCGCGCTGATCACCACGCGCAGCGTGCCCTGACAGCCGGCTTCGATATAGCCGTCGGAGGGCTCGCCGAGGATCGCGACGTCGGCCCGCAGCCAGTCGGGCAGTTCGGATTGGATGCGGTTCAGCCCGTTGGCCGACGCCTCGATCTCCTCGCAGTCATACATCACCAGCGTGATGTCGTGCGTCGGCTCGACGACGGTGGCGGCCAGGTGCAGGAACACCGCATCGCCGGACTTCATGTCCGACGTGCCGCAGCCGTGCAGGACACCGTCGACGAGCCGGCTGGGCAGGTTGTCGGCGACCGGGACGGTGTCGAGGTGGCCGGCGAGCAGCACCCGCGACGGCAGCCCGAGGTTGGTGCGGGCCAGCACCGCGTCGGCGTTGCGGATCACCTCGAGGGAGGTCTGCTCACGCAGCGCGGCCTCGACCTCGTCGGCGATGCGCCGCTCGTGGCGCGACTCGCTGGGGATGTCCACCAGCGCGGCGGTCAGCGCGATCGGATCACCGTGCAAATCGAGGCTCACAAGGCTGACGTTAGTCTTTACCGCGTGACTTCTGCTGCAGGTATTGGGCTGGCGACGATCGCCGCCGACGGATCGGTCCTCGACACATGGTTCCCGGCACCCGAACTCGGGGCCGACGGCCCGTCGGGCACGGTGCGGCTGTCGGTGGCCGAGGTGCCCGAGGAGCTGGGCGTGCTGACCGGTCGCGACGAGGCTCGCGGTGTCGACATCGTGGCGGTCCGGACGGTGATCTCGTCGCTGGACGAGAAGGCCGCCGACGCCTATGACGGCTATCTGCGGTTGCACCTGCTCTCGCACCGGCTCGTCGCGCCGCACGGCCTGAACGCCGACGGCCTCTTCGGCGTGCTGACCAACGTCGTGTGGACCAACCACGGGCCGTGCGCGGTCGCCGGTTTCGAGACCGTGCGGGCGCGCCTGCGCGCACGGGGGCCGGTGGCCGTCTACGGCGTCGACAAGTTCCCGCGGATGGTCGACTACGTGCTGCCGAGCGGCGTGCGGATCGCCGACGCCGATCGGGTTCGGCTCGGCGCGCACCTGGCCGAGGGCACGACTGTCATGCATGAGGGCTTCGTCAACTTCAACGCGGGCACGTTGGGCAGCTCGATGGTCGAGGGCCGGATCTCGGCGGGCGTGGTCGTCGACGACGGCACGGATCTCGGCGGTGGCGCGTCGATCATGGGAACGCTCTCGGGCGGCGGCAAGGAAGTGATCTCGGTGGGCAAGCGGTGCCTGCTGGGCGCCAATGCGGGGATCGGGATCTCGCTGGGCGACGACTGTGTGGTCGAGGCGGGTTTGTATGTCACGGCGGGCACCAAGGTGCAGACCGCCGACGGAAAGACCGTCAAGGCACGCGAGCTGTCGGGCGCCGACAATCTGCTGTTCCGGCGCAATTCGCTGTCGGGCGCCGTCGAGGTGGTCAAGCGCGACGGCACCGGCATCACGCTAAACGAGGCGCTGCACCAGAACTGAGGTACCTCGTCTCACGCGAGCGGCCGCGTCTGTCCGGCGACACACCGGCGTGCGCGAGCATTTCTCGGTCGCTCGCGCTCAATCCGCCGCGGCGTTCGGCTTGAGCGGAGGACAGCGCCCGTCGACGACAGCCAACTCGAAGTGCCAGATCTCGTTGGCGTAGATCTGACACAGGCCGAACCTTCGGCCGTTGGCGATGAGCCACTTGTCCGCCTCGACGGGCCCGATGTCGACGGCTTCGCCCGTCACGTGCTTCGACTTCTCCGGTGAGGCCACGAATTCCCTTGCGGCTTGGACACTTCCGTACCTGACGACGCCGTCGTCGAACAGCCGCTCCTGAAAACCCTTCGATCGCCAACCGGACGTGATGCGCATCTTTATGCCGTCGGCCTCGGCGCTGCGCGCCGCCTTCTGCACCGCCTCGCGCAGCGCCGGGTCGAGCCACTTCACGATCGGGTGCTCGGCGTCGAACGGGCTGACCGTCTGGCCGTCGGGCAGCCAGCCGCCGACGGTGTCCTGCGCGGCGGGCCCGATGCTCAGCGGTTCCTGGCCGACCACGGGAGCCGGGGGCGGCGGCTGCGGCGGTGCGCCACATCCGGCGATTGCGCACACTGACGCCGCCACGAGCGTGCGCAAGATGCTGAAATTTCGCGGCGTGTCGTGTGCAGACCCGCACTCTCGCGTCACAGGGGCGCGCGCTCGCGTCACAGGGGCGGGGCCGGTCAAGCGTCGGCGGCCAGGATGCAGAATTCGTTGCCCTCCGGATCGGCCAGCACGACCCAGCTTTCGTCGCCCTGGCCGATGTCGACGTGCCGCGCGCCGAGGCCCACGACCCGCTCGACTTCGGCCCGCTGATCGTCGGGGCGGAAGTCGAAGTGGATGCGGTTCTTGACGACCTTGTCGTCGGGTACCGCGAGGAACAGCCAGTTCGGGCCCGCACCCGGGGGTGCGTGTAGCACCACGTCACCGTCGTCGTCGACGTCGTGGGGCCAGCCCAGCACCTGCGACCACCACCGGCCCAGCGCGGAGGCGTTGTGGGCGTCGATGCAGATCTCGTCGAACTCGAGTGTCACCGTGCCAACTCCTTCTTGAGCACCTTGCCCATCGCGTTGCGCGGCAGCGAGTCCACCAGCCGCACCTCGCGGGGCCGCTTGTGTACCGAAAGCTGTTCGGCCACATACTCGATGAGCTCGCCGGGGGTGGCGTCACCGACGACGAACGCGACGATGCGCTGGCCGAGGTCCTCGTCGGGCACACCGACGACCGCGACTTCCCGCACGCCGGGATGTCCGAGCAGCGCCGCCTCGATCTCGCCCGCGCCCACCCGGAAGCCTCCGGTCTTGATCAGGTCGACGGATTCTCGTCCGACGATGCGGTGCATACCTTCGGCGTCGATCACCGCGACGTCACCCGTGCGATACCAGCCATCGGCGTCGAGCACTTCGGCGGTCGCATCGGGTCGGTTGAGGTAACCGTCGAACAATGTCTCACCCCGAACATGAAGCTGCCCAATGGTTTCGCCGTCGTGTGGCACCGCGCCACCGTGCTCGTCGACCAGACGGGTCTCGATACCGCTCAGCGGCAGGCCCACCCACCCGGGCCTGCGCTCACCGTCGGCGCGGGTGCTGATCGTGATCAACGACTCCGTCGAGCCGTAACGTTCGATGGGCCGGTGCCCGGTCCGTTCGACCAACTTGTCGAACACCGGCACCGGCAGCGGGGCGCTGCCCGACACCAGCAGCCGCGCCGACGCCAGCGCCCCTGCCGCCTCCGCGTCGTCGGCCAGCCGCGACCACACCGTCGGCACCCCGAAATACAGCGTTCCGCCGGCCGCCGCGTAATTCTGTGGACTGGGTTTTCCCGTGTGCACGAACCGGTTTCCGATGCGCAGGGATCCGAGCAGGCCGAGGATCAACCCGTGCACGTGATACAGCGGCAGGCCGTGCACCAGGATGTCGTCGGACGTCCACTGCCACGCCTCGGCGAGCGCGTCGATGTCGGCGGCGATCGCGCGGCGGCTGACGATGACACCCTTGGGCGGGCCGGTCGTGCCGGAGGTGTAGACGATCAGCGCCGGCGACTCGGCCGGCGGTTCGGCGTAGCGGTGCCACGAGCGGGCGTGCAGCCGCACCGGCACGTGCTGCAGCCCCTCGGTCTCCGCCGGCTTCTCCCCCAGCCACGCTTGGGCAGCGGAGTCACCCAGGATGTGCCTGCGCTCGGCGGCGCCGACGTCGGCGGGCACCGGGACGACGGGCACACCGGCGATCAGGCAACCCGTCACCGCCAGCACGGTCTGAACGGTCGGGGTGGCCAGCACGGCGACTCGGTGCGCTCCGGCGACACGTTCGGCCACCGACGTCGCGGCGCCCAGCAGATCGCTGCGCGACAGCTGCGCCCCGTCGATGCGGACCGCGTCCTCGATGTCGGCACCACCGGCGACCGCGGCGGGGTTGAGCGAAGCCAGCAGCATAAGCAGCGAGGTTACCCATATCGGCTCGGCGATACTGGGCGCGTGACCCACATTGAGCGGCTGGCCTCGCGCGAGGTCTACCGGAACAACTGGATGGCGCTGCGTGAGGACGACATCCGCCGACCCGACGGCAGCGACGGGATCTACGCGGTCGTGGACAAGCCGACGTATGCCCTGGTGATCGCGCGTGACGGCGACCGGTTCCGGCTGGTCGAGCAGTACCGCTATCCGCTGGGGCTACGGCGCTGGGAGTTTCCGCAGGGCACCGCACCGGACCAGAAGGACCTCGCGCCCGCCGACCTGGCGGCGCGCGAACTGCGCGAGGAGACGGGTCTGCGCGCGTCGGAGCTGATGCGACTGGGATTGCTGGACGTGGCGCCCGGAATGAGCAGCCAGCGCGGCTGGGTGTTCCTGGCGACGGGCATCACCGAGGGTGAGCACGACCGCGAGCACGAGGAACAGGACATGCACAGCGAATGGTTCACCCGCGGCGAGGTCGAGCAGATGATGCGCGACGGGGTGATCACCGACGCGCAGTCGATCGCGGCGTGGACGCTGCTGGTGCTGTCGGGGCGGTAACGGATGCGGTGCCGATCGACTTCGAACCGCGAGCCCTGCTGGTTCGTGTAACAAGTAGGAGCGATCGGAGGAGGTGACACGATGACCGCAATCTACGGGATGATGGCGATGATGCCGTTGGTGTTCGGCGGCGCCGGCTACTTCCTCGTGTCCTCCGCCGGCTGCGGCGAGACCCGCAACCACCCACCGCGGTGACGACGGTGCGACAGATCGGCGCGAGCCCGCGGATCGAGACCATTCCGTGACGGTGTCGTAGCCTTCGGCAAACCGTGTCGCGAGGGGTTGGGCGAATTCGGCTCAGTAGTGTTCACGACATGTCCGCCCGTGCCCTGAGCAGTGCGCTGTTGGGGCTGACATGTGCTGCGGCCGGGAGCCTTTCGATACTGCCGACGGCCGGTGCAGCGAACCCGGCGTGGAACGGGCGCTACGAGATCGTCACCTATGCGTCGGACAAGATGGGCACCAGTATCGCCGCCGCTCAATCCGAACCCGACTTCAGCGCGCAGTACGTCCTGGCGACCGACTGCTCGGCGGGACTGTGCGTCGCAACCGTCGTGTCGGGGCCCGCGCCGAGCAATCCCACCATCCCGCAACCGGTCCGGTACACGTGGGACGGGGCGCGATGGCAGTACGCCTACAACTGGCAGTGGGAGTGTTTCCGCGGTGACGGCGTTCCCAGCGAGTACGCACCGGCCCGGTCACGCGTGTTCTACGCCCCCGACATCGACGGACAGCTGTTCGGGACCTGGCAGACCGAAATCATGGGCGGGGCGTGCCGCGGGACGGTCGTGATGCCGGTCGCCGCCCGTCCCGTCAGTTCGCCCGGTATCCCAGTCGGCGTGGCACTTTAAGCACCGCGACGTTCGGCCAGCGCCCGCAGGAAGAACATCAGGTTGGCGGGCCGCTCCGCGAGCCTGCGCACGAAGTACCCGTACCACTGGGTGCCGAACGGCACGTACACCCGGACATGGTTGCCCGCATCGGCCAGCCTGCGCTGCTCGGCATCACGGATGCCGTACAGCATCTGGTATTCGAAATCGTCTCGGCCGCGATCGCTCTCGGCAGCCAGCGCGGGTACGGCCGCGATGACGGCCGGGTCGTGCGAAGCCACCATCGGGTAAGCGTCCCCCGCCATCAGCACCCGAAGGCAGCGCAGATAGGAGTCGGTGATGTCGCCGCGGTCGCGGTAGGCCACCGACATCGGTTCGTGGTAAGCCCCTTTGCACAGGCGGATTCGCGCAGCACCCGATGCCGCGAACTCCCGGCAGTCGGCATGCGTGCGCTTGAGGTGTGCCTGCAAAACCGTTCCGAGCCAGCCGAACTCGGTGCGCAGATCGCGCACGATCGACAGGGTCGAATCGGTGGTGGTGTGGTCCTCGGCGTCCACCGTCACCCACACCCCGATGCGCTGCGCCCGTTCACAGATGGTGTGGGCGTTCTCGAGTGCGATCTTCTCACCGTCGCGGGCCAGCGCCTGCCCCAGCGCCGACAACTTCAACGAGACCTCCAGCGGTCGCACGACGGCCGGTTCCTCGTCGCGCCGCGCGAGTCCGTCGAGCAGCGTCAGATACGCGTGCACATTCTCGGTCGCGGTGTCGGCATCGGTCACGTCCTCACCGAGGTGGTCGATCGACACGAGGCGGCCCGAGTCGCGCAACCGCACAACCGCATCGAGCGCATCGTCCACGCTCTCCCCCGGTACGAACCGGTGGACGACATCCCGTGTCAGCGCAAACCGCTCGGCGGTTCTTCGCAGACCGTCCCTTCGGCCGGCAGCCATGATCGCCGGTCGCGCGACGCGTGCGAAGACTTCCATCACTGCGCCATGTGGGGATAGTTGTGGTCCGTCGGAGACACCAGGGTTTCCTTGATCGACCGCGCCGACGTCCAGCGCAACAGGTTCAGCGCCGACCCGGCCTTGTCGTTGGTACCCGACGCCCGCGACCCGCCGAAGGGTTGCTGCCCGACCACGGCGCCGGTCGGCTTGTCGTTGATGTAGAAGTTGCCCGCGGCGTGGCGCAGTCGCCGTTGGGCCTGCAGCACCGCCGAGCGGTCGTCGGCGATGACCGCACCGGTCAACGCGTACGTCGCGCCGGTGTCGACGACGTCGAGGATGCGGTCGTATTCGTCGTCCGGGTAGACGTGAACCGCGAGGATCGGCCCGAAATACTCGGTGCGGAAGGACTCGTCGGTCGGGTCGTCGGACAGCAGCACGGTCGGGCGGACGAAATAGCCTTCCGTGTCGTCGTATTCACCACCGACGGCGATGGTCACGTGCGCGGTCTTGGCTCTCTCGATCGCCTTGACGTTCTTGGCGAACGCCCGGTCGTCGATCAGCGCACCACCGAAGTTGCTCAGGTCGGTGACGTCTCCGTAGCGCAATTCCGCTGTCGCCGAGAGAAAATCGTCACCCATCTGCTGCCACACCGAACGCGCGATGAATGCCCGCGACGCCGCCGAGCACTTCTGGCCCTGATAGTCGAACGCGCCGCGGATCAGCGCGGTGCGCAGCACGTCGGGTTGCGCGCTGGCGTGGGCGACGACGAAGTCCTTGCCGCCCGTCTCGCCGACCAGGCGCGGGTAGCCGTGGTAGCGGTCGATGTTGTTGCCCACCTCGCGCCACAGATGCTGGAACGTCGTGGTCGACCCGGTGAAGTGGATGCCGGCCAGCCGTGGATCCGACAACGCCACCTCCGAAACCGCCACGCCGTCCCCGGTGAGCAGGTTGATGACCCCGGGTGGCAGACCGGCCTGCTCCAGCAGCTGCATCGTGAGATAGGCCGCGAAGGTCTGGGTGGGCGAAGGCTTCCAGATCACAGTGTTGCCCATCAGCGTGGGCGCCGTGGGCAGGTTGCCTGCTATCGCGGTGAAGTTGAACGGGGTTATCGCGTAGATGAATCCGTCGAGCGGCCGGTAGTCGGTGCGGTTCCAGACCCCGCGCACGCTGATCGGTTGTTGCGCAAGGATCTTTCGCGCGAACGAGACGTTGAACCGCCAGAAGTCGACGAGCTCGCAGGCCGCGTCGATCTCGGCCTGATACGCCGACTTGGACTGCCCGAGCATGGTGGCCGCGCAGAGCGTTTCGCGCCATGGGCCGGCGAGGAGATCGGCGGCCCGCAGGAAAACCGCGGCCCGTTCGTCGAACGGGGTGGCCTCCCATTGCGCTTTGGCGGCCGTCGCGGCCTCGATGGCGGCGACGGCGTCGGCGTGGGTGGCGTTGGTGAGGGTGCCCAGCCGTCCGGCGGGGTCGGTGTGACGGTGCGGCTGCACCACGTCGATGCGGTTGCCGTCGCCCATCCGGTGCCGGCCGCCGATGACGTGCGGCAGATCGACGGGGTCGGCGGCGACGGAGGTCAGTGCCTCGATGAGCCGGGTCCGTTCACCCGAGCCCGGCGCGTAATCGTGAACCGGCTCGTTCGTTGGCAGCGGCACGTCGGTGATGGCATCCATGACGGAATGATGCTCGGCCACGACACGTGATCCGATGGCTGATCCCACAATGCTGTCGCCGATCTATAGTCGGATCAGACAAAGGGGCATGTCATGGAGTCTCGGACTGCCGGCCTCGGGCTCGGCCGGCTGCTGCTGGCACTGGACCGGACCATGGTGACGCTTGTCGAGGCGCCGCGCGGCCTGGACATGCCCGTCGCCTCGGTCGCCCTGGTCGACGCCGATGATGTGCGGCTGGGCCTGGCCGTCGGACCCGGTTCGGCGGACCTGTTCTTCCTGCTCGGTGTCGACGACGTGGATGCGGTGCGCTGGCTCGAGCGGCAGTTCTCGGGCACCGGCCGGGTGCCCACGGCGATCTTCGTCAAGGAACCGTCGCCTGCCGCGGTGGAGCGGGCGGTCGCACTGGGCACCGCGGTGGTCGCCGTCGAACCGCAGGCCCGCTGGGAGTCCCTGTACAAGTTGGTGAACCATGCGTTCGACCATCACGGCGACCATGGCGACCCGCACCACGATCCGGGCACCGACCTGTTCGGGTTAGCCCAGTCGATGGCCGACCGCACCCGCGGCATGATCAGCATCGAAGACGAAGACTCCCATGTTCTGGCGTATTCGGCGTCCAGCGACGAGGCCGACGAACTACGGAGGCTGACCATCCTCGGCCGCGCCGGCCCGCCCGAGCACCTGGCCTGGCTCGCGCAGTGGGGGATCTTCGACGCCCTGCGTTCGGGCACCGACGTCGTGCGCGTCGACCAACGACCGGAGTTGGGGCTGCGACCCCGCCTGGCCGTCGGCATCCACCCTCCCGATGCGAAAGCCGGCCGATTCGCCGGAACGGTTTGGCTACAACAGGGTTCGGCTCCGCTGGCCGATGATGTCGAGGAGGTGCTGCGTGGCGGGGCCGTATTGGCGGCACGCATCATGTCGCGACTGTCGGCCTCGCCGTCCACACACACCAGACACGTGCAGGAGCTGCTCGGGCTGTCCGGCGACTCGGTCGACGTCGCGGCCGTCGCACGCGAACTCGGTATCCCAGTCGAGGCACGAAGTGCACTCGTCGGGTTCGTCGATCCCGCGGGAACCACGCCGGCGAACGTGATCGCCCTGAGCGCCGGCGCCTTTCGGCCCGATGCGCAGGTGACGTCGAGCAGCGGGCGAGTCTATGTGCTGCTGCCCAAGATCGGTGCGCCGTCGTCGGTGATGTCCTGGGTGCGCGGTGTCGTGTCGACACTCGATCGCGAACTGGGGCTGTCGCTGCGGGCCGTCGTCGCCGCCCCGCTCGCCGGGCTGGCGGCCACCGCGACCGCGCGCGCCGAGGTGGACCGCGTCTTCGACAGTGCACAGCGTCATCCCGGGGCGATCGGGCACGTCGCGTCGCTCGATGACGCGCGTACCACCGTGCTCCTCGACGAGATCGTGTCCCGGATCGGTCAACGCCTCGTCGACCCTCGGATACGTCAACTGCGCGAACAGGATCCGGTGCTCGCCGAAACGCTGGGGGCCTACCTCGACGGGTTCGGCGACATCACCGCGGTCGCCCAGCGATTGCACGTGCATCCGAACACGGTGCGCTACCGCATCCGTCGCGTTGAGAAGCTGTTGTCGACGTCGCTGAACGACCCCGACGACCGGCTGGTGCTCGCACTCGGCTTACGCGCGACGGAGTCCTAGGCCGTAAGGCGCTGTGCCGCAGCGGAAATACGCTCGTCGGTCGCGGTCAGCGCGATCCGCACGTGCTTGGTCCCGCGGGCGCCGTAGAACTCGCCGGGAGCGACGATGATGCCGCGCTGGGCCAGCCAGGCGGCGGTGTCACGGCAAGGTTCACCGCGCGTCGCCCACAGATACAACCCGGCCTCGGAGTCTTCGACGGTCAAGCCGGCCGAACGCACGGCGGGAAGCAGGATCTCGCGCCGTTTCTGGTAGCGGGCCCGTTGCTCGCGTTCGTGCTCGTCGTCGTCGAGCGCGGCGACCATCGCGCCCTGCACCGGCGTCGGCACCATCATTCCGGCGTGCTTGCGAACGGCCAGCAGCTCCGAGACGATGCTCGGGTCTCCCGCGACGAAGCCGGCCCGGTATCCGGCCAACGACGACGTCTTCGACAGCGAATGTACGGCCAGCAACCCGGTGTGGTCCCCGTCGCAGACCGACGGATGCAGCACCGACACCGGTTGGGCGTCCCAGCCCAGCCCGAGGTAGCACTCGTCGGAGGCGACCAGGACGCCGCGCTCCCGCGCCCAGCCGACCACCTTGCGCAGATGGTCGACGCCGAGCACTTTGCCCGTCGGGTTGCTCGGCGAGTTCAAATACACCAGGGCCGGGTTCTGCGGACCGAGCTGTGTCAGGGAATCGGCTCGCACGATCCGCGCGCCCGCCAGCCGCGCACCGACGTCGTAGGTGGGATACGCCAGTTCGGGCGCGACCACAGCGTCGTCGGGACCCAGCCCCAACAACGTCGGCAGCCAGGCGATGAGCTCCTTGGTTCCGATCACCGGCAACACGGCGTCGGGCGAAAGGTCCGTGATGCCGTAGCGGCGCGCCAGCGCGTTCACCGCGGCCTCCCGCAGCTCGGCCGTGCCGGCGGTGGTCGGGTAGCCGGGCGAGGCACTGGCCGCCGCGAGCGCATCGCAGATGACCGGTGCCACCGGGTCCACCGGGGTGCCCACCGAAAGGTCCACGATGCCGTCCGGGTGTGCGCGCGCCAGCGCGGTCACATCGGCCAGGGTGTCCCAGGGAAACGCCGGCAGCGACGCGCTACGAGGCTGACGCGCCGCTCGGCTGCGCTGCACGGGCGGCTGCACACTGCGCCCTGCGTGAGTCGTTATCAGTCCTCACCTTGCGGCGGCATGCTCTTGACCGGCTCCGGGTCGTTGTCGGTCTGACCCACCTTCGACGCGCCACCGGGCGAACCCAGCTCGTTGAAGAAGTCGGCGTTGATCTGCGTGTAGCTGCTCCACTGATCGGGCACGTCATCTTCGTAGTAGATGGCCTCGACGGGGCACACCGGTTCGCAGGCACCGCAGTCCACGCACTCATCCGGGTGGATGTAGAGCATGCGAGCGCCCTCGTAGATGCAGTCGACTGGGCATTCCTCGATACACGCCTTGTCTTTGACGTCGACACAAGGTTCGGCAATGACGTACGTCACCGTGTTCTCCTCAAGGTCTCCTCGATCTCCTGTCCGGTGGGCTGCCGTACGGGGTGGGCATCCAAGGTCAGCCGCAAGTATCCGTGGTCGATACTTGGACGGTCGTCTCAGTGTGCCCTAACTCCACGCGCATCCCTGTAAGGGTTGCGCGTGGTTACTGATACTAAACGTCGCACATACAACTGCCTAGCGGACACCCCTCACTGCCCACCCACCTTTGACGACGGTGCGTGTTTGTTGCCGACATGCCGCCGTTCAGCAGCCTTTTGCGCACGCTCGCTGCGGCTCGGCCTTGCTATACCTGCGTGATGGAACGTTGCGCCCCGCCCGTCGACCCGACCGCCGTCCTCCATGTCCGACAACTGACGGCCGCCGAGGTCGACGCCGTACGCGCCACCAAGCGGGTCTTCAAGGAGAGTGCTTGGGACGAATGGCGCACCACGCAGCCGCTCGGGTTCGAGGGGCCGAACCAGCAGTTCGAAGTCCAGGCCGATTTCGCGACCGACCTGGTTTCGGTGCCGGGCGTGGTCGCCTGGTTCGTGCCCCGCGCCGGGCGCTATGCGCGTGCGGCCGTCCTCCACGACTATTTGTGGCGGTTTCCCGAACGCACGGGATGTGACCGCCGCACCGCCGACTATCGCTTCCGCCTACAGATGCAGCGTGACGGCGTGAGCCTGCTGCGGCGCTGGATCATCTGGGCGACGGTGCGACTGTCCGCGATCCTGCAGGGCAAGGGGGGCGCCGGCTGGTGGAAGGACGTGCCGGGGGCGGTTCTTCTGGCGCTGCTGGTCGCGGCGCCGATCGTCGTCCTGCCCGCCCTCGCGATACTGGTCTCGACGGTGGTGTTCTGGCTTCTCGAGTCGGCCATCGCGGTGGTGGTGCCCGACGAGGCACCCCCACCGCTGCAGTTCAAGACCTGACGGGTCAGGCCTGCTTGAGGGCCTCGATCTCGAGGGTGACGGTCACCTTGTCACCGACGACGGCGCCGCCGGTCTCGAGCGGCATGTCGATGTCGATGCCGAAGTCTCTGCGGTTCAGCACAACTGAGCCCTCGAAGCCTGCGACCTCGCCCTGTCCCGCGCCGGGGTTGACGCCGTTGAACTCGACTTCAAGGGTGATCGGTTTGGTGACGCCCTTGAGTGTGAAGTCGCCATCGACGAGGTAGGTGTCACCGCTGGACCGCACACCGGTCGAGGTGAAGGTGGCGATCGGATGCTTGGCGGTGTCGAAGAAGTCGCCCGACTTGAGGTGGCCGTCGCGTTGCTCGTTGCGGGTGTTGACAGAGTCGACCTTGATTTCGGCGGTGACCGAGGGGGTCCCGTCTTCGGCGACCGTGATCGCACCGCTGAAGTCGTCGAACGTGCCGCGCACCTTGCTCACCATCATGTGGCGTACGGAGAACCCCACGGTCGAGTGCACGGGGTCGATGGCCCAGGTGCCGACAGAAAGGGGGGTCTTGACTGCTGTGGTCATATTCGTTGCTCCTTTGTTTCGTTTTGGCCTTCCTAGGCGTAAACGGACTACAGTCCGGATTTATTCCTGTATCGCCTCTCCAGCCGCGAGCGACCGCCGAATGCCACGGAAACGCGGCGTGTCGGGGAGCAGACGCGGTCGCTCGCGCTGGAAGCTCGCGCGGGAAGCTCGCGGCCTGGTGGCTCGCGGCCTGGAAGCTCGCGCGGGAATGAGGGCTAGGCGGCGAGGGGGGCGTACGTCGTGGAACGCTGGCGCGCCGGACGGCCGATGCCCTCGGCGATCGAAACCAGTTCCTCGACGGTCTTGTAGGAACCGAACTCCGAACCGGCCATCCGCGAGATCGTCTCCTCCATCAGCGTGCCGCCGAGGTCGTTGGCGCCGCCGGTGAGCATCACCTGGGTGCGCTCGACGCCGAGTTTGACCCAGCTGGTCTGGATGTTGGAGATCCGGCCGTGCAGCATGATTCGCGCGAGCGCGTGCACAGCGCGGTTGTCTCTGTGCGTCGGGCCCGGCCGCGCACCGCCCGCCAGGTACAGCGGCGAGCTCTGATGCACGAACGGCAGCGGCACGAACTCCGTGAAACCGCCCGTACGATCCTGGATTTCGCGCAACACCCGTAAGTGGCCGACCCAGTGCCGTGGCTGGTCGACGTGGCCGTACATCATCGTCGAACTGGATCGCAGCCCGACCTCGTGGGCGGTGGTCACCACCTCGATCCACATCGATGTCGGCAGCTTGCCTTTCGTCAGCACCCAACGCACTTCGTCGTCGAGAATCTCGGCCGCGGTGCCCGGGATGCTGCCCAGCCCCGCCTCGCGCAACGACGTCAACCACTCGCGGATCGACAGCCCGCTGCGGGTGACGCCGTTAGCGATCTCCATCGGCGAGAACGCGTGTACGTGCATCGACGGCACCCGCTTACGCACCGCGCGCACCAGATCGGCGTATCCGGTGACGGGCAGTTCGGGGTCGATACCGCCCTGCATGCACACCTCGGTCGCGCCCGCGACGTGCGCCTCCCACGCTCGGTCGGCGACCTCGTCCACCGACAGCGAGTACGCGTCGGCGTCGCCCTTGCGCTGCGCGAAGGCGCAGAACCGGCAGCCGGTGTAGCAGATGTTGGTGAAGTTGATGTTGCGATTGACGACGAACGTGACGTCCTCGCCGACGGCGTCGCGACGCAACGAATCGGCAAGCGCGGCAACGGCATCCAATGCGGGACCGTCGGCGCACGCCAGCGCCAGGTACTCGTCGTCCGACAGCCCGGCTGGATCGCGCTCGGCGGCGCGCAACGCCGCCAGCACGTCGGTGTCGATGCGTTCGGGCGCCCTGGCCGCGAGTTCGGAGATCTTCTCGCGGATCGACTCCCAGTCACCGAATGCGCTATCGAGGTCGCTGCGGGTCTCGGTGAGCCGGCCGGCATCATCGATTGCGGAGTGAAGATCGGTGCGGCCCAACGACTCCGACGCCTCATCGGGCTCCTGCCACGGGCGCCCGACAGGGTTGACATCCAGCGCGAAACCGGTGTCGGGGTCGGCCAGCGCGTCGACGTGGCCCCGCACCCGCGGGTCGATCCACGCCGCACCCGCCTGGACGTACTGCGGCTGCGCGGTGAGCCGCTGCACCAGGTCGTATCCGGCGTCGGCGGTCACCGCGGCCAACTCGTCGAGCGCAGGCCACGGACGTTCGGGGTTGACGTGGTCGGGGGTCAGCGGCGAGACACCGCCCCAGTCGTCGACACCGGCGCCGACCAGGGCCAGGCACTCGTTGCGCGACACCAGGTTCGGCGGCGCCTGAACCCGCATCTTGGGTCCCAGCACCAGCCGGCTGACGGCGATGGTCGCCAGGAAGTCCTCGAACTCCGCATCGGGCGACGAGGCCATCGCGGTGTGGTCCTTGGCCCGGAAGTTCTGCACGATCACTTCCTGAACGTGGCCGAACTCCTTGTGTGACCGGCGAATAGCGTGGATGGTCTCGGCCCGCTCGACAAGCGTCTCCCCGATCCCGACCAGCAGGCCCGTGGTGAACGGGATCGACAACCGGCCCGCGTCGGCCAGCGTCCGCAGCCGGACTTCGGGGTCCTTGTCCGGGCTTCCGTAATGAGCGGCACCGCGCGTCTCGTACAGCCGCCGCGAGGTGGTCTCGAGCATCATCCCCATCGACGGCGCGACCGGCTTGAGCCGGGACAACTCCGACCAACTCATCACGCCGGGGTTCAGATGCGGAAGCAGCCCGGTCTCTTCGAGGACGCGGATCGCCATCGCGCGCACATAGTCCAGCGTCGAATCATATCCCCGCTCGTCGAGCCACTGACGGGCCTCGTCCCACCGCGCCTCCGGGCGGTCACCAAGCGTGAACAACGCTTCCTTACAACCCAATTGCGCCCCGCGCCGCGCGACGTCGAGGATCTCGTCGGGCTCCATGTACATGCCCTTGCCCTGCGCACGCAGCCGGCCCGGAACGGTGACGAACGTGCAGTAGTGGCAGGTGTCGCGGCACAGATGCGTGACGGGGATGAACACCTTGCGCGAATAGCTGACCGGGAGCCGTCCCGAGGGCCCGCGCCGCCCCGCCGCCTCGAGTCCGGCATCACGCACCCGTGAGGCGCTGGCGCACAGGTCGGCGAGGTCGTCGCCGCGGGCGGTCATCGCGATCGCAGCTTCCTCGACGTTGAGCGCCACCCCGTCGCGTGCGCGGCGCAGCACCCGCCGCAGAGCCGCAGGACTGGGCTGATCGGGTTTCGGTGGTATCACCGGGCTGGGCAGATCGGCGCCGTGCTGGGGGTTCAGAGCCACTCCCGTATAACCCCGCGCTCGTTGAGGATCATCCGCACGTCTCACTTTCTGAAACATCGGCGCCTGACATATCGGCAACAGTAGTCCGCACGGTGGTATCGGCGGCACGCTGCCGTCGGATCGGCGGACGGCAGCAAACTCGCGTCGCCATTTGATTACGCGTGAGCAAATATCGGCGTAGCTTGCTGTAGGTCGGGGCTTTGGAGGACGAAATGAAGCGCTCTGCCCACTCGATGTTGACGATGGCCGTGGTCACCCTGGCGGTGAGCGCTCTCGTGATCGCCCCCGTACGCCCCGCTCCGCCGCCCGAACCGGCGGCCACCGTCCGACTGGTGGCGTCCGTGCAACCCGCGCCGATGGCGATACGAACCGGGCCCTCAGTCCCGGCTCTCGAGCTGCCCGAGTTGCTGATCTGGTGGCTGGAACGAATCGTTGTCCCGCCGAGCGCCGGCGCGTCGTTCCCTGCCCCCAATTTCCCGGACGTCGTCGGCGGCAATTCGATCGACAGCGCGATCAAGAACGTCTACAACGCGATCGAACCGTGGGTGGAATGGGGCTTCGACGTGGCCGCATACGCCGTCGGCTGGATCCCCTACGTCGGCTGGCTCGCCCCGCAGATCGAGATCTTCTACAACTTCGGCGAACGCATCGTGCGCAGCATCACGTTCAACATCGCCGACTGGCTCGGCGGGAACATCAGCTTCTGGGACGGGCTGGTCCGCGTCGCCGTCGACACCATCAATTCGTTCATCTTCCTCGCCAACGACCAGCTGGCCTTCTGGCTCCCGCCACTCCCGCCGATCCCGCCCATCGGCCCGTTCGCGGCCGAGGCCGCCGAGGCCGGGATCCAGCTTTCGGCGCTGGACGAATCGACCCTGCGCGGGGAAACGGAGGGGGACCTCGACGACGGCGCCGTGGAAGTCGACGAGACGCGCACCCAGCGTCAGGGCCTCGTCCAACAGGGCGTCAGCGAATTCGAGGGCGAGGTCGTCGGCGAACTCTCCGATATCGACGGGGCGCAGATCGAACAGGTGCCGGGGACCGAAAAGCTCGAATTCGAGCCGAACGCGGACGGACTCACCGAGGGGGCCGAACGCGAACTCGAACGCGAACTCGAACTCGATGATGAGCTCGATGGTGAGAAGGAGTTGACGACCACCACGACGACGGACACCACGGTCACCGTGACAACGGGCGCCGCAACCGTTCAGGCGCAGGGTGAGGTCCGCGCGTCGGCGATCGCCACACCGACCGGCGCATCGAATGAGCAGAAGCCCGACGGGTCGCTTCCCCCGGATCCGGCAAATGACCTCGAGGAGCTGTCACCCCAGGCGCCATCGACACAGGCGCCGTCCTCGAATGACGCAGGCGACGATCCGAACCCGCAGGCCGATTCGAACCAAGACTCGGCCGACGCGACCGGGTCCACGGCCGGCACGACGTAGCTCAGGTCTTCTTCACGGCCGCCCGCAGCACCGCCGCGGGCGGCAGCGTGCCGAGCACGATGAGCAGCAAGGCCGCGTACTCCATCACCCCGGCCCCGCCGAAGATCAGGTCGTCTCCCGGCCCACCCAGCGTCATCAGCCCGACCGTCAACAGCCAGGTCCACAGCGGGAGGGCCGCGATCCGCGGCGACGAAGTCCAGTGCAGCGCGGCCCACACCAGCGCGGCGTTGACCAGGCCGGCGATCAGCGCGCTGATCGGAAACGGGGTGGACCCCAGGCGGAGCGGAAGGAACATGGCCGAAGCGATGGCGCAGAGCACGCCGTCGACGGCCAGCAACGTCAGGACCGCCACGCTTCGAGGCGTGGTGGCAGAAGTGAGAGAGCTCAGGTCGGGATGCTGTCCAGCATGCCGGTCAGGGAACCGATCACCCACTGCAGGCTGTCGAACCGGTCCTGCCAGTGCTGCAGGTTGGGATCCAGATCTGGGTCCATGTGCCGTCCCTTCGTCGCGCCGCCGACTGCGGGCGAGCTTACTCCCTGCAGGCGCCGCTAATGAAGGTCCAGTCCGGCGAGTAGGTCGATTTCCCATCCTCGAGCATCGCGTTCACCGGCCGTTCCCGCTGCCAGGATGTAGTGCTCAGCCGCGCCGATCGGCAACGCGATGTCGTTGGACAGCGCAAACGAGCGGCCGTCCGGCGCGACGTTGATCTGCGTGGCGTGCGCGCGCATCGCCGCGACCTTGGCACCCAACTGTGCGGGGTCGTCGATCACCGCGTCGATCTCGTCGTCGGGATAGCCGAACGGCACCTCGTCCACGGTCACCCGGGTCCACTGGGCGGGTGCGTCATCGATTCCCGCGAGCCCCTCGGCGATCGCGTCCTTGGACACCACCGCCCAGTAGACCTTCGGCACCGTCCACGGTTCACCCGGAAAGTCCGTACCTTCGGCAGCCGCCACGGCGGCCATCGTCACCTCGTGCGTGTGGATGTGGTCGGGATGGCCGTAACCGCCCTGCGGGTCGTAGGTGACCACGACGTGCGGGCGCAGTTCGCGGATGACCTCGACCAGCGCGCCGACCGACTCGGCGGGATCGGCGTCGATGAACCTCTGATGGTGGCGCCGCGGCGTGCCCGCCATCCCCGAGTCGCGCCAGCGCCCGGCCCCGCCGAGATACTCCGGCTCGTCGATGCCCAGGGCGTTCAGGGCCGCGGTCAGCTCGCCGATGCGGTACCCGCCGAGCTGATCGGCCTCGTGCACGGCCAGGTGCGCCCACCGCTCGCCGATCACCTCGCCCTCCTCACCGAGCGTGCACGTCACCACGCGCACCCGCGCACCGCGGGCGACATAGTGGGCGATCGTGGCGCCGGTGGTCAGCGTCTCGTCGTCGGGATGGGCGTGCACGAACAACAGCCGCGCACCGGTGTCAACAGCATCGCGTTCCATTCGCACCAGCTTGCCTGCCGGCTGGCATACATTCACGAGGTGTCCCGGCGCACCGTGGAGTTCGGTTGCGCGATCGTCATCATCGGCCTGCTGGCAGGCGTCGCGGGTGCGGCCACGACGCTGCTGCTGCACGGCGTCGAACACCTCACGTACCACTACTCGTTCGGCACCCTGCTGACCGGTGTCGGCGGGAGCAGCGCCATCCGGCGCGCCGCAGGACCGATGATCGGCGGGGCGCTGGCCGGCTGTGGGTGGTGGCTGTTGCGGCGGCGCACCGAGATCCCGTCACTGTCCTCGGCGATCAGCGAACCTCGGCGACTGCCCCGTCTGCCGTTGTGCATTGACGCCACACTTCAGGTGGTGCTCGTCGGGTCGGGCGCATCGCTGGGGCGCGAGAGTGCGCCCCGCCAAATCGCCGCTGCCCTGGGCGATTTCGGAACGACGCGGCTTGCTCTGACGGCCCGCGATCGCGAGGTCCTGCTCTCCTGTGCCGCGGGCGCCGGGCTGGGCGCGGTGTACAGCGTGCCGTTGGGCGGAGCACTTTTCACCGCGAGCATCCTGCTCAGGACCTGGCATCCGCGCGCGGTCGGGGCGGCGCTGATCACGTCGAGCCTCGCCGTGGCGGTGGCCGCTCCGGTCACCCATCTCGAGCATCCGTTGACGTGGCCCGATTTCGAGTTGTCGCCGCTGTTCGCGTTCCTGGCCGTGGCCATCTCGCCGCTGGCCGCCGCTGTCGGCCTGGCGTTCGACCGCGTCATGACCGCCGCCCGTCCGCGGATCCAGATGCGCTCATGGACGCTGATCCCCGCGATCGCCGGGGCCGGCCTGCTGACGGGCGTGTGTTCGGTCTGGTGGCCCGAATTGCCAGGCAACGGCAGAAGCATCCTCACGGTCAGCGTCAACAGCGGGCTCACCCTCGGCGCGGCCGCCATGATCCTGCTGCTGAAGCCGCTTCTCACCGCGGTGTTCCTGCGCGCAGGGGCCCTCGGCGGCCTGATCACTCCCGCGTTGGCGACGGGTGCGGCCGCCGGGTCGCTCGTCGCCCTGGCGCTGAATCAGTGGGCGGGCACCGAGATCCCCGTCTCGGCCTTGTCGCTGACGTGCGCGGCAGGCGTGCTGGCGATCACCCAGCGGGCGCCGGCCTTCGCGGCGTTGTTCGTATGGGAGCTCGCGCATCCGCCTTACTGGCTGCTGGTGGTGTTCGCGATCGCGGCGCTCGCGTCACACGGCCTGCGCAGGCTGCGCGACAAGCGGCTCGCTGGTTGGGCCGCTACTGCTTGGTCTTCACCCATTGGCCGGCGTCGCCGACGATGCCGACGGGCACCGCCCCGGACAGGCTGACGTTCTCGACACTGGGCCCGGACGCCACGATCGTGGTGTCCTGCAGGATCGGCAGCACCGTCGCCATGTTCCACAGGCGCGGTTCGACGGCCGTGATGACGTCGGCGATGTCTTCGGTGCCGTCCAGCGCGGCGTCGATCTTCGGCTGAATGCTGCGATCACAGATCCCGGTGATGTTGCTCGGTGCCTGGACCAGTTCGTCGGGTTCGGGGTCGGGCTCCGGGCTCGGTGTCGTCGCGGTGGGTGTGGGCCGCGTCGTGCTCGGTGTCGGGGTGGCTGGCGCCGTCGCCCGGGGCCCGGGTTTGACGGTCGCCACCGGCGTCGCCTCCAGCGCCCGGCAGCCGTAGCGTGACGCGAGCGCCGTGCTCAGATCGCCGCCCGCCTGATTCCAGCCGACCACCGCATCGACCCGGTTGTTGGGCAGGGCTTCGTCGTACAGCGCCACGGGGTCGAGCGCCGACACCGATGCCGCGATGCCGACATTGCGCAGTTGGTCGGCCGCGGTGTTGGCCACGGCCACCGACGTCGGATCGTTGGCGGCCACCCCGATCACCAACGTCAACGGCTCACCGTCCTTGGCGATTCGGCCGCGGTCGCCGTCCGGCGGCGGATTCCCGGGGGTCGGCGGGGCACTGGTCAGGACCGGCTCCACCACGTACCCCGCGTCGGCCAGCAATCCGAGGGCGTCCTCTTTGGCCATCGCGGGCGGCGCGGTGGGGGTGTAACCCGGATCCGACGGCGAGCGCACCTGAGCCTGCGCCAACGTCACCGTGTTGTCGTCGCCCGCGCCGACGGCGGCGAGAAGATCGACGTCGAGCAACCCGAGGATCGCCTTGCGCACTTGCGAATCCCGCAGCGCGGGCTGCTGGGCCCGCAGACTCAACCGCATCACGCGCGGCGTCACGATCCGCGCCGTGCGCACGTCGGGGATCGCCGAGAGTTGGGCGAACACGGCCGACCCGCCGTGCACCTGGGCGACCTGCGTGTCGCCGTTGCGGATCGAATCGGCCAGCGCCGCCGAGTCACCGCCCCGCCGGAACAACACCTGATCGGGTTTCGCGGGAGGGCCCCAATACCGGTCGTTGCGGGCCAGCAGGATCTCGTCGCGCTGGGGGTCGATGTTCTCGACGCGGAACTGACCGCCCGTCACCGGCAGGGCCCGCGCCAGGCCCGCGGCGAATCCGCCCGGCACGTCCTTGACGATGTGGGCCGGGAGGATGTCGTTGAACAGCTCGCGCCACGCCGGATACGGCTGAGAGAACGTCACGACCGCGGTCTTGCCGCCTTCGACCGACTGCACGCCGGTGATCAGGTCGTAGCCCGCCGGGTCGACGACCCCGGGCTGGCTGACCATCTGCTGCCACAGATACCAGTAGTCGTCGGCGGCGATGGGAGCGTTGTCGGTCCACGACGCCTCGGGGCGGATCTTGTAGGTGACGGTGAACGGGTCCTGGCTCGTCACCTCTGCCGAGTCCAACAGCGTGGTGTCGAGTTCCCAGCGCGAGCCGGTCGGGGTCTTCGGATCGGCGATGGGCCGGAAGGAGCTCGGCAGCACCAGCGAGCTGATCGCCGCGTTCACCGGCGACTGATCCGACAGCAGATGCGGATTGAAACCCGGGCCGATCCAGTCGATCGCCATGATGATCTGCGTCGCCTTCAACGGAGGTGGCGGCGGCTGCTGCATTGTGTCGGTGCTCTGCGGCGCGGGCGGCGGGCTGACGGTGCACGCGGCCACCAGTGTCACCATCGCGGACAACGTGGCGATGACGCGTCGGGGGCCGGGCACGACTGACAGGGTATCGGGCAGCGTGGATGCGCCCGCGCGATCGGCGGGCGCCGGTTTCAGCCCCGGGCCTTCGCGCGGGCCTTGGCCCTGGCGCGCAGGCTCGCGTTCAGCTCCACCTTGCGCACGCGCACGACCTCGGGAGTGACCTCGACGCACTCGTCCTCGGCGCAGAACTCCATGGCCTGTTCCAGGGTCAGTTCCAGCGGCCTGGCCAGGGTTTCGATGACGTCGGCCGTCGAGCTGCGCATGTTGGTGAGCTTCTTCTCCCGGGTGACGTTGACGTCGAGATCCTCGGCGCGCGGATTGATGCCGACGACCTGACCTTCATAGGTGTCCTGGCCGGGCTCGACGAAGAACTGGCCGCGGTCGGCAAGCTGGATCATCGCGAACGGCGTGATCTGACCGCTGCGGTCGGAGACCAGCGAACCGCTGTGCCGGGCGCGGATCTCCCCCGCCCACGGCCGGTAGCCGTCGAAGACGGCGTTGGCGATGCCGGTGCCGCGGGTGATGGTCAAAAAGTCGGTGCGGAAACCGATGAGTCCGCGGCTCGGCACGATGAAGTCCATCCGCACCCAGCCCGCGGCGTGGTTGGTCATGTCCTCCATGCGGCCCTTGCGCGCGGCCATCAGCTGCGTGATCGCGCCGACGAACTCCTCGGGACAGTCGATGGTCATCGCCTCGTACGGCTCGTGCAGCTTGCCGTCGATGGTGCGGGTGACCACCTGCGGCTTGCCGACGGTCAGCTCGAAACCCTCGCGGCGCATCTGCTCGACGAGCACGGCTAGCGCCAGCTCGCCGCGGCCCTGCACCTCCCACGCGTCGGGCCTGCCGATGTCGACGACCTTGATCGACACGTTGCCGACCAGTTCGGAGTCCAGTCGGTTGCGCACCATCCGCGCGGTGAGCTTGTGGCCCGACACCTTGCCCGCCAGCGGTGAGGTGTTGGTGCCGATGGTGACCGAGATGGCCGGCTCGTCGACGCTGATCCGCGGCAGCGCGTGCGCGTGGTCGGGGTCGGCGAGGGTGTCGCCGATCATGATCTCGGGCATGCCGGCGACAGCGACGATGTCACCGGCGATGGCCTCGTCGGTCGGATTGCGTTCGACGCCGACGGTGGCCAGCAGTTCGGTGATCTTGGCGTTGGTGACGACGGGTACGCCGTCGACCTCGCGCATCCAGGCGACCTGCTGACCCTTGCGCAGCTTGCCGTTGTAGATGCGGATCAGCGCCAGGCGCCCCAGGAACGCCGAGGCGTCGAGGTTGGTGACCAGGGCCTGCAGTGGGGCTTCGGGGTCGCCGCTGGGCGGCGGGATGTGCTCCATGAGGACGTCGAACAGCGGGTCGAGGTTGGTGCCGTCCGGGTTCTCGCCGTTGGCGGGCTCGGTGGTGCTGGCGATGCCGGCCCGGCCGGACGCGTACAGCGTCGGCAGACCGAGCGCCTCCTCGGCGGCCTTCTGTGCTTCCTCATCGAGATCGGACGCCACGTCGAGCAGCAGGTCGTGGCTGTCGGAGACGACCTCGCTGATGCGGGCGTCGGGGCGGTCGGTCTTGTTCACGACGAGGATGACCGGCAGGTGGGCGGCCAGCGCCTTGCGCAGGACGAAGCGGGTCTGCGGCAGCGGCCCCTCGGACGCGTCGACCAGCAGCAGCACACCGTCGACCATGGACAGCCCGCGCTCGACCTCGCCGCCGAAGTCGGCGTGTCCGGGAGTGTCGATCACGTTGATGACGGTCACGCTGCCGTCGGCATGGTGGCGGTGCACGGCGGTGTTCTTCGCCAGGATCGTGATGCCCTTTTCCCGCTCCAGGTCACCGGAGTCCATGATCCGCTCGGTGGCGTCGTCGCCGCGGTGTGTGAGCGCGCCCGACTGACGCAGCATGGCGTCGACCAGGGTCGTCTTCCCATGGTCGACATGTGCCACGATGGCGACGTTCCTAAAATCCACTTCGAGATTGTCGCAGTGCGGTCGGCCGATCACGAAAACGAGAGATGTCCGTCACTTGAAGCCCAGCAAGCTCGCCGACCTCGAGCCGAAGAAGAAGTGCTGCCGCAGCAAGCCGCGCTGCAAGCGTTGCCCGGTCGTCGTTCACCAAGTCCGCAAGGCCGAGCGCAATGGCATCCGCGGCAAGGATCTCATAAAGGTCCACAAGCGTGCCCGCCGACGGAAATAGCGTCTACGGGTACGACAGCAGCACCATCACCCGGCCATCGGGTGGCGGGACGGGAAAGCTGCTCTCGTCGAAGCCGTAGTACTCGCGCTGTGTTTCGGTGATCTCGTCGGTCACCCGGCCGTGCGTGTGGATCTCGCCGTCGCGCACGTCCTTCATCACTCCGACGAAGTCGGGCACCGACAGCGACTCGGCCAGCAGCAGCGCTTCCCCGCCGGACGAAAGTTCAACCAGCACACCGGCTCCCGCGAAGTTGTTGCCGCCACGGCCGGCCCCTCGCGGTGCCCAGTAGACCGGCTCACCGGTCACGTCGCCTTCGACCCGCCGGTACTGTCCGACCGCGTCGGCGCTGTCCGCGACGGTCACCACGGGCAACTTGTCGATGGTGCGCAGTTCATCCCACCACATGTACGCGAGCGGAATCGCGACGATCGCATAGACCATCACGATCAGCATGATCAGCGGCTTCCACGCCATCTCCCAGCCGAGCTTGCGCTCCGAAACTCCCTGCGCGGCAGCATGATCCCCGATCTCGCGCCGACCGAATCGGAAGACGTACCAACTGAGCACTCTCGCCAACGCCATCAGCGCCAACACGCAGAGCCCGACGATGCCCGCGACGCGCCAGTAGAAGGTGCTGTCGCCGTGATTGATCGTCATGAGGACCATGACGGCGGGGATGGGCGCGGTCAGAAGAAGCAACAGTGAATACGACGGATGGCTTGTCAGGTACTGGTATTCGACGCGCCACGCGCGGTTTCCGCCGAACACGGTGACGTCGCCGATGTCGGCGCGCACCATCGGTGTCCACGATCCCTGCTTCACCCGGGGCTTGACCAGGCTGCGAAAGAAGAAGAATCCACAGACCATCGACACGACCAGCGCACCCCAGAACACGCCCGGCATGGCTTCACCGGTGCCCGGCACGCCGAACGCACCGCGGATGTCGATGATCTTGGCGATGAAGAAGGTCAGCGGGATGGCGAAGAAGAATTCGACGAGCCACATCTGCACGAGTTGCGGGATGCGCGAACCGATCCGGTCAAAGGCGAGCACTCCTCGCCAGATGAACCGCAGCACGCGCATGAACGGCAAGAATATTGCGAGCACCGCCCGCCGGTCGGCCGATCGGAAAACCCTGTCCCATTCGGTCGCGGGCCCGCGCTTCGCTCGGTCAACCGCCGAGTTCTCGCCTCAGCGCGGGCAGCCATGCTCGGTCGGCGGGCACCCACGCCAGCTCGTCGAGTTCGCCGACGCCGATCCAGCGCAGGGCGCGGTGGTCGTTGGGGTGCAGGGTCCCGCCGGTCTGCGTGACGCGGTAGGCCCGCAGAACCATGGTGGGTGTGAGTGCGACGTCGTCGCCGATCCGCGCACCGACGTCAACCAGGACGCCCAGCTCCTCATGCAGTTCGCGGGCCAGCGCGGCTTGGTCGGTCTCACCGGCGGCCACCTTGCCGCCGGGCAGTTCCCACAGCCCGGCCAGTTCTGCGGGCCGGTCGCGCTGCGCGACGAGCAGCGAGGCCTCGTTGATGAGGGCACCGGCGACGACGATCTGGTTCGACATCTGGTTCGACATCTGGTTCGACACTGCGGCTGACGGTATACGGTCGAGGACATGGCTGTGTTAACGGACGAACAAGTGGACGCCGCACTGCCCGATCTGCCCGGCTGGGAACGCGCCGACGGCGCCCTGCGCCGCTCGATCAAGTTCCCGGCGTTTCTCGACGGCATCGACGCCGTTCGCCGGGTCGGCGAGCACGCGGAGAACAAGGATCACCATCCCGATATCGATATCCGCTGGCGGACAGTGACTTTCGCGTTGGTGACGCACTCCGAGGGCGGCATCACCGACAAGGATGTCGAAATGGCCAAGGACATCAACGAGATCGTCGGCCAGTAGAGGCGATCCAGGCCAGCGTGGCCAGCGTGGCGACGATGTAGATCAACCCGGCCCACGCCAGATACCACGGTCGCGGGATCACCCAAATCGTGGGCTGCGCGAAGCTCAGTAGCCAGGGGACCCCGATCAGGGTCAGGATGAGCCACCCCCAGCCCAATATCCGCGCGCCCCGCCGGGCGCTCAGCGGCCCGTGCAGCAACCAGATCATCAACGGGATCAGCCACACCCAGTGATGTGTCCACGAGATCGGCGACAGCAGCAGACCGAACAGCTGCACCACGACGATCCCTCCCAGCCGGTCGGAGGCCCCGCCGATCGCCCGCCACGCCAGGACCGCCAGCACTGCCGTCACCGCGATACCCGCGACCACCGCGGGCCCGTAACCCGCGTCGTGTCCGAGGATCCGGGATATGCCGCCGCGCCACGACTGGTTGAACGATGTGCCGACCGGACCGACACGGTTGGCGTCACCGAGCAGTTCGGTGAAGTAGCGCCGCGTCTCGTCGCCGACCACCATCGCCGAAAGCCCCACGGTCGCAAGGAAGACCACCGCGGAGAACGCCACCGCCCCCCACCGTCGCGCACCGAGGAAGTACAACCCGGAGACCGCGGGCGTCAGCTTCAGCCCGGCCGCGACGCCGACCAGCAGGCCGGACAACCACCACCGCGTGCTGTACACCGCGTAGAGGACGCCCAGCACGAGCACCACGTTGACCTGCCCGTAGTCGAAGGTGCTGCGTAGCGGTTCGAGCCAGATGCCGACGGCCGTCCACAGCATCGCCACACGCCGATCGCCGGAACCCAGGAGGCGCTGGCTGATGCGCACCACGCCGTAGAGGGCGGCGATGATCCCGAGTTGCCACAACAACGCGACGAGGCCGAACGGCAGCAGGTGAAGCGGATAGAACACCACGGCGGCGAACGGCGGATAGGTGAACGGCAGCGGGAAGTCCGGCGTCTGCTCGGCGTAGACGTAGTCATAGAGGGCGCCGGGTTGGTCCAGGGTGCCCGCACCTCCGACGTACACGTGCAGGTCGACGAAGTTCGCACCGTTGGGCACCAGATAGGTCCACGCGAGTCGCGCCGCGATGCTGACCATCAACAGCACGGGCGCCGCAGCGGCCAGTCGGGCGGCCGTCCGCGACGTTGACGGGGCTGCGCTTGTCGAGGTGTCTATCCGCCCGACTCTATCGGCCGGTCACCGAAACCCTTCGCTTGCGTAACGGTTGAATCACTGCCACACGTGTCACTTGAGTCACACCAGTAACTCCGTAGCTTCGGCCCAAGGCGTGCCACACAACTGATTGGGAGAACCATGCACAGCACCGGAAAACTGTTCGCGACCACCATGATCGCCGCTGCGGGAGCGGTCTCGGCCGCGCTGGCGCTGAGCGCCACCGCCACCGCCCAGCCTGCGGCGCCAGCGCCCGCGCCCAGCGTGCCGGGCTTGCCGCTCATCCAGCAGTTGGCGTCGAACCCCGCCGCGGCGACGCAGCTCATGCAGGGCTTCACATCGCTGCTGAACACGGCTCAGACCCCGGCCGCCCCCGCCGCGACGCCGCCGTCGGCGACCGCGACGGTCACCCTTCCGCAGCCGCCGTCGTCGCTGCCCGGTATGCCCGCAGCACCGGCGGCACCCGCAGCGACGCCTGCGACCGCACCGGCCAACCCGGCCAACCTGCTGTCCAACCTGCCGACCGGGCTGGCCTCGCTGCTGCCCGAGGGGACGCCGTTGACCGGCCTTCTGCCCGCCGCGGCACAGGCGGCCACGCCGTCGGCCGCAGCACCGGCCGCCGCCGCCCCGGCTGCCGCAGCACCGGCCGCTGCGCCGGCACTTCCCGGCGCGGGTATGGCGCCGCTGCTGGTGCCGCTGTCGGCTCTTCCGTGATCCACGGGGCGACGCCGAACTACGCACTGGCAGACACGACCACTACAACCACGTTCTGAGGGAGCCATGTCAGCTCGAAGGATGTTCGCCACCGTCGCCCTTGCGATCGGCTCATCGGCCACGCTGCTCGTCAGCGGCGTGACCGGTGTGGCCGTCGCCGAACCCGCGCCGCCGGCGCCGATCGACGGGCTGCAAGCGCCCGGCCTGACGGCGGTCCAGGGCATCAGCCCGGCGATCCAGCAGGCCGCCGCTGATCCGACGAATGCCGCGTCGACGCTGATGGCCGCGGCCGCGGTGTTCGCCGGTGACGCGGTCGCTCCCACCGAGGCGCGAAATGTCGCGTCGGCGGTCAACCAGTTCGTCGCGCACAACCCCGCGCCCGGTGCGGTGCCGGGTGAGCAGGCGCACCTGCCTGCAGGGATCAACCCGGCTCACGCCGTGGGACCCGTACCCGACGCGGCGCCGGCGGCGGACGCGCCACCCGCACCGGCGGCCGCTCCCGCTCCGGCACCCGAGGCCGCGCCGGTCGCTGTTGCTGGCGCACCCGCACCCGAGGCCGCCCCGGCACCAGCACCCGCACCGGCTCCCGAGGCCGCCCCGGCGCCGGGTCCGGCTCCCGCACCGGCTCCTGCCGCCGCGCCCGGTCCCGCCTTCGGCCCGGACGCCCCGCCCACGCAGGACTTCATGTACCCGTCGATCAGCAACGGCTGCCTCGGCGACGGCGGAACCGTGCTCGCCACGGCGATTTCGGTGGCCGGGCCCGCGAAGATCCCGACTCCGGGCCCCGGCCCGGGCCAGACCGCCTACGTGTTCACCGCGGTCGGCACGCCGGGTCCAGCGGCCGAGCAGAAGTTGCCGCTCAACGTCACCTGGGTCAACTTGACCACCGGCAAGTCGGGCAGCGCCACGCTCAAGCCGCGGTCGGATATCAACCCCGAGGGGCCGACCACTCTGACGGCAATCGCCGACACCGGCTCGGGCAGCATCCTGTCGACGATTTTCGGACAGGTCACGACCACCGAGCGGCAGTGCCAGTTCATGCCGACGATCGGCTCGACGGTCGTTCCGTAACCGACCGTCACCCCCCCTGCGCGAGTGACCGTGTTTGCCCCGCGACACGCCGCGGCGGCGCGTGCAAACGCGGTCGCTCGCCGCAATCAGTGGTCGTCAAACCGACGCTTTGGCTGCTCCGCCCGCCCGCGATCGACCATTGCGTCGGGCTGGAATCAGGATCAGTAGGCCATGAAGAGGATCGCGTCCCGGTCGTAATCGCGGCCGGGATGCGACTCGGACAGGTGCGCCTGGGCCTTCTCGACCAGGTCCTCCTCGTCCTTACCGACAATCGCTTCGCCACACGGGCAGTTCAGGTGCGTCTTCATATCCCCACCTTCGCATAGGTCGCCACCGACAGGCCCAAGATATAGCCATGGATCTCTACGACGTCATGCGCACGACGGCCGCAGTGCGCGAGTACACCGGCGACCCGCTGCCCGACGACGTCCTCGAACGCATTCTCGACAATGCCCGCTTCGCGCCGAGCGGCGGCAACCGCCAGGGCAACCGGGTCGTCGTCGTGCGCGATCCGGCGACGCGCGAGGCGCTGATCGAATACGCACGACCCGGGACGAAGCGCTACATCGCGCAGCTGCGCAACGGCGAAAGCCCGTGGAATCCGTTGCATCCCTGCCGGGTTGACGAACAGACCATCGCGGCGGTGAACCTGCCGAACCAGTCACCGCTGCGCACCGCCGAAGTGGTGCTCGTGGTCTGCGTCGATCTGGGCGTCGTGGCCGCGTTCGATCAACACCTCGACCGTGTGGGGCTGATCGCGGGGGCATCGGTGTACCCGTTCGTCTGGAACATCCTGCTGGCCGCCCGCAACGAGGGGTACGGCGGCGTCCTCACGACGGCCGCTGTCGCCGCGGAGCCGCGGGTTCGTGAGCTGCTGGGCATCCCGCACAACTACGCCGTGGCCGCGCTGCTACCGCTCGGCAAGCCGGTCCGTCAACTGACGAAGTTGACCCGCAGGCCCGTCGCCGAGATCGCCACCAGGGAGCGCTTCGACGGCGAGCCGCTCGGCGCATGACCCATGTGGACGTCCGATAACGGTTCGGTCGGTAACCAGACTCGATATGGCGTCGTCGATTCCGCTCCTCTGAGTTTCGTGAGACCTTCGGAACGTGACCTGCACGCTGGGCTACGCCACAGCAAGCGCCGCCGAGCAGGGCCTCGAGGGTCAGCTCGCGGCGCTCAACGCTGCAGGCGTCGACCCCCGGCGAGTGTTCACCGACCGGCTCTCCGACTCCGCCGACCGCATCGGTGCGGGACTACACGCCATGCTGAGCTACGCCCGTTCCGGTGACACGATCGTCGTCGTCGCGCTGGACCGACTCGGCCGCACCGGCACCGAGGTCACCCGCACCATCGCCGAACTCTGCGAACGGGGCCTGCGGCTTCGCACCCTCAAAGAGGGCCTCGACACCGGCACCTCCACCGGCCGCGTCGTCGCAGCCGTCATCAAGACCCTGGCCCGGTTGGACTCCGAGGACGCCGCGGTCTAACCCTTCGCGGCCTTGGCCGCTGCCTTCGCCTGCTTCTTGAACGACCGCACCTTCTCCAGCGAACCGGCGTCGACCACGTCGGCCACCGACCGGTACGAGCCGGGCTTGCCGTAGTCCCCGGCGGCCTTGCGCCAGCCCTCGGGCGTCACCCCGTACTGCTTGCCGAGTAAGGCCAAAAAGATCTTCGCCTTCTGCTCACCGAACCCGGGCAGGGCCTTGAGCCGACGCAGCACCTCGGCGCCGTCCGGATCGCCCTCCGTCCACAGCGCAGCCGCATCACCGCCGTAGCGATCGACGATCAACTGCGCGAGCGCCTGTACCCGTTTGGCCATCGAACCCGGAAAGCGATGAATGGCAGGGGTTTTCGAACATAACTCGACGAACTTCTCGGGATCGTAGTCGGCGATCTCACGGACATCGAAGCCACCGAGGCGGTCGGCGATCTTCTTCGGACCTGCGAACGCCGCCTCCATCGGGTACTGCTGATCGAGCAGCATCCCGGTCAGCAATGCGAACGGGTTGGATTCCAGCAGCGCGTCGGCCGCGGGGTCTTGGACAAGCTGCAGTTTGGCCACGACGCCAGTTTAGATCCGAGGTTTGGGCTTAGAGTTGCCTGGCAATCAGCTGAACGTGACGCGCGTCTCCCGGCTGCGCACACGCATCGACATCTAGATCAGGAGTCGCCCGTGCCCGAGACGCAACGATCATCCTCGGACACCGCGGTCAGCGGCGAAGAATTTCGGGCCGTGCAGGCCAGCCCCGAGTTCCAGGAACTGCGGAGCCGGCTGCGGCGCTTTGTCTTCCCGATGAGTGCGCTGTTTCTCATCTGGTATGCCGCCTACGTGATTCTCGGCGCGTTCGCCCACGACTTCATGGCGATCAAGGTGTGGGGCAACATCAATGTCGGCCTGCTGATCGGCATCGGCCAGTTCGTCTCCACGTTCGTGATCACCGGCCTGTACGTACGCTTCGCCAACCGCGAGCTCGACCCGCGGGCCGAAGCCATCCGCACCAAGCTGGAAGGCGGTGCGGCATGAGCACCCTGCTGGCCGTCGACGAGACCGTCGGCAACCCCGCCGCCAACATCGGCATCTTCGGGCTGTTCGTTGCAGTGACGCTGTACATCGTGATCCGCGCGAGCAAGAAGAATGCCACCGCCGCCGAGTTCTTCACGGCCGGACGGTCGTTCACCGGTCCGCAGAACGGCATCGCGATCTCCGGTGACTATCTGTCGGCGGCCAGCTTCCTCGGCATCGCGGGTGCGATCGCGGTCTACGGCTATGACGGCTTCCTCTATTCCATCGGCTTCCTGGTGGCCTGGCTCGTCGCGCTGTTGTTGGTGGCCGAATTGCTGCGCAACGCAGGGAAATTCACGATGGCCGACGTGCTGAGCTTCCGGCTCAAGCAGCGCCCGGTGCGGCTGGCGGCGGCCACCACGACTCTGGCCGTGTGCCTGTTCTACCTGCTGGCGCAGATGGCAGGCGCCGGCGGGCTGGTCGCGCTGTTGCTCAACGTCACCAGCGATTTCGGCCAGGCCGTCGTGATCGCCGTCGTCGGCGTCCTGATGATCGTCTACGTGCTGATCGGCGGCATGAAGGGCACCACCTGGGTGCAGATCATCAAGGCCGTGCTGTTGATCGGCGGCACGGCGCTGATGACGGTGTGGGTGCTCGCCAAGTTCGGTGCGAACTTCTCCGAGATTCTCGGCGCGGCCCAGTCGGCCGTTTCGGGCTCGTCGAACGAGGCGGTCGCCGGGCGCGACGTCCTGGCCCCCGGCGCGCAGTACGGCGCCTCGTTGACATCGCAGATCAACTTCATCTCCTTGGCGCTGGCGCTGGTGCTCGGCACCGCTGGCCTGCCGCACGTGCTGATGCGCTTCTACACGGTGCCCACCGCCAAGGAGGCGCGCCGCTCGGTGGTCTGGGCGATCGCGCTCATCGGCGCCTTCTACCTGTTCACCCTCGCGCTCGGTTACGGCGCCGCGGCGCTCGTCGGGCCCGACACCATCCTGGCCGCCCCCGGCGGGCAGAATTCGGCCGCACCGCTTCTGGCGTTCGAACTCGGCGGGGTCGTCCTGCTCGGCATCATCTCGGCGGTCGCGTTCGCGACGATCCTCGCCGTCGTCGCGGGCCTGACCATCACCGCGGCAACGTCTTTCGCGCACGACATCTATGCCAGTGTGCTCAAGAGCGACCGGGTGAGCGAAGACGAACAAGTGCGGGTATCGCGCATCACGGTCGTGGTGCTGGGCGTCTTCGCGATCGGCCTGGGCGTCCTGGCGGCCGAGCAGAACATCGCGTTCCTGGTCGCCCTCGCGTTCGCGGTGGCCGCCGCGGCCAACCTGCCGACCATCTTGTACTCGCTGTACTGGCCGCGGTTCAACACCCGGGGCGCGTTGTGGAGCATGTACGGCGGTCTGATCTCGACGATCCTGCTGATCGTGTTCTCCCCCGCCGTGTCGGGATCGAAGACGGCGATGCTGCCCAGCCTCGACTTCGCATGGTTCCCGCTGGCCAATCCCGGCATCGTGTCGATCCCGCTGGCCTTCCTGCTCGGCGGCCTCGGCACGCTGACCTCAGCCGACCGCGGCGATCCGGACATCAACGCCGAGTTCGAGGTTCGCTCGCTGACCGGCGTCGGCGCCGAGAAGGCCGTCACACACTGACTTCAACCCCGCGAAATTGCACCGCGACGTGTCTGAGGCTCCGACCCGCGTGACCGCCCAACGCCTGGCTTTCCCGTTGCTGGCGTACGCGTTCGCCGCGATCATGCTCGGCACCACGATGCCGACACCGATGTATGCCCTCTACGGCGAGCAGATGCAGTTCTCGGTGGTGACCACCACCGTCGTCTACGCGGCCTATGCGGGCGGTGTGCTGTTGGCACTGCTGGCGTTCGGACGGTGGTCTGATGCGATCGGCAGGCGCCCGCTGCTGCTCGGCGGGGTCGTCGCGGCGCTGATCAGTGCCGGGGTGTTCGTCGTCGCCGATTCCGTGCCGCTGTTGGTTGTCGGGCGCGTGTTCTCCGGGCTGTCCGCGGGTGTCTTCACCGGGACGGCCACCGCGGCGGTCATCGAGGCCGCGCCGCCGCACTGGCGCAGCAGGGCCGCCGCGGTCGCGACCGTCGCCAACATCGGCGGCCTCGGTGCCGGTCCGATGCTGGCCGGCGTGCTGGTCGAGTACGCCCCGATGCCGCTGCACCTGAGCTTCATGGTGCACATCGTGCTGGCGGCGCTGGCGGGCGTGGCGGTGCTGCTGGTGCCGGAGACCTCGCCACGGTCCGGACGCATCGCGCTGCAGCGTCTGGCGGTACCGCCCGAGGTGCGTTCGGTGTTCATCCTCGCCGCGATCGCGGGATTCGCCGGATTCGCGGTCACTGGCCTGTTCGCCGCCGTGGCGCCCTCCTTCGTGACCGAGGTCGTCGGCATCGACAACCAGGCAGTCGCCGGACTCATCGCCGGGTCGATCTTCGCCGCGTCCGCCCTGACGCAGATCGTCACCAACACCATGCGGCCGCGGCGGGCGCTTGCCGTCGGCTGCGCAATCCTGGTCGCCGGGATGGCGATTCTCGCAGTCGCACTCCAACTCTCGTCGCTGATCGGGCTCGTCGCGGCCGCCGTGGTGTCGGGTGCGGGCCAAGGCATGAGCTTCAGCCGAGGCCTGGCCGCCATCTCCGAGCGCAGCCCGGCCGAACGCCGCGCCGAGGTCAACTCGACCTACTTCGTCATCGGCTACGTGGCCATCTCGCTACCCGTTGTCGGCGAGGGTCTGGCCGCCGACACCTGGGGATTACGCACGGCGGGCGTGAGTTTCGCCGTGGCGGTCGCGGTTCTGTCGGGCATCTGCCTGGTGGCGATCCTGCTGCGCGAGGCAAGAGACGCACGGGAAACACGCACGGCGGCGTCCGGCGCGTAATCAGCCGATCGACTTGGCTCCGGCGGAGATGCGCGGCCGGCGACCCTTTGAGTGCTTCTACTCATGCGCGACGTCACCCCCGCCCCGACGATCGATCACATGACGATGTTTCCGATCCCAGCCGACGTCGAGGCGGCAACCCCGGTGTCCCGTGACCGTGCGATCGACGTCATCCGCATCGTGTCGTTGCTCGGGGTGGTGATCGGCCACACCGTGATGGCCACCAGCACCCTGCGCGACGACGTGTTCATCTGGAGCAACCTGCTCACCGCATCGCCCGTTCTTCAGGCGCTCACCTGGGTGTTTCAAATCATGCCGCTGTTCTTCTTCGCGGGCGTGGCCGCCAGCGTCGAGAGTTGGAAGCCCGGCAGCAGTTGGGGCAACTGGCTGCTGCGCCGCTGCACCCGGCTCTACCGGCCCGTGTTCTATTACCTCGCCTTCTGGGCCGTCGCGCTGATCGCTCTGCGACTCGTGCTGCCCCAACACGTCTACGAACCCGTCGCCGGAATCTCGATCCAGTTGTTGTGGTTTCTGGGCGCCTACGTGTTGGTGCTCGCTGCGGTGCCGGTGTTGGCCCGCATCACCACCGCAGGCCGGCTGGTGGCCGCAGTCGCCGCCGCCTACGGGTTCATAGCCGTCGTTGACGCGATGCGGATCAACGTCGACGGCTGGGCCGGGCTGGGCTACCTGAATCTGACCGCCTGGCTGATTCCGGGCATGCTCGCCGTCGGCTATCGACGCGCACTGCTGAGCGCGCGGGTGGCGGTCGCCGTGGGTGTCGTGATGCTGGCGGTCAACCTGGCGTTGGTGATATTCGGACCTTACGAGCTGAGCCTGGTCGGCATCGAAACCCAGCAGCTCAAGAACATGACACCACCGTCGCTTCTCCTGGCTGGCCACGCAATCATGATGTGCGCCTTCGTTATTGCTGCCATGCCGGCGATCACGCGCTGGGCGCGGCGGCCGCGGGTGTGGTGGCTGACCGCGATCGGCAACACCGGTGCCATGACGCTCTACCTGTGGCACATGCCCGCGCTGCTGATGATGCACCTGGCGTTCGACTATCTGGGCTACCCGCGCTTCGACCCGGCCGCCCCGAGCTTCATCGCCCTGTCGATCCTGCAGGTGCTGATCATGGCCACGGTGGTTGCGCTGATGTTCGTCACGCTGCGCCCACTGGAGAACGACCCGTTACCGCTGTGGGACGGCGGATTCCTCGCGGAGTCGGGTTTGCGCAGCGCCACAGTCGGTGTCCTGCTCTGCACCGCAGGCGCAGCCACACTGGCCTCGGTGGGTTGGGGACTGAAGGATCAGGGCCTGCTGTGCGTGGGGGTGATGTTGACCGCGCTTGTCGCCGCGCGTGGCCTCAGCCGCTCTTGCGCCGAAACTCCCGCCGATGCTCAACCGGTCCATGCGCCCGCGACTGCTTAGCACCGCCGTCCTTGTGGTTACCGCCGCCGGCCGACTTGGCCTTCTTGCGCTCCAGCGCCTCCCGGAACTTGCGCTTGGTGTCGTCTTCCGGTGTCTCAGACATGACGGCAGCCTAGCCCGAGAGCCGGCGGCCGTCGCCTGCTTTATCGCTTGCCGGGCGGCATGCCGTAGACGTGGCTGATCGGCAGCGTCATCACCACCCGGCGGTCGTCGACCATCGCGCGCCGGTAGTCGTCCCAGTCGGGATGTTCGCCGGCGATGTTGCGGTACAACGCGATCAGCGCCTCGACGGTGTCATCGTCGGGTGACGCCGCCGGCGGTGTGAGTGTCGCGTCGCCCTCGGCGACCGCGTAGGACCAACCGTCGTCCGAGCTGACGTGAAGTGATGCGCGCGGGTCGCGTCGCAGGTTACGGGTCTTGGCCCGCGGCTCGGTGATCGACACCTGGATGGTCAACGCGCGCGAGTCGAAGTAGTACGACACGTTCGACAATTGCGGGCGACCGTCGCGTTTGATGGTCGCCAGGACGCCCAGCGAGTTTCCGCCGATCAAGGCGAGCAGCTTGTCGTCGAACACGTGGCGTCCCATGCTCGTCAGCCTACGTCTCTACCATCGAGATGTGACCGGTCCTGCACCCCGAATCGACGGCAACGTGCTCGAAGGCGTATCTGCGACCGCGCTGTGGACGCTGTACTTCCGCGCCAGCGAGGCCAAGCGATCCGACGGGGTACTCCGCGACCCGTGGGCCGTCACGCTGTTCGACGCCATCGACTACGACTACGGCAAATTCGGCAAGCCCAACCAGTCGCACGCCGTCCGGGCCCTCGCGTTCGACGCCGCCACTCGCGAGTATTTGACCACCCATCCGAAAGCTTCGGTGGTTGCGCTCGCCGAAGGTCTGCAGACCAGCTTCTGGCGTCTGCAGAGACAGGGCGTCGCCGACGAATTGACCTGGTACTCAGTCGATCTCCCACCCATCGTGGCCCTGCGCGAGAAGCTGTTGCCGCACGATGACCGGATCGTTTCGCTGGCGCAGTCAGCGCTGGACCGCAGCTGGATGGACCACATCGACGCGTCGAACGGTGTGTTCATCACCGCCGAGGGCCTGTTGATGTATCTGGACCCCGACGACGCACTCGGTCTGATCCGCGACTGCGCGGCGCGCTTCCCCGGGGGGCGGATGATGTTCGATTCCGTGCCGCCCTGGTTCAGTCGACGCACGCTGCGCGGCAAACTGAAGCTGTCCGACCGTTACGTCACCCCACCGATGCCCTTCGCGCTGACCCCCGACGAGGCTGTCGCGCTGGCCGGGCGCATTCCCGGTGTGCGCGCCGCACACGACCTCGCCATGGTGCCGGGGCGTGGGCTGTACAAGGTGCTGGCCTCGCCGGCGTGGGACCGCGTCGGGTTCCTGCGCAAGGGCCCCAGCCACACCCTGCTGGAGTTCGGCTGATGACGCGCTATGCGGCTTTCCTACGCGGCGTCAACGTCGGTGGCGTCAATCTCAAGATGGCCGATGTCGCGAAGGCCTTCGAAGGAGTCGGATTCCGTTCGGTACGAACGATTCTCGCCAGCGGAAACGTCCTGTTCGACAGCGGGTCGGGAGTCGAGACGGTTCGGAAGAAGGCCGAGAAGGCATTGCGCGACACCTTCGGGTACGACGCCTGGGTGCTGGCGTACCCGATCGACACCGTCGCCGAGATCTCGCGCGCCTACCCCTTCGAGCGCGAGGTCTCCGGCCACCACTCCTACGTCACATTCGTGACCGACGAACACGTGCTCGACGAGCTCGCCGGCCTGGCCGAGCAAGCCACCGCCGAGGAGAAGATCGAGCGCGGCGAGGGTGTCATCTACTGGCAGGTGCCCAAGGCCGCAACGCTCGACAGCACCATCGGCAAGACCATGGGCAAGAAACGGTACAAGTCGTCGACCACCACCAGGAACCTGCGCACGTTGGACAAAGTCCTGCGCTAGGTACATTCGAGCAGGTGAGCTCCGAACCGAACGCCTCGTCCGCCAAAGCCGACGCCACCATGCTGACCGGTGTTTCCGAGACCGCGCTGATGACGCTCAACGTGCGGGCCACGGAGGCGCGTCGACCGGACGGAGTGATCGACGACCCGATGGCCGTCCAACTCGCCGACTCCATCGACTTCGACTTCTCCAAATTCGGCCTCTCACGCCGCCAGGACATGGCGGTGCGGGCGCTGGCGTTCGACCGCGAGACGCGGCGCTACCTCGGCGACCATCCTCGCGCCACGGTGGTGGCGCTCGCCGAGGGGCTCCAGACCAGCTTCTATCGAATCGACGCCGCCGATGTGGGACACGAATTCTCCTGGCTCACCGTGGATCTCCCCCCGGTTATCGAACTGCGCCGACGCCTGTTGCCGGCATCGGAGCGGGTGCGCATGCTGGCCCAGTCGGCGCTCGACTACAGCTGGATGGACCACGTCGACACCGAACACGGCGTGTTCATCACCGCCGAAGGTCTGCTGATGTACCTGCAGCCGGAGGAGGCGCTCGGCCTGATCGGCGAGTGCGCGGCCCGCTTCTCCGGGGGACGCATGCTGTTCGAGCTGCCCCCGGCGTGGTTCGCCAGGTTGATCAGCCGGGGCGTGTTGCGCCCCTCGCTCGGCTACCGCGTCCCACCCATGCCGTTCCACATGACGCCCTCGCAGGTCGCCAACCTCGTCAACGAGATCCCCGGGATCCGGGCGGTGCACGACATCGCGCTGCCGCCGGGGCGCGGCAAGGTGCTCAACGCGCTGATGTGGGGGGCTCAGCGGCTTCCGTGGTTCGATTCCGTGCGTCCGGTCTTCGCCCTGCTCGAATTCGGCTGAGCCGAACGGCTCGTTCCGCGCCGCCTACCCGAACGCCGCTTCCACATATCGCAGCGCGTCGTCCTTGCCGACGCCGAGCGCTTTGGCCGCCGATACGAACGTGGTCGCCGCCGTGGCCATCGCTCCGTCCACGGGATCGGCATGAGCGACGAATGTGCCGAAACGCCCGCGGGTTTCGAGTATTCCCGCCGACTCCAACTCGCGGTAGGCACGCGCCACGGTGTTCACCGCGAGACCGAGCTGACCGGCCAGCTCGCGCACCGTCGGCAACCGCGTACCCGGCGGCAGTCTGCCGTCGCGCACACCGTCAATGACCTGCGTCCTGAGCTGGTCGAACAAGGCACCCGACGCGTGATGGTCGATGCGTACCCAATCCCCCAACTCGGCCACGTGCTCAGTATTGCCCACAGCGGCTAGTTTGGTCATGTGCAGGTAACGGTCCTCAGCGGTGCGGGCATCTCGGCCGAGAGCGGGGTGCCGACCTTCCGCGACGCCGAAACCGGGCTGTGGGCGAAGGTCGACCCATATGAAATCTCCAGCTCGGAAGGGTGGCGGGCCCACCCGGAGAAGGTATGGGCGTGGTACCTGTGGCGTCACTACATGATGAGCGCTGTACACCCGAACGACGGCCACCGGGCCGTCGCCGCCTGGCAGGATTACGCCGACGTGCACGTCGTCACCCAGAACGTCGACGACCTGCATGAGCGAGCAGGCAGCAAAAAGGTCTACCACGTGCACGGGAGCCTGTTCGAGTTCCACTGCGATCGCTGCCGGCAGACATATTCCGGTGAGCTACCGGCCATGCCCGAACCGGTGGAGACCGTCGACCCGCCGCGGTGCGAATGCGGCGGCCTCATCAGGCCCAACGTGGTCTGGTTCGGCGAGGCGCTGCCCGAGGACGCGTGGCAGCGATCGGTGGAGGCGGTCAGCGGCGCCGACCTGGTGATCGTCGTCGGCACCTCGTCGATCGTCTATCCCGCGGCGGGCCTGCCCGAGATCGCACTGGCCAACAACATCCCGGTCATCGAGGTCAACCCGGAACGCACACCGCTGTCGGACTCGGCGACGGCGTCCGTGCGCGAGACCGCGGCCAGCGCGCTGCCGAATCTGCTGCAGCGGCTCCCGGCCCTACTCGGTTAGGGCCTGACCGCGCGGCCGATCGCGAACTCGGCGACCGGCAGCGGCACCCACCTCGGCATCGTCCATTCCCGCCGAGCATCCTCGACCTCGAACCCCGCACCCACGATGCTTTGTTCGGTGTGGCGGTGGGTGTGGCAGTTCCCGAGCAGCCGCGGCCACACCGTCGCGTCGGCGATCCTCTGCAGCCGCCCGCGGCCGCCCTCGCTGGCGATGTGCTCGAGATAGCGCAGCTCACCGCCGGGCCGCAGTAACGAAAGCAGCTGGCGCAGAACAGTATCGGGATCATCGATCGAGCACAGCACCAGCGAGCAGACGATCGCGTCGAAGGGCTCGCTGCGGTTGGCCACGAAGTGCTCCACGGTGTCGGTGCTGACGGTGACGGGCACGCGGGCTCCGACCGCGGTCCGCTGGGCCCGTTCGGCGAGACGGCGTTCGGGCTCGACGGCCACCACCTCGCGCACCGTGTCGGGGTAGAACTCGAAGTTCGTCCCGGTACCCGCACCGACCTCCAGAACCCGTCCCGACAGGCCGGCGAGGTTCTGCCGGCGGAGTTGCCGGATGGCGTCGGTCTCGTGGGTGGACATCACCGTCCACAACCGAGCGAAAAACGGGTTATCGACCGTGTCCGACATGCAGCATTCCCTTCAACTGAGCGACGGTTTGCGGTGGTGGCGCGTCGAGGTCCACCGCCCCCCGGGTGATGTGACCGAGACACACGGCCGTCAGCACCCGGTCGGCGAAGTCCTCGACATCCCCCCACGGTAGGTACGGCTTGGAGATCAGCATGGCGGCCACCCCGTGCGCGACGGTCATCAACTCCAGCGCCGTCGCGGTCGAGTCGCCCGGCGGATAAATTCCCTCCGCCATCAGTCCCTCGACTGCGGTGCGCAGGTGCACGAATGCCGAGCTGTTCAACGCCACATCCACGTCGCTGCCCGGCCGGCTCTCCCCCATCGTCGCAATGCGGTACAGCTCAGGGGTTTTCATCGCGAAACGCACATACGCCAGCCCCTGCGCGCGCAGCACCTCGATGGTCGACGGCTGCCCGGCCGCCACACTCTGCATCTCCTCGTCGAGCTTCTCGAAGTACCGTGCGCACACCGCGTCGAGCAGCGCGTCCTTGTCGGCGAAGTGGAGGTAGATCGACGGCGGGGTCACGCCCACCCGCTGCGCCACCGACCGGATCGACACCTCTTTCGCATTGCCCGACTCGAGCAGCAGATCGGTGGCGGCGTCGAGGATCTCGTCACGCAGCTGCTCACCGGACCCCCGCGGGGCGCGTCGCCGTTTCATCGCGAACCCGCCGGCTGGATCGAGCCTTCGGCGCGCGATGGTTCAGCGGACTCGCTGAAGCCGATCCGTTCGTGCAGTCTGGTCAACGGCTTGGGCGACCACCAGTTCCACCGTCCGAGCAGATGCATGAACGCCGGCACCAAACCCATCCGCACCAGCGTCGCATCGGCCAGCACCGCCAGCGTCAACCCGACGCCGAACATCCGCATGAACGCGACCTCGGCCGCGATCAGCGCCGCGAACGAGATCGACATCAACAACGCCGCCGCCGTCACGACACGCCCGGTCTTCGCCAGGCCGAGCGCCACGCTCTCGTCGTTGCGCGCACGAGCGGACACCGCCGGGTCGTTGCCGGACTGCAGCCAGAACTCGCGGATGCGGGATACCAAGAAGACTTCGTAATCCATCGACAGCCCGAATGCGATGCAGAACAGCAACACCGGCATGTTCGCCACCAAAGTCCCGGTCGGTGTGGTGCCCAGTGCGCCTAGATGGCCTTCCTGGAAGATCCACACCAGCGCACCGAACGCGGCCGTCAGAGACAAGACGTTGAGTATCAACGCCTTCACCGGCAGCACCACGCTCCCGGTGAGCAGGAAGAGCAGCACGAAGGTGATGGCCCCGATCACCCCGAGCACCAGCGGCAGGCGCGACGTGATCGCCGAGGCACTGTCGCGGTTCACCTGTGCGGTGCCCGTCAGCAGCACCGGAACATCGCCGGGAGTGCGCACCGCCTCCAGCCGGTCGAGCTGCGCTTCGGAGGCATCGCTGAACAACGGCGCCTCACTGGCCACGGTGAGGAACGCGCTGTCGTCCTTGACGCCGGTAGCGGCCGACGGCGGGCCGATCGACTTGCCGTCGACGAACGTGCCGCCGGGAGCCGACACCGACGACACGTCGCCGACCCGCGAGAGGTCTGCCGCGTAGCGATCCACCATCGCGGGCGTGAGATCCCGGGTGTCCGGTATGACGACCGTGACGTTGCGGGCCGAGTCGACGGCGAAGTTGTTGCGTAGCTCGTCGCCGACCTGCCGCGCCGACGCGGACTGAGGCAGCACCCGCTCGTCGGGAAACCCCCAACGCGCGTTGAGGAACGGTGCGCCGAGCACCAGCAGCAGCGTGACGATTGCGAGTCCGATCGGAAGTGCCCGGCGCATCACGACTTTCGTGCAGCGGTACCAGAACGTCTGCTCGACGGGTTTGCGCACCGGCTCCGGTCTGCCGACGAGCCGGCGACCGAACCGCCGCACATCCAGCGCGTCCAACCGGTCCCCGAGCAGCACGATCGCCGCGGGCGCCACCACCACCGCGGCGAGGGCCGCAAACGTCACCACCGCGATTCCCGCGTACGCGAACGACTTCAGGAAGTACATCGGAAACAACACCATCGCGACCATGGACAGCGCGACCGTCATCGCCGAGAACAGCACGGTGCGCCCGGCGGTCACCATGGTGCGCACCAACGCCGCGTCAGGTTGCGCCCCGTCGGCGATCTCGTCGCGGTACCTGCTGATGATCAACAGCGTGTAATCGATAGCGAGCGCCAAACCCATTGCGACGGTGAGGTTCAGCGCGAAGATCGACACGTCGGTGAGGTAGGTGACGCCGCGCAGCACCGCCATCGAACCCAGGATCGCGAAACCACCGATGGCCAACGGCAACGCGGCGGCGAGCAGACCCCCGAACACCCACACCAGCGCGACGAAGCACAGCGGGATCGCGATCGCCTCCATCTTGAGGAGGTCGCGTTCGCTCTGCCCGTTGATCTGCACGTAGATCATGGCCTCGCCGCCGGCGCGCACGGTGACGCCGTCGCGGTCGTGCACGAGTCGCTCCGTGAGTTCCTTCGCATGCTTCTGGGCGCCGCTCTCACCACCGGTGATCCCGGCGACGATCAGCCCGGTCTTCCCGTCCTCACTGATCAGCGCGGGCGCCGCGGTCGGCGGTGCGCTCCACAGCGCGGTCACCCCGACGACCGACGGCGAGGCCCGCAGTTCGGCGGCAAGCTCCTCGCCGACGGCACGGGCCCGCGGGCTCTGCGCGCCCTCGTCGGAGTGCACGCTGAGAATCAACTCCATGTCGCCCTGACCGAACGTATCGACCAAGAGCTGGGTGGCCTCAGCCGACTCCGACGTCGGGTCCTGGAAGCCGCCGGCGGAAAGGTGCTTGGCCACGGGGATACCGAATATGCCGCACGCGACCATCACCAGGACCGCTGTCGCGATGATGCGCCGAGGCGCCGCTATGGCCAGGTGTGCGACTCTCTGCAGCACTCCGCGTCCTCTCGGCTCGGACTAACGCCGGTAACTTAACAACGATAAGTCAGCGCCGTCAACGCCCCTTCAGGACACACGAAACACGGACCCGCGGCGTTCAGGTGCGATTCTCGCGATGAGTTGTGGCATTCCTGGTAGTCGTAATCGGCATGACCACGACGGACGCGGCCACCGCCGCCACCACCACACGCGACTCCGCGACGGACATCGGCCTGCTCATCCTGAGAATCGGCATCGGTGCGGCGATTCTTCAGGCGGGCCTCATCAAGGCCTTCGACTTCAGCACCACCGTCGGCTTCATGGACTCCGCCGGATGGCGGTTGCCCGGACTGGCCGCGTTCATGGTCACGGCGGCCGAGACGCTCGGTGGCCTGGGCCTCATCTTCGGTGCGCTGACGCCGCTGGCCGCGTGTGCGGTGGTCGCGGCGATGGTCGACGCGTGGGCCGTCAACGTGTCGCAGTCGGCTTTCTGGTCCGAACCGTTCAACGCGCCGTTCCTGATCGGCGTCGGTGCCGCAGCGCTGCTGTTCCTCGGGGCCGGCGCGTACTCGCTCGACGCCAAGGCGTTGGGCCGGGTGTCGTGGGGACGGCGCGTCGGCGTCGGCCTGCTGGTCGTGGCGTTCGCCGCGGCGATCCTGACCTGGGTGGCGCTGCTCGGCACCAACCCCATCCACTTCACCGCCGGCTCGTAGCTGGTCAGCAAATCGCTACTGGCGAGTAGTCCGCGACCCTACTTGGCGGTAAGAATTGCCACAGTATTCCGAATCGTGACTCAAAGATTCCTTAGAGGTGACACTTACTGTCGAGTACATGTGGATCGACGACACCAGTGCCGATGTCATCAAGGTCGACTTCGAGGCGCTCTACCACGGCGACGTCCTGGTAGAAGGCGACACCTCGGAGCAGCTCGACGACGAGCACACCCTGCGCACCGCCGTCTGAACGAACGCGCGCCGAGGGGTCGCGCATTCGCTCCGACGGTCGGGCCTCAAGCGCCCGAGCCGGTTCTGTTGCTGCTTTCTTGCTGAACCCGCCCGCTAAATCCGATCCCGTTCCTAAGCCACGTTCTCTTCTTCGTCGTCGGCGATCATGTCGCTGAGCCGGCCGCTGATGATCTCCTCGGCCTCGTCGACGATGCGCGCGACCAGATCCCCGCAGGTCGGGATGTCGTTGATCAGGCCCATCGCGGTGCCCACGCTCCAAATGCCGGCGTCGAGGTCGCCGATCTCGTAGACCTTCACGCCGCGCGAGCCGGCAACCAGGTCCTTGACGTCCTCGAACTGACCGCCGCGGTTCAGGATCTCCACGACCTCACGCGACACCGCGTTGCTGGCCACGCGGGCCGTGTTGCGCAGCGGCCGGAAGATCAGCTCGGTGTCGAGCTCGGTGCCCGCCACGATCGCTTCCTTGACGTTCTGGTGGATCGCCGATTCGACGGTGCACATGAACCGCGAACCCATGTTGATGCCGTCAGCGCCCAGCGCCAATGCGGCGACCAGACCGCGCGCGTCGGCGAACCCGCCGGAGGCGATCATCGGGATCTCGATCTTGGCCGACGCCGCCGGGATCAGCACCAGGCCCGGGATGTCGTCCTCGCCGGGATGGCCCGCGCACTCGAAACCGTCGATGCTGATGCCGTCGACGCCGAGGCTCTGCGCCTTGACCGCGTGCCGCACCGAGGTGCACTTGTGCAGCACCTTGATCCCGTTGTCGTGGAACATCGGCAGATGCGGCGCGGGGTTGGAGCCCGCGGTCTCGACGATCTTGATGCCCGAGTCGACGATCACCTGCCGGTACTCGTCATACGGCGGCGGGTTGATCGTCGGCAGAATCGTCAGGTTGACGCCGAACGGCTTGTCGGTCAGATCGCGGCACTTGGCGATCTCCTTGGCCAGATCGGCCGGCGTCGGCTGGGTCAACGCGGTGATGAAGCCGAGCGCACCCGCATTGGCCACGGCCGCAACGAGTTCCGCGCGGCCGACCCACTGCATCCCGCCCTGCACGATGGGATGCTCGATTCCGAACGTCTCGGTGAACTTCGTCCTGATACCCATCGCGTCTACCTACCTCGGTCCTTTTCTCTTCGCGCAAGCGCTCATCGGGGGGCCATCCGGATCGCGCCGTCCAGGCGGATCACTTCACCGTTGAGCATCGGGTTCTCGACGATGTGCACGGCCAGCGCGCCGTACTCGTCGGGATCGCCCAGGCGCGCCGGATGCGGCACCTGCTTGCCCAGCGAAGCCTGCGCCTCTTCCGGCAGCGAACCCAGCAGCGGGGTCTTGAACAGACCCGGCGCAATGGTGACGACGCGGATGAACTCACGCGACAGGTCACGCGCGATCGGCAGGGTCATCCCGACCACCCCACCCTTGGACGCGGAGTAAGCGGCCTGCCCGATCTGGCCCTCGAACGCCGCGACCGACGCGGTGTTGATGATGACGCCACGCTCACCGTTGATGGGCTCGGTTTTCGCGATCCTCTCGGCGGCCAGCCGCAGCACGTTGAACGTGCCGATCAGGTTGACCTCGATGACCTTCTTGAAGCCGTCGAGCGGGAACGGCCCGTCCTTGCTCAACGTCTTGATCGCGTTGCCGATGCCCGCGCAGTTGACGTTGATGCGCAGCGGGCCCATCTTCTCGGCCGCGTCCAGCGCCGCGCTGACGGCGTCCGGATCGGTCACGTTGGTCTCGACGAACTGGGCGCGGTCACCGAGTTCCTTGACCGCCTCTTCGCCCTTGAGGTCGATGACGACCACCGATGCGCCCCTGTCGAGCAGGCGTTTGGTGGTGGCCAGGCCGAGGCCCGATGCGCCACCGGTGACGACGGCTACGGCGTCCTTGATCTCCACTTTGAGGGTGTTCCTTTCTCTAGGCCCAGTCTCGCAAGACGGCTTCGGTGTCGGCTCCGGCTTGGCCGGGTGGTGTCGGTGCCGGCGGCACGCTTCGGGAGAACCGCGGCGCGGGCATCGGTTGCAGGTGCTCACCGTCGCGATAGAAGGTGTTGCGCTCGGTGACGTGCGGTTCGGACTCGACCTCGCTGAACGACAGCACCGGGGTCACGCAGGCGTCGCTGTCGGCGAACACCTTGGCCCAGTGGTCGCGGTCCTTGCTCGCGATGACCTCGCTGAGCTTCGCGCGCAGCTCCGGCCAGCGGCTCGCGTCGTTCTGGCCGGGCAGGTCGGCGTTCTCCAGGCCCAGGCCCTTGAGGAACTCGGCGTAGAACTGCGGTTCGATGCACCCGACCGCGATGTAGCGGCCGTCGGCGCAGGTGTAGGTGTCGTAGTAGGGCGCGCCGCCGTCGAGGATGTTGACCCCGCGCTGGTCGGTCCACAGCCCGTCCTGCAGAAAGCCCCAGATCATCTGCGCCAGCACGCTGGAGCCGTCGATCATCGCCGCGTCGACCACCTGACCCTTGCCCGACGTCTGGCGTTCCCACAGCGCGGACAGGATGCCGACGAGCAGGAACATCGAGCCGCCGCCGAAGTCACCGGTCAGGTTCAGCGGTGGGACCGGTCGCTCGCCCGCCCGGCCGATCGAGTGCAGCACACCGTTGAGCGAGATGTAGTTGATGTCGTGGCCGGCCTGCAGGCGCCGCGGCCCGGTCTGGCCCCAGCCCGTCATGCGCCCGTAGATCAGCCGCTCGTTGACCTTCGCGCAGTCCTCCGGCCCGAGACCCAGGCGTTCGGTGACACCGGGGCGCAGCCCCTCGATCAGCACGTCGGCCTTCGCGACCAGCCGCAACACGAGTTCGCGGCCCTCATCGCTCTTCAGGTCGGCGGCGACGGAACGCCGATTGCGCAGGGCGGCCTCGCGCTTGCTCGTCGGAATTCCCCCGAGCTTGCCCGGTCGCTCGATGCGGACGACGTCGGCGCCGAGATCACCGAGGATCATCGCCGCGTGCGGGCCGGGTCCGATGCTCGCGAGTTCGATCACCCGCAGCCCGTGCAGAGGTCCCGCCATGCTTACCGCCCTTCGTTGGACAATCGCTTCCGGATCGCCGACATAGCTTACTTGTATAACCAAGTCGTCCGGTTCTAGGGTGCAGCCATGACAACGCTGGATTCGGGCGCACCCACATATACCGGCATCGACGCTTTGACGGTTGAGTTCGCCGACGGTGTGCTTTCGGTGACGCTCAACCGGCCCGACAGCCTCAACTCGCTGAACCGCGAGATGCTGGTCCGTATCGCCGACACTCTCAATACGGCGGCCACCGATCGGCGGGTCAAGGTCGTGCGACTCGGCGGCGCGGGTCGCGGCTTCTGCTCGGGCGCGGGCATCGACGACGACGACCAGGCGCAGAAGAGTGTCGACGGCCCGGCCTCGGTGCTCGACGCCGCCAACGATGCGGTTCGCGCGATCGTCAACCTGCCCCAGCCCGTGGTCGCGGCCGTGCACGGTGCGGCAGCCGGAGTCGGCGTCTCGCTGGCACTGGCTTCGGATGTCGTATTGGCTTCGGACAACGCGTATTTCATGCTGGCGTTCACCAAGATCGGGCTGATGCCTGACGGCGGCGCCTCGGCGCTGGTGGCGGCGGCGGTCGGACGTACCCGCGCGGCCCGGATGGCCCTGCTTGCCGAAAAGGTCTCGGCGCGCGAGGCATACGACTGGGGCCTGGCCGCCGCGGTCTATCCGGCAGATGAGTTCGACGCCGAGGTCGACAAGGTGGTCACCGCGCTGAAGTCCGGTCCCGCCGTGGCGCTACGCAAGACCAAGCACGCGATCAATGCAGCCACGTTGACCGAGTTCGAGCCCGCGCTGGGACGCGAACGTGAAGGTCAGCTGAAGCTGCTGACCTCGCCGGACTTCATCGAGGGCATCACGGCGTTCCAGCAGCGCCGCAAGGCGAACTTCTCCGACTTCTAGGGCACGTCCTTCGCCGAGTGCTTCTAGGGCACCTCCTGCGCCGAGTGTGGGGTCGCCGCACACTCGGCGCGCAGAATGCGTGCGGGTAACCCACGTTCGGCGCAGGGAAATTCGGTGGACTCGATGGGCGCGCCTCCGCGACCATCGACAGGTGAGTACGCAATTCGAGATACAACAGCCGGTGCGCAACGCCGGTGGTTGGCGCGTGCTCGCACCGTTTCGCAACCGCGAGTACCGCCTGCTGATCGCGGCGGTGACGCTGTCGATCTTCGCCGACGGCATGTTCGCGGTGGTGCTGGCCATGCAGGTCATCGAACTCAACAACGACCCCGTATCGCTGTCGATCGTGACGACCTGCTTCGGCGGCGCACTCGTCGCGTTCGTATTGGTCGGCGGGATCGCCGCCGACAGATTCCCTCAGCGGGCAATCATCATCGCGGTCGAGACGGTCAACGTGCTCGCCTCGACGGGTATCGCGATACTGGGAATGCTTGGCGCACTGCAGATCTGGCATCTGGCGGTGGGTGCGGCGGCCCTGGGCGCGGCGGCGGCGTTCTTCTTCCCCGCCTACAGCGCGATCCTTCCGCGCATCCTGCCACCCGAGCAGCTGCTCGCGGCCAACGGCGTGGAGGGCGTGGTGCGCCCGGTGTTCCAACGCGCGATCGGCCCGGCCGCCGCCGGAGTGGTCATCGGCGCGACGTTTCCCGCACTGGGCGCGGTGGCGGTGGCCGCCTTGTTCGCAGTCGGCCTGGTGCTGCTGGTGGCAACCCGCCCCTCGCTGAAACCCGCTACGGCGCAAGAACCCACACATGTGCTGCGCGATCTTCGCGACGGCTTCGTATTCGTGCTCGGCACGCCGTGGCTGTTGTGGACGCTGTTGTTCGCCAGCATCTTCGTACTGGTCGTCCTGGGACCGATCGAGGTGCTGCTGCCGTTCATCGCCAAGGACCGCTTCGCCGACGGCGCACGGATGTACGGCTTCATCCTCGCGTTCTTCGGGTTGGGCAGCGCACTGGGAGCATTGACGGTGTCGTCGGGCCGCATGCCGCGCCGGTACCTGTCGGTGATGATGGCGATGTGGAGTCTCGGCGCCATCCCGCTGATCGTGTTCGGCTTCACCTCGTCGTTTTCGGTGATGGCGGTCGCGACGTTCATCATCGGGTTCACCGACGGCACCGGAATGGTCATCTGGGGCACCCTGCTGCAGCGACGGGTGCCGACCGCGATGCTGGGCCGCGTGTCGAGCCTGGACTTCTTCGTCTCGCTGGCGTTCATGCCGGTGTCGTTCGCGATCGTTGGACCGTTGTCGAAAGTCGTTTCGATACAGACGATTTTCCTCGTCGCGGGCATCGTTCCCATGCTGGTCGCCGCGGTCGCGGTGTGGGCGGCCGGGATGCGTCGCGACGAGCTGGCCCACCCGCTGTCCTAAGTCACACGCCGAAGATCGGCGGCAGCGCGAGCACCATCACCAGACCCCAGAAGAAGTGCGTCAGCATCGGTGCGAGGATGCCGCCGGTCATCCGGCGCTCGAACGCGCAGATCGTGCCCAGGATGATCGCGGCGAAGCCGAGCATCGGATTACCGGTGGTGGCCGCGGTCGCGATGACGTAGAAGACCGTCGAGATCAGTATCGGTTTCATCGTGCCCAAGGCCGTATAGAGCGCACCGCGGAAGAACATCTCCTCGGCCAGCCCGTTGATCACGGTGATGAACGCCACCAGGACCAAAGGTCCATAGTCGGCGTATTCCAATACGCGAGTGATGTATTCGCGCACACCGGGAATCTCACGCGCGATCAGGCCGCCGACGACGAACACCGCGCCCAGCGCCAAACCGATTGCGGTGCCGGTGATCACGGGCCGTTGATTGCGACCGCGGAAGCGGATGCATCCCATGTGCAGCGGGCCGGACAGCAACGCGCCCAGCGCCCACACCCCGGCCAGCGCCAACGTCAGCCAGTAGAACGACGAGTCCCCCGGCGGCCGCGTCAGCGAATATCCAAGTAGCGCAGCGCCGATGACGAGCACGACCGCGACGACGATGCGCCTGCGCCGTATAACGCTGGGCGGTTCGTGATGCGGGACGGGGCACGCGCTGACGATCTCGCGAATCTCACCAAGCAGCCCGGGGCGAGGCTGAGTCTTCTCCGTCACGTCGGAACAACCTTGGGCACGAAGTGCAGCAGTGTGTCCACCCCGGTGCGCACCGCCCCGGCAACGGGTCCGGGCACCCCGCCGATGAGCCCGAGCGCGGGCCGGGCGATCGACGGTGTGACCGCACCGGCGACCTGTTGCAGACGCAGCGTGTCCCCACCCGCCCACGCGGGGTCGGTATCGGCGAGGTGGTGTGGGTCGGTGAGCTCGTCGACGGGTCGACGCCGACGACTTGCCAGCGCCCGTGTGATCGCCTCCTCGACGCCGATCAGCCCGGCGGGCGGGTCCGGCACGAACTCACGCAGCCGGGTGTCCGAAGCAATCATCGGATGGTCCAGCGACTGCACCAGGTCCGCCGCCAGACCGCCCGGCACCGGCAGCACCGCCGCCGTCACCCACGACACCAGACCGGTGTCGACGCCGTTGACCGGCAGCTCGGCCCTCCATTTCCCGGCGATACGCGCGTACGTGCGCAGCAGCTCGGCGTACGACGTGGTTTCCGGGCCGGTGATGTCGTAGGCCCCGGCGGGCACCTGCTCGCCGTCTGCGGCGGCGACGAGGTAGTGCAGCACATCGCAGATCGAGATCGGGTCGATCGGGTTCGCCGACCACGACGGCATCGGAATGACCAGGAACCGATCGCCCACGTAGCGCAGCATCTCGAACGACGTCGACCCCGCACCGATGATGATGGCCGCGCCGAGCCACACCACGTCGGGTCCGCCGTCGACGTGCAACGCCTCGGCGACCTCGGCGCGGCTTGCCAGGTGCTCGGACAGCTCGTCACCGTCGGGCACGAACCCGCCCAGATACACGATGCGACGCACACCGGCGTCCTTGGCCGCCTTGGCCACGGTGGCTGCCGCGCGGTTGTCCGCCTCGCGGAAATCGGGCTGCCCGATGCCGTGCACGAGGTAGTAGACGACGTCAATGGGACCGGCGTCGGCGAACGCCGACCGCACCGAGGCTTCGTCGTGGGCGTCCAACGCGACGGCGTTGACGCGGTCCTGCCATCCGAAATCGGCCAGCCGATCGGGATTTCGACTGGCGGCGACCACCTCGTGGCCCTCGGTGAGCAGCTCGGTGACGAGCCGGGAGCCGACGTAACCGGTCGCGCCGGTCACGAGAGTGCGAACACGTTTCACGGTAGGGCCTGTACCCGGATCGGACCCGGGAGAATCTAGGCCGTCGCGTCCCGGTGCAGATCGATCAGGTGCTGGTACACCTGAGCGTTGTAGCGGTTGTGGTTGACCTCTGCGTCGCTGAGGTCGCGGCGCACCTTGCCGGGGACCCCGGCGACCAAGGTCCGCGGCGGCACCACGAAACCCTGCGACACGACCGCGCCCGCGGCGATCAACGCTCCGTGGCCCACCGTCGCGCCGTTGAGGATGACCGCCCCCATACCGATCAGCGCCCCGTCCTCGACGACACAGCCGTGCAGGACGGCGTTGTGCCCCACGCTGACCTCTTCGCCGATGCAGACGGGAAATTCCGGGTCGACGTGGACGGTGACCCCGTCCTGGATGTTGGTGCCGAAACCGATCTCGATGGGCTCGGCCTCGGCCCGCAGCGTGGCGCCGTACCAGACGCTGGCCCGTGCGGCGAGAGTCACCTGGCCGATCAGGCTCGCGTTGGGCGCTGCCCAAGCCTCGGCGTGCAGCGACGGCGTGCGACCACGAATGGGAACGATCAGCGGCTCGGGCATGCGGCTCATCGTATGCACCGGCCTTTCACCGCCGTTCGGCGCACTATGTGGGCAGATTGACAAAGCCCAGGTCAGGTGGCTTGCAGCGGCCGTTTGGCGAGGTGGTGACTTTGGCAGCCACGCAACAGTGCCTTTAACATGCGTTGCGACCTGTCTAGCTGAGGAGCCGTAAGTGAAGACTCGCACCAGCAAAGCCCTTGGTGCCACCGCCGGGATCGCCGCGATCGCCTTTTCGGTGCCGCTGGCCGTGACCGCGTACGCCGATCCGCCCGCGCCCGCCCCCGAGCAGCCGGCCGAGCCGACCACCACCGCGGTGGTCGAGATCCCGAACCCCGAGGGGAAGGGCTGTGACGCCTTCAAGGAGGCGGTGCCCGACTGGAAGGCGCTGAACAACCTGCCCGTCGGCCAGGCTCTGCAAGCGATCCCGGACGCCAGCACCTTCTACTCCGCGATCTCGGGCGGGTTCAATCCCGCCGTGAACGTGGTGCCCGTGCTGGAGAACGGCCCGTACGTGGTCTTCGTGCCGACGAACGAGGCGTTCGCCGCACTTGCACCCGCGCAGCTGGACGCGTTGAAGGCCAACCCCGCCGCGCTGACGGACTTCGACTATTACCACGTGTTCCTCGGGATGCTCGGGCCCAAGGACGTCAAGGGGCAGCGGCCCACCCAGCAGGGTGCGGAGATCAAGGTGACCGGTGAGAACGCCGACGTCACGATCAACGACACCGCCAAGGTGGTCTGCGGTGGTATCCAAGCCGCGAACGCCCGGATCTACCTGATCGACGCGGTACTCGATCCGGCCAACGCGCCCGAGGCCGTCACGCCGTCCGCGACGTCGACCAGCGAGACGACCACCACCCAGACGACGACCGAGACCACCGAGCCGGCCGCACCGGCGGAGCCGACGCCGGCTGCCGACGCCCCGATCGGCTGATCTCACCCCGACACGCAAAAGCCCCCGAAACTCCGTTGTTTCGGGGGCTTTGGCGTGGGGGTGGCTAGACGGCACGGTCGCTATACGCCACGCCGGCGAGACCCGGCTAGACGCCACGCCGGCGAGCCGGCTATACGCCGAGGTCGCGGCCGATGATCTCCTTCATGATCTCGGTGGTGCCACCGAAGATCGTCTGGATGCGCCCGTCGACGTAGGCGCGTGCGACGCGGTACTCCATCATGTAGCCGTATCCGCCGTGCAGCTGCACGCACTGGTCGACGACCTTCTTGGCCACCTCGGTGGCCCACCACTTGGCCTTGGCCGCCTCGACCGCGGTCAGCTCACCGTCGACCACACCCTGCAGGCAGCGGTCGATGTAGTTCTCGGTGACCTCGAGCTCGGTCTCCATCTCGGCGAGCAGGAAGCGGTTGTGCTGGAAGCTGCCGATCGGCTGGCCGAAGGCCTTGCGGTCCTTGGCATATTGCAGCGTCTCGTCGAAGACTCCGCGGGCCCCGGCGATGGCCGAGATCGCGATGCCCAACCGCTCCGAGGGCAGGTTGGTCATCAGGTGGTAGAAGCCGCGACCCTCCTTGCCGAGCAGGTTCGCGTTCGGCACCCGCACGTTTTCGAAGTGCAGCTCGGAGGTGTCCTGCGAGTGCAGCCCCATCTTGTCGAGCTTGCGGCCCCGCGTGAAGCCCTCCATGTCGCGCTCCACCACGAACAACGAGAAGCCCTTGTGGCCGGCCTCCGGGTCGGTGCGCGCGACGACCACACACAGGTCGCAGTTGATGCCCGACGAGATGAATGTCTTGGAGCCGTTGATGATCCAGTCGTCACCGTCGCGCACCGCGGAGGTGCGGATGCCGGCCAGATCGCTACCGGCACCCGGCTCGGTCATCGCGATCGCGATGATCAGCTCGCCGCTGGTGATGCCCGGCAGCCAGCGCTTCTTCTGCTCGTCGTTGGCCAACTCCTTGAAGTACGGGCCGACGACGTCGTTGTGCAGGCTCAGTGCCGGTCCGTGTACGCCGGATTTGGCGATCTCCTCGTCGATGATCGCGTTGAACCGGAAGTCATCGGAGCCGCCGCCGCCGTACTCCTCGGGCATGTTGAACCCGATCAGCCCGTACTTGCCCGCCGCCGTGAACGCAGACCGGTCGACGATGCGCTCGGTCTCCCACTTCTCCTGGTTGGGTACGAGTTCGCGCTCGATGTACTCCCGGACGGTCTCCCGGAACGCCTCGTGTTCGGCGTCGTAGATGGTTCTTTTCACTTTGCTTACTTGGCCTTCCAAACAGGCTGGCGCTTCTCGGCGAATGCCAGCGGTCCTTCCTTGGCGTCCTCTGAGCGGAGCACCGTCGAGATCTCACGCATGGTCCTCGACCATCCACCTTCGTCACCGGCGATGACGCCGTCGTCGACGCCCATCGCCACCCGCTTGCTCGCCCACACCGCAAGCGGCGCATTGCAGGTGATGCGTTCGGCGAGTGCGAGCGCGGCATCGACCGCGGTGCCGTCGGGTACGACCTGGTTGATCAGACCCCACTTCAGGGCGTCGGCCGACGACATCGGCTCGCCGGTGAACAGCAGCTCCATCGCGACCTTGCGCGGCAGGTGGTCGACGATGCGGAACACCCCGCCCGCGGCGGCGATCAGGCCCCGCTTCACTTCGGGCAGACCGAATTTCGCGCGCTCCTCGGCGATCACCAGATCACTGGCGAGTGCGAGTTCGGTTCCTCCGCCCAATGCGGTGCCGTTGACCGCGGCGATCGTCGGCTTGTCGATGTAGTGGCGCACGTACCCGGCGAAGCCCCACTCGGCGTGGTCCGGGTGAAACAGGCTCTCCCGTCGCGCGATGGCCTTGAGATCGGCACCGGCGCAAAAGGATTCACCGGCGCCGGTGATCACCACCGCGCGCACCTCGGGGTCGTCCTGTGCCTGCTGCAGCGCATCGCCGACCGCGGTGCTGACCGCGCTGTTGACGGCGTTACGCGCCTCGGGCCGGTTGATCGTGATGAGCAGGACGTTCCCGCGGCGCTCGGTCAGCGCCGCGGGAGTCGTCATGGCTCGTCCGACGACGATCGCTGAGGAGTCGGACACAAGCAACTCAGAGCAGCTCGAGGATGGTGGCGTTGGCCTGGCCGCCGCCCTCACACATGGTCTGCAGACCGTACTTGATCCCGTTGTCGCGCATGTGGTACAGCAGCGTCGTCATGATGCGCGCACCCGAGCCGCCGAGCGGGTGGCCCAGCGCGATCGCACCGCCGTTCGGGTTCAGCTTCTTCTCGTCTGCGCCGATGTCCTTGAGCCACGCCATCGGAACCGGCGCGAACGCCTCATTGACCTCGAAGGCCCCGATGTCGTCGACGGACAGGCCGGAACGCTTGAGCGCCTTCTGGGTTGCCGGGATCGGCGCGGTCAGCATGATCACCGGATCGGCACCGGCCAGCACCGCGGTGTGCACGCGGGCCAGCGGTTTGAGGCCCAGTTCCTTGGCCTTCTCCGCCGACATGAACAGCAGCGCCGCCGAACCGTCGGAGATCTGCGACGAGTTGCCGGCGTGGATCACGCCGTCCTCGCGGAAGGCGGGCTTGAGCTGGCCCATCTTCTCCAGCGTGGTGCCGCGACGGATGCCCTCGTCCTTGAGAACGGTATTGCCCTCGTCGTCCTTGATGCCGACGATCTGATCGTCGAACGCACCCGCATCCTGTGCGGCAGCGGCCTTTTCGTGCGAGTCGAGCGAGAACTGGTCGAGATCGGTGCGGCTGAAGCCCCACTGCTCGGCGATCATCTCGGCGCCGATGCCCTGGTTCGGAGTCTGCTTGTAGCGGTTCTTGAAGTTCGCCGAGTACGGGTTGCCGCCGTTGGCCAGCGAGGCGCCCATCGGGGTGCGCGACATCGACTCGACACCGCCGGCGACGACGACGTCGTAGTGGCCGGCCACCACGCCGGCGGCGGCGAAGTGCACCGACTGCTGGCTCGAACCGCACTGGCGGTCGACGGTGACGCCGGGGACGGTCTCCGGCCAGCCGGCCGTCAGCAGGGCCGTGCGACCGATGTCGAGGGCCTGCTCACCGGCCTGCATGACGCAGCCCCAGATGACGTCGTCAACGAGCGCGGGATCGACGCCGGCGCGCTGCACCAGACCGTTGAGAACCTGCGCGGACAACTCAGCCGGATGCACACCGGAAAGACCTCCGTTGCGCTTGCCGACGGGCGACCGTACTGCCTCAACGATGACGGCTTCAGCCATGACACTTCTCCTTCGAAGTCCGAGGATTCACCCGCATACGCGCGGGTCCACCCCCGAACGTAAACGAACAAGGTTTACTAGGTCAACCTACTGGTTGGTGGGTGTGATCTGATGACGGAATGCCCGCCGATTTCCCGGGTGCCGCGAAGGTAGCGGAGGCTCGCCCTGCCAGGTCCTTCGGGATAGGGTTCTCGTCCGTCCGAGGCCCGACCCGCAGGGGTGGCTCCGCTCATCGCTTTGCCCGACGTGACCCCGCACATGGTTTACTGAGTTGTACAGCTGGCCGCTGGGTCAGCCGCAACGTGGGAGTGGGAGTGGCTCGAAGTACACCGCTGGCGCCGATGATCGGCCCGGACGGCGTCGGCGCCGGGACGACGGTGCGGTCACCGAAGACCGCCGAACTGGTCGCCGGCACGCTGCGTCGCATGGTGGTCGACGGCCAACTCAAGGACGGCGACTTCCTCCCCAACGAAGCCGAGCTGATGGCCCACTTCGGGGTGAGCCGACCGACCTTGCGGGAGGCGGTCCGCGTCCTGGAGTCCGAGCGCCTCGTCGAGGTGCGGCGTGGTTCGCGCACCGGCGCGCGCGTTCGCGTGCCCGGCCCCGAGATCGTGGCCCGTCCCGCCGGCCTCTTGCTGGAGTTGTCGGGCGCGACGATCGCCGACCTGATGACCGCGCGCGCCGGGATCGAGCCGATGGCGGCGCGACTGCTCGCCCAATCCGGTTCGGCTGAGGCGTTCGACGAGCTCGACGGCCTGCTCGAAGAGCACGTGCCCTCCGGCTGGCAGAACGACACCCTCGCCGAGACGACGGGCGACTTCCACAGACGCGTCGTCGAGTTGTCGGGCAATGCGACGCTGTCCATCATCGCCGGCATGTTGCACGAGATCACAGTGCGCCACAACACGTTCCTGTTCAAGGAGCGTCGACCGATCTCCCGCTCCGACTTCGACAAGTTGATGCGTTCCTACCGGAAGTTGATGCAGCTGTTGAGATCCGGCGACGGCGCGGCCGCCGAAGCGCATTGGCGCAAGCATCTCGACACCGCTCGCGATCTGCTCCTGCAGGGACTCGAGGATGTCAAGGTCCGCGACGTCATGGGCTAGGGAGCGTCGGCGCTGTCCTTCTGCCATGTGACGTGGACCGGGACCGTGTCGTCCCACGGTTGGCGTGTCACCATGTCGGCGACGCGGATGTAGCCCCGCTCGAACTCCCCGGTCGCCGCGTCGACCAACCGGTATTCCTGGCGCTGCTTGTGGATCGGTTGCCCGTCGATCAGCACGACGATCACCTCACCCGGTTCGAAATTGCAGCGTTTCTGCAGGGCCTCGATGAGCTGCTCGTTGTGCATATGGCCGTCGCCGAAGTTCCAGCCGATCGCGGTGCTGCAGATGCGCTCACCGTCGGTCAGCACATAGTCGTCCTCGTTGTGGCCGGCCATCGCGCGGTGCGCGAGGGTGAACATGGCGCGACCGTGAGTGTTGAACGCGCGGAAGGCGTATCCCATATAGAGATACATCTGGGCGGTCTCCGGGCTGCCGTAGTAGCGCTCCATCTGCGCCTGCGGCATGCTCGCGATCGAGACGACGTTCTCCTCGATCTTCGCCGACCCTGACGGTTTCACACACCACAACCCGGTGTCCCAGTTGCCCGCGTAGTAGCGCATGCCCGGCAGGAAGGACACCTTGCGCGGGAACAGGTTTCCCATCACCACGGTGCCCGCGACGATCGCGAACAACAGGATCGGCCACGGGCTCTGCAGATCACCAAGGCCGACCCCGGGATGTCCCACGAACAACGCCAGGACCGAGAACATCATGAAGACGTTCCACTCCAGCGGCACACCCATCGGGATCGAGGACAGGATGCCGAAGTGGAACACCAGCATCACGAACGCGGCGATGTAGGTCGGCCAACCCCCGGGGGAGAAGAACAGCACCAGCGGGACCAAACCCTCGATGGCGGTGCTGAAGTGCGCCAGCCACCGTGACGCCCGCCCGGGCCGCAGGTCATCTGGAAAGCGTTCGAAGAACTTGCGTTTGATCCATTTGGGCCGGAACACCGGGTTGTTGCTCATCATCGTGGAGATGACGAACGGGAAGTGCTTGTTGAGTTTCGACGTCGCGGCGCCGAGCCAGATCGTCAGGCACACCAGTTTGGCCGCGATGATGATGTCGGGCCCCGCGAACAGGAAGCAGACCGCAAGCGAGGCGTACACCTCGCCGCGGGCGGCCAGGAAGATCACCTTGTCGCGCAGACCGAGCACGGCGAGGACGCCGAGGATGGCGGCGATCTGCCACACCGGCAGCACGCCGACCGTCGTCCCCAGTTCGGGTATCGGTCCGGTGCCGTCGGAGAACAGCGCCACGACGAGCAACACCAGGAGCGCGCCGTAGAGCAGCGCATCGAACGGTGTGCGGGTGTCGCCTCTGGTCAGCGGGATGCGGGTCGGCCACGGTGGCAGCCGAATCGTGTTGGGTCGCAACCAGTACAGGATCGAACCCATCGGCGGAAAGAACCGGTTGTTCAGCGGGCCGAAACCGCAGCCGAGGCCGACGACCTCGAACAGCATCGTGTACAACACGACCTTTTCGAACACGATCGGCTCGTTGTACCAGGAGGCGACGTTGGTGAACCCGTCGATGCCCGTGGTGGTGAGCACCACCAGCCATGCGCCGAGGATGTAGAGCAGGATCTTGACGACGTAGAACAGGTGCAGAACCACCGGCGTCCCGAATCCCACCTCGGCCCAGTGTCGGGCCATCGGCACGATCTTCTCGGCCCGACTGCCCTTACTCCACTCCTCGTAGTCGACGACGGGCGCGTCCTGCTTCAAGAACCCCATGGCAACACAGACTAGAACGTGTTCTAGCTATACGGCTCCAGATCCTCACGTCCGCTTCGCGAAAACTACAACAGGGTCGCGATCGCCGAGGTTTCACGACCCTGGTGTGCAGTTCGCGAACTGCGTGGGCTCTCGTCAGGCGTCGGTCTTGGCAGGCGGCCGGTAGAAGATCGCCAGCTGACCGATGCCGCCGAGAAGGCCCAGACCGAGCGAGATGACCAGACCCCACCAGCCGTGCAGCAGGTCGTAGAAGCTCGTCGAACTGAACAGCAGATGGTCAAGGCTGAGCTTGCCCGCGCCGATCGTGGCGATGCCGACGGCTGCGGCGGCGAGCACGAGGTTGTACTCCCAGCCTTCCTTGACGATGAAGAAGCCGTTGGCCCGGTGCACGGTCCACGCCGCGACCAGCATGAGCGCCACGAAGCCCGCGGCCGGTATCGGGGTCAGCAGGCCGACCGCGAGACCGATGCCGGCCGCCATCTCGGTCGTCGCGGCGACCCGGGCGTGGAACTTGCCAGGCTTCATCCCCATGCTGTCGAACCACCCGGCGGTGCCCTTGAGGCCTCCGGGCCCGAAGAACTTGTTGTAGCCGTGGGCGGCCATGGTCAGACCCAGGACCACCCGCAGAATCAGCACGCCGACGTCGTAAGCAGTCATGCAACAAAATCTAGGCCATGTGTTAAGCCGCTGCCCAGCCCCCTCGCCCAACCGGATTCGCCGGCTGTCCGAAGAAGCGCAGCTGTGGTGATTGCGCCAACGCAGCACGAGGCGATTCACACGACCGCATTGTGTCGCGCCACCTCTCGGAACCAATTCGCGCTGAGCTTGGGTGATCGCCTCTGAGTCGCAAGGTCGACCCGATAGAGCCCGAACCTTGGTTGCATGCCCGCGCCCCACTCGAGGTTGTCGAGCAGGCTCCAGTGAAAGTAGCCGCGAACCGGCACACCGTCGGCCGTTGCCCGCTGCAGTTCGGTGAGAAAAGCCCGGAGCCATACGACGCGGCCCGTGTCGAATCCCTCGGCGTCCTCCTCAGCGGTCGTCGGCATGCCGTTCTCGGTGATGAAGATTTCCTTGGCGTTCCATACGTCGACCAGGAGGCGCGTCCCCCAGTACATCGATTCGGGGCTGAGCATCAACGCGACCTCTGAGTTCGGGTACTGGGCGCGGGCATGCATCGGCTGATACGACCGCGCCGGGGGAGGCACCATGAAGCTTCCTGCGACCACTTCGTACCCGGGCTCCGAGTCGGATGCCTGGACGAAGGCATGGACCATATAGATGTTGGTGCCGACGAAATCGACCGGGCTACTGATGATCTGCAGGTCCTCGGAGGTGAACTTCGGCGCGTCCGCGCCGTGTTGCGCCAGGAACGCGTCGGTGTAACAGCCTTCCATCATCACGGTCATGTAGCCCGCGTTGAGCTCCCGCAATGCGGCCGCTGCGGCCCGGATGTTCTCTGCCGTCTCAATGATGGGAGCGGTGCCGATGATCTGCTCCGCGGGCCCGACCTTGGTCGCCGGGCGGGCCTGAGCGCGAATGGACCGAACGGCCAGGCCGTGGCCAAGCACGGCGTGATGACGAATTTGGTTGACCTGACCCGGCGGCAGCTGCAAGCCCGGAGCGAGCATGCCCCTGCCGTGTCCCAGCTCCACGAAGCTGGAGAACTCGTTGATGGTGAAGAAATGCCGCACCCGGTCGCTGAGCTGCGCCGCGACGTAGCCGGCGTAATCGCCGAACGCCTCAGCCGTGTCGCGCGACTGCCATCCGCCCTTGTCCTGCAGCGCCTGTGGCAAGTCCCAGTGGTAAAGCGTCGCGAATGGCTCGATTCCATTGGCGAGCAGTTCGTCAACGAGACGACGATAGAAGTCCAAACCCTTCGAATTCGGCCGACCAACCCCGTCAGGAAAGATGCGGGGCCACGAGATGGAGAACCGGTATGCCGTCGCCCCGATCGCCTTCATCAGCTGGACGTCTTCCTTGTACCGGTGATAGTGATCGACGGCCACGTCGCCGGTGGAGCCGTCCCTGATCTTGCCGGCGTGGCCGAAGGTGTCCCAGATAGACGGGCCCTTGCCGTCTTCGTCCCAAGCGCCTTCGATCTGGAAGGCCGCCGTCGCCGTGCCCCAGAAGAACTCGTCCGGGAATCGACGGCCGGCCGACGCCGATGAAATTGATGTCCCAGGCATCACGTGCCTCCTCGCTGATGCGATCTCGAGGTGTTTCCTAGTCGCTTCACCTCTCCGCGGTGCGGGCCCTACTGGTAATGGTCGCGTGATTCTGGCCGCGGCGCGGCCGAACGGCCGGTAAGGAATGATCAGATGCCGGCCGCGTGGGTGCCGAAGGGCTGACTCGCGCCGATATACCGCCTGGCTTCCCCGACCGACACCTCATCGATCCAACGCCGCTGCCAATCTCTCGATGTAAGAGTCGATGTCGCCGATCGCCGACTCGGCCGCATGCACGCTGACGGCGATGGTGTCTCCTATGCCGTGCACGCCGTGCGTCACGCCCATCATCGGGGACAGCCCTGGAAATCCGGCGGTGAGGACGACGGGCGAATTCCCGAAACGCAGGTCGGCGGGCCCGCGGTTCACGCTGGAGACGACGGTGTTCCCCGTGACGGTCGGAGAGCGCAGTGTCGGGTCGAATTTCCCTACCCCATAACGCAGTAACCACGCAGGCACCGCGGCGGACGCTCGGCTGGCCGCAGCCATCGCCGTATGGGCGGCCCTGCGTCGGCGTTGCTTGAGGTCCTCGGCGATGCGCAAGGTTCGCGCATCGAACGCCAGATCCGGGTACAGGCCGACACCTACATTGCCGAAATGGTTGTGGGCGAGCCGATCTCCCGCTTTCGCCATAGGTACCTCGGCGCCCAGCAGCGACGGGTCGTCACCGAACTCGCGCAGGTGCCCGGCCAACGCCTCGGATATCGCGGCCAGCGCACCGACCGTCACCGTCACCCCGGGCATCTCTGCGCGCCGCATCACCACCGTCCGAATACTGCGCAAGCCTTCCGGTCGCGCATTACTGCACAACGCCGGACGCGGATCCGCCGGCGGCGGAACCGATCCGGCCGACGTATCGCGCACGAGCCTGCGGTGGGCCCGCGCAGCCGCATAGCCGCGCCATGGCAACCTCAACCCCGGAAACGGCTCTGGCGCCGAAACATTCGGTACGAACGCTCGTCGCCCGAACAACCACGCCGCCAACGCCGATGACCGCACCCCGTCCCCGAGCGCGTGCGCCACCTGCACCACCGCAACCGTGCCGAGTCCCGCTCCCGGAACGTTCTCGACAGCCGGGAAGATGTGGATCCGCCACGCCATGATCCGCGGATCCAGTTGGTCCGAACTCAGCAACCCCGCCACGACGGCCAGACACTGCGCCCAACTGTTCCCCGCGGCGTGCATCACGAACTGGTTCGGCGAGACGTCCGCGGTCACCCACTGTGGATACGTCAGCGGGTTGCCGTCACGCACCCGCAGGCGCAACTCGGTGCTGCCCCGAGCCCTGGCACCGAGTCGCGCCACCGCTGCGTCGAGGTCCACGGCCCCCGCGAAACCGTAGAGCAGAAACTGATCGCTGGGGATCTTCGCCGACATCCAGTATGTCTGCGCATCCACCGCAGCCAGTCGTCGCCCCATGTCCTCCAGGCTAAGCGCGCATCGCGCCTATGAAGTCGACGATGTGGCTCGCGACGGCCTCGGGCTGTTCCAGCTGCAGGAAGTGACCGGCCCGCTCGACGGTGGCGACCTCACTACCCTCGGGCAGAACCCGCTGCACCCATCGAGCGTAATCGGCTGAGGCGCAACCATCGTCGGTGCCGTGCAAGTACAGCGTCGGCAGCTGCGGCGCCGACAGCCAGTGCCGGTGCAGTTCGGCGTACTGCGCGGGTGGCTTGCTGTTGCGCACGGTGGCCCGGTAGTAGCCGAGAGCGGCGCGCCAATTCTCGGGCGCGCCGATCGCGTCGAGGACGTGGGCGACGTCCCGGGTGGCGTCGTAACCCGGCGACCACTGGCGCCACAAGCGGGGCACCACCCACGACGCGGATCGCTCAGGGAGCCCGGGCAATTGGAAGTACATGATGTACCAGCTGCGGAGCAACTGGCGGGGCAACTGCGCGGCGAGCCGCCCCGCGTCCGGTGTCCGGCCGAGCGGTCGGAACGCGGCGGCAAGCGGCACCGACATGATGACAGCTTTCGAGAAGGGACTGTCCGGCATTGCGGCGAGGCCGGCACCGGCGATCGCTCCCCAGTCATGCCCGATGAGCACGTCGCGCCCCGTCGGTCCGGCCGCATCGAGCACCCTCAGCGCATCGTCCATCAGCGCGCCGACGTGGTAGCTGCCGTCGGACGCCGTCGACGACGGGGCATAGCCTCGCATGAACGGCGCCACCACCCGCCACCCCGCATCGGCCAGTCGCGGTGCGATGTTGCGCCACCCATGCGCAGTATCGGGAAAACCGTGCAGGCACAACACGATCGGCGCACCGACAGTGCCCCAACTGAGCGCGCGCAGCCGCACGCCCGGCGCATCGACATCGATGAGTTCGGGGTCGGCCACTACGCCCTACACCGGGTCGAACTTCGAGATGAGCCAGCGACCGTCGATCTTCTCCAGCGTCACCCGCACACTCGAGGCGGTATCGGTCGGAGCGTCCTGGCCCATGACCACGGTCTGGTTGACGAACACCAACACCACGGCCTCGTCGGGGCCGGCCGACACGGATGCGGCCGCCGGCACCGAAGCCACCGCAGAAATCTGCTTCTGCTGCGCGCCGGGGATCACCACGTCGTTGATGAGCCCGGTGTAGGACTCCTCGAATTCGCCGGTCAACAGGGAGCGTGCGTCGTTGAGCTGCTGTTCGACGGTGTCCGGCTTGTACGACAGCATCGCCACGGTGCTGTCCTTGGCGACCTGGACCGACTCGGCGCGCGCCGCGTCCGCGTTGCGCACGGAGTTGTCGACCCACTTCAGGTAGCCCGCTGCACCCGCCAGCAGCAGGGCGAGGGCGGGCAGCACACCGAAGGCGAAGACGCGGGCCCAGTTGATGCCTCGCCCGCCGGTGGACTCGGTGGTCTCGACGGACTCCGAGGCCGCCGCTGATTCGGTTGTTGCGGCGGGCTCCGAGGCCTCCGCCGACTCGGTCGTCGCGGCTGCTTCCGAGGTCGTGGCGGATGCGGTGCCCTCGGCCGATTCGGTCGTCTCGGCGGCCGTCGTCGTCTCGGCCGTCGATTCCGTCAACTCGACCGCCTCGGATGCCGGCGTCGTACCCTTCTCGGCGGACTCGTCGGTGGCGTCGTCTCGTTTGCGCCGCGGAAGTCGATGTCTATTGCTCACGGTACGAACTCCACATTCGAGATCTTGGCCTCGTCCTCGCCGGTTTTCTGCACCGAGATCCTCATCCGCCAGGACCGCGGCGCCTGCTCAGGTGCCCCCGCGTTCGTCGTGTTGACGGTGACGGCCACCAGCACCTTGGCCTCGTCGCCGTTCAACGACTCGATTCCCGCCTCCGAAATCGTGCCCTCCGACTTCGACTGCGCCTGCTTGACGACCTCGATGAACGGTTGCGCGCGGGCCTGGAAGTCGTCGTAGAACGTCCCGGTCGACGAGTCCAGGACACGTTGCACATCCTGCTCGGCGTGCTCGTGGCTGATCGTCGTGAGGTTCAGCGCGCCCTGCCGCCCGACCTGCAGAAAGAGGTTGCGCAGATCCTCGGCCTGCCGCGACTCGTACGCCCGGTACCCGAGCCACCCGGTCAGCGCCGCGAGAGCCACCACGACCACGAGCCCGACGATCGTCGCCAGCCGAACGTGCGACATCGGCGCCTTGGGCGGGGTGGGTTCGGCTTCGCCGTCGGCGGCGTCGTAATCCTCGACGTCACCGGCATCCCCCGTCGTCTCGGGGGTATCTGTCGTCGAAGCAGCCGGTGCCGTCTCGGCCGCTGTCGTGGACTCGGGACCTTCGGCCGCGGCGTCCTTGCCGGGAGTGGTCTCGTCTGCCATCTAGGTTCCTCTGCGGCCCAAGGGCCAAGTCGGGGTCGGGTAGACAGGTCGGCTACAACTTACGTGTCCGACACCATAGCGTCGGAGCCTGCCCACGAAACGGCACCACGTCCGTGCCGGCTCAGACACTGCAACGATCAGCGTCAGCTCCCCGGCGGGACGAGCATCGACTGCCACGGCCGCTCGCCGGCCGCACCGTTCGCCAGGTTGGACTGGGTGTACACCTTGCCGTCCGGTCCGACGTATTCGCCGGACGCGGGGTCGTATTCGGCAGCCGCGACGGGCAACGGCGGCGTACCCGGAGGAGGCGGCGTGATGGCGACGGGCACATCCGGGGGCACATGCGGGATCGGTTGCCCGGACAGGGTCGCGTTCGGATCGCCCTTCCAGTTGTAGCCGTCGTTGAGCGGCACGTACTGCTCGTCGCTCTCGCACATCTGCCACGTCGGAGCCCGCTTGCCCGGCACGGTGACACACGGCAGGTTGCGGGCGCCGCGGACGTTGAACGGCGCGTCCTGCGGCGTCCGGCAGTACAGATCGCCCACCGGCCGGTCGGGGTAGTCCTCGAAGACCGGGACGCGCTGCTGCTGCGCGGGCAGGAACCCCGTCGTACACGGCGGCGGCAGGTTCTGCGGCGGCAGCGGCAGCGGCGCGGGCAATGCGGGCAGGATCGCGTTGAGGTTGAAGATCAGCGAATCGCCCATGTAGTCCTGCTTGGTATTTCGCTTGTGCACACCCACGGCCTGGGTGACGGCGGTGCCCTGCGGCAACAACACCAGCAGCTGCTCGAGGCTCGGCTGGTAGGCGAGCGCGACCTCTCCGATGCTGACCAGATTGGCCAGCACGATCGGCAGCGTCGGTTGCAACCGTTCGAACAGGGCGCGTACCTCGTCGGCGGCCCCCGGCCCCTTGGCCAGGATTCCCGACACCGCCGGATCCTGGCTCTGCAGTTGACCGCTGATGCTCGCCAGGTTCGCCGCCCACGCCTGAATGGAGCCGGCAGTGTCGGTCTGGGTGTCGAGTATCGGCTTGGACTGGTCGATCAGCGTGAGCAGCGGGTCGAGGTTCTCGCGGGCGTCGATGGCCAGCGTGGCACTCCCCTGGACCAGCCGACGCAGCTCGGGCCCGAGCCCGCCCACCGCGGTATAGGCCTCGTCGACGACGGTCCTCAAGTTCTCCTGCGGAATCGCCTGCAGGCCCCTGGCCGTGTCGTCGAGGACCGTGTTGATGTCCGTCGGAACCGTGGTGCGGTCCAACGGGATCACATCGCCGTCCCTCAACTCCGGGCCGTCGCCACTGCGCGGGAGCAACTGGACGAACTGCTCGCCGACGGCGGACACGCTGTGCACCTCGGCTTCGAGGTCGGCGGGGATCCTGACGTCGGAGTCCAGCGACAAAACCGCCTCGACTCCCCTGTCCGTGAGATCCACGCTTTTCACCTCGCCGACCTGCACGCCGCGATAGGTGACGTTGCCCCGCGGATACAACCCGCCCGTCTCCGGCAACTCGAGGGTGACGCGGTACTGGCCGACGCCCAGGAGGGTCGGCAGCCGCATGTACCCAAACACCATGATGCCCAACGCGAGTGTCGCGATGACGGAGAAGATGGCCATCTGAATGAGGATCTGTCGGGTCATTCGCATGCTACGGCCCCTGATCCCAGCGATACGGAGCGACCAACGGGTTGCCGCCCGGTGGCGGCACGTGGTGGTTGCACGGGCTGGGGAACTGGCCGATGGTGCGTCCCCACTGCAGCTCCAACCAGGTCAGGTTGCACTCGAACCGTGTTCCGGTGAAGAAGCTCGAATCGATTCTGCTCAACGTCAGGTCGACGACCAGCGTCAGGTTCGCGTAGTCCCCGCGCATCCAATTGAGCAACGTCTCCTTCGGGAACGGGAAAGTCGGCAAGAAGCTCAGCGCGCGGGTCAACGCGGGACCGGCGTCGGCCAACTCCTCCAGCACCACGCCCAGGTCCTTGAGCTCTTGCACCAGAGCGTCTTTGGTCTGATTGACCGAGTCGGCGGCCAGCGCGCTGAACCGGCCCAGCTGAGTCAGCACCTCGGCCAGGTTCTGCCGCTGATCCCTCAGCACGGCCAGGGCATCGGGAATGGTCCGTAACGCCTTGTCCACCACCGGCTTCTGCTCGGCGATCTGACCCATCAGGTTGTTCAGGCTCTCGGTGGCCTCGATGATGTCCTGCTTCTGGTCATCGAGATGGCCGATCGCGATATCCAATTGCTCGATGAGGCTGCGCAAGTCGCTTTCCCGGCCGGTGAACGCGACGCTCAACGCCTCGGTGATGTCGTAGATATTGCCGATCCCACCGCCGTTGAGCAGCAGCGCCACTGCGGCCAGCGCCTGCTCGGTACTCGGGTAGGCGCTCGACGACTCCAGCGGAATCAGCGAACCTTCTTTGAGCTTGCCCGACGGCGGCGCGTCGGTCGGCGGGGCCAACTCGATGTGCAAGGACCCCAACAGGCTTGTCAACCCGAGTTTGGCCGTCGCGTTCGCGGGCAGTTCGACGTCACCGTTGAGTTCCATCGTCACCAGCGCATGCCAACCCTGGCGCTCGATCTTGCGCACGGTGCCGACGTTCACATCGGCCACCCGGACGCGGGAATTGGGCTCGATGTTGTCGACGTCGGGCATCTGCGCCTGGATCGTGAACGCACCCGGACCGGTGCCCTCGACGCCTGGCAACGGAAGCGAGTTCAGCCCCTGCCAGTCCGAACAGCCCGACAGCACCGCGGCCGACACGGCCACCACCGCCGCTCTGCGAATGAGGTTGCGCCGCATCATGGCCCGACGCCCTGGGGCACCATCATCCCGTGCAGACCGTCGGCCGGATTCGTCGAGACCGGCGCCTCAGCCGCCAACGGCGGGCCGGCGGCCGGCGCGGGTGGCGCCGCCTGCGCCGACGGCGGCGGCGCTGCGGGCGGAACAGGTTGCGGCGGAATGTAGTCGGGCCGCAACCAGTCCTCGCTGTAGGTCAGCTCATTGGGCCGCGTCGTGGCACCGGAGAAGACGTTCTGCATGATGGGCAGGAAGTTGTACTGGCGGTTCTTCAGGATCGGCGCCATGTACTGCACGCACAGCTTGGCCGACTGCTCGGCGTTGAGCCGGGATGCGGCCTGAATTCCGCCGCACAGGAACGAAATCGGGTTGGCGAAGTTGTTGAGCATCGGCAAGCTGCTCACCGCACCCTGAGCGGGCTGCCAGATGTTGACGTAGTTCTGCAACGTGTTGGGCGCCACGTGCAGGAACTGCTTGACCTCGGCGAGGCTGTCGGTCAACGCCTGGGTCACCCCGGCCAACTTGTCCGACGTGGTGCCCAGCGCTTCGCGGTTGTCGGCGACGAACGTCTGGACTTCCCCGACGACGTTGTTGAGGTCGCGCAGCGCGTCGGCGACTTCGTTGGGATCGTTGGCGAGCAGTCCGGTCACGGACGCGAGGTTCTGGTTGAGCTGACGCATCACGTCGGTGCTGTCCTGCAGCGCCGAGACCAGGATCGCCAAATTCTTGACCGTGGAGAAGATGTCGGTGCTGTGATCGCCCAGGGCCGTCACGGCCTGCGACAGCTTGATGACGGTGTCGCGGATGTTGGCGCCCTCGCCGCGTAGGTTCTCGGCAGTGGTGTTGATGACCGACCCCAAGGGGCTCACGTCGCCCGGTTCGGTCGGCTGCAGCGTCTCGGCGAGCTTCTGCAATTGTTGGCGGACCTCGTCCCACTCAACCGGGACGGCGGTGCGCGACTGCGGGATCACCGCATCGTCACCCATCACCGGCCCGCCGGTGTAGGGCGGGGTCAGTTGGATCGCGCGCGCGGTGACCAACGTCGGTGACAGGATCGCGGCCTTGGCGTCTGCCGGCACCTTGTGCTTGCTGTCGTACCAGAACGAGATCTTGACCCGGTCGGGCTGCGGTTCGATGGACTCGATTTTGCCCACGGGAACGCCGACGATGTTGACGTCGTCACCGGGATAGATGCCGTTGGCGTTGTCGAAGTAGGCGACGACGTGTGTGCGGTTGATCGCTCCGGTGTTGCGCAACAACACGATCGCGCCCGCGGCGAGTATCACGACCAACGCAATGGCCAGCATGTTGCGTGCGCCGCGCGTCATCGTCCGGCCTCCGCGGGTGAGAGGTGAGCCTGCCCGCCCGGAGCGGGCACCGCGACCGGAGACGGCGTCGGGTCCGCGGTCGACTGCAGAGCCGGCGGTGCCTCAGCGGGCGGTCCCGGAGGCGGCCCGCCGGGCGGCGGCGCCGGCAACGGCTCGCGGTAGGGATAGCAGCCGGGACCCGGCAACGGCAGCCCGGGCGGTCCGCACGCCTGATCGCCGGGATTGCCGGTGATGGCGTCGGGGACCGTCAGCCGTGGTTCACCGCCTTGACCCGTACGGGGGAACGGCACCGGCAGCGCCGGCGTTCCCGGCTGACCGACCTGCGGGTCGCTCAGCTCCGACGGCAGCTTCACGTTCGGGTCCAGGCCGAGATCGGAGAACGCGGCATCGATGAACGGCTGCAGGAACTGACCCGGCAGCAGGTTGGCGACGTAGTTCTTGAAGAACGGACCGCCAGACACCGATTCACCCAGCGACATCACATAGTCGGTCAGCAACGCGAGCGACTTCTGCAGGCGTTCCTTGCGATTGTCGATGATCGTCAGCACGCCGTTGAGCTTGTCCAGGGCAGGTCGCAGGGTCTCACGGTTTTCGCCGATGAAACCCTGCAACTGACCGCTGAGCGCCGAAATGTTGCCCGACACCTGATCCAGTGCGGCGCTCTGGTTTTCCAGCTCGGCCAGCAGCGCGTTGGTGTTGTTGACCAGGCTCACGATCTGGTTGCTGCGTTCGGCCAGCACCTTGGTGGCCTTGTCGGCGTTGCCGAGCAGCCCGCGCAGCTGCGCGTCGCGTTCGTTCAGCGTGTCGGAGAACCGGGCCACACCCTCGATCGCGACACGGAGCTCGGGCGGGGTGTCGGAGAAGGTCTCCGACAACACCCGCAGCGAGTCCGACAACTGGTCGGTGTTCAAACCGCTGATCGCCGTGGCCAATTCGCCGAGCGCATCCGGCAGCTCATAGGGCGACGTCGTGCGATCGAGGGGGATTGTGCCCTCCTGGCGGCCGTCGCCGCGGGAGGTGACCTCGAGGATCTTCGTGCCCAGCAGGCCCTCGGTCTTGATCGCCGCCTCGGTGCGATCGCCCAACCGGATGTCACTGTCGACGGTGAACGTCACCAGCGCGCGCGGTCCGTCCAACTCGATGGACTTGACCCTGCCGACCTCGAACCCCGAAACACGCACGGCCTTACCGGCTTGCAGCCCGCCGACCTCGGCGAAGTAGGCCGAGTACTCACTGCCCTGCAAGAACGGCAGCCGATCGTAGTTCAGCGATCCCAGCACAATGCCGACCGTCAGCGCCAGCCCGACGGCCCCGATGACGGTCTGATTCCGTTCCGAGAAGGACCTCATCTCGGCGCACACCTCCCGGTGGACTGCCCGGCGACTTTCACATACACCGGCTGGCCGCCCTTGCCGTTGAGTTTGAGCACGATGTCGCAGAGATAGAAGTTGAAGAAGTCGCCGTAGAGCCCTTGCCGTGCGAGCGCTTGATGGGCGTCCGGCAGAGTGTTCAGCAGGTTGTCGAAGTACTCGTGGTCGGCCGCCACGATCCCCGCGGCGCGGTCCGTTTCCTGGATCGCCTTGGTGAACGGTGGACGAGCCTGGTCCAAAAGGTCCGCGACGGTTCCGGCCGCTTCATTGGTGTACGCCAGCCCGTTGCTGATGTCGGATCTGCGTTCAGCCAGTGTCCCGACCAGTTCGCTGAGCGCGTCGACCGCCTTGGCGAACTGGTCGTTCTGGTCGCCGAGGGATCCCAGCACCACATTGAGGTTGACGATCACGTCGCCGATCAGCCGGTCGCGATCCGCCAAAGTCGTTGTCAGCGCCGCGGTCTGGGACAGGAACGAGTTGATGGTCGCGCCCTGACCCTGCAGCGCCTGGATGAGCTGACTCGACAGCGCGTTGACCTGGTCTGGGTCCAGCGCACGGAACAGTGGTCGGAAGCCGCCGATCAGCGCGTCGAGGTCGAGCGCGGGAGATGTGCGGGCGAAGGGGATCGTGCCGCCGGGCTCGAGCTTCTTGACTCCGCCGACGCCCTCCTCGAGTGCCAGGTAGCGGCCCCCGATGAGGTCGTCGTATCGGATGACGGCCCTGCTGCCCTCGGTCAGCACCACCGACTGGTCCGCGTTGAACTCCACCCGCGCAGTGGTATCGGGTTGGATGGCAACCTTTTCCACGCTGCCGACCTCGACGCCGGCGATGCGCACGAAATCGCCGTTCTCCAGACCGGTGACATTGGTGAACTCGGCGACATAGCTGTTGGTGGCCTCCCCGAAGCGCATCTCGCCGAAGACCGCGAACAGTCCGAACACGCCGAGCAGGCACACAGCCAGGAACACGGCGAGACGCACCGCGTCCCGTCGAACCCTGGCGTTCATGCTGGACATGGCGTGTCACCTCTCATGGCGTCGTGGTTCATCCGAACGGGGGCCCCGGTCGCGCGGGGGTCGGCAGGGGTGTCGGTCGTAGGGGCGTGGGTTGCACCTGGGCGGGCGAATGGACGATGAACGGTTCCGAACCCGGTGTCGGGCCGGGATCCCGCGGCGCCATCGGCGGCGGGGCGGCCGGTAGGCCCGGCCACAGCGGGGTGCCGTCGTCGGCGTACAGGTCGGCACCGTAAGCGGGGGCTCCCGGGTACGGGATCGGACCTATCGCGGGTCCGCCGAACAGGTTCCGCACGCTCGGCGGTTCGGGCACGGCGCGGGTGGTCGGCAGGTAGTTGGCGTACCCGGGGAAGCCGATGCCGGGGTTCGGCCGCCAGTCGATTCCGGTGCCGAACCCGGTGTTGGTGACCAGGTTGCGCACCGGCCAGTTCTGCGCGACGTCGGGCAGCGAGCCGCAGCTGGGTTTGCCGCCCGGCCCGCCCTTGGCGCCGACGATCGGCAGGTGGTTGGGGTACCGGTACGGGTCGTCGCCGACGCCGAGGGCCACGTCCAGCACCAGCGTCCGGCCGTTACCGCCGGGCGCGTCGTACCCGCCGGTGTCGAGCAGGGTCTTCGCGCCGGTCAGCAGGCAGGTGTACTCCGGGCTGTACTTGTACAGCAGGTTGGTCGTCGGCTCGAGCACGTTGATGGACTTGATCAGGTTCGCCTGGTTCGGCGCGAGCAGGTTGATTCCGCTGTTGGAGAGCCCGATGGTGGCGAGCAGCAGCGCATCCAGTTGGCCGGCCTGGCCGGTGATCGTGGTGCTTGTGGTGCTGAGCGCGTCGAGGGTGCTCAGAATGTCTTGTGCCGCAGCGCTGTACGTGTCGTTGAAATCCCGCAGCGCGCGCAGATCCTCGGTGATGGTCTCGTTGCGTGGATTGAGTTCGAGCAGAACCTGATTCGCGTCGGTGGTGGCCTGGCCGATCAGCTCACCCTGACCTCGGACACCCTCGGCGAGCGCGTACAACGTGCTGTTGAGCTTGGCCGGGTCGACCTGCTCGAGCACGTCGACGATGTTCTGGAACACCGTGTTGGCTTCGACGGTGACGTTACGCGACTCGATCACCTGACCGGCGGCGAGCCGCGCTGAACTGGGATCGCTCGGATAGATCAGATCGACGAATTTGGCGCCGAACACCGTCGTCGCCCGGATCTGCGCCTCGACATTCGACGGGATGAACTGAAGCTTGTCCTTGTCGATCTCCAGCTTCAACGCCACCGGCTGGCTGCCGCCCTGGATTGCGGAGACCCGCCCGACCTGCACGCCGCGCAACTTCACCTTGGCGTCGGTTTCCATCACCAGACCCGAACGGTCCGACGTCAGGGTGACGGTCTCGGTCTTGCGGAAGGCGCCGACGAACAGGGCATACGTCAACCAGATGGCGGCGGCGACGATCACCACGAGGATCAACGTCCACCACGCGGGATGCAGGCCTTCCTCTTCGACGTCCATATCAGCCGGCCAGGTTGAAGTTGCCGGATTGACCGTAGACAGCGAGCGAGAGCATCACCAGCACGAAGGCCGAGACGATGAGCGAGGTGCGCACGGCCCGCCCGACGGCCTCACCGACGCCCGCGGGCCCACCCCGCGCGGTGTAGCCGTAATAGGTGTGCACCAGCATGATCATCACTGACAGCGCGATGGTTTGACCGAACGACCACATCAGGTCCGTGGGGTTGAGGAACGTCCTGAAGTAGTGGTCGTACACACCCGTCGACTGACCGTAGATCACGGTGGTGCCGAACCGTGCCGCCCAGAACGCCGCGATCACGCCGACGCAGTACAGCGGGATCACCACCAGGAAGCCGGCGACCACCCGCGTCGATGCGAGGTAGGCGATGCTGCGGATGCCCATCACTTCCAGCGCGTCGACCTCCTCGTTGATCCGCATGGCGCCCAGTTGTGCGGTGGCGCCCGCGCCGATGGTCGCCGACAACGCCACCGCCGTGGTGGCCGGCGCGATCAGCCGCACGTTGAAGAACGCCGAGGCGAAACCGGTCAGCGCCTCGACGCCGATTTCCGAGAAGTCGGTGTAGCCCTGCACGGCCACGAGGGCGCCGGTGGTCACGGTGAGGAAGCCGACAATCGCCACCGTGCCGCCGATGATGATGAGTGCGCCCGCGCCAAGGCCCATCTGGGCGATGATCCGGATCAGCTCGACCTGGTAGTGGACGACGGTGTAGCGGATCGAGGTCAGAGTGCGGCCGAAGAACTTGGCTTGCATGCCGACGCGGTTCCACGGATCGGCGACGCTTTTGAACCGGGCCTTCAGCCACGGGAACTGGGAATGCGGCCTCGAAACAGTCACATCGTCACCTTCACCGCGACCGCGGTCGCGACGATGTTGATCGCGAACAGCGCCATGAACGTGAAGACCACGGTCTCGTTGACGGCGTTGCCGACACCCGCCGGCCCTCCGCCCACGGAAATGCCCTTGTAGCAAGCGATCATGCCTGCGGACAAACCGAACAGCGCGGCCTTGAGCAACGCGATGATGACGTCGGTGGTCCCGATGAGCAACGTCAGACCCGCGGCGAACGCACCCGGTGAGACGTTCTGAATGTAGACCACGAAGAAATACGCGCCGGCCAGACCGACGAGGATGACGGTCGCGGACAACGCAAGCGACACCAGCGTCGCCGCCAACACACGCGGAACGACCAGCGCCTGAATGGGATTCACGCCCATAACCCGCAGCGCATCGAGCTCTTCGCGGATGGTGCGCGCGCCGAGGTCGGCGCACATGGCGGTGGCGCCCGCACCCGCGACAACCAGCACCGTCACGATCGGCCCGATCTGGCGCACGGTCCCCAGCGCCGCACCCGTACCGGAGAAGTCGGCGGCGCCGAACTCCACCAGCAAGATGTTGAACGTAAAGGTCAGCAACACCGTATACGGAATGGTCAGCATCAGTGTCGGCAGTATCGACACGCGCGCGACGAACCACGCCTGAGAGATGAACTCCCGCCACGCGAAAGGTGGCCGGAACATCCACACGAAGGTGTCGAGCGCCATGGAGTAGAAGCCGCCGAAGGCGCGCACGGGCTTGGCAATTGCATTGACAGCGACCATCAGTCGGCTCCCACCCGCGCGCTTCGCACTGCCATCTGCACTGCCATAGCCCGCCGACCTTCCCTGACACCAACAACCCGCGCCCGTGATGGCTGTGGCGCAAGGGTACACACGGCCGGACGTCCGAGAACCGTATATCGGGATTTTGCGGTTGAGCAACCGTCGACGTCAAACAGGTGAGCAGCCCACTACAGGGGCCACTGGCTAACTTTCGCGCACGGCTTCCTCGAGTTCGGCAACGCCCTGCCTGGCGCCCAAAGCGCGTAGCGCGAAGTCGAGCAGCCGGGCCTTGGCCAGCCGCAGACCCTCGTAGTCATCGAAGGTCTGGCTGATCAGCACGCGGCTGATGATCGCGTTGATGGCGACCGCGTCCTGCTCCGGGTCGGCCAGCGGGAACGAACCGTCGCCGCGGCCCCGCCGCAAGATCTCGACCAGTGAGCGCTCGCGGTCGGCGTGGGCCTTCTCGCGCGTCTCGCGATAGCCCTTGGCGGCGCGGACCTCATCGGAGTCGATCACGGTGAAGTGCATCCGCATCTCGTCGTCGTGGATCAGTCCGAACATCGCCTCGATCCAGGCTTCGAGTTGCTCGGCCGGAGCACCTGACTTCTTCTCCAGGACGCGGTCGAGCCGTCGGGCCAACGCGTCGGTCTCCTCGCGCAACATGGCAAGGAACAACTCGTCCTTCGATTCGAAGTGACGGTAGAAGGCCCGCGTCGAGACTTGTGCCCGCTGCAGAATCGCAGCGACCGGGACGGGGCCCGTGTGCGGTTCAGACAAACAGGCGTAAGCAGCCTCGATGATGCGCTCACGATCACGCGCGGCAAACTCCGGCTGCACGAGCGCAAAGTATATTGACGCTCTCATCGGGGACACCGGGATCGACGGAAATTCCCGGTAGGTAACGTGAGCCACCGGGGCGAGCCGGAGAGGACGGTCGTGAGCGCGATTGACAGCGAACCGCAGACCGTCAAGTTCCGCGGGTCGGAGGACATCACCCTGGTGGCCGACGAGTGGAACCACAACGCGCAGACCGAGCAGCCCTCTGTTCTGCTCCTGCACGGCGGCGGGCAGAACCGCTACTCCTGGAAACAGACCGGACACGTCCTGGCCGGTCTCGGTCTGCACGTGGTCGCGCTGGACAGCCGGGGACACGGCGACAGCGACCGGGCGCCCAACGCCAACTACACCGTCGACGCCCTGAGTGCGGACACGCTGGCGGTCATCGAGCAGATCGGACGTCCGGTCGCCCTGATCGGCGCGAGCATGGGCGGGATGACCGGCATGTTGGCCGCCGCGGCCGCGGGACCGGAGAAGGTCACCAAGCTCGTGCTCGTCGACGTGGTGCCGCGGTACGAGAAGGACGGCAGCGCCCGCATCCGCGAGTTCATGTCCAGCGGCATAGACGGTTTCGAGACGCTCGACGAGGCGGCCGACGCAGTCGCCGCGTATCTGCCGTACCGCAAGCGTCCGCGCAACCCCGACGGTTTGAAAAAGAACCTGCGGTTGCGCGACGGTCGCTGGTTCTGGCATTGGGATCCGGCGTTTCTCACCGCGCCGATCGACGACCGGTTCGTCCGCGAGGAGAAGCTCGAGCAGGCGGTGATGAGCTTGACCATCCCGATCCTGTTGATCCGCGGGAAACTTTCCGACGTGGTCAGCACCGCGGGGGTCAAGGATTTCCTGGAGAAGGTGCCTCGGGCGGAGTTCGTCGAGCTCTCCGAGGCCGGACACACCGCCGCCGGCGACGACAACGACGCGTTCTCCGAAGTCGTGGTGCAATTCGTCAGCCGGTGATGAGCACCGCTCCTGGAAGGCCTCCGGTGCGCACTGCGGTCGAGGGTGCCGACTTTTCACGGCGACACCCTCGATCGATCACTGCCCGATGGGGAAACGCTCAGGCGAGCATGTCGCCCTCGGGCTCATCGGTGTAGACCGGTGGATCACCGGTGTAGATCGGCACCAGTTCCGGAGCGAAGACCACCATCGCCGTGGCGACGACGGTGATGGCCTCGTCCTTCGTCAGATACGGGCTTTCCAGGTAGACGGTCCGCGCCATGTCCACCGGGTGCACGCCGCTCCTGAGGGCATAGGCGATCGCATGGCCACTGAAGACCAAGTCGTTCCAGGTATACCCAGGGGCCGGTCCGATCCCCTCGTCGGCCAGCAGGCTGATGTACGCCGCCTCGTCCTGGGTGATTGCCGACGCCGACGGTGCCGTCGTCAGCGCTTGGCCAAACAACCCCAACATCAGGACGAGGCCGGCAGCCAGGATGGCCAGCATCCGGGTCGGGCCGCGGGTTGGGCGTCGCTTGGCTGCGTCGAAACGTGCGATGGTGTTCATGATTCCCCCTTCGATCGTTGCTTCACTTATCCGACGCTTTCCAGCCTTCGCCCCGAGCGAGAGCATCAGCAGAGTCGATGGCCAGCAACGGCAGGGACCTATGTCGCTGCGTCAAGGGCACTACGTCACAATTTGACGACTGCGTAACGAAAGTCGCTGGCAGCGATACGAATTGATTTCAGGCCTCGACGCATGACGGAGCGAAGACATGCGCGCCCCATTCGGTCTCAGCAAATTAATCGCTGGAGCGACCCGCGGCGTGTGCTGCCGTCACGCCAGCAGCGGTACCGTTTCCTCGCGGTCGCCCGTCAGGATCTCGAACATCGCGCGCCGGCTGGCCGTCAACTCCGTGCGCTCGAACGCTTTGCCTGCCACCTGGATTCGGCAGTTGGCGATCGCGGAGTTGTAGCAGTACTTCACCGCGCCGTCCGTGTCGGTGTACGTCAGCCCGATGACGTCGGACGGTTCCGTGACGATCTCGCCCTCGATCATCTGCTCCCCCACCCGGCCGCCGAACGCCCAGGTGAACGGACGGTAGTGGCCGTGGGTCTGCAAGCTCCCGCGGATCGAGCGCACGGCGAACTCCTGGCCGGCGTGCCGGAACACGAACAGCGTCACACCAGGTAGCAGCACCGGCCCGAATGCGGCTCGGGCGGTGACGATTTCGAGCGTCGTATCCGGTGCGTCGTCGAAACCACAGACCTGCCCGAACGCATAGGACGGCGTGTGCCGGGTGCCCCAGTTGTGGTTGACGCTGCCGGTCCAACCGTCGAGAACGAGACGAACGTCGTCGAGTTCGAGCAATCCGTCGAAGCGTGCGAGGGGATGGCGCACCGTCGTTTTGGCGGTCGGAAACCGCGCCGCGTAGGCACGGTCGGTGAGCAGCCGGACCGGGGCTTCGTCGCCCGGGGTGATGCGCAGGTCCCACCGCGCCGAGCGCTGCCCACCGGTGATCACGCCCTCGGCCGAACGGTCGTCGAGGGCGGTCGCGGCGATGCGCGCAGTCCAGTCCTCGTATCCGTAGTCGGCCGACTCGATCGGATACGGCTCCTTGAGCGCGCGGTTACCTGCGCCGTCCGGGTCGAAGACCATCACCCACACATCTGCGACCGCCTCCCCTGCCGTGGGTAGCAGCAGCGTTTCCCGAAGCCACAGCGCCTGAGGCAGGTCAGGGTGGTTGGCGCGAATGTATCGACTCTCGTAGTACGGGGGCTCCGCAGACCTCACCGGTTCAGCATCCAATACTTGAGGGGTGACCGGTGCCCAGATCGTGGCCTACGTACTGGCGATTGTGGCGGTGGCCGAAGCCGTCGCGCTCGCAGTGCTGTGGATCCGCTACACCCGCCAGCGTGAGGAACTCGACGAGATCCGTCGACGCCTCGACACCAGAAACATGTTGTTCAGCGGTGGTCGCGAAGCGGTGAAACAGGTGTGGCAGACCGCGAACATCCTGCGCAAGGACGGCCTCGGCGCGGCGGTGCGCTCCTCGATCGAGGATCTCGCGGACTGGGCCGAGGTGGAACGACCGGACCTGGCCCGGCTCTCACCGAGCGGCAAGATGGTGATTCTGTTCTCCGACATCGAGGACTCGACCGCGCTCAACGAACGCATCGGCGACCGCGCCTTCGTTCGGTTGCTGAGCCGCCACGACAAGATGGTGCGCCGCCACGTCAACAAGCATTCGGGCTACGTGGTGAAGAGCCAGGGCGACGGCTTCATGATCGCGTTCGCCCAGCCCGAGGAGGCGGTGCGGTGCAGCATGGATGTGCAGCGGTCACTTCGCCGGTCGCCCAACGGTATTCGCGTCCGAATGGGGATCCACATGGGCAAGTCCGTGCGCCGCGGCGACGACCTGTTCGGACGAAATGTCGCGATGGCCGCCCGCGTGGCGAACGAAGCCGACGGCGGCGAGGTTCTGGTGAGCGAGGTGGTGCGCGACGCGCTCGCCGATGTCGAGGACATCGAGTTCGACGACGGCCGCGAGGCCGAGCTCAAGGGCTTCAGCGGATCACACCGGCTCTATGCCGTCGCGTCCTGACCGCCGGCGTTCGCCTCGGCCACCCGTTGGTGCAGCCGCGTCCTGATGTCGTCGGGGGTGTAGGCATTGCGTCGCCGCTGATCGCGCGCGACCAGTACCCCGCCCGCCACCACACCCGCGACGCTCGCCAGCCCCACCCACTTCCAGATACCGCGCATGGCACTCAGTCTGCCTAAGCTTTGGTAGTGAAACCAACCATCGTGTCGTTGGAGCAGGCGCTCGACGCGACCCGCACCGGCGATCTGTGGCTGTTTCGCGGACGGTCGGGGCCCGACCGGGCGATCCAGTCGCTGACCAACAGCCCGGTCAACCACGTCGGGATGACGATCGCGATCGAGGATCTGCCGCCGCTGATCTGGCACGCCGAACTCGGCGACAAGCTGACCGACATGTGGACCGGGCGCAACCAGCGCGGCGTGCAACTCAACGACGCGCGGCAGGTGGTGGAGCGGTGGATCACCAACTATCACCAACGCTGCTGGCTGCGTCAGCTCACGCCGTATGCCAACCGCGAGCAGGAGGACCGGGCTCTGAAGGTGGTCGCCCGCATGGACGGCACACCGTTTCCGAGCACCGCGCGGCTGACCGGCCGGTGGTTTCGCGGGCGCCTGGCCGCCACCGACTTCACCCGCGGAATTCCGTTCGTGCACAGGAAAGTTCGCGACGCGACAGTGCGCAGGAAGCAGGAGCAGCTCCAGGTGGGGATGCAGACCGCGTACTGCGCGGAGACCGTCGCCATCACCTACGAGGAGATGGGGCTACTGACTTCGGAGAAGCATTACAACTGGTTCGATCCCGGCTCGTTCTGGAGCGGCGACACTCTGCCGCTCGCTCCCGGCTATCAACTCAGCCCCGAAATCGCCGTGACGCTGGATTGATCGCGACCCTGCACGGGAGTGCACCAAAGCCAGGGAAACCCCTGCTTCTTTCTGGTGCCGGTCGCCATACCGTGAATGGCATGTTGACGTGGATGAAACTAACCGTGACACTCCTTCTCGCTGCACTCACGATGCTGTTGTCCGGGTGCGTCTTTGCCACCGGCACCGTTATCAGTACTGTCCCGATTCTGTAGCGCTAGAGGCGCGCGAAGCAGGGGTTGGCGTCCTCCTTGGGGATCGCGGCGTCGCGACTCGAGAATGTGCCGACCACACCGGAGTCGGTGACCTCGACGCTGTCGGCGTGTATTCCGAGCGGGTAGTTGTCGTTGAGCTTCTTGGTCAGGTCGTTGAGCGCCGTTTGCACAGCGTCCTTGGGCAGCGGGCCGGTGACGTCGAGGACCTGTAGGTTGAGGTCGCCGTCGGTCACGACGGGTTTGGCGCTGACGCTGTTGTCGCCGGCCTCCAGAATCACCGTTCCCGCCGCGGGGTCGGTGCGCACACCGGTGACCAGATTGCCGACGCCCGGCAGGTTCGCGGCAACGGTGTCCTTGATACCCGCCGACTTCCAGCTCAAGGTCGCGTCGAGTGACCCGATGGTGCCCTTGGCATCCCCGGTGTCCTGCAACCGCACATCGGCGAGGGTGACCTCGGCGGTCATCCCGTCGGCGCTCTGCACCCGGTTGCCGTCCGTGGTCACCGAGATGTTGGTGTAATGCCCCGTGATGTGTTGCCACAGAAACGGCGGGTTCACGCCGAACGAGATCTTGACGCCGTCCTCGGTCACACACTCGGCGACCTCGGTCAGGATGTTGTCCGCCCGCTGCCGCGCGTAGAGCTCGCCGGCGGCCAGGCCACCCACCAGCAGGGCGACCACGATGACGGTGATCAGCACGATCGATGTCTTGTTGAACCCGTGCCGGCGGCGCGGTTTCTCGCCCGCGCCCGGCGTCGGCCCAAAGGACGGAGGTGGCGGCGGCGGTAGTGGTTCCCGTCGCTCGATCTGCTGGGTTGGCTTCACGTCGGCCGGTGACGGTGGCCGCGGAAAACGTTGCGTCGGACCGGCATCCGCACGCCTTCGTGGCGAGCGGAGCTGCTCGGTCGGCTGCTCGTGCTGCGCCGGTGCCGGTTGCGTGGGAGGCTCCGGCGGCCGGGGCGGCGGGCGTCGTTGCGCCGGTTTCGGTGGCGGCGAGCCACGGCGTCGCCAGTCAGGCGGACCCGGGCGGTGCGGCGGCTGCGTCACGTGCGCGATTCTGCCCTATCGACACTCGGGAAAGCCCCCGCCAGGCCGTGTGACCTGGCGGGGGCCCGTGATCAGTGATCCGCTACGCGCGCGGCGGCGGATTCGTCGTGCCGGTGTTGCGGACGGCCGGGTAGTCGGCGTCCCTGCGCTTCTTCAGTCCGAGCAAGCCCAGCAGGCCCAGGAGCCCCGCGAGTCCCCACAGACCGGTGTTGTCGCTCTCCTGCTCGTGCTCGACTTCCTGGGCGACCGTCGTTGTGGTCGTTGCGGGCACGGTCAGATCAGTGGCGTTCGCGACGCCAGCGCCGCCGAAAAGCAAACTGAGAGTCACGGCGCCAACCGCCAGTGATCTGTGCATTGTGTTGCTCCTTTTGTGTGTCGGAGCTAGTTGACCCATGGACATCGAGTCCATCCCCCCTAGCTCGCGAGCAAGTGTTTACCCCGATGAGCCGGTTCAAACCTGATGCGCGCGAATCTCCGCAATGCATCGTGCTTGCATCGCTCGGTACGGCCGATCACTCGGCGCGAAACACGGTCTGCCGCCTGTCGAGGTAGGCCGCGAGGTTCTCCAGCGAAGAATTCATCCCGTCCGCGTGATCGGCCGCCGAGATGCCGACCGGCACGTCGTCCGCGCGCAATTCGACCCGTGTACCGCCGTCGACCCTCGTCACCGTCCACGTCATCGTCATCGGTCCGCCGAAAGTCGCGTCAGCAGAAGCGAAGTCGACGGCCTGGACGACGCGGTCATCGGGTTCTATCTCGACGAAGCACCCCTCGACGACATCGGAGTCGATGTCGCTTTTGCCACCCTGGGCAGGCGGAGTGCTGTACCTCACGATCATCCGGTAGGAGCCGCCAGGACGGGCATCGAAGTGTTCGAATCGGCCGGTCATCCCCGACGGCGGCAGCCACTCGACAAGCGCCTCGGGATCGACGAGCGCCTCGAAGACGCGGCTCAGCGGTGCCTTGACCACCCGCGATGCGATATCCGTGCGTGTCATCACCAACATTGAACCCGATTCTGCGATCGCCGTTCTTGGGATCGGTAGCGCGCCCGCAGTTCTGTACTCATCGCACCGGCGACGCGACTCCCCGCGGAGCCTTCCCGAAAGGACCACGCAGCCATGAGCACAGGACGCTTCAACAGAATGCTGATCGGGGCGCTGCTGTCGGGCGGTATCGCCCTCGCCGCAGGACTCACCGCGGGTATCGCAAACGCAACCCCGGCACCGCATCCGCAGCTGACGTTCGAATACTCGGATGTCGCTGCCCCCGGCGATGGTTCGGCGCGCGCCACCAGCCCGCAGTCGCGGTTGTGCGACGGCTCCGTGCGCGTCACCGGTTCCACTCTTCAGGCGTGCGACGGCTCGGTGCGGGTCGCCCTCCCCTGAGTGCGTACGTCGTCAGCCGGCAGGGTCCGCCTGGCCTGCCACATGACCCCGGCACTCCCGAACGTCTGTGTACTACGGAGCGGAGTATTCGTACGTCACGACAGTCGTCGTTTCTCCAGATGGGGTCATCTCGTCTCGCGGACCGCCCGTCTGCACGAAGCCGACGCGTTCCAGTACCCGGCGAGATCCGACGTTTTCCGGGGAAGTCCGTGCCGTCAGCCGAGTCAGGCCCACCTCAGCGGCCAGGTGAGCGACCGCGGACAGGCCATGGCTGGCCGCGCCGCGACCGCGGCCCTGAGGCGCCAACCAGAATCCGACCTCTGCGCCGCACTCGTGGAGGTCGAAAAGAACGATGCTGCCGAGGAAGTCATCGGACGACGCGTCCGCGATGGCCAGCACGGCGAGCGTGTCGTCGGCCAGGCCGCGTGCGATGACACCGTCGATCTGCTCACGCACGATCTCAGCCGAGTACTCACGCAGAGGCAGATGCCCGAACCGTCGTACCGCGGCATCTTCGGTGCCCGCGGCGAATGCGTGTGCATCGCCGCGGTGCAGCCGCCGGACCGTCACGTTGCCTTCGCCGCGGGGTAACCGTTCGGCGATCCTCACTTGCGGCGCTTCGACGCCTTGTTGCTGCGGTTGACCTCGACGGCCCTGTTGATCAGGGCCTTGAACGCCTCTGGATCCAATTCGTCGTCTTCCTGGAGGTCGATCGACCGCCCGACGGGTGCCTGCAGGCTCGCGTTGAAGAGTTCATCGGGGTCATCGATGGACGACCCCTTGGCGAAATTCACCTTGACCTTGCCCTTGTACATCTCCAGCGTGCAGATGAGCCCGTCCAACGAGAACGCCGGTACGCCATCGGGGTTCGACGGCTTTCGCCACTTGATCTCCTCGACGACGTCGGGTTCAGCTTGTTTGATCAATGACCGAATCTCGTCGACCCGGTCTATGCGCCAGTCTTCAGCCATACCCCCGAATTTAACGTCTTGCCGCTACGCCCCCGGCGGGACTAGGTGCAGCAGTTCGGGTCCAAAACGGCGCACAACGCATTCAACGCATCGCGGTGAGGTCGGTGGTAGACGTTCATTCCGCGCCGATCGGACTCGACCAGCCCAGCGCGCCGAAGCTGCGTCAGGTGATGGCTGACGGTCGATTCGGTCAACCGAAGCGCTGTCGCAAGTTCACCGCTGTTCTGCTCGCCCGCCGACGAACTGAACAGCATCGACATGATCTTCACCCTGGCCGGGTCGGCGAGGGCCTTGAGTCGAAGCGCGACGTGGAGCGCGTCGTCGTCGCTCATCGGGCCGGCGGCGACCGGCGCGCAGCACACCGGCGCGGACATGTCGATCACGGGCAAAGCCTTGGGCATGAAACGAAGTCTGCCATGGGTCTTGACATATATCAAAAAGGTGAGGAAGGTGGTGACAGCCGGCTACTTCGATATATGTCACACAAGTATGGAGGAACATCATGTCCCGCGTTCAGCTCGCCCTCAACGTCGACGACCTCGACGAAGCAATCACCTTCTACTCGAAGCTGTTCAACACCCCGCCCGCCAAAGTCAAGGAGGGCTACGCGAACTTCGCGGTCGCGGAACCACCGCTGAAGCTGGTGCTACTGGAAAATCCCGGCAGTGGCGGCACGATCAACCACCTCGGAGTCGAGGTCGGGACGAGCGAGACCGTTCACGCCGAAATCGCCCGCCTGACCGACGAAGGCCTGTTCACCGACGAAGAGATCGGCACCACCTGTTGCTTCGCCAAACAGGACAAGGTCTGGGTCACGGGCCCGGCGGGCGAGAAGTGGGAGGTGTACACGGTGCTCGAAGACTCCGACACCTTCGGCTCCAGCCCGCAGCGCGCCGGCGACGGTGACGCTGACGGCGGCGTCTGCTGCGGAGGCACGGCCGCGGACAGCGACGACAAGGTGGCGGTCACGTCTGCCTGTTGCTAGATGTAATGCGCCCCGCCGCGACCTCATGGAGATCTGGTCGCGGCGGGCGCATCATCGAAGTATGGAGACGAGCGGTACGAGCGTCGACCGAGCCGCGATCAACGCCGACCTCGAACGTGCCCGCATCGACTTCCACCGACTGCTGGACAGCGCCGAACCCTCGGACTGGACAAGGCCGACCGACGGCACCCGATGGACCAACGAAGAGCTGTTGTTCCACATCGTATTTGGATACATGGTTGTTCAACGGCTTGTGGTGCTGATAGCGGTCTTCGGGCGGCTTCCCCGCGTTACAAGCGTCGCGTTTGCCCGCATACTCAACGCATCGACCCACCCTTTCCACCTGATCAATTACTACGGGTCGCGAGCCGCCGCCCTCGTGTACAACCGCCGTCGGATGGGGGCAAAGCTCGACCGCGTGATCAGTTCGCTCCAACGGCGGATGGCCAACAAACCCGACAGCGCGTTCCTCCGGGGCATGTACTTCCCGACTGGGTGGGACCCCTTCTTCAGCGACTACATGACGCTGGAGGATCTCTACCGATACCCCGGACGGCACTTCTACTTCCACTCCCGCCAGCTCACCCTCACCAGGAGAACTTGACGCGACCGCTCCGGTTCACCCGATATTCGTTTGTGCCCTGAATCGATGCGTGTCAATATCGATGGGTGTCTAAGTCAGATCTCGCGTTGGACGATGTGACCCCCTGCCCCTACGCTCCCGTGGTCCGCGAACCGTTGTCGCCCACTGCCGCTGCCGATATCGCAGCCAAACTCAAGGCCCTGTCCGACCCTGTGCGCCTGCGCCTGTTCAGCTTGGTCGCCAGTCACGCCGGTGGAGAGGCCTGCGTCTGCGACATTTCCGGCGACTTCGACGTCACTCAACCCACGATCTCGCATCACCTCAAGGTCCTCAAAGACGCCGGGCTTCTCGCCTCCGAGCGTCGCGGGTCCTGGGTGTACTACTCCGCCCGTACTGAGACTCTGATGACCCTCACGTCGGTTCTGAGCACTGTCGCCGACGAGGCGGCAACGGTGGCACCAGCGTGACCAGATCCGTCACCGCGGACGCTCACCCCACCGTTGTGGAGAAGTTGTCGCCGCTCGACCGCTTCCTGCCGGTGTGGATCGGCATCGCGATGGCCGCCGGACTGTTTCTCGGACGACTCGTTCCGGGTCTGAACACAGCCTTGAATCACGTTGAGGTCGATGGCATCTCGTTGCCCATCGCGCTCGGCTTGCTGATCATGATGTATCCGGTGTTGGCAAAGGTCCGCTACGACCGACTCGACACCGTCACCGCCGACCGCAAGTTGCTCATCAGCTCGTTGGTACTCAATTGGGTGCTGGGCCCGGCGCTGATGTTCGCGCTGGCCTGGCTGCTGCTGCCCGACCTACCCGAATATCGCAGCGGCCTTATCATCGTGGGCCTCGCGAGATGCATTGCCATGGTCATCATCTGGAACGACCTCGCCTGTGGCGACCGCGAAGCCGCCGCCGTGCTGGTCGCACTCAACTCGATCTTCCAGGTCATCATGTTCGCGGTCCTCGGCTGGTTCTACCTGTCCGTGCTACCCGGCTGGCTCGGCCTGGAACAGACGACAATCAGCACCTCGCCGTGGGAGATCGCCAAGTCTGTGCTGATTTTCCTGGGTATTCCGCTGATCGCGGGATACCTGTCCCGGCGGCTCGGAGAGCGGGCGAAGGGTCGCGCCTGGTACGAAGCGACGTTCCTGCCCAAAGTCGGCCCTTGGGCGCTGTACGGTCTGCTGTTCACCATCGTGATTCTCTTTGCGCTGCAAGGCGAACAGATCACGAGCCGACCCGTCGACGCCGCCCGCATCGCCTTGCCGCTGCTGATTTACTTCGCAGTGATGTGGGGCGGCGGCTACCTCCTCGGAGCCCTGCTCGGCCTGGGCTACCAGCGCACCACCACCCTTGCGTTCACCGCGGCGGGCAACAACTTCGAACTCGCCATCGCCGTCGCCATCGCCACCTATGGCGCCACCTCGGGCCAGGCACTCGCCGGAGTCGTCGGCCCGCTCATCGAAGTACCCGTGCTCGTCGCCCTCGTCTACGTCTCGCTCGCCCTTCGCCGCCACTTCACCGACGACTCGACCGCACTGCCCGTCACGCCCGATCGGAGCGGCCAATGACAGGAAAGATGGGCGACGGCAAGCCGACCGTGTTGTTTCTGTGCACCCACAACGCCGGACGGTCCCAGATGGCACTGGGCTACTTCGCCCATATGGCCGGGGATGACGCCGTCGGCTGGTCCGGCGGCTCGGAACCAGCCAACGAGATAAACCCCTCCGCAATCGAGGCCATGGCCGAAGTCGGCATCGACATCACCAACGAATTCCCCAAGCCCTGGACCGACGGGATCGTCCAAGCCGCAGATGTCGTCGTCACCATGGGTTGCGGAGACACGTGTCCCGTCTTCCCCGGAAAGCGGTACGAGAATTGGGAGTTGCCCGATCCCGCGGGCCAGTCGGTCGACGCGGTTCGACCGATCCGTGACGACATCGAGGAGCGCGTCCGCCGCCTACTCACTGAGCTCGGCGTCGCCGTTCGACGCGTACCCGGTGCGTAGCGCCAGCCGAAAGCGCTACTGAACTCAATGTCTAGACGTTGAACCGGAACTCGACGACGTCGCAATTCGTCAGCACCGCTACGACGGATCGTCATCGATCGACCGCCGGGTCTCTGCCACTGCACGCCGAATCTCGGCCTCGTCCCGTTTCTCAGCTGCTTTGGAGCGACTTTCCCTCTCAGCGACGCGTTGCAATCGTTCGCGCTCACGCTGCGCGCCGGCGCCTTCACGCTCGTCCGCACGTCGCTCTCGATCATCCGCCGCTTGCTCGCGATCCTCGGCGATACGGTCGCGCTCATCGGCCACCCGGTCGCGCTCATCAGACATTCGCTCGCGCCGAGACTGTTCGAATTCACGCCGTTCGAGGCCGCGTTCGCGCCTGGCCATCTCAGCGTTGCGCCGACCGGCGTCATCCTCGGCATCGGCATCTTCGTCACCGATCATCGGGCAACCCTAACGTCGCCGCGAGCGCTGCGGAATCAGCGAGCGGCGACTTTCCCGCCAGACGTTGTTTGGAACCGGACCTCGACCCCGTCGCCGTTGACGACACACGTGTCCGAGTGCGTGCTAGCTCTCCGCCAACGGCGCCATCCCCTGCCTGGACGGCAGCACAGTGGAGATCGGTCAGATCTGCGCGCTGTCGTTCCGTCTCCGAAAAGCAATGCCTCAACGAGCGCCCTACTTGACGGCGGCCTCTGCGCCAGACGTCAGACGTTGAACCGGAACTCGACCACGTCGCCGTCGGCCATGACGTAGTCCTTGCCCTCCATCCGCACCTTGCCCGCGGCCTTGGCCGCGGCCATCGAACCCGCCTCGATCAGGTCGTCGTAGGAGACGATCTCGGCCTTGATGAAGCCCTTCTCGAAGTCGGTATGGATAACGCCTGCCGCCTTCGGCGCGGTGTCGCCCTGGTGAATCGTCCACGCGCGAGCCTCTTTCGGTCCCGCGGTCAAAAACGTCTGCAGCTTCAGCGTGTGAAAACCGGCGCGCGCCAACGCATCCAGCCCACGCTCGGTCTGGCCGATGGACTCCAACAGCTCGGCGGCCGACTCGTCGTCGAGCTCCTGCAGCTCGGCCTCGATCTTCGCGTCCAGGAAGACCGCGTCGGCGGGTGCCACCAGCTCGCGCAGCTCCGCCTTGCGAGCCTCGTCGGTCAGCACCGACTCGTCGGCATTGAACACGTACAGGAAGGGTTTGGTGGTCAGCAGGTTCAACTCCCGCAGCGGCGCGACGTCGGTTCCGGCGGCGAACAACGTGGTTCCCTCGTTGAGGACTTTCTGCGCAGCCACGGCGGCCTCGTATGCGGGCCGGCGTTCCTTGTGCGTCCTGGCCTCCTTCTCCAGTCGCGGCAGCGCCTTCTCCAGCGTTTGCATGTCCGCCAGGATCAACTCGGTCTCGATCACCTCGATGTCGGATTTCGGATCGATGCGGCCGTCGACGTGCGCCACATCGTCGTCGCTGAACACCCGCACCACTTGGCAGATCGCATCGCTCTCGCGGATGTTGGCGAGGAACTTGTTGCCCAATCCCGCGCCTTCGGACGCGCCCTTGACGATCCCGGCGATATCAACGAAGGTGACCGGCGCATGAACGATCTTTTCCGACCCGAACATCTTGGCGAGCTCGGCCAATCGCGGATCGGGCAGCGGAACGACGCCCTCGTTGGGTTCGATCGTGGCGAACGGGTAGTTGGCCGCGAGGACGTCGTTGCGCGTCAACGCGTTGAACAGCGTCGATTTCCCGACGTTCGGCAGGCCGACGATTCCCAGGTTCAAGCTCACAGGGTCCAGAGTCTAGGAGACCGAGACGGGCACGCCAGAACCGCGCTGACAGCCACACGGAGCCAGAGCCGGTACGGTCTACCTGTGTCAGCACAGCGCGCACGGTCGGCCGTCGTCGCCGACCACCGCTCCGCGCATCCCAACTTTCCCGGTGTGCCCGGGTGGGGTGGAGTGCTGATCGCGGTCACCCTGACAACGGTCGGGTTCGCGTTCGACGCCGGATCGGGCAGCATGGAACTCAGCTCGGTGTTCGCCGCGTTCTATGTCCTCGGCTGCCTCGCCGCCGTACTGGCGGTCCGGCAGCAAGCGGTGTTCACCGCGGTCATCCAGCCGCCGCTGCTGTTGTTCGTCAGCGTGCCGGGGGCCTACTTCCTGTTCACCGGCGGCCAGTTCACCGGCGTGAAGGACCTGGCCATCAACTGCGGCTATCCGCTGATCGAGCGCTTTCCCCTGATGTTCTTCACCTCGGCGGCCGTGCTGCTGATCGGGATGTGCCGCTGGTACGTCGGGATGTCGACCCGTCGCGCATCTCCAGCCACCACCGAGGACAGCGAGGCGGACAAGCCCGCATGGGCGGCGACCGTCGCGACCGCGCTGGCGGCATCGGTGGCCAAGATCTCGTCGGTGTTCGCGCGCCAACCCAGTGACAACGACGAAGCGGCCGCCGCCCGACCACGCCGCAAGCGCCCCGACGCCGCACGCCGGGCCGCCCGCACGGACCGGGCCGCCCGCGCCGACCGGACGGCGGCGCGGACCAGCAGGGCGGCCGCCGATCGCAGCGGTCGGCCCGCCAGACGCAGCACCACGTCGCGGTCACGCCATGTGCGGCCTCCCGCCACCGAGATCATCGAACCGATCGCCGAGCGTCCGCGCCGCGCTCGCTCCGGCAGGCACGCCGAGCCGGCACCCGCACCCGAACCCCGGCGCAGGCCGCGCCCGTCGAACCCGCGTCAGCCTGGTCCTCCGCCCTCGGAACGCCGCACGGGTTACGACCGCAGGAGTCAGGACCGGACCGCGGACCGGCCCGAGCGCCGCCGTCGTTTCGACGAGTACCAGCCTCGGGAGCCGCACGGCCGAAACGGCAGCAACAGCAACGGGTCGGGCAACGGGACCCACCATCCGATCTCCCGGGTGCGCTACCGCGGAGAGGAAGCCGACGACCGCGCCGAGTACCGCACCCGCCGCCGCGCCCCGCGCGGCTCGGAGGCCGATTCCTGGGAGTACGACATCTAGCCTCGGGCGCGCTCGATGCGATTACGCGCGGGCGGGGCGGATCTCCCTGGGCAACGCGAACACGAGTGTCTCGTTGGCCGTCGTCACCGGCTGCACCATGTCGTAGCCGTACTCGGCCAGCCGCTCCAACACGCCACGCACCAGGATCTCCGGCACCGACGCGCCAGAGGTCACGCCGACCGTCGTCACACCCTCGAGCCATGCGGGGTTGATGTCATCGGCGTAGTCGACCAGGTGGGCCGCATCCGAACCGGCACCCAACGCGACCTCGACCAGGCGCACGGAGTTCGACGAGTTCCGCGAACCGACGACGATCACCAGCTCGCACTCCGGAGCCATCGCCTTGACGGCGACCTGGCGGTTCTGGGTCGCGTAACAGATGTCGTCGCTGGGCGGGTCCTGCAGCGTCGGGAACTTCTCCCGGAGCCGACGCACCGTCTCCATCGTCTCGTCGACGCTCAGCGTGGTCTGCGACAGCCAGATGACCTTGCTCTCGTCGCGCACGGTGACGTTGTCCACCGAATCCGGTCCGTCGACGAGCTGAACGTGGTCGGGCGCCTCGCCGGCGGTCCCGATGACCTCCTCGTGGCCCTCGTGGCCGATCAGCAAGATGTCGAAGTCGTCCCTGGCGAAGCGCTTGGCCTCGTTGTGGACCTTGGTGACCAGCGGGCAGGTCGCGTCGATGACCTTGAGATCGCGCTCCTTGGCGGTCTGGTGCACGGTCGGGGCGACGCCGTGCGCGGAGAAGACCACGATCGCACCCTCGGGCACCTCGTCGGTCTCGTCGACGAAGACGGCTCCGGCCTTGGCCAACGTCTCGACGACGTGCCGGTTGTGCACGATCTCATGGCGCACGTAGACCGGAGCGCCGTGCTTCTCCAGTGCACGCTCGACGGTCTCCACGGCGCGATCCACTCCCGCGCAGTACCCGCGCGGTTCGGCCAGCAGTACGCGTTTCCCGGTCACGCCACCGGCGACCGAGCTCGAGGCGCCCGGAATCCCCATGTTGATAGTCGGCGGCATGGCTCCCAGGGTACGCATCAGCGGCCCAGCCAGACCAGCCGAGAAGTCGCCCGTAGGCTGTGACCATGGCAACCGCACCGTATGGGGTCCGTCTGCTGGTTGGCGCGGCGGTGACCGCCATCGAGGAAACCCGCAAGCTGCCCCAGACCATCCTGATGTACCCGATGACCGTCGTCAGTTCGCTCGCGCACCTGGTGATGAAGTTCCAGCAGGACGTCGCCGACCTGGTCAACAAGGGTGACGAGACGCTGGAGACGATCTTCCCGCCCAAGGATGAGCAGCCCGAGTGGGCGACCTTCGACGACGATGTCGACGACTCCGAGGCGCCGAGTTCCGCGGCCTCCAGCGACGGCGAACGCATGACCGAGGGCCGCTTCGCGCTGTTCAGCAACGGTGAGCCGCGGTCGGCATCTCAACAGGACGGCAGCGAACAGGACGGCAGCGACACCTCCCTGGCGATCGGCGAGGCCCCCGAGATCGTCACCGAGCTCGACTACGAGTCGCTGACGCTGGCTCAGCTGCGCGCGCGGCTGAACACGCTGCGCGTGGCCGACCTCGAGGCGCTGCTGGCCTACGAGGAAGCCACCAAGGGCCGCGCCCCGTTCCAGACGCTGCTCGCCAACAGGATCACCCGCGCGTCAGCCAAGTGAGCGGCCCAGCGGGGCTGCGAATATGAGCGACGCCGAGCAGGGCCAGTCACCGGAGAACCCGTTTCCGGTCCGCTCCGTGTCGATGAAGATCAAAGACTGGATCGAACGACTGGGCACGGTCTGGGTCGAGGGTCAGGTCGCCCAGCTCTCGACCCGGCCGAACTCCAGCACCGCATACATCACCCTGCGCGACCCGTCGGTCGACATGTCGTTGTCGATCACGTGCCCGCGCGAGCTGGTGCTCAACGCGCCGGTGAAACTCACCGAGGGCACCCGGGTCGTCATGCTCGGGCGGCCGAACTTCTTCGTGGGCCGGGGTTCGTTCTCGTTGCGGGTCAACCAGATTCGTGCGGTGGGTGTCGGCGAGCTGTTGGCGCGTATCGAACGCCTGCGCCAGCTGTTACACGCCGAGGGACTCTTCGACCCGCGGCTCAAGCGGCCGATCCCGTTCCTGCCCAACACGATCGGGCTCATCACCAGCCGCGGCAGCCATGCCGAGCACGACGTGATCTCGGTGGCCACCGGCCGCTGGCCCGCCGTGCGGTTCGCGGTCCGCAACACCGCCGTGCAGGGCCCCAACACGGTGCCACAGGTGGTCGAGGCGCTGCGCGGACTCGACGCCGATCCCGACGTCGACGTGATCGTCATCGCCCGCGGCGGCGGCAGCGTCGAGGACCTGTTGCCGTTCTACGACGAGACGCTGTGCCGCGAGATCGCCAAGTGCACGACACCGGTGGTCAGCGCGATCGGACACGAACCCGACAATCCGCTGTGCGACCTGGTCGCCGACCTGCGCGCCGCCACGCCGACCGATGCCGCCAAGCGCATCGTTCCCGACGCCGCCGCCGAACAGGCCTACATCACCGATCTGTGCCGTCGAGGGGGCCGCGCGTTGCGCAACTGGGTGCACCGCGAGCAGCATGCCCTGGACCAGTTGCGCAGCAGGCCCGTGCTGGCGCAGCCGCTGACGGCGATCACCGCGCGCGCCGACGAGGTCGACCGTCTGCGGATGACCGCCCGCCGCGACGTCACCCGACTGGTGGCCACCGAGACCGATCGCATCGGACACCTGGCGGCGCGGCTGAGCACACTGGGCCCGGCGGCGACGCTGGCTCGCGGCTACGCCGTCGTGCAGACGCTGCCCGACGCCCACGTGTTGCGCACCACCGCGGACGCCGCCACGGGGGTGCGACTGCGGGTGCGCGTGGCAGACGGAGCGATCACCGCGATCAGCGAGGGGCCGGAAGGGGCAGAAAATGAAGCCCATTAGTGAACTGGGATATGAGGAAGCGCGCGAAGAGCTGGTCGCGGTCGTGCAGCAGCTCGAGCAGGGTGGACTCGATTTGGATACATCGCTGAAGCTCTGGGAACGAGGCGAAGAACTTGCGAAACGCTGCGAAGAACACTTAGCTGGCGCCCGCAAGCGCATCGAAGAGGCCCTGGCCTCCAAAGACGGCGACGAAAGTTGACAGCGCAACGATTCAGGATCTGAGGGGTCGAAACTGTAACACGTTTCAGTTAGTCTGCTGGCCATGGGTGACTCAACGCTGACCACCGAACTGGGCCGGGTCCTCGTCACGGGAGGCTCGGGATTCGTCGGCGCCAACCTGGTGACCGAACTGCTCAAGCGCGGACACGAGGTCCGCTCCTTCGACCGGGCCCCGTCACCGCTTCCGGCGCAGCCCGGGCTCGAGGCCGTCGAAGGCGACATCTGCGACCCCGACCAGGTGGCGGCCGCGGTCGCCGGCATCGACACCGTGTTCCACACCGCGGCGATCATCGACCTGATGGGCGGCGCGTCGGTCACCGACGAGTACCGCAAGCGCAGCTTCGCGATCAACGTCACCGGCACCGAACTCCTCGTGCGCGCGGCCCGCGCCGCCGGGGTCAAACGCTTCGTCTACACCGCATCGAACAGCGTCGTGATGGGTGGCAAGGCCATCTCCGGCGGCGACGAGACCCTGCCCTACACAGAGCGATTCAACGATCTCTACACCGAGACGAAGGTCGCCGCGGAGAAGTTCGTGCTGGCCGCCAATGGAATCGACGGCCTGCTCACCTGCTCGATTCGCCCCAGCGGTATCTGGGGACGCGGGGACCAGACGATGTTTCGCAAGGTGTTCGAGAGCGTGCTGGCCGGACACGTCAAGGTGCTGGTCGGCAGCAAGAACGTCAAGCTCGACAACTCCTACGTGCACAACCTGATTCACGGCTTCATCCTCGCCGCCCAGCATCTCGTTCCGGGCGGCACCGCTCCGGGACAGGCGTACTTCATCAACGACGGCGAGCCGATCAACATGTTCGAGTTCTCCAGGCCCGTCGTCGAGGCGTGCGGCCGGCGCTACCCGAAGATCCGCGTGCCGGGCCGCCTGGTGTGGCTCGCGATGACCGCCTGGCAGTGGCTGCACTTCCGGTTCGGGCTACCCAAGCCGATGGTCGAACCCCTTGGGGTGGAACGCCTTTACCTCGACAACTACTTCTCGATCGCGAAGGCCGAACGCGACCTCGGATACCGGCCGCTGTTCACCACGGAACAGGCCATGGCCGAATGCCTGCCGTACTACGTCGACCTGTTCCACCAGATGAAGAACGCCTCGAAGGAGCCGACAGTGAGCGTCGCGGCGTCCGCCCCGCCCGAGGGCTGAGCCGCGACTCGCGGCGGTTACGTGGTCGCGAGCGCACAGCTACGTACGTTTCTGCTCGACGTTTGCGTACATAACTGAGCGCTGGGAGGTGACACCGGGCAGGGTGGTGGTGATGGTCGAATCACGGTTCACAACCAACGCGGGCGCTCGTCTGCACTATCTCGACTCCGGAGGTCCCGATCGCGGGGCGCCGGTCGTCTTCATACCCGGCTTCACCGACATCGCCGACGACTACGTCGAGGTGCTGCCGTTGTTCGGCCGGCGGGCGGTGGTCGCCGACCTACGCGGGCACGGACGCAGCAGCGCACCCGAAGGCGATTACGACTCAACGGTTCTCGGGACTGACGTCGGCGCGGTGGTCGACGCGGTCACCGACGGTCCTGTGCACGTGATGACGTTCTCGCGGGGCACCCCCTACGCGTTGACGTGGGCGCTCGCACATCGCGGGCGGGTCCGCTCGATTTCGATCGGCGACTACGTGCCCGAGGAGATCACGCTTCCGAAGGAGATCTCCACTTTCCTGCTGGACGGCCGGTGGCGTGGCACCCCGGTGCACGAACGGCTGAACCGGGCCGCCGGCGAGGCGATCTTCGGCGCCGCGCGCAAGCAGTCGTTCTGGGAACCGCTGGCGCGGTGGCAACCACCGCTGCTGGTGGTACGCAGCCCGAACAGCCCATTGATCTCCGACGCCGCCTGGGACCGTTATCGGGAGCTGTTCCCCTCGGCGTCGCTGCATGTGTTCGCCGACTCGCCGCACGACATCTTCCGTCCCGACCGCGAGCGCTACCCGGCGCTGGTGCGCGCACACATCGACGCCGTCGACGCCTGAGCCACCCCACCGGCACGCGTCTAGTGTGCGCTGAGATCGCCGAACCGTAGTACAGCCGCGATTTAGCGATCTGGTTGCACACTAGACGGGTGTCGGCGGTCATCGCGCGACGCGACCGAATTCGCCGCAGACGAGCTCATCTTCAGATCGCTCACCGGTCGAGTCTGTCAAAGCGCTAAGTTGAAACACGTTCTACTCCGTCGAAAGGGCAACTGTATGAGCAACGGGCGGGCGGCCAGGGAGTCGCTGGTCATCGGCGCCGCGTCGGGGATCGGCTGGGCGACGGCGCGCGCGCTGGCCGCGGAAGGCGACCGCGTCACGCTCGCGGATCGCGATGCCGACGGCGCCCGAGCGCGCGCCGCCGAACTCGGCGCCCCGCACACCGCCGCGCACGTCGAGGTGACCGACGAGGCCTCGGTACAGGCGCTTTTCGAGCAGACCGGCCCAGTGGACGTCGTCGTCAACTGCGCGGGATTCAGCACCGTCGGATTGATCACCGACCTCGCCGTCGAGGATTTCCGCGCGGTCGTCGACGTGTGCCTCAACGGCGCGTTCATCGTCGCCAAGCACGCGGGCCGGACCCTGCGCGAGGGCGGCGCACTGGTGTCGATCAGCTCGCTCAACGGACGCCAGCCCGCCGCCGGGATGAGCGCCTACTGCGCGGCCAAGGCGGGCCTGTCGATGCTCACCCAGGTCGCCGCGCTCGAGTGGGGGCCACGGGGCATCCGCGTCAACGCCGTGGCACCCGGCTTCGTGCACACGCCGCTGACCGCGCCGGCCGCGGCCGTCCCCGGCGTTGTCGAGGAGTACGTCGAGAACACCGCGCTGGGCCGTGCGGGCACACCTGAGGACATCGCCGAAGCGGTGCTGTACCTGTGTTCACCGAAGGCGTCCTGGCTGACCGGCGAGGTGCTCGACCTCAACGGGGGCGCCCACATGAAGCGCTATCCGGATGTGATGGGGCACGTCATGAAATTGGCTGAGCTGAAATGACTTTCAGCGGGAAGCAGGCCCTGGTCACCGGCGGCGGTTCCGGGATCGGCGCCGCGCTGTGCCGGGCGCTGGCCGACGCGGGCGCCGAGGTCGTGTGCACCGACGTCGACGGTGATGCGGCCGAACGCACCGCGGCCGGTCTGGGCGCAAAGGCTCGAGCCGCGCGCCTCGACGTGACGGATGCGGAGGCGGTACAGGCCGCCGTCGACGATGTGGTGAACCGGGCCGGGCGCCTCGACCTGATGTTCAACAACGCCGGGATCGTCTGGGGCGGCGACACCGAACTGCTGACGCTGGATCAGTGGAACGCGATCATCGACGTCAACATCCGCGGCGTGGTGCACGGGGTGGCGGCCGCCTATCCCCTGATGGTGCGCCAGCGCCACGGCCACATCGTCAACACCGCGTCGATGGCCGGGCTCACCGCGGCCGGGCAGGTCACCAGCTACGTGATGACCAAACACGCGGTCGTGGGGCTCAGCCTGGCGCTGCGCTCGGAGGCCGCCGCGCGCGGCGTCGGGGTGCTTGCGGTGTGCCCGGCCGCGGTGGAGACCCCGATCCTCGACAAGGGTTCCGTCGGCGGCTTCGTCGGCCGTGATTACTTTTTGCAGGCCCAGGGCGGCAAACCCTATGACGCCGACCGGCTGGCCCGCGACGTGCTGCGCACGGTCGAGAAGAACAAGCCGATCCTGGTCAAACCTCGCATCGCGCATGCCCAGTGGATGTTCGCGCGGCTCGCACCGGCCCTGATGAACCGCGTGTCGATGCGGTTCATCGCCGACCAACGCGCCAAACAAGCGCAAGCGAGGTCCGAGACGCTGTAGACATAGCCGCAATGAGTACCGAGTTCTCGCTGCCTCAACGCCGCGCGCTGGCCATAGCGACCGTCATCGCGATCGCGTTCGGCGCCTACTTCCTGCGCGGGTACTTCATCCTCATTGTGATGGCCGCGGTGGCCGCCTACCTGTTCTCACCGCTGTACACGCGGCTCAACAGGCGGATGGGCCGCGGGTTGTCTGCGACGGTGACCGTGCTGGCCGCGTTCGCCGCGGTGATCGTGCCGCTGAGCCTGTTCGTCACGCTGGCGGTCGTGCAGATCACGACCATGGTCGAGCGGGTCGCCGAATGGGTCGGCCGCACCGACCTGTCGGCGCTCGGAGACCGGGCGCTGCAGTTCGTCAACGATTTGTTGCGCCGCGTGCCCTACATCGACACGACCGTGACCCCGGAATCGCTGCGGAGTTCGATGGCGCGGGTCGCCCAGGAGGCCGGCCAGTGGCTGCTCGGCCTGCTGCAGGGTGCTGCCGGTGGTCTGTTCGGTGGAATCACCGCCGCGATCCTGTTCGTGTACGTGTTCGTGTCGCTGCTGACGAACCGCGAACGCGTGGTGGCGATCATCCGCCAACTCAACCCACTCGGGGAGGGGATCACCGACGTCTACATGACGAAAATGGGCGCGATGGTCAAGGGCACCGTGTTCGGCCAGTTCGTCATCGCGGTCTGTCAGGGCGTCGCGGGCGCCGCGTCGATCTACCTGGCGGGCTTCCATCAGGGTTTCTTCCTGTTCGCCGTGCTGCTGTCGGCGCTGTCGGTCATCCCGTTGGGCAGCGGCATCGTCACGATCCCGTTCGGTGTCGGAATGATCCTGTTCGGCAACATCTTCGGCGGCGTGTTCGTGATCCTGTTCCACCTGATCGTGGTGACCAACATCGACAACTTCCTGCGACCCATCCTGGTGCCGCGCGAGGCCCGCCTGGACGCCGCGCTGATGCTGCTCGCCGTGTTCGCCGGAATCAGCATGTTCGGCGCGTGGGGGATCGTGATCGGACCGGTGCTGATGATCGTCATCGTCACCACGATCAGCGTCTACCTCGAGGAGTACAAGGGCGTGCCGATGCGACGGCCCGACTCGGCCGACGAGAAACCCAAGCGCCGAAACCCGTTCTGGTGGTTGGGCCGTCGCCTCAGGGAGGCGCGCGGCGAACCGAAGGCCCCGGAGAAACCTAAACCAGCCGTTCCCTGAGGAACGCGACCACGCGCTTGAGCGCCGCGTCGGTCGGATGCCCTTCCTGGTGGCGCAGTTCCAACGTCAGCACCGAGTGGGCCATCGCGCCGAATCCGTGTTCGTTGCCCTTGGCCGAGTCGATCTCGATCACCTCGAACGCGTCGCCCAGCCGGTCCTTGAGCGTCTTGAAGCGTTCCGTGGGCACCAGCGGGTCCCTGCTGAACCGCAGTCCCAGCGCGCACAACCCTTCGTCGGCGGCGCGGCGTTCGACGACCTTCAGCTCGGCCTCGGACAGCCCCGGGTCCCTGCGCTGCTTCGGTGTCAGCGGCAACGGCAGCGACGGCTGGCTCAGCACCGGCGCCAGAACGCTGTCGTCGACCGCGGCGGCCAGGGCGAAGCCGCCGGTGAAACACTGGCCGATGACCCCGACCCCCTTGCCCGGGGTCTGCGCGTTGAGGTCACGGGCCAGTGCCCGCAGGTAGTGCGCGACGGGCCGGTCGGCGTTGGTGGCGAAGGCGGCGAATTCCTTGGCCACACATCCGCGCACCATGATCGGCACCATGCCCGGCCGCATCGGCGGTGCACCGGGCGTGCCGAACAACGACGGAATCGCGACGGTGAATCCCGCCTCGACGAGGTGGTTGCCGAGCGCCAGGACGCCGGGATGCGCGCCGGGCATCTCGGGGATGAGCACCACGCCGGGGCCCTCACCTTTGCGGTAGACGTCGTGGGTGTAGCCGGCGGCGGTGAAGGGCGCGACGGCCCATCCGGTGAGGTCGGCTTCCGGTGCCGCCCCGGCGGCGACATCAGGGTCCGGTGCGGTCATGGGCGCCCTCCTGGTCGCTCGTTACGCGAGATTGACACCATGCAGAGAAAGTGCGAGAAGCGGGCTGCGTGGATGCAATCTCGCCGGACGAACCACGCCCACTCCTACGTTGCGGGCAGCGGCGCCGCGGTCTGCGTCGCCACCGCCAGGGTACGAAATTCGTCTGCATCCGCGGCGCCGGTCAGCGCGATCTGCGCCGGTCCGGTCGGACTGGTCAGCCGGGTCGTCCACACCGGTTCGGCGGGTTTGCCGTCGTCGTCGCCGCCCTCATAGACCACCCACTTCACGCCGTCGACGTCCTGCACCCCGGTGGGCACGGCATCGGCGTCGAGCGACCCGACCAGCTTCTCCTCGTCGGCATTGCTCTGGGTCAGGCTCACATACATTCCGCTGGGCGCGAGAAAACCGACGGTGGAGCTGACGGCACGCTGAGGTTGCCCCGTCGCGGGGTCGGTGCGACCGGCCTCGATGCCTTGGCGGCTACCACTGTTCGACTGCCAACCGTCGGGCAGTTGCGGGATCCGGATCGGGATCTTCAACGCGTCGGCATCGGCCCGTAAAGCCGCGGGGGCGTCGAAGGACGGGACCGGGCCGGCGCCGGGCCCCGCGCCCTGGAAGGAGCACATCCCCAGCATCCCGGCCAGCACGATGCAGGCGAGAACCAACGGCGCCATCGACCAGAACATGTCGCGACCGTCATGCAGCAACCGCGACTTGGCGGGCTTGGGGGCGGGAGCCGGTTGCGTGGTCACGCAGCCAGTATCCCAGCTCCCGAACGCGGACCGGCTAATGGGACAATCTGGGCCATGAGTCCGACCCGTGGTGAAGCCCCAGATCGAAATCTCGCGCTCGAGCTCGTCCGAGTAACCGAGGCAGGCGCCATGGCCGCCGGCCGCTGGGTAGGCCGTGGCGACAAGGAGGGCGGCGACGGTGCGGCCGTCGATGCCATGCGCGAGCTGGTGAATTCGGTGTCGATGCGCGGCGTGGTGGTGATCGGCGAGGGCGAGAAGGACAACGCGCCGATGCTCTACAACGGCGAAGAGGTCGGCAACGGGGACGGACCGGAGTGCGATTTCGCCGTGGACCCGATCGACGGCACCACGTTGATGAGTAAAGGCCTGTCCAACGCCATCTCGGTGCTTGCGGTCTCCGAACGGGGCACCATGTTCGACCCGTCCGCGGTGTTCTACATGAGCAAGATCGCCGTCGGACCGGAGGCGGTCGACGCGATCGACATCACCGCCCCGATCGGGGAGAACATCCGCCGGGTGGCCAAGGCCAAGAACGTGTCGGTCTCCGATCTGACGGTCTGCATCCTGGACCGGCCCCGCCACCAGCAGCTGATCGCCGACGTGCGGGAAGCGGGTGCGCGGTGCCGGTTGATCACTGACGGCGACGTCGCGGGCGCGATCTCGGCGTGCCGGCCGAACACCAGCACCGACATGCTGGCCGGGATCGGCGGGACACCCGAGGGCATCATCGCCGCGGCCGCGATCCGCTGCATGGGCGGCGCCATCCAGGGCCAGTTGGCGCCCAAGGACGACGAGGAACGCCAGAAGGCGCTCGACCGCGGCTACGACCTCGACCGCGTGCTGACCACCGAGGACCTGGTCTCCGGCGACAACGTCTTCTTCTGCGCCACCGGCGTCACCGACGGCGACCTGCTCAAGGGCGTGCACTTTTACAGCGGCGGCTGCACCACGCAGTCGATCGTCATGCGTTCGAAGTCGGGCACCGTGCGGATGATCGAGGCGTACCACCGCTTGTCCAAACTCAGCGAATACTCCGCGATCGACTTCACCGGCGACACCAACGCCGTCTATCCGCTGCCGTAACCACAAGAGAAGTAAGGACATTCATGAGCGTCGACTCCGACAGCGCAACCGGGCCCGAGTACCGCATCGAGCACGACACCATGGGCGAGGTCCGGGTGCCGGTCAACGCGCTGTGGCGCGCGCAGACTCAGCGCGCGGTGGAGAACTTCCCGATTTCCGGGCGCGGCCTCGAGCGCACCCAGATCCGGGCCCTCGGCCTGCTGAAAGGCGCCTGCGCGCAGGTCAACAAGGACCTCGGCCTGCTGGCAGCGGACAAGGCCGACGCGATCATCGCCGCGGCAGGTGAGATCGCCGACGGTCAGCACGACGACCAGTTCCCGATCGACGTGTTCCAGACGGGTTCGGGCACCAGCTCGAACATGAACACCAACGAGGTGATCGCCGGCATCGCGGCGCGCAACGGCGTGACGGTGCACCCCAACGACGACGTGAACATGTCGCAGTCGTCCAACGACACCTTCCCGACCGCGACCCACATCGCCGCGACGGAAGCCGCTGTGCGCCACCTGATCCCGGCGCTCGAGGTGCTGCACGAGTCGCTGGCCACCAAGGCGCGGCAGTGGCGCACCGTGGTCAAGTCGGGACGCACTCACCTGATGGACGCCGTGCCCGTGACGCTGGGCCAGGAGTTCAGCGGCTATGCCCGCCAGGTCGAAGCCGGCATAGAAAGGGTGAAGGCCACGCTCCCCCGGCTCGGTGAACTCGCCATCGGCGGCACCGCGGTGGGCACCGGCCTCAACGCGCCCGACGACTTCGACGAGCGCGTGGTCGCCGTGCTGCGCGAGCAGACCGGTCTGGCCGAATTGCAGGTCGCCGCCAACCATTTCGAGGCTCAGGCGGCCCGCGACGGACTGGTCGAGGCGTCGGGTGCGCTGCGCACCATCGCGGTGTCGCTGACGAAGATCGCCAACGACATCCGGTGGATGGGCTCCGGTCCGCTCACCGGCCTCGGCGAGCTCCAGCTGCCCGATCTTCAGCCGGGCAGCTCGATCATGCCGGGCAAGGTGAACCCGGTGATTCCGGAGGCCGTCACGCAGGTGGCAGCGCAGGTGATCGGCAACGACGCCGCGATCGCGTGGGGCGGCGGCAACGGTGCGTTCGAGCTGAACGTGTACATCCCGATGATGGCCCGCAACATCCTCGAGTCGTTCAAGATCCTGACCAACTCGTCGAAGTTGTTCGCCGAGCGCTGTATCGACGGCCTGGTGGCCAACGAGGACCGGCTCCGTGAGCTGGCCGAGTCGTCCCCGTCGATCGTCACGCCGCTGAACTCGGCGATCGGCTACGAGGAGGCCGCCGCGGTCGCCAAGCAGGCGCTCAAGGAGAAGAAGACGATCCGACAGACCGTCATCGATCGGGGCCTGATCGGCGACAAGCTGTCCGAGGAGGAACTGGACAAGCGCCTCGACGTGTTGGCGATGGCCAAGGTGAAAGACGACGAGCGCTAAGCGTTTTCGTTCGCCGTCGTACCTGGCGGACCGGCCGGACGAGGAGAGGGCGGTAGCGGACTTCCTGCAGTCCGCTTCGCACGCGCCGTCGGCTCTGTTGATCGAGGGCGAGGCCGGAATCGGCAAGACCACGCTGTGGCATGCGGCGTCCGACCGCGCCCGCAGTGATGGCTTCCGTGTGCTGTCGGCCAGGAACCCGAGCGCCGAATCAGTGCTCGCCTATACGACTCTGACCGAACTGCTCGCCGACGTCGATGCCGCCGAATTCGGCAACCTGCCCGCCGCCCAGCGCAGCGCCATTGACCGGATCCGCCGCGCCGACGGAGCACCCACCGATCGCCGTACCGTCGCGGCGGCGTTCCTGTCGGTCATCGAGGGTCTTGCCACTCGACAGCCGCTGCTGCTGGCGATCGACGACGTGCAGTGGGTCGACCCGTCGAGCTCACATGTGTTGTCGTACGCAGCACGCCGACTGGCGGGACCGGTCGGCGTTCTGGGCACCCTGCGCACCGGCGGTACCGACGCCTACACCTGGTTGCAGTTGCGGCGCCCGGATGCCACCCACCGGATATCACTGCGGCCGTTGACGTCCCGCATGCTCCATGCCGTCGTCACACAACACCTCGAGCATCCCCCGTCGCGCGCGAAGATGACCCGTATCCACCAGATCTCCGGCGGCAATCCCTTCTATGCGATCGAGCTGGCCAAGGTCTCCGACGACAGGCCGGAAGTCCCGCTGCCGGACACGCTGGCCGCAGTAGTACAGGCCAGGCTGAGCGGACTGAACGCGGAGACACTGCAAGCACTCTTGGCCGCCGCCTCGGTGGCCGACCCCGCGGTCGATCTGGTGGCCGCCGCGGTCGACACTGAACACGACCGGGCTGTCGAATTGCTCGAGGCCGCCGAACAGCGCGGCGTCATCGCCATCGAAGGCAACCGGGTCCGCTTCACACATCCGCTACTGGCCGCCGGTGTGTATACCGGCGCTTCCCCTGAGGACCGCAGGCGGATGCACCACAGGCTGGCCACCGTCGTCGACGAGCCCGAGTTGCACGCGCGCCACCTGGCCCTCGCCGCGACCACCGGCGACGACGCAACCGTCGGCGCGCTCGAGCGGGCCGCCGAATCCGCCCACGCGCGGGGCGCCCCTTTCGCCGCCGCAGAGCTGATCGAGCTCGCGATAGCACTCGGCGGCGTCACCGCCGAGCGACGAATGCGGTTGGCGGCGTACTGCTTCGACGGTGGTGACCCGTCCAGGGCCCGCGCGCTTCTGGAGCGGGCGGTCGACGACCTGGCACCGGGACCACTGCGTGCGGATGCCCGGCACATGCTCGCGGTCGTGCGGTTCATCGACGACGGTTACACCGAAGCCGTCGAACTGCTGGCAACGGCGCTCGAGGAGGACGCCGCCGAAGGCCCGGCGAAGGCGGTCATGCTGACCACGTTGGCATACGGCCTCTACATGACCGGGGACCCTGCATCGGCCCGGCACCGCGCAGAAGAGTCGGTGGCCTATGCCGAGAAGCTCGGTGTCCCCGGTCTGCTCAGCATGGCGCTCGGGGTCCGGGCGACGATCGCGTTCTTCCTCGGCGGCGGCATGGATGAAGTGAACATGCGCCGAGCCCTCGAACTCGAAGACACCGAATCCTTCATGCCGATCATGTTGCGGCCGAGCGTCGAACACGCGTTGATGCTGGCCTGCACCGGTGAGCTCGACACCGCCTACGAGTGCATGCGGGAGATCTCGCGCCGCTGCACCGATCGAGGAGAGGAAGGCGAAGTTGTCTTCGTCGACTTCTACGTCGCGTTGACCCGGGTCTGGCGCGCGGACTTCGATGAGGCCAAGCGGGTGGCCCATGAAATCGCCGACCTCGCACGGCAACTCGGCGGTGAGTTTCCCGCGATGCTCAGCCTCGTGCTACAGGCCTGGCTCGCCGCCTATGACGGTGCCGAGAGCAAGACCCGGTTGGCAGCGGCGGACGCGATCGACGCCTGCAGGCGCAGCGGCACCGCGTGGCACGAGGATTGGGCGTTGTCGGCGCTCGGATTCCTGGAGGTATCACTCGGAAATTACGGTGCGGCAATGGAACTCCTCGAGCCGCTGGTGTCGCGATTCGCGCCGGATTCCACCGAGATCCAAGCGGCGCAGTTCGTACCCGATGCCGTCGAGGCACTCGTCGAGCTGGGCCGTACGAACGACGCGGAGCCGCTGGTGGCCGCGCTGGAACGCAACGGGTGTCGCCTGGACCGGGCCTGGATGCTGGCGGTGGGCCGACGATGCCGCGCCATGCTGCACGCGGCCGCCGGCGATGTGGGCGGCGCGCTGAGCTCTGCGCACCGGGCGCTCGAGCACCATCAACGGTTGGCGATGCCGTTCGAACGCGCACGTACCCAACTGCTGCTCGGGCAGCTGCAGGCCAGGGCGCGCGACCCGCTCGCCGCGTCGACGCTGAACGAGGCGCTGGCGACCTTTGAGGCCCTCGGCACGCCGGTGTGGGCGGAGCGCGCCAGGACGTCCCGAGACGGACTCCGCTCCGCCGCGTCGACGCCGGCCGCGCTGACCGCCGCCGAGCTGCGCATCGCCGAGCTGGCGGCCGCCGGCCTGACGAACCGCGACGTCGCGGGCGAACTGTTTCTCAGTGCAAAAACCGTCGAGGCCACCCTCGCGCGGGTGTACCGCAAGTTCGGTATCCGGTCGCGCGCCGAACTGGCCCGGGTGATGGGTCAACCCGGCCGCTGACGGGTATAGAGGGGTCGCCCGCTTCCGGATCAGCTGCAATTCTGGGGGACGTGCCAGGGGACCCGGGGAATATCGTGATCGGCCAGTCGACACATCAGCGCGCCATCGCTGCGTTCCTGGACGCGATGGCGCTGGGCCCGTCGGCGTTGCTGATCGACGGTGAGCCCGGGATCGGCAAGACAACGCTGTGGTTGGCGGCGGTCGAGCAGGCGCAAGAGCGGGGGTTCCACGTCCTGTCGACGCGACCGGCGGCCGCGGAGTCGGTGCTCGCATACACCGCGCTGGCCGACCTGCTCGAGGAGGCCGACGCGCGCGCGTGGGCCGACCTGCCGACACCGCAACTCCTCGCGGTCGACCAGGTGCTGCTGCGCGCGGACAACGACGCGGTGACCGATCAGCGTGCCGTGGCCGCCGCGTTTCTCTCTGTGGTCGAACGACTCAGCGAGGACCGACCGGTCCTGCTGGCCATCGACGACCTCCAGTGGCTCGACCCCTCGAGCAAGCACGTCATCGCCTTCGCGGTGCGCAGGCTCACGGGGCGTACCGGGCTACTGGCCAGCCTGCGTACCGAATCCGACGACCGTGCGGTCGACGACTGGTTGCAGTTGTCGCGGCCCGACGCGGTGGATCGAATCCGGTTGAGCCCGTTGAATATCCAGGACCTGCATCGCGCGGTCTCCACGCGGCTGCGACGATCGTTCTCGCGTCCCACCATCAGCCGGATCCACCAGGTGTCAGGCGGAAACCCGTTCTATGCGATCGAATTGGCCCGCTCCCTCGATGAACGAGCGACGGGCCTCGACGCGTCGCTGCCCCGCACCCTGGCCGACGTGGTACGGACCAGGCTGGGCAGCCTCGACACCGATGTCCACGACGCGCTGCTGGCCGCCGCCTGCCTTGCCGTGCCGACGGTCGAGGTGGTGGCGAATGCGACTACGGGCGACGAGGACCGGCTGGTCGGATTGTTGGAGTCCGCCGAGAGCAAGGGCATCATCGCGATCGACGGCAACCGGATCCGGTTCGCTCATCCGCTGTTGGCCAGCGGGGTCTACACCGAGGCCTCCCCCGGTCGCCGCCGGTCGATGCACCGTCGGCTCGCCGAGATCGTCGACGAACCCGAACTCCGGGCCCGACACTTGGCGCTGGCCGCGACCAAGGGTGACGAGGTCACGCTCGCGGCCCTCGACATGGCGGCGGAGTCGGCGCGGATACGGGGCGCGCCGGCCGCGGCGGCCGAACTGGTGGACCTGGCCATCGGCCTCGGCGGCGACACCGCGGAGCGGCGGCTTCGCTCGGCATTGCACCATTTCGACGCCGGAGAACAGGAGCGAGCGGCGGCCGTCCTCGCAGAGGCCATCGAACAACTGCCCACCGGCGCGTTGCGTGCCGAAGCATTGAGCCGACTGGCGGTGGTGCGGCTTTACGGGGACGGGTTCATCGAGAGCGCGCGGCTGCTACGCGAGGCGCTCGATGAGGTACACGACAACCACGCATTGCGCGTTCAGACCTTGATCACGTTGGCTTACACGCTTTTTCACGCAAATCAACTGCAGCAGGGCCTGGACACCGCAGCTGCGGCCGTCGCGAATGCGGAGACCCTCGACCTGCCGCATCTGCTCAGTATGGCGCTGGGAATGCTGGTCATATTGCGGTTCGCCGCCGGCCACGGCTACGACGAGGAGACCTTGCAACGGGCGCTGCGCCTGGAGGACCCCGAGGCGCACACACCGTTGGTCTTCCGGCCCGCCATGCAGCACGCACTGCTGCTGGAGTGGACCGGCCGACTCGACGAAGCCCGCGGTGTCGTGGACAAGATCCGGGCGCGCTGCCTGGAGAAGGGCGAGGAGGGCGAGCACGTCTTCGTCTCCCAGCACGTGGTGACGAACGCGATCGCGCGCGGTGACTTCGTCACGGCCAACCTGGTTGCCGAAGACGCCGTGGAAAAGGCCCGGCAACTCGGGGGCCACACCTCACAGTTCCTGACCCAGAGCCTGCGGGCCCAGCTCACCGCGTTCGCCGGCGACGACGAGAACGCCCGCCGGGCGATCGAGGATGCCCTCGAATGTGCAAGGCAGACCGGCACATTGCGGATGGCGGATCGGGTGCGGGCGACCCTCGGGTTCCTGGAGGTCTCGCTGGGCGACTACGAAGCCGCGGCGGCCGCGCTGCAACCGATGCTCTCGGAATTCGACCCCGACAGCACGCCGACCGAACTGCCCAACGCCGCCTACCTGCCCGACGCGATCGAGGCGCTGATACATCTCGAGCGATTCGACGAGGCGGAACGGCTCACCGTCGCGCTGGAGAACAACGGTCACAGGATGAACCGCGAATGGATGCTCGCGGTCGGTGCGCGGGCCCGCGCCATGCTGCTGGCCGCGCTCGGCGACCTCGACGCCGCCCACGAGGCGGCGCAGCGGGCGATGGCCGCACACCGCCGTCTGCCGATGCCGTTCGAGCGCGCGCGGACCCTACTGACCCTGGGCCAGATCGAGCGCCGGCAGCGCAAGAAGGAATCGGCGTCGGCGCACCTTCAGGAGGCCCTCGAGGTCTTCGAGCGTCTCGACATCCCGCTGTGGGCGGCCCGGGCGCGCGCGGAGTTCTCGCGTGCGAGCGCCGGACCTCAGCGCAGCGGCGAACTGACGCCGTCCGAGCAGCGGGTCGCCGAACTCGTCGCGCGCGGAATGAAGAACCGGGACGTCGCGGCCGCGCTGTTCATCAGTCCCAAGACCGTCGAGGCCAACCTCGCGCGCATCTACCGCAAGCTGGGAATCAAGTCGCGGGCCGAACTGGGTCGCCAGGTCGGGCGGCCGAGCGGACCCCAAAAAGGGGACCACACATAGGGAAACACCCTATTCCCCCCGTCGGGTCGCAGGACTTACCGTCGTAACGCTGTCCCCGCCCCGCCATCGACTGGAGGACCGGTGCGTCTCGACGAAGCTCCCGCGACCATGACCGACCACGGCAACGCCCTCGTGACGACGGCCACCAGCCAGCCGGCCCTGGGCACCGGATTCGCGGTGCTGGGCCTGGTTTCGCTACTCGACCTGCCGCGCGGCGATCGCGCCGACCGGGTGGTGGCGCTCAGCGGTGCGGCGGCCGCCGGTTGGTACCTGGCCCGTCGCAACCGTCGCCGCTAGCCGGTTCACGGCAGGGCGCCGGGGCTGATCTCCTCGAGCATCTCGGTCACCAGCGCAGCGATCGGCGAGCGCTCGCTGCGCAACAGCGTGATGTGGGCGAACAGCGGGTGGCCCTTGAGCTTCTCGATCACCGCGGCGACGCCGTCATGCCTGCCGACTCGCAGGTTGTCCCGCTGGGCGACGTCGTGGGTGAGCACCACACGCGAACCTGCGCCGAGACGCGACAGAACGGTGAGCAGCACATTGCGCTCGAGCGACTGGGCCTCATCGACGATCACGAACGAGTCGTGCAGCGAGCGCCCCCGGATGTGGGTCAGCGGCAGCACCTCGAGCATGCCGCGCGAGAGGACTTCTTCGAGCACCGCCGGGCTGGCCAGTCCCTCCAGCGTGTCGAAGACCGCCTGCGCCCAGGGGCCCATCTTGTCGCTCTCGCTGCCCGGCAGGTAGCCGAGGTCCTGCCCGCCGACCGCGTAGAGCGGACGGAACACCACGACCTTGCGTTGTGTGCGGCGTTCGAGCACCGCCTCCAGTCCCGCGCACAGCGCCAGCGCCGACTTGCCGGTGCCCGCCTTGCCGCCGAGAGAAACGATGCCGACCGATTCGTCGAGCAACAAATCCAAGGCCACCCGCTGTTCGGCGGAGCGGCCCCGCAGCCCGAATGCCTCCCGGTCACCGCGCACCAACTGCACCCGCTTCTCGGGCGTCACCCGGCCGAGCGCGTGCGACGTGCCACCGAGCAGACGAATACCGGTGTGGCAGGGCAGGTCTCGCGCCGCCTCCAGATCGATCTCCCCTTCGGCGAACAACACGTCGATCTCGTCGGAGACGACCTCGACCTCGGCCATGCCCGTCCACCCGGAGGTGATGACGTCCTGTGCGTGGTATTCGTCGGCCGACAGCCCGACCGCACCCGCCTTCACGCGCAGCGGGATGTCCTTGCTGACCAACGTGACGTGCTTGCCCTCGGCGGCGAGATTGGCCGCCACTGTCAGGATCCGCGCATCGTTGCTGTCGGTGCGGAAACCGGCTGGAAGCACCGACGGATCGCTGTGGTTCAGTTCGACGTGCAGTGAACCACCCTGTGTGCCAACGGGAATCGGCTGATCGAGTCGGCCGTGTTCGAGCCGAAGATCGTCGAACAGTCGCAGGGCCTGACGCGCGAACCAGCCGAGCTCATGATGGTGTCGCTTGGCTTCGAGCTCGCTGATGACCACCAGCGGAACCACGACCTCATGCTCGGCAAAGCGCGTGCAGGCCCAGGGATCTGACAACAGCACGGAGGTGTCGAGCACGTAGGTCCGGAGAGGCGAATCGATCACGTAGCGCTCCTGGTATCCGCGGGTCCCCCGCGAACCGTCGGCGGACACTGCGGCACCAGGGCCGGGGCCGGCCCTCTCGTGATCGCAACGATCGGGTACCGCCCGGACAGCAAAGCACGTCGCTAGCCATCGGAAACGACGCTACTCCCGTTGCGGCACATGCGCCGTGCAGGCGCGCCGTAGTGTTCGCCGCTGCTCGTCCGCGGCGATGATCGCGCGGTTACGCGGAGGTGAACTCGCGCATCTGCGGCTCGTCGGCCAGCCCCCACGCGGCGATGCGGTCGGTGATCACCTGACGCAGCTGCTCCGGTCCGAAGATCCCGCTCTCGGCGACGTTGCGCACTTTGTCGGCGTACGCGTCGATGTCACCCCCGACGACGTCGAGTTCGGCCGCGCGTCGCGCGATGGCCTCGACGGTTTCCTCACGACTCGTGGACAGCAGGTGTGAGACCAGGTTGGCGAAGAACTCCTCGTGCCGCTCCTCGTCTTTGGCGATGCGACCGATGAGGTTCTTCAGCACCGGTTCGGTGATCTTCGCTTCGAGGTTGCGGCAGAACACGGCGTGGGCGCGCTCGAAGAAGGCCATGAACACCAGCCGCTCGATCTGGCTGTAGGTGTCGGCGCGGTAGCCCTTCATCACGTGTTCGACGCGGACGTCCTCGTTGGCGGCCGGGTCGATCTCGCGGGTGACGACGAGGTAGTTGCGCAGCGCGATCGCGTGCAGGTGCTCCTCGGCGGTCCACCGGCCGATCCAGCGGCCCCACTTCTCTTCGAGGATGAAGCTGAAGACGAACTCCCGATGGAAGCCGGCCAGGTTGTCCTTGGTGATGAGCAGGATCTCGAGCGCATCGGTGACGTCTCTGGGCAGCGTCACCTGCGACGGATCCCAGTCCTTACCGCCGAGAAAGGCGAAGTTCTCGCCCTGGTCGAACGGCACGTAGTCGTGTGCGTACCAGAGATCCTCGCTGTCGACGTGACGACGCAGCTCCTGCTGCACGACCGGCTCGAGTTCGAGGATCAGCGCATTGGGTACAGGTTTCTGTGCCATGCAGTTACAGTAACTCAATTCTGTGGGAATCGTAAAATTCCCGACCGGCGTGGCGCGCGGCTACAGCGTCAGCCCCGGATACAGGGGGTTCGCCTCCAACAACTCGGCAGAGGCGGTGTGCACGCGCTCGGCGGTGCCGTCGGCCAGGGTGTACTTGGCCTTCGACACTCCCCCCGCGGCAGCAGAGGGTTGAGTGTTCGACAGGACGTCCACGATCAGCTCGGCCACGCGGTCGAAGTCGTCGGCCCCGAACCCCCTGGTCGTCAGCGCTGGGGTGCCCAGCCGGATGCCGCTGGTGTACCAGGCGCCGTTGGGGTCCGCGGGCACGGAGTTCCGGTTGGTGACGATGCCCGCGTCGAGCAGCGCCGACTCGGCCTGGCGGCCGGTCAGGCCGAACGAGGTGACGTCGAGCAGCACGATGTGGTTGTCGGTGCCGCCGGTGACCAGCGCGGCGTCACGCTTGAGGAAACCGTCGGCCAGGGCCTGGGCGTTGTCGGCGACGCGCTGCGCGTACGCCTGGAACGCCGGTTGGCGGGCCTCGGCGAGCGCGACCGCCTTGGCGGCCATCACGTGTGACAGCGGACCACCCAGCACCATGGGGCAGCCCTTGTCGACGGCGTCGGAGTACTCGGGCTGGGCGAGCACCATTCCGCCGCGCGGCCCGCGCAGCGACTTGTGGGTGGTCGTGGTGGTGACGTGGGCGTGCGGTACCGGATCCTCGTCGCCGGTGAACACCTTGCCCGCGACCAGGCCCGCGAAGTGCGCCATGTCGACCATCAACGTCGCGCCGACCTCGTCGGCGATCTCGCGCATGGTCGCGAAGTTCACCCGGCGCGGATAGGCCGAGTAGCCGGCCACGATGATCAGCGGCTTGAACTCGCGGGCGGCGTCGGCCACCGCGTCGTAGTCGAGGAAGCCCGTGTTCGGGTCGGTGCCGTAGCTGCGCTGGTGGAACATCTTGCCGGAGATGTTGGGCCGGAAGCCGTGGGTCAGGTGGCCGCCCGCGTCCAGCGACATCCCCAGTAGCCGCTGGTTGCCGAGCTTGTTGCGCAGCTTCTCCCAGTCCGCCTCGGACAGGTCGTTGACGTGCTTGAGGCCGGCCGCGGCCAGTTCGGGCGCCTCGACCCGGGTGGCCAGGATCGCCCAGAAGGCAACGAGGTTGGCGTCGATGCCGGAATGCGGCTGTACGTAGGCATACGGCGCTCCGAACAGCTCGCGGGCGTGTTCGGCGGCGAGGCTCTCGACGGTGTCGACGTTCTGGCAGCCCGCATAGAACCGGTGCCCGATCGTGCCTTCGGCGTACTTGTCAGAGAACCACGAGCCCATCGTCAGCAGGACCGCAGGCGAGGCGTAGTTCTCACTGGCGATGAGCTTGAGCGAATCCCGTTGATCGGCAAGCTCTTTACGCGTCGCCGCCGCGATACGCGGCTCCACCGACTCGATCACCTGTAACGCGGCCCGGTAGGCGGCACTCGCGGTCTCGGCGTATTCCGCACCGGGGGCGGCAGCGTTGGAGGTCACGGGGTCTGCAGTCATGTGTCTCAGCCTACGACGCCGCGATCATGCACCCACCAGCCCATAGGGGTCGGCTACACCCACTGCGTCCGGCATAGACCACGCCCTCTACCCACCGCAGTCACATCAGCCTCGCCGATCACGGTGGCATCATCCGCACCCGGCCGAGATACCTGTTCCGATGCCCAGCTACGAGCGAAAGATTCGCTACCAACGAATAATTCGCTGCGAGCTGGGCAACGAAGCGGTGGTTCCCCATAAGGGAGGGCCCGGCGCGACGGCCGCGACTCAGGCCGCTCGCAGCGACGAGGGAATCAACGGCTCGTCGAGCAACGTGCCGAACCGCTGGGTCAGGCTGACGTCATCGGGTCGCTCATCCAGCCAGCCCCGCAGCAACCGGTATCCCTCGACGTAGGTGCTGGTGTACGCGCGCCACAGCGGCGAAGACAGAAACCGCAGCATCTGACGGGCGCGCTGGTCGTTGACCAGCAGCCACTGCTTGAGAAACGCGACGACCTCGTCGACGTCGCGGTGCTCGTCGTGCAGCATCAGCGCCGCGTCCTGGCGCACCTCGGCGAGGGCGCCCGTCGCCTCCGACACCGCCTGCGCGCGCTCGCCGTCGAACCGCAGCCCCAGGTCGGCGTAGATCTCCCCGGCCCACACGCCCCATTCCGGGCCGATCGCCGCATACAGCGCGAGATCGGCGAGGCCCTCGGCCATCAGACACTGCGGGGTGTTGACCAGGAAAATGGTCTGCTCCGCCTGTCCCCTGCCCTCGACCAGACCGACCTCTTTGCGGCAGTGCTCAGTGTGGTGGCCCGGGTACGACTCGTGCGCGACCAGCCGGGGCAGGTTCGACATCTGCTGTTTGAGGTCGGCGTTGACGGCCACCGTCGACTTGTAATCGCCGTGGTAGTAGTTGAAACCCGACCACGGCTTGTCGGTGACGACCTCATACGTGATGGTCTCCGCGTCGGGCAGCGGATACTCGGCGCGCACGCGGTCGCGCAGCGCGCTGGAGAACGCCTGGATGCACTCTTCGAGGCGCGTGGGCGGAATCTCCTCGGCCGCGCGGTAGGCCTGCATCCGGTCGGCGAGCGGACCTGGCCCGTTCAGCACCTCGTCGAGCTGCCGATGGGCCTGCCGGTACCGCTCCGGGTCGCCCCTGTCGATGTGCACGTCGAAATACGCCTCGACCTCGTCGACGAAGCCGACCTGCTCGCCCGCGAACTTGCGGCCCGCGCACGCCAGCGCCCGCAGGTGGGCGCCGATGTAGTCCTTGCGCGCCCGCTCCAGCCCGTCGACCGAGGTCAACTCCCCCAGCAGCCGGTCGGCCTGCCGCGCCAGGTCCGCGGGATCGGGCTGCGGTTCGGCGGCGACGGCACGGCGCAACGCCGGGTCGCCGGTGAAGGAGTCGACATAGCCCTGCTCCACGCGGTCGAAGCGCAGACCGAGCAGCAGATACTCGCGGATCACGGTGCTGGCGTCCATGAACTCAACCGTAAATGCAAGACTGGGCGCATGGCGCGGCTGAGTGAACCCAGCCCATATGTGGAGTTCGACCGGAGTCAGTGGCGGAACCTGCGTATGTCGACGCCGCTGAAACTCAACGAGGACGAGCTGAAGAAGCTGCGCGGTATCGGCGAGAAGATCGACCTCCTCGAAGTAGAAGAGGTCTATCTGCCCTTGGCCCGGCTGATCCACCTCCAGGTCGCCGCGCGCCAGCGGTTGTTCGCGACGACCGCCGAGTTCCTGGGCGGAGACTCCGACAGCGAGTCTCAGCCGGACCGCCCGGTGCCGTTCGTGATCGGCGTCGCGGGCAGTGTCGCGGTCGGCAAGTCCACGACAGCCCGTGTGCTGCAGGCGCTTCTGGCGCGCTGGGAACATCATCCCCGCGTCGACCTGGTCACCACCGACGGGTTCCTCTATCCCAATGCGGAATTGGTTCGCCGAAATCTGATGGGCCGCAAGGGTTTTCCGGAAAGCTACGACCGGCGTGCGCTGATGCGGTTCGTCACGACGGTCAAGTCCGGCGCGGAGTACGCGTGCGCGCCGGTGTACTCGCATCTGCTCTACGACATCGTGCCCGGAGAAAAGCAGATCGTCCGGCACCCGGACATCCTGATCCTCGAGGGTCTCAACGTGCTGCAGACCGGGCCGACGTTGATGGTGTCCGACCTGTTCGACTTCTCGGTCTACGTCGACGCCCGCATCGACGACATCGAGAAGTGGTACATCGATCGGTTCCTCGGCTTGCGCACGACGGCGTTCGCCGACCCGGCCTCGCACTTTCACCACTACGCCACGCTCACCGACGAGCAGGCCGTGTTCGCCGCCAGCGACATCTGGCATTCGATCAACCGGCCCAACCTGATCGAGAACATCCTCCCGACCCGGCCGCGCGCGACGCTCGTCCTGCGCAAGGACGCCGACCACTCGATCAACCGACTGCGCCTGCGCAAGCTGTAGTCGGCTACCGGTTGATCCGGCGCCAGCCTTGGTACTGCAGTTCGGCGAATGCCAGCGTGTACACACCGGTGGCGAGTGTCAGGACCACCCCGATCGTGGTGAGCGGGAACACGTTCGAGATCACGAGCACTACCGCCGCAACGGCGTAGAGGACGTTGGCGACGATCACCGCCATGCCCGCCGTCTTCAGCGAGGGCAGCGCCGCGAGGCCCAGGACCGCCAGACCGTAGGCGATGAAGAACGCCGCCATTCCGTACTCGAAGGTGATCGTGGTGCCCGACGTGTCGGCCAGCCAACCCGCGAGGGGAAGAGCCGCGATACCGGCGAGGCCGGTGAGGATCGCGTCGGCGCGCATGGCAAAGCGCAGCAGTGTGTCCGTCGACTCGTTCAGCCGTTCGGAGAGTGCGGTCATGATGGATTCCTTTCTTGTGGGGATGAGGGACCGTTCCGGAGCCGACGCCGCAACCTCTGACGACGGCGGCTCCGGACCAGTCATGAGGGGGTCGACGTCAGACGACGCACCCCGAGGTACTGGGCGTAGGCGAATGCGAGGGTGATGGCGGTGAACCCGGCAATTCCCACGACGCCGGCTTCGGTCAGCGGCAGCAAGCCGGTCGCCAGCACCACGGCCACGACGAGCGCGAAGACGATGTTGCCGACCAGCACGCCGGTACCGACGCGGCGGACGTCAGGCGCCCCGGCCGCCAGGAACAGTGCGGCGCCGTAGCCGACGAGTGCGGCCCCGCCGATCCACTCACTGGTAGCGGACAGACCGCTCACCCGCGACAGCGCGTCGGCGGCCATCGCGATAACCAAGCCGAGAGCCCCGCACAGCGTCGCGTCGGCACGCAGCGCGACGCGCAGCAGGGAGTCGCTTGCGACATCGCCGTCGCCGGCGGTGTCCTGTACCGGGTGGGTGGTTGCGGTGGTCATGCCACCGACAGTGCTCAGATGCCGCTGCCAGATCGACGCAGAACGCTGCCAGCTACTGCCAACCGCAGGTCACGCGCGCATTGAATTCCCCGTGAGCGCTCCGGGTTCTGGCACTCAGGCGTCAGTCCCCGGCGGCCACCAGGTTGCCGCGCAGATCCGCGGCGATCAGCCGCGCGGCGGCGTTCTGCCAATTGTGCAGCGACCGCTGCGGCACCTCGGTGACGAACCAGTGCCAGGCCTGGCGGGCGACGGGATCGAGGCCGGCGGCGGTGGCGTTCTGCGCATAGGCCCGCACCCCGACCACATACGGGAAGTACAGCGAGTTGTAGTGCCGCCACTCCTCGGTGGTGCCGAACTCGCCGCCGTCACGCGGTTTGAGCCGGGCGATGCGCTCGGCCAGCAGCGCCTTGAGCTCGGTCGCCCGCTCCAGTGGCTGGTCGGGTGCGCCGCGCGACGCCAAGCGCTCGTCGATGATCGGCAGTTTGGTCAGCGGGCTGGCGATCAGCTTGGACAGATCGCCGTAGTGCCCGAGCGCGCGACGGGTGAGGCGGGCGAACGTCTGCTCGTCGACGCCGTCGAGCGGGTTGTCCTTGCGCAGCGGCAGCGCCGCCTCGGTGCTGCGCAGTGCGGCGCGGTCGGCGCGCAGGGCGGGCGAGCGCGAGAACGCCAGCCGGTCGAGCGCGCCGGCCAGCGGGTCGGCGAGCACGTTGATCGCGATCGCGATCGCCAGGCTGGTGAACAGCAGCACCGTCAGCGCGGTGTCGTGGCCGGTGACCGCCAGCCCGATCAACGCCTGGCCGCCGAACAGCACGGCCACCACCGTCGTCGCCGCGAACGAGCGCAACATGTCGGCGCGCAACGCCTGGCCCTCGTCGAACGCGTCCCCGATCGCCACGGCCACCCCGAGCAGCGCGACGTCGAACCCGGTGCCCGCCAACGCCAACCAGCTCGGCACCAACCCCAGCGGGATGATCAGGATCGCGTTGCCCAATGCGAAGAACAACGTCGCGACGACCACGAAGCCGACCACCGGGCCCGGCTGCGACCGGCGCAGCACCGCGTAGACCATGGCGCCCACCGACGACAGCGATACCGCCGCGAACATCACCCAGTGACCCAGGCGCAGCGGTCCGTCGACGCTTCCGGCCATCGCGGCGCCGACGAACGCGGCCGCGGCCACCACGGCGACCAATCCGAGCTCGCCCGCGCGGCTGCGCCAGGTGTCACGGGGCCGGGACAGCTCGAGGAGCACCGCGAACCACGCGATGCCCGGCACGGCGACGAGGTAGACCTCGATGCGGCTGAGCACGTCGGCGCCGCTGACGGTCCGTACCGCGTCCAGCGCGACGACGGCCGCGAAACTCGTCAACCCGGTCGCGGCCAGCACGAGCACAGGCTTACGGGGGTCGCGGGCCAGCAGGTACAGCCCCAACCACCAGCTGAGAGCGAAGACCACTGCCGACAGCGCAGCCATGTTCTCAGTGTGGCATCACATTCCGTATCGGCGATGGCGCACGGTGTAGTCGCGTAGCGCGCGCAGGAAGTCGACCCGCCGGAACGCCGGCCAGTAGGCGTCGGTGAACCACATCTCGGAATACGCGCTCTGCCACAGCAGAAAGCCCGACAGTCGCTGCTCCCCCGAGGTGCGGATGACCAGGTCGGGGTCCGGTTGTCCGGAGGTGTAGAGATTCTCCGAGATCGCATCGATGGTGACGGCCTCGATCAGCTGTTCACCGGTGCTTCCGTTGGCCAGTTCCTTGCTCAGCAGCTGGCGGACGGCGTCGACGATCTCCTGGCGCCCGCCGTAGCCCACGGCGAGGTTGACATGGAAAGTCTGGGCAGCAGCCTCCGACCGCGTCGACCCGACAGCGTCACGCAGCCGGCGCGCGGGCTCCTCGCCGATCAGCTCCAGATCCCCGACCGTGCGCACACTCCAATGGTTGGCGGGTGCGCAGATCTCCTCGACGACGTCGGTGATGATCTCGATCAGCGGGGACAGTTCGTCGGGGGCACGCTGCAGGTTCTCGGTGGACAGCAGATACACCGTGGCCATCTCGATGCCGGTTTCCTGACACCAGCGCAGCATGTCGGCGATCTTGCGGGCGCCCATCCGGTACCCGACGCTGACGTCGTCGTGTCCAAGGTCACGTGCCCACCGGCGATTACCGTCGCACAAAACGGCAATATGGCGCGGCAGTTGGGATTTGGACCGAGCCAGCTCCTGGCGCAGCCGCATCTCATACAGCCGATAGGCCGGCTCTTTGAGGCGCGGGGGAATGAGCTCCACGAAGATCCAGACTACTGTGAGGTTCGAAAACCCCCATGGCATTAGTGGAGGTGACATGACCCGATCCATCGACACCACCGACTCCGATGAGTCCCGCGACCCACAGCAGACCGCGGAGGACTTCCCGGAAGCCGTTGTCGACGGTCTCGCCAATTTCATCGGCAAGCCGCGCGCGCGGGGCTGGATCCACGTCTATGCAGCGGGGATCGCAGCCATCTGCGGCGCCACGCTGGTGTCGGTGTCGTGGTCGGTGCAGTCCACCCGCGCGGGCGTCGCGACGCTGATCTACACGCTCACCATCGTGGCGATGTTCGCGGTCAGCGGCGCGTACCACCGGGTCAACTGGAAGTCCCCCACCGCACGCAAGTGGATGAAGCGCCTCGACCACTCGATGATCTTCGTGTTCATCGCCGGCAGCTATACGCCGTTCGCCCTGCTCGCGCTGCCGCAGACCGACGGCATGGTGCTGTTCTGGATCGTGTGGGGCGGGGCGATCGCCGGCGTGCTGCTCAAGTGCTTCTGGCCGTCGGCGCCGCGGTGGGTGGGCGTGCCGCTCTACATCCTGCTCGGCTGGGTCGCGGCGTGGTTCGTCGGACCCATCACGCACGGTGCGGGAGTGGCCGCGCTGGTGCTGCTGATCGTCGGTGGCGCGCTCTACAGCATCGGCGGCGTGCTCTACGCGCTCAAGTGGCCCAACCCCTGGCCGACCGTGTTCGGCCACCACGAGTTCTTCCACGCGTGCACCGCGGTGGCGGCGATCTGCCACTACATCGCGATGTGGTTCGCCGTCTTCTAGCCCTCCACTCCGCGAGCGACCGTGTCTGCGCAGTACACGCCGCCGACACGTGGCATTCGGCGGTCGCTCGCTAGAGCTGGGTGACGTTCTCCGGGGTCCAGTAGGCCTTCATCGACGCGATCTTGCCCTCCTCGTTGAAGGTCATCACGCTGATGATCTCGATGCGCATCTTGTTGTCGCCGAGGTCGATGGTCAGCGACCAGAAGAACGCCACCTCGTTGCCCAGCGCCCGGAGCGTGACGACGTCGGCCTGGGCGCCCATCGTCGGAAGCGCGTCGTAGAAACCGCGGATCGCCTTGCGGCCGATGTGCACCTCGCCGCCCACCGGATCCTCGACGGTGCCGTCGTCGGCGTACAGCTCGACGATGTCGTCGGCCTTGCCCTGCGCGGCCAGTTCGAGATAACGGGTGACGGTCTTGGCGTTGTCTTCCGGCGTCGGCATGCGCCGAACGCTACACGGACGAGCCCAGGGCGGCAGCGAGTTCCGGTGCCGTGGTGACCGGAAGGTCGCACGTTCTGCCGCGGCACACATAGGCGGCGTCGGCACCGCCGACCCGGTCGCGGTCGATCAGCAGCTCCGACGAATTCACCGCGCCGCCCACTACGACCGCCCCGCCCGGAGCGAGCCGACGCGCGACCGCCAGCAGTTCTGAGCGAGCGGGGTCGCACGCGACCGCGATCTGGATCGGTCCGCGCACGGCCGCCTCCGCGACCGCGAGCCAGTGCCCACCCGAGCGCGGCAACCGGGTCAGGATCGGCGTGGCCGCCGCGAGCGTGGCGTCGGCTGCCGCGGCATAGCGATCGGCCCGTTCGGCCGGGGCGAGGTGCGCCGCGGTGAGCAGCGCCTCGGCGATCAACGACGCTCCCGACGGCGTCGCACCGTCGAGCGGATCGGCCGGCCGCACCATCAACGTCTCGGCGTCGTCGGCGGTGTCGAACCACCTGCCCGGCCGGTCCGGGTCGGCGAAGTGCTCGAGCGCGATGTCGAGCAGCATCAGCGCAGCCTCCAGCCAGACCGTTTCACCCGTCATCTGGTGAACGGTCAATAGACCGGTGGCCAGCGCGCCGTGGTCTTCGAGTATCGCGGCGCTCGCGCCCACCGAACCGCCGAGGCTCGCTCGCCGCAGTCTGCCGTCAACCACGTGCAGCTCCCATATCGCGCGGGCACATTGCGTTGCGGCATCGAGCAATTCGGGCCGGTCGAGCGCGACGGCGGCTTCGGCCAGCGCGGTGATCGCCAGCCCATTCCATGCGGTGACGACCTTGTCGTCGCGGCCGGGTTGGGGGCGGGCCAGCCGGGCCGCCAGCAGCGCCGCCCGCATCCTGGCGAACCGTTCCGGGTCGTCGGGGTCGCGCGGAAGCTGCAGCACCGAGGCACCCTGTTCGAACGTGCCTCCCTCGGTCACCGCGAAAAGCTCTGCGGCCCAACGGCCGTCGTCCTCACCGAGGAACTCGCGCAGTTGCGCGGGGGTGAACACGTAGGTCAGCCCCTCCACGCCGTCCGCATCGGCGTCCAGCGACGAGGTGAACATACCGTCGGCGCCGAGCTCGTCGATCATGAACGCGGCAATCTCGGCAGCGACCTTGCGAGCCAATGGATTTGCGGTACGTCGCGCCCAGTGCGCGTACGCCCGCAACAGCAGGGCGTTGTCGTACAACATCTTCTCGAAGTGCGGAACCACCCAGGCGGCGTCGACGCTGTAGCGGGCGAAACCTCCCGCCAACTGGTCATAGATACCGCCGCGGGCCATCGCCGTACACGTCCGCTCGACGCTTTCCATGGGCGTGATGTCACCGGTGCGTTCGTGGTTACGCAGCAGTCCTTCGAGCAAGGCCGATGGCGGGAACTTGGGCGCGCCAGCGGGATTGGCGGCGAAACCACCGCGGGTGACGTCCTCGTCCTGCAGCACGGCGGCGACGGCGTGATCGCACAGCGCCGGTTGCAGGGGCGGTCCCCCACCGGGCAGACCGGAAGCCATCGACCGGAGCTCCTCGGTGATCTTGTCGGACGCCTCCTCGACCTCGCCGCGGCGGTTGCGCCAGGTGTCGGTGACCGCGGCCAGCAGTTGCAGGAAGGTCGGCTTCGGGTAGTACGTCCCGCAGAAGAACGGCCTGCCGTCCGGGGTGAGGAAGCAGGTCATCGGCCAACCACCCTGCCCGGTGAGCGCAACGGTCGCGTTCATGTACACCGCATCGAGGTCGGGCCGCTCCTCACGGTCGACCTTGATGCAGACGAAGCCGGAGTTCGCGGCGGCAGCCACTTCGGCGTCGTCGAACGACTCGTGAGCCATGACGTGGCACCAGTGGCAGGCCGCGTAGCCGATCGAGAGCAGGATCGGCACGTCGCGGTCGGCCGCCTCGGCCAGCACCTCCGGCGTCCATTCGCGCCAGTGCACCGGGTTGTCGGCGTGCTGACGCAGGTACGGGCTGGTGGCCCGCGAGAGCGTGTTAGCCCCCGGGCTCACGTTTCGTCCCGTCGGGGGGCGGGTCGGATTCGATCGGTGCCCGGGGCTCGTCGGGCGGCTCGGCGGTCTGCTCGGAGTCCGAATCCGGCGGGTCGAACGACTTCGGCACCTTCCGCAGCTGCCGGTTCATCGACCGGACCAGCAGGAATGTGCCGATCAGCAGCAGCACCACGATCAGCAGTCCGAGCGGGCTGGCCTTGCCGAAGTCCGGTCCGGTGTCCCGGGGCGGATTCTGGGCCAGCAGGTCGACGGCGAGTAGGAGGTTCATCGGCCCTCGATTCCGGCGAAGAGGTCGTCCTCAGGAAGCGATACGGGTACGCGCGAGCGGGCCAACTCGAACTCCTCGGTGGGCCAAAGCCGTTGCTGCCATTCGATCGGGGCGCGGAAGAAATCCCCGTTGGGGTCGATCTGGGTGGCGTGCGCACGAAGCGCGTCGTCGCGCAGGGCGAAATACTTGGCGCACTCGACGCGGGTGGTGACGCGCTTGGCGAAGATGTCGTGCTCGGGATCCCAGTGCTTGAGCCACTTTTCGAATGGGCCGACCTCGCCGTGCTTGGCGAACTCCTCCTGCAACAGCTGCATCCGCTGCCGCACGAAGCCGTGCGTGTAGTACAGCTTCTGGACGTCCCACGGCTCGCCGGCGTCGGGGAACAGGCGGTGGTCACCGGCCGCCTCGTAGGCACCCATCGACACCTGATGGCATCTGATGTGGTCCGGATGCGGGTAGCCGCCGTTCTCGTCGTAGGTGGTCATCACGTGTGGCCGGAACTCGCGCACGACGCGCACCAGGGCCTCGACCGGTTGCTCGAGCGGCACCACGCCGAGGCAGCCTTCGGGCAGCGGCGGAAGCGGGTCGCCTTCGGGCAGGCCCGAGTCGACGAAGCCGAGCCAGCGGTGCTCGACGCCGAGGATCTCGGCGGCCTTGGCCATCTCGTCGCGGCGGATCTCGGCCATCCGGCCATGCACCTCGGGCAGGTCCATGGCCGGGTTGAGGATGTCGCCGCGCTCGCCGCCGGTGAGAGTCACCACGAGCACGCGGACACCCTCGTCAACGTACCGAGCCATCGTGGCGGCACCCTTGCTGGACTCGTCGTCCGGGTGGGCGTGCACCGCCATCAACCGCAGTTCGCTCAACCTGCTCTGCCTATCATCGCGCTGTCGTCTCCGGCGATATCAACCCGCGGAGACCTTTCGATAGTCCCTATAGTTCCAGTTCGGTAGATCCATCCGACCGAGAGCCTCAGAAAACCAGATGATCGAACGCCCCGCCGCACGCTATGGCCGCCAGCGGCCGCACGTGGGCCGCCGCCGTTGGCTCGCCGTCGCGTTCACGTTGCTCGCTCTGGCGGTGGGGGTCACGGTCGCCGTGGTGGCGTTCGGGCGGTTCGAGAGCGAGCCCGTGACCGGCGAGTTGGGCGCCTACGAACTCATCGACGACGAGACGGTGTCGGTGACGATCAGCGTCACCCGCGAGGACCCGTCGCAGCCGGTTGTCTGCATCGTGCGGGCCCGCTCCATCGACGGCGCCGAGACCGGCCGTAGGGAGGTGCTGGTGCCTCCGTCGTCGCAACAGACCGTGCAGGTGACCGCCCGGGTCAAAGCGACCCGCCAGCCCGTGATCGGGGATATTTACGGATGCGGAACCGACGTGCCGCCGTACCTGACGATTCCTTGAAATCACATTGATTCGTCGGTGCGGCAAACGCCGAACTGCGAATTCGTGAAAATCACGCCGCTTTGCGGTGCTACCATGGTCGGGTACACGGTTCCTGCTGGAGCCGTGTATTGCTGCATTTGGTGCTGTGATCGAGCACGCTGACCGCGGCAATACACGTCAAGCCCCAGCGCCGTACCACGAGACGTCTTACGCGAGAAGAGCGCGAGAACGCCCGCGAGACCCAGATAGACAGGAGCGCGACGATATGACCGATACGCAGGTCACCTGGCTCACCCAGGAGGCATTCGACCGGTTGAAGGCGGAGCTCGACCAGCTGATCGCCAACCGGCCCGTCATCGCCGCCGAGATCAACGACCGTCGTGAAGAGGGCGACCTCCGCGAGAACGGCGGCTACCACGCCGCCCGCGAGGAACAGGGCCAGCAGGAGGCCCGGATCCGCCAGCTACAGGAACTGCTCAATAACGCCAAGGTCGGCGAGGCGCCCAAGCAGTCGGGCGTCGCGCTGCCCGGTTCGGTGGTCAAGGTCCAGTACGGCGACGACGAGAGCGACACCGAGACCTTCCTGATCGCCACCCGCCAAGAGGGCATCAGCGACGGCAAGCTCGAGGTGTACTCACCGAAGTCGCCGCTGGGCGAGGCGCTTCTCGACGCGAAAGTCGGCGATGTGCGCACCTACACGGTGCCCAGCGGCAGCACGGTCAAGGTGAAACTGCTCGAGGCCGAGCCGTATCACGCCTGACGGCACCCGCAGCTGAATTCGAGCCGTGGGCGGGGCGCGGTTTAGCATCCGCTCATGGCGCAGATCGCCGAGGACTTGTTCCTGTTGCTGCTCGACAACGCGTCGGCGCAACCGGTTCTTGACCGTCCGCGCCGAGAGCGGGTGCTGGCCGCCGCGGTGCTGCTCGACCTGGCCCTGGCCTGCCGGATCCGGCCGGCGGTCGACGGTGAGGCGATCGAATCGGGCCGCCTGATCGCGTTGTCGACCCCGGGCGCGATGGACCCGGTCACAGAACCGGCGTTCCAGCTGTTGCAGCGTCGCCCGTTGCGGCCGAAGACGGCGGTCAAGCGGCTGGCCAGGCACACCGAGGGCCACATCGTCGGCCATCTGGAACGCACCGGTCAGATCCGACGTATCCCCCTGCCGGACAGAAGGTTCGGACACGAATTCGCATGGCCGCTGACCAACCGCAACCGCGTCGGCCAGGCGCGGTCGGCACTGTTGTCGGCGCTGTTCGATCGCAGGCCGCCGGGCCCGACCACTGCGGCGATCATCTCGCTGCTGCACGCGATCGACGGCCTGGGTGCACTGCTGAGCCTCAACGACCGCGGCTGGCGGTGGGTGCACGCCCGAGCCGGCGAGATCGCGCTGGGCAGTTGGGTCGACGAGTCACCGACCGCGTTGCCCGAGATGAACCTCGCGGTCACGGCGTCGGCGCTGCGCCCGGTGCTGTCTTAGGCGCTAGCTCAACGCCTGCTCGAGGTCGGCCAGCAAATCCGCGACGTCTTCGATACCGACCGACAGCCGCACCAGATCGTCGGGGACCTCCAGTTGAGAACCCGCGGTCGACGCGTGAGTCATCGCTCCGGGGTGCTCGATCAGCGATTCGACGCCACCCAACGATTCGGCAAGGATGAAAACCTTTGTGCGGGAACATAGTTTGCGTGCAGCTTCCGCTCCCCCGCGCAGTCGCACGGACACCATGCCGCCGAAGCCGGTCATCTGTCGGGCCGCGACCTCGTGGCCCGGGTGCCCGGGCAGCCCCGGGTAGAGCACGGTCTCGATCGCGGGGTGTCCGTCGAGAAACTCGGCGATGACGCCCGCGTTGTCGCTGTGCCGCTGCATGCGGATCACCAGGGTCTTCAGACCGCGCAGCGTGAGGTAGGCGTCGAACGGGCCTGGCACCGCGCCCGCACCGTTCTGCAGGAATGCGAAAGCGGCGTCGAGTTCCTCGTCGTTGGTCAGTAGCGCACCGCCCACCACATCAGAGTGCCCGCCGATGTACTTGGTGGTGGAGTGCAGCACGATGTCGGCCCCCAGCAGCAGCGGCTGCTGCAGTGCAGGTGAGGCGAAGGTGTTGTCCACCAACACTTTCACGTTCGACGCCGCCGCGACCTGGGCGATCGCGCTGATATCGGCGATCGACAGCAGCGGGTTGGTCGGAGTCTCCACCAGGATCATCCGGGTGTTGGGCGTGATCGCCGCGCGCACCGCGTCGAGATCGGCCAGCGCAACGGCGGTGTAGTCGATGCCCCACTGGGTGAACACCTTGTCGATCAGCCGGAACGTGCCGCCGTATGCGTCGTCGGGCATCACGACGTGGTCTCCGGGCCGCAGAATCGCCCGCAACGCGCAATCGGTCGCCGCCATGCCCGAAGAGAACGCCCGGCCGTAGGCGGCCGCCTCCACCGCGGCGAGGGAGGCCTCCAGCGCCGCGCGGGTGGGGTTGCCCGTTCTGGCGTACTCGTATCCCCCGCGCAGTCCGCCGACGCCGTCCTGGGCGAACGTCGAACTGGCATAGATCGGTGCGTTGACGGCCCCGGTGGTCAGGTCGGGCCGGACGGCGTGGATGGCCTTGGTGGATAAACCCTGCGATTCGTGTGCAGACATCACCGCTCAGCCTAGCCACGACTGCGGTGCGTGCCGACCGGGTAGACATGTCCCATGAATTCCGCGACACCCCTCGACGACATGCTCGAGCTGGATTCCCTGCTCTCACCCGAGGACATCGAGTTACGCCAGACCGTGCGCCGGTTCGGCGAACAACGGCTGCGCCCGTTCATCGCCGAGTGGTTCGAGACCGGTCAGGTGCCGGTGCGCGAACTGGCCGCAGACTTCGGCAAGCTCGGGCTTCTGGGCATGCACCTGAAGGGTTACGGCTGCGGCGGATCGACCGCCACCGCCTACGGCCTGGTGTGCCAGGAGCTCGAGGCCGTGGACAGCGGGCTGCGCAGCCTGGTCTCGGTGCAGGGGTCGCTGGCGATGTTCGCGATTCACCGCTGGGGCAGCGAGGAGCAGCGCAACCAGTGGCTGCCCGCGATGGCGGCCGGTGAGGCCATCGGGTGTTTCGGGCTGACCGAACCCGACTTCGGGTCCAATCCGGGCGGGATGCGCACGACCGCGAAGCGGGACGGATCGGACTGGGTCCTGCGCGGGTCGAAGATGTGGATCACCAACGGGTCGGTCGCCGATGTGGCGGTCGTGTGGGCGCGGACCGACGAGGGGGTGGCCGGCTTCCTCGTGCCGGCCGGCACGCCGGGATTCTCGGCGACCGACATGACGCACAAGTTGTCGTTGCGGGCCTCGGTCACCTCCGAGTTGCACCTCGACGACGTCCGGTTGCCCGCCGACGCGAAACTGCCGGAGGCGCGCGGATTGTCCGGGCCGCTCAGCTGCCTGTCGGAGGCCAGGTTCGGCATCGTGTTCGGCAGCGTCGGCGCCGCCAGGGACTGCCTGCAGACCGCCCTGGACTATGTCGGCACACGAGAGGTGTTCGACAAACCGCTGGCGGGCTACCAACTGACGCAGGCCAAGATCGCCGACATGGCAGTCGAACTCGGCAAGGCTCAACTTCTCGCTCTTCACCTCGGCAGGCTCAAAGACGAGGGCAAGATCAAACCCGAGCAGGTCAGCCTCGGGAAGCTGAACAATGTCCGCGAGGCCATCCAGATCGCCCGCCAGTGTCGAACCCTGTTGGGCGCCAACGGGATCACCCTGGAGTATCCGGTCATTCGGCACGCCAACAACCTGGAGTCGGTGCTGACGTACGAGGGCACCTCGGAGGTGCACCAGTTGGTCATCGGAGAGGCGCTGACCGGCGTCAGCGCCTTCCGATGATCCGTTACTGCTGCGGGGTGACCTGAGGCGGCGGACCGGGCGGCAGGGGTTGCGGGTTCAGGTCGGCGACCTGACCACCGCTGAGCTTGCGATAGGCGTACACCTCGATGAGCGCCACCAGCGGAAGCGCGACAAGCAGACCGACGCCGCAGAGCAACGCCCCGACGAGCGTGATGGCGAAGACCGCCAGCAACGTCAGCAGCACCTGACCGAAGTTGTTCTTCGCGATGTCGAAGCTGGTCTTGATCGCGTCGATCGGCGAGAGGTTGCGGTCCAGCAGGGCGATCACGGTGAACATCGTGAAGATGGCCACGATGAATCCGGGGATGACGCACAGCGCAAAGCCGATCGAGGTCAACAGTCCGACGATCACGCTCGCGATGATGACGGCGCCGACGTTGCGCGGCTTGAAGAACGACCCGATGGTCACCGGCTGGCCGTTGGCGACTGCCAACATGCCGTTGTAGTAGGCGGATTGGATTATTCCGCCGACGACCAGGGCCACAATCCAGCCGAGGATCGTGATCGCAAGACTGGCCGGACCCGAAACGCTGTAGGAGAACGAGAACCCGTCACCGTCGGACGAGTAACTCGTCGACTCCGGATCCACCACGGCCGACAGCGCGCTGAACACACCTTGCACCGCGAAAACGATGATCCCGTAGACCAGCGTCGGGACGATCAGCGCGGCGGCGTTGGAAGTGAACTTGCCCCACGCCCACGAGAACGCCTCACCGACGCTATACCTCGGGGCGCCAGGGAATCCCGGCCCACCCGGCGGTGGATAACCACCTGCAGGCGGGTAACCGCCCTGCCCCGGTGGCGGATAGCCGGCCCCCGGCGGGGGTGGCGGATACCCACCGGGAGGTGGAGGCGGGTTGTTTCCCGGTGGCTGGGGCGGTTGATCAGTCATGTGACCTTCCCGGTTGACTACAACGGTATGCAGACGGTGCTGATGAGTTTATCCGCAATGGTCTGCCGTTTGGCGTCCCACAGCGGGAACAGATAACCGATATAACAGATCGCGGCGTCGATGATGTGCGCCAGTTGTCGCACGACCGACATGCCGAAACCGATTGGCTGTCCGGTCTTTTCGCTGACAACCTTGAACTTCAGGATCGACTTGCCGATGCTGGAACCGGTGGTTCCCTGGCGGTATCCGTAGTTCCAGATCACGTATGCCAGAACGAGTATCGACGTAATGGTGACGGCCAGCTGGCCGATCGTGGAGGCGCCCGTCGCGCAGAACTCGCCGATTTCGTACTCGGAAACGTCGGTGATACATGCTGTTTCCTGGGTGCCGAGCAGCAACGCGTAACCGATACCCCACAAGATGAAGATCGGAATCGAGTCGACCAGCCACGCCAACACGCGGGTGAACCATGACGTGTACGCCTCTTTCGGAAGCGATTGAAGCGGTTGCGCCGGAGGTGGATAACCGGCGGCGGTCGTCGGCGGCGGATTGCCGCCCCCCGGCGCGGGTGGTGGATAACCGCCGGGCGGTGGCGGCGGATAGTCTGCGGGCGGCTGATCGGTCATCGGACGACTCCAGTCTGCTTCTTAGCTGGGATCAAGCGTGCTTACATTACCGGAAAAGCGCTTTTGCGCAGGGTTTTCTACCCGGAAAGCGAATCGCCGGGATTGGGTGTGCGCCCGCGACCGACGGGCGATGGGTCGGGGTGTTTTGCCAGGCTTGGTGGGCCCGATGACGGTGGGGCGCTAGCGAACCCGGCGCTTGGATCCGTCGGACAGGAAACCGAGCAGGTCGTGGCGGGTCAGCACGCCGACGGGCTTACCCTCCTCGACCACCATCACCGCATCGCATTCGCGAAGTTCTTTCGCTGCGGCGCTGACCAGTTCGCCGGCCCCGATCAGCGGCAGCGGTGGGCTCATGTGGTCGGCCACCGCGTCAGCGAGCTTCGCCCGACCCTCGAACACCGCGGAAAGCAGTTCGCGCTCGGATACGCTGCCCGCGACCTCCCCGGCCATCACCGGCGGTTCGGCACCGACGACGGGCATCTGCGAGACGCCGTATTCGCGCAGGATCCCGATGGCGTCGCGAACGGTCTCCGAGGGGTGAGTGTGCACCAGGTCGGGCAGCGCCCCCGATTTGCCGCGCAGCACTTCGCCGACCGTCGACTCCTCCACCGACCCGTCCATCCGGCTACGCAAGAAGCCGTACGACGACATCCAGTCGTCGTTGAAAACCTTTGCGAGATAACCTCTTCCGCCGTCAGGCAACAGCACGACGACCAGTGCGTCCGGGCCGGCCTGCTCGGCCACCTTGTTGGCGGCCACCACTGCCATACCGCATGACCCACCGACGAGCAGCGCCTCTTCGCGAGCCAGCCTGCGCGTCATCTCGAACGAATCGGCATCCGACACCGCGATGATCTCGTCGGGCACCGCGGGGTCATAAGCCCTGGGCCAGAAGTCCTCGCCCACACCCTCCACCAGATACGGCCGTCCGGTACCGCCAGAGTACACCGAACCCTCCGGATCGGCGCCGATGACGCGCACCTTGCCGCCGGACACTTCCTTCAGGTAGCGACCGGCCCCGGTGATGGTGCCACCGGTGCCCACACCCGCGACGAAATGCGTGACCTTGCCGTCCGTGTCGGCCCAGATCTCCGGGCCGGTGGTCTCGTAGTGCGACTCGGGCCCCATCGGATTGGAGTACTGGTCGGGCTTCCACGCACCGTCGATCTCTTCGACCAGCCGGTCGGAGACGCTGTAGTAGCTGTCGGGATGGTCGGGTGGCACAGCGGTGGGGCACACCACCACGTCGGCACCGTAGGCGCGCAGCACGTTTCGCTTGTCCTCGCCGACCTTGTCCGGGCACACGAAGATGCACTTGTAGCCGCGCTGCTGGGCGATCAACGCCAGCCCCACCCCGGTGTTCCCCGACGTCGGCTCGACGATCGTGCCGCCGGGCTTGAGTTCACCGCTGGCCTCGGCGGCGTCGATCATCTTGATCGCGATGCGGTCCTTGGAGCTGCCGCCCGGGTTGAGGTACTCGATCTTGGCCGCGACCATGCCCGCGCCCGGGGGAACAACAGAGTTCAGCTGTACCAGGGGGGTATTGCCGATGAGCTCACTGATGTGCCGGGCGATGCGCATGACTCCATCGTGTCAGGCGGCTTCCGCCCTCACCAGGTGGGCTACCAGGTGGCCTCGCGAATGTAGTCACCGATCTGGCGCAGCGAGCGTTTCGCCTCGGGCACGATCGGCGCCGCGATCTGGAACACGTGCATCTGCCCTGGCCAGACGCGGACTTCGACCGGCACACCCGCGGCCGCCAGCCGCCGCGCGGCCTTGCGCGCATCGCTCACCAGCACCTCGGAGCCCGAGACGTGGATCAGCGTGCGGGGCAGCCCGGGTTCGATGTGGTCAAGCGGCTCGTAAACCTCTTCGGGCTGTCCGTCCTTTCGACCCCGCCGCGCCGCATCCTCGATCAGGTCGACGAGCGCGTGAAACGCCCGCGCCGGGAACATCGCGTCGGTGCGGATGTTCGGATGGTTGGCCCGCGCCTCGTTGTCGATCTCGAAGAGGGGCGACATCGTCACCATCGCGGCAGGTACCTCACCCTCGAGGCCTTCGCGCTGCAGGCGTTCGGCCAGGGCGAGCGCCAGGTAGCCACCCGCGGAGTCGCCGGCCAGGACGATCTGGTGGGGCTCATAACCGTGCAGGCGCAGCCACTGGTAGGCGTCGTAGCAGTCGTCGATCGCCATGCCGACGGAGTGCTTGGGGATCATCCGGTAGTTGACCACCAGCACCGGACAGTCGGCGTAGCCCGACAGCGCCTGCACCAGGCGGCCGTGCGAGTTGACACCGCAGGTCAAGAATGCGCCGCCGTGCATATAGAGGATGACGCCGCGTTTGCCGTCGGCGGGCAGCACGCCGGGCGCCCGGACGAGTTGCGCGGTGCATTTCGGCAAAGAGATCGTGGCCCGAACGGTCCCGGGCGCCGGCCGCGCCGCTCGCGAGACGAAATCGATCAGACCCCAGGGCCACGGCAGCTTCGGCGCATAGCTACCGATAGCCAGCGTCGGTCGAACAGTTAGCAGGGCCGCGAGCGATGCCAACCGGCCGCCCAGGCTCGGGCCGTCTTCGACGACCTCTACCGGCGCGCCGTCACTGACCGGGAACTTGCGCGGTTTACGCGCGTGAACAGGCGATAATCCGGGCCGGCGAACATGGCCGACCTTGCTCGGTGCGGTCATTACAACCACCCCCTCCGACGTTTCAAGCCGCCGTAGTGCTGAGTACGCCTAATTTTCTGGACGTGACTCGCGTCTTAGCTTGACACTCTACGTTCGTTTCAACAATCAGTGAGTCATATTCGATACCGGAGTTGATACCGCAATGTGACCCCTTATCGCTTCTCGCCACGCGGATAGCCCCGGAAAACCCACTTAAACTTGCCTGCGTGGGCACACCGCGACGGACGACCACCATCGCCTTCGCCACCGCGGCCACGCTCGGCTCGGTCGGTTCGGCCTACATCGGCGCGCGGAACCTGCTCATCGGGCAGGCCGACCAGGCCCGCCGCGTCATCCCGCAGGCGTGGGACATCCCGCCCCGCGCCGACGGTGTCTACGCGCCCGGCGGCGGCCCCGTCGAGCGCTGGCGCCGCGACGTGCCATTCGACCTGCACCTGATGGTCTTCGGCGACTCCACCGCGACCGGCTATGGCGCCTCCACCGCCGAGGAGGTGCCCGGAGTCCTACTCGCGCGGGGTTTGGCCGAGGTCTCCGGAAAGCGGATCCGGCTGAGCACCAAGGCGATCGTCGGGGCGACGTCGAAGGGACTGTCGGGCCAGATCGACGCGATGTTCGTCGCGGGTCCCCCACCCGACGCCGCGGTCATCATGATCGGCGCCAACGACATCACCCGCCCGAACGCCATCCGCCCGTCGGCGCGTCGACTGGGAAAGGCGGTGCGCCGGTTGCGGGCCGCGGGCGCCGTCGTGGTGGTCGGCACCTGTCCGGACTTCGGCGTCATCACCGCGATACCGCAACCCTTGCGCGCGGTGACACGCAGCCGCGGACTGCGCCTGGCCCGCGCTCAGACGGCCGCCGTGCGAGCCGAAGGCGGGGTTCCCGTGCCGCTGGCCGACCTGCTGGCGCCCCACTTCCGGTCCACCCCCGACGTGCTGTTCTCTCCGGACATGTTCCATCCGTCCGGCGCCGGCTATGCGCTGGCGGCCAACCAACTGCTGCCCGCGCTGTGTAATGCGTTGAGCGACTGGCTCGGTGGCGCGGTGCCGGAGCTGCCATGGCGTACACGATCGGGTGAGGGCTTCGCGCTACTGGCCCGCGTCGGTGGTCTGAGCAGGCTGTGGCGGCGTTCGACCGGGGTCCCCGCGCCTGTGCTGGGTGGACTCCCCGGCCTCGGTCAGGGGAGGGGTCCCGCACCCGTCGCGGCGTCCGCGAGCTAGGTTCTCCTCATAGCCGTCAATGCGAGGAGACACCATGCCTGAAGCCGTTATTGTCGCGACCGCGCGGTCGCCGATCGGCCGCGCCGCCAAGGGTTCACTGGTCGACATCCGGCCTGACGACCTGGCCGCGCAGATGGTGCGCGCGGTGCTGGACAAGGTGCCCGCACTGGATCCGCGCGAGATCGACGACCTGATCATGGGGTGCGGCCAGCCCGCCGGTGAGGCCGGCTTCAACATCGGCAGGGCGGTGGCCGTCCAGCTCGGTTACGACTTCCTGCCCGGGACGACGGTGAACCGCTACTGCTCGTCGTCGCTGCAGACCACGCGCATGGCCTTCCACGCCATCAAGGCCGGCGAGGGGCATGCGTTCATTTCGGCTGGCGTGGAGACGGTTTCGCGGTTCCCGAAAGGCACCGCGGACGGGTGGCCGGACAGCAAGAACCCGTTGTTCGCCGACGCGATGAGCCGCTCGGATGAGGCGGCCGCCGGTGCCGAGGAGTGGCGTGACCCCCGCGAGGACGGCTTGCTGCCGGACGTCTACATCGCGATGGGCCAGACCGCGGAGAACGTCGCGCTGTACACCGGCATCAGCCGAGAGGACCAGGACCACTGGGGTGTTCGGTCGCAGAACCGCGCCGAGGAGGCCATCAAGAACGGCTTCTTCGAGCGCGAGATCGTTCCGGTGACACTGCCCGACGGGACCGTGGTGTCCAAGGACGACGGTCCGCGCGCGGGCACCACCTACGAGAAGATCAGCCAACTCAAGCCGGTGTTCCGGCCGAACGGCACCATCACCGCCGGCAACGCGTGCCCGCTCAACGACGGCGCCGCGGCGGTGGTCATCATGTCGGACACCAAGGCCCGCGAACTGGGGCTCACGCCGCTGGCGCGTGTGGTCTCGACGGGGGTGAGCGGGCTGTCGCCGGAGATCATGGGGCTGGGCCCGATCGAGGCGACGCGCAAGGCGCTGGCCAACGCCGGGATGTCGATCGGCGATATCGACCTCTACGAGATCAACGAGGCGTTCGCCGTCCAGGTGCTCGGGTCGGCGCGCGAACTGGGCATGGACGAGGACAAGCTCAACGTTTCGGGCGGCGCGATCGCCCTGGGCCATCCGTTCGGCATGACCGGCGCGCGGATCACCGCCACGCTGCTGAACAACCTGACCACCCACGACAAGACGTTCGGCCTCGAGACGATGTGCGTCGGCGGCGGCCAGGGCATGGCGATGGTGCTCGAGCGGCTGTCCTGACCCGCGGGCCGACCAGCCGCAGCCGACCGGCCGACCGCAGCCCGCCGGCGTCTAGTGTGCAACCAGATCGCGAATTCGGCCGTTACGAGGCAATTTCGCGATCTGAGTGCACACTAGCGGCCCAGGCGCGCCGCACCCGGTTGACGATGTCGGCCGGATGGACGCCGGCGACGACGCGAATATGTGTCCAACCCCGGTGCGCGATGAACTCCGAGCTCACGATGTCGGCTCCGAGCCGCGACGGCAGCCGGTGCAATTCGCCGTCGTACTCCACCGCGATCATCACCTCGTCCCCCCAACCCATGTCCAAGCGGTAGCGGGCTCGCCCGAAGTCGTCATAGACGGGGATCTGCGTCCGCGGGCGCGGAAAACCGGCTCGTATGAGCAGCAGACGCAACCAGGTTTCGCGTGGAGACTCCGCGCCGGCGTCGTACAGGTCGAGAACAGGCAACACTCGTGGCACACCCGGAGATCCGCGGTGCCGTTCGACAAGCCCGGCGACGAGGTCACGGTCGAAACGGGTTGCATTGCCGAGCGCGTCGATACGGGCCACCGCCTTGTCACCGCGGGTCAGCCGGGCGAGGTCGAACGCCGTGCGCTCAGGCGTCGTCACGGGCACGCCGGCCACAAGTTCCCATTCGTTGCGACCCAGTCGATCTCGTCGCGTCACGATCCCGCGCGGCGCACGCGGGTTCGACCAGATGAGCTCGATCGGGACATCGTCGGCGACGTACTGGGAACCGTGTAGCGCCGCAGCCGCGAGGCCGGCAACCACTGCGCGCCGGCGAGTCCACAACCAGGCGGCAATCGTTCGTTGCGACAAGTTCGGCACCACGCCGTCGTCGATGTAGACGCCGGGGAACAGGGCTTGATAGCGGGTCCGCAGTTGATGCTTGTTGGCGACATGGCCATCGCGCAACGCTTCGCTTCCGAGGAACGGCACCTCCATGGTCCGCAGTGAAGACCGGTGCTCGGACAGGAACAGCGTTTGCGGGAGCAGTGACGGCCGCGGTTGGGGATAACCAACGCAAACGACCGCGGTTGGGGACAACCAACGCAACAGAAAAGGCCCGGCACGTTTTCGTGCCGGGCCTCCTCGTCAGGCTGCTAGTCGCTGTTGAAATACGACAGCAGTCGCAGGATCTCGATGTACAGCCAGACCAGCGTGACGGTCAGGCCGAGCGCGACGCCCCACGCCGCCTTCTCCGGCGCACCCGCGCGAATCATCTGGTCGGCCGCGTCGAAGTCGATCAGGAAGCTGAACGCCGCCAAGCCGATGCAGAGCAGCGAGAAGCCGATCGCGAGCATGCCGCCGTCGCGCAGGCCAAGGCCGGCGCCGCCGTTCAAGCCGAAGATCGCCGCCAGGAAGTTGACGAGCATCAGGGCCAACACGCCGAACAGGCCGGCGACGATCATCCGCGTGAACTTCGGGGTCACCCGGATCGCGCCGGTCTTGTAGACCACGAGCATGCCGAAGAACACCCCGAGGGTGCCGACGATCGCCTGCGTGATCATCGCGTAGCCGCCGTTGGAGATGACGTTGGCGAACAAGAACGAGATCGCGCCCAGGAACAGGCCCTCGAGCGCGGCGTAGCTGAGCACGATGGCCGGGTTGTCCTGCTTACGGCCGAACGTGGCGACCAGCACAAGAACCAGGCCGCCGATCGCGCCGACCATCGCCAGCGGCATTGCCAAGCCGAGGTTGACCGATGCGATGAAGTACGAGATGACGCCGACCGCGGTCAACAGCGCCAGCGTGACGCCGGTCTTGGTGACGACATCGTCGATGGTCATCGGGCGGGCAACGCCTGCCTGGCGCTGCTCCGGGTACTGCGTCACATAGGGGTCGGCGTGAACCGCCTGCGTACCGTAGCCGGCGGCCCCTGTACCGAACTGCGCATATCCGCCCTGCGACTTTGGCAGGGATCGAAATACGGGGTTGCTGGATTCCCGCACCGTGGGTTCCTCTCCTGATGATGTCGATCGTCAATCGGCGAACACACCGACAACGAATCATGTCCCTGGTCGGTTCCCGGCTGCGCCGATCAACTTTCCCAGCTGTTTCACAAGAAACCCTACCCAAAGCAATCGCAGGTCGGGCAACGTTCTACATTGCATACTCGTGGGCGAAAACGAGGATGTCCTAGTAACCGTTGACCGCGGGTTCGGCCTGATCACCCTCAACCGGCCCAAGGCCATCAACTCGCTGAACCACTCCATGGTCACCGCCATGGCGCACGCGCTGGCCGAATGGGCGCACGACGACGCCGTCACCGCCGTCGTGGTCGACGGCGCGGGCGAGCGCGGGCTGTGCGCGGGCGGCGACATCGTCGCGCTCTACCACAGCGCCAGGGCCGAGGGGCCTGCCAAAGGGCGTGAGGCGCGCGCCTTCTGGTACGACGAATATCTGCTCAACGCCCAGATCGGCCGGTTCGGCAAACCGTATGTCGCCCTGATGGACGGCATCGTGATGGGTGGCGGCGTCGGGGTGAGCGCCCATGGCAGCGTGCGCGTCGTCACCGACACCACGAAGATGGCGATGCCCGAGGTCGGCATCGGCTTCGTCCCCGACGTCGGCGGCACCCTGATCCTTTCGCGCGCACCCGGACTGCTCGGCTACCACGCCGCGCTCACCGGCGCGAACTTCGACGGCGCCGACGCGATCGCGATGGGCTTCGCCGACCACTTCGTTCCGCACGACAAGCTCGAAGACTTCAAGGCCGCGATCCTGACCGGCGGTATCGACGGTGCACTCGCGGCCCATACCATCGAGCCCCCGCCGAGTAACCTTCTGCAGCAACGGGAATGGATCGACCGCTGTTATGCCGGTGAAACCGCCCTCGACATCGTCGCGGCCCTGCGCGCTGATGACGACGCCGCTGCCGGCGCGGCGGCCGACCTCATCGAGAGCCGCTCCCCCGTCTCGGTTTCCGTCACTCTCGAAGCGCTGCGCCGCGCCGCGAAACTCGACACACTCGAAGACGTGCTGCGCCAGGAGTACCGGACGTCATGCGGGGCGCTGCGCTCCCACGACTTCGTCGAGGGCATCCGCGCCCAGGTTGTCGACAAGGACCGCAATCCGAAATGGTCGCCCGCCTCGCTGGCGGCGGTCACCACAGCCGACGTCGAGGACTACTTCGCGCCGGCCGATCGCGAACTGGAGTTCAAGAAATGAGCGACGAAACCAGCTTCTCCACCATCGTTGTCACGCGTGACGACCGTGTCGCGACCATCACGCTGAACCGGCCGAAGGCGCTCAATGCGCTCAACAGCCAGGTGATGGCCGAAGTCACCTCCGCGGCAGCAGAATTGGACAACGACCCGGCGATCGGCGCCATCATCATCACCGGCAACGAGAAGGCGTTCGCCGCCGGAGCCGACATCAAGGAGATGGCGAGCCTGTCGTTCGCCGACGTCTTCGCAACCGACTTCTTCGCAGCCTGGGGCTCATTCGCCGCCACCCGCACCCCCACGATCGCGGCCGTCGCCGGCTACGCGCTCGGCGGCGGCTGCGAGTTGGCGATGATGTGCGATCTGCTGATCGCAGCCGACACCGCGAAATTCGGCCAGCCCGAGATCAAGCTCGGCGTGCTGCCCGGGATGGGCGGCTCGCAGCGGCTCACCCGCGCCATCGGCAAAGCCAAGGCGATGGACCTGATCCTCACCGGACGCAACATGGACGCCGAGGAGGCCGAACGTGCGGGCCTGGTGTCGCGGGTGGTGCCCGCCGACACTCTGCTCGACGAGGCGAACGCGGTCGCCAAGACCATCGCCGGAATGTCGCTGTCGGCGTCGCGAATGGCCAAGGAGGCCGTCAACCGTGCTTTTGAATCGACACTGGCCGAGGGCCTTCTCTACGAGCGCAGGCTGTTCCACTCGGCGTTCGCGACCGAGGACCAGACCGAGGGCATGAACGCGTTCACCGAGAAGCGCCCACCGGCGTTCCGCCACCGTTAATCTGCGGGGGTGACCGACACCCGCGACGACACCGACACCACGGTCGACGAACCGACGGAAGAGCCGGTCAAGACATCCAACGACACCCCGTGGTGGGTGCGCCACTACACCTTCACCGGCACCGCGCTGGGCCTGATCTTCCTGTGGCTGTCGATGACGCCGTCGTTGCTCCCGCGAGGTCCGCTGTTCCAGGGGCTGGTCAGCGGCGGCGCGGGCGCATTCGGTTACGGCCTCGGGGTCTTCGTGGTGTGGCTCGTGCGCTACATGCGGTCCAAGGACACCAGCCCGCCCGCCCCGCGACAGGCCTGGATCGCGCTGGTGGTCATCGGCGTCATCGGCCAGATCCTGATGAACGTCTACTTCCACATCTGGCAGGACGAGGTCCGCGATCTCAACGGTGTTCCGCGCATGGGCTTCTGGGATCACCCACTGACCGCCGTGCTGTCCATCGTGACACTGTTCGTGCTCGTGGAGATCGGGCAGCTGATCGGCAGGCTCGTGCGCTTCCTGGTCCGACAACTCGAACGCGTTGCACCGCCGAGGGTTTCGGCGGTCGTGGTGGTGATACTGCTCATCGCGCTCACCATCGCGCTCCTGAACGGCATCGTGGTGCGCTTCGCGATGACCACGATCAACAGCACGTTCGCGGCAGTCAACGACGAGACCGACCCGGATTTCGCCGCGCCCACGTCACCGCTGCGGTCCGGCGGTCCCCAGTCGCTGGCCAGCTGGGAATCCCTTGGCCACCAAGGCCGTATCTTCGTGGCGGCGGGGCCGACGGTCGAGGAGCTGACCGAGTTCAACGGCCGGCCGGCTGTCGAACCGATCCGCGTTTACGCAGGTCTGCATTCCGCGGACGGCATCAAGGCGACCGCCGCGCTGGCGGCCCAGGAGTTGTTGCGAACCGGCGGCTTGGACCGCGAAGTCGTCGCTGTGGCCACCACCACCGGCACCGGCTGGATCAACGAAGCGGAAGCCTCGGCGTTGGAATACATGTACAACGGCGACACCGCGATCGTGTCGATGCAGTACTCGTTCCTGCCGAGCTGGCTGTCGTTTCTCGTGGACAAGGAGAACGCGCGGCAGGCGGGCCAGGCGTTGTTCGAGGCCGTCGACGGGCTGATCCGGGAGATGCCCGAAGCGCAGCGGCCACGGTTGGTCGTCTTCGGGGAGAGCCTCGGATCGTTCGGCGGTGAAGCGCCGTTCCTCGCGCTCAACAACCTCATCGCCCGCACGGACGGCGCACTGTTCAGCGGTCCCACGTTCAACAACACGATCTGGACCCAGCTGACGCGCGACCGCGACCCGGATTCGCCGATGTGGCTGCCGATCTACGACAAGGGCGAGAACGTGCACTTCGCCGCCCGTCCGGAAAACCTGGCCAGGCCGGACGACCCGTGGGGCTACCCGCGGGTGGTGTACCTGCAGCACGCGTCGGACCCGATCGCGTGGTTCAACCCCGATCTACTGTTCGCCGAACCGGATTGGCTCAAGGAGCCACGCGGATACGACGTCTCCGGCCGGATGCAGTGGATCCCGGTGGTGACGTTCCTCCAGGTGTCGGCGGACATGGCCGTGGCCGTCGACGTGCCCGACGGGCACGGCCACGTCTACGTCAAGGATGCGGCCAACGCGTGGGCGGCGATCCTGCAGCCGCCGGGCTGGACACCGGAGAAGACCCAACGGCTGCGGCCGCTGCTGAGCAGCGACGAGAAAGACTAGGCCAGAACGCTTTTCAACGCGTGATAGCCGCCGATGACGTCGGTGGAACGATGCAGCCCCAGATCGAGCAGTGACGCCGCCGCCAGGCTCGAGGTGTAGCCCTCCGAACACAGCACCACCCACTCGACGTCGTCGTCGACGGCCTGGGGCAGCCGCGCCTCGCTGGTCGGGTCGCAACGCCACTCGAGCACGTTGCGTTCGATCACCAACGCCTCGGCCACCTCCCCCTCGCGGGCGCGCTGGGCTTGCGGACGGATGTCGACCAGGACTGCGCCGCGGTCCAATGCCGCGGGTACCTCGGCCGCCGGCAACCTGTGCAGGCGGGCGCGGGCGTTGTTCAGGATTCGGTCGATGCGACTCGCCATATCACCCCTCCGGTGCGTCGGTCAGCTCGGTCCGGTTGCGGCGCAAGGTATTGCGCTGCGTCACCTCGTAATACGACATCGCGGTCAGCGGCGGCGAATAGGCGTGCACGCTCAACGTCGGCGTGACGGGGGCCGAGGTGTCACTTTCGGGTGCCCACACCACGTCGTGCACCCACCCCAGCGGGAAGGCGGCCTGATCCCCGGCGCGCAACCGGCGACGCCGCAATGCCCCACCGTCCCAGCGGGTCTCACGCAGGGCACCGGAGACAACGGTCAGCGCGCCGAGGGACCCGCCGTGGTCGTGCATCTCGGTCGACCGCTCGGGCACCCAGCTGATCAACCAGATGTCGAGCTCGTCGTCACCGGTTAGGCGGGTGAACCACCGTTCGTCACGCGGTGGTCCCCCGGCAGGTAGCAGGTGGTCGTAGCGACCGGTGAGCACCTCGTCGGCGCAGCGGTCGGTGGCGAGCAACAGATCGGGCAGCCGCAGACGGGTCGGTGCGGACACTGCGGGCACGGGTGGTGGCAATACTGCAGGGGAGGCCATGAAAGCTCCAAGAAAGCCGGAAACGGGCAGGGCGGGGCGCTAAGCCCAACAACACTCCTGGCGTCCGGTCGTCACGGGGCAAGTCTGGCATGGGCCTGCCGGGCCCACCCTGTCCGATACGGCCGCCCGCGGGCACGCGGTCCGTCGTCGCAGGCCAGACGCGTGTTCGCCGGGTCGGCGGATAGATTCACCGTGAGCGCAACCTCGGCGATCGGTGCGGCCGGTGTCCGCCACGAGTGAGCCGTTGCCTAGATTGGCGGGCATGCGCATACGTCACGGTGTCGCGGCGGCCGCAGTGATGGCGGGCGTCGTCGCGGGATGCTCCTCGGGTACCGAAGACACCTCCGAACCGCCGGCCGACAAGACCTCCGCGGAAACCAGCTCGGAGGAAACACCAACCGTGGCACCGGGTTCGGTAGCCGTCTCCCCCGGCGGTGTCACCACCGCGGTCGGCGCTCCCGCGGATTCGACGGAGGACGAGTACTTCAAGGCCTGCACCTCGGCCCGGCAGTGGATGGACGAACAGGGCGGCGACCCGAAGTCACAGATCGAGCCCTACCTCGGCATGTTGCAGACCTCGGATTCGGCCGGGCCCGGTACGTACGACACACCGTGGACGCAGTTGCCGCCGCCGCGTCAGGCCGCGGTCATCGTCGCCGTGCAGGCGGCGGCCGACGGCCTCTGCGGCTGAAACCGGCGGCCAGAACCGGCGCGGGCGCGCGACAATGGCGGTATGGCTGGCAAGCGGGTCGCGCTGGCGCTGGGCAGCGGTGGCGCCCGCGGCTACGCCCACATCGGGGTGATCGAGGAACTACTGGACCGCGGCTATGAGATCGTCGGCGTCGCCGGATCGTCCATGGGCGCTCTCGTCGGTGGGCTGTACGCCGCGGGCAAGCTCGACGAGTTCTCCGACTGGGCGAAGTCGCTGACCCAGGGCGCCGTGCTGCGGCTTCTCGATCCCTCGATCACCGCCGCGGGGGTGCTGCGCGCGACCAAGATCCTCGACGCGGTTCGCGACATCCTCGGTGAGGCGCGGATCGAGGACCTCCCGATTCCCTATACGGCCGTCTCGACCGATCTCATCGCCGGTAAGTCGGTATGGCTGCAGCGGGGCCCGGTGGATGCCGCCATCCGCGCGTCGATCGCGATCCCGGGGGTGATCGCACCGCATGTGCTCGACGGCCGACTGCTCGCCGACGGCGGCATCCTCGAACCGCTGCCCATGGCGCCGATCGCGGCCGTCAACGCCGACCTCACCATCGCGGTGTCGCTGGCCGGCAGCGAGGCCGGCGGCGTCGAAGAACCCGCAGGACAAGGTCCACGCGCGACCACCGAGTGGCTGGCCCGGGTGTGGCGCAGCACCACGTCGCTGTTCGAGTCGAATGCGATGTTGAACCGTTTCGGCGCCGGACCGGAGGACTTCCCGGCGGGCGGGGACAGCGAGCAGGAGCTCGTCGACGCGACGAAGGAAGCGTCCGTGGTACCCAAGCTCGGCAGCTTCGAGGTGATGAACCGCACGATCGACATCGCGCAGGCCGCGCTCGCGCGCCACCAGCTGGCCGGCTACCCACCCGACATGCTGATCGAGGTACCCCGTTCGGCGTGCCGGAGCCTCGAGTTCCACCGTGCCGCCGAAGTGATCGACGTCGGTATCGAGTTGGCGGCGGCCGCGCTGGACGCATTCGACACCTTGCCCGAAACCCCCACCGCCGCCGAGGATTAGCGGCCGAGGTGCGCGGCTATCTGGGCGGCGACGCTGCGGCCCTGCCTTCGTCCCGCGTGCGCCGAAGGGGTCCGGCACGCGGGATCGAGCGGGTTGGCGCCGAACGCCGCCAACGACTCGTCGTCGGCGAACACACCGAAAGCGTTGCGCGCGGCGACCTCGTCCCTGGCGCCCGCCCCGAACGGCGACGGCGACGACAGGCCCTGGGGGATCAGGGTGACCACGACATCGCAGTCGTCGGCCACGGCCAGGTTGACGGTGCTACCGACACCGCCGTCCATGAAGCGGCGCGAGCCGATGGTGACCGGCGGCCAGACGCCGGGTACCGCGCAACTGGCCGCGACCGCGTCGACCAACGGGACGCCCGAGGTGCGGTCGAACGCGATCAGTTCCCCGGTCTCGGTGTCGATGGCGGTGATGCGCAGGTCGCGGTCGGGCCAGTCGTGCGACGGCAGTCGCTGCTCGATCACCTTTCGGCGCACTTCTTCGGTGACGGTGTCGGCGGCCAGCGCGATCGCACCGATCCGCTGCAGTTTCTCGGTTTTCGAGCCGGGAGCGGTCATCGCGTCGAGGAACATCTGGGTGATCGTCTCGATCCCCGCGCCGGGGTTGATCTCCGACGATGTCGCCTCGGTCTGCCGGTCGAACAACGCGGGCAGGCCGAGCCCGCTCACCAGTTGCGCGGCGACCGTGGAGCCCGCAGATGTGCCGACCAGAACGTCGGAGGCCAACAACGCATCGGCGGTGGCGGGCGACTCGTCGGCAATACCCGTCAGGATGCCGGTCTCCCACGCGATCCCCGCCACGCCCCCGCCGGCCAGTACCAGTGCACGTCTCGTCACACCCCGTGAGTGTGCCAGGCGACCGGCGACGCTCGTGCGGCCCCCGACGCTACGCGAGTCCCTGCGCCGCCCGGCCGCTGATCAACGGCAGGTCGAGATACGTTGCGATGCCGGGCTCCGCGGCGCACACCGCGGGCACCGAGTTCACGCAGTGCGCAGCGGTGCCGACGATGCCGTACTCCGGGCCCTCTCCGCCGACGACCGACTGGAAGCCCTTGACGACGACGTTGACATCCGGATTGCCGCGGACCTCCATCTCGTACCGCTGACCTTCGGGGCCGAACGTCCAAGCGGGATCGAGGTTTTCCTCGCCCATCAGCCAGTTCACAGTGACTCGCACGACCGGTTCTTCGTCGACGAGGGCCTCCCAGTGGAACTTTCGGCCCGCGACCTGTCCCGGCTCGATGACGCCGATCGGTGATTCGATCGGCGCCGTGGCGACCGCGATCTCCTGAGCGGAACGGACTTTCGGGTCGGCACGGAAACCCACCTTGTCGACGATCATCTTCACCGCCTGGATGAAGCCGCCGTCGAGCAGCTTCTGCATCGGGCCGCTGAGCGCCTTCTCCGGAACCTCACCGAAGCCCATCACATGCCGCACGACGTCGGGGGCTTCGTAGGTGCGAAGGTCGGAATACTCCTCGGCCCGAACGAATGTCACGCCGGTCGAGAAGGCGGAGAACAGAAGCGGAAACTTCTCGCTGATCCCCCCCGGCGCGATGCCGGTACCGTGCAGCGTGGCATTCCCCGCGATCGCCGCCTCTTGAAGAGGGGCGCCCTGCCGGCCGGAGGGATACACCCATCCGACCGGGGTGACGACGTTCTTACCGGAGCGCAACAGCGCCGCCACCTCATCCGGATTGGGCAACAGCGGTGAGTAGATCACCGCGTCGGCGTCGAGGGCGAGGATGTCGTCGAGGCTGTTGGTCGCGGTCACCCCCACCGGCGCGGTGCCGATGATCTCGCCGACGTCTTTGCCTGCCTTCCCCGGCGAGTGCACCCAGCATCCGACGAGCTCGAGGTCGGGATGTTCGAGCACACCCTTGATCGCTGCGACGCCGACGCCACCGGTCGCCCACTGCACCACCCGCAGGCCCATACCGACTCCTTCACCACGAAACTAGAACACGTTCTACTCTTGCAGGTCTACACCACATCCCCTCCCGCGCGGGTCACAATGGCCGCGATGACCGCGATCAAGATCGGGTTCGGTGTGCTGGGACCGCTGCAGATGACAGTCGACAGCGCACCGGTCGCGCTGGGCACCCCCAAACAACGGGCGGTGCTGGCCGTACTCGTGATGAATCGCAATCGGGCGGTCTCCACCGACTCGTTGATCACCGCGGCGTGGGAGCAGTGGCCGCCGGCCGAAGCCAGGGCCAGCCTGCATTCCTACATCTCGAACCTGCGCAAGCTGCTGAGCAACTCGGGCGCCGATCCGAGGTCGGTCTTGGTCAACGCGCCACCGGGGTACCGGCTCGACGTCGATGACACCGCGTGCGACCTCGGTCGTTTCGTCGCCGAGAAGGCCGCCGGTGTGCAGGCCGCCGCAGCGGGCCAGTTCGAGCAGGCGAGCCGCCATCTGCGCACTGCACTCGTCGAGTGGCGCGGACCCGTGCTCGACGATCTACGCGACTTCCAGTTCGTCGACGCATACGCCACAGCTCTCACCGAAGACAAAGTGACCGCCCACACCGCACACGCTGAGGCCGAGATCGCCTGTGGGCGGGCGTATTCCGTCATCGCCGAACTCGAGGGCCTGGTCAGCGCACATCCGTACCGCGAGCCGCTGTGGGCCCAGCTGATCACCGCCTACTACCTTGCCGAGCGACAGTCCGACGCCCTCGATGCCTATCAGCGGCTCAAGGCCACGCTCGCCGACGATCTCGGCATAGACCCGGGTCCGACAGTGCGTGCGCTGCACGAGCGGATCCTGCGCCAGCAGCCCCTCGATGTTCGAAAGGCCGCGCAGACCACCGCCGTCCACACCATCGGCGACATCGCGGCGAGGACTTCGATCGCCCCATCGTCCGCGATGGCGGCTCTGCACTCGGCGAGCGGCCAGATTCATCGGCTCACGGCCACGGCGACGCGGATCGGGCGGTTGGCCGACAACGACCTCGTGCTCGCCGGCAGCAGCGTGAGCCGCCACCACGCCGTGATCATAGACACCGGAACCAGCTTCGTGATCACCGACCTGCGCTCGGCGAACGGGGTCGACGTCCGGGGTGAGCGGATCCGGGGCACCGCGATGCTCGGCGACGGCGACTCCGTCCGCATCTGCGACCACGAGTTCACGTTCCGGATAGAGCCGCATCCGGCCTGATGCCGGATTAGGGTGTTTTCGCCGGCTACCGAACCGCCCGAGGAGCATCCGATGACCGACCCCGAACGGGGGGAATCCCGTGTGGGTTCCCAGATCGGCCCCTATCGGCTGCGCCGGTTACTGGGCAAGGGCGGGATGGGTGAGGTGTACGAAGCCGAGGACACCGTCAAGGACCGAATAGTCGCGCTGAAGCTGTTACCCGAATCGGCCTCCAACGATCCCGTCTTCCGCAAGCGGCTACGGCGCGAAGCACACTCAGCGGGCCGGCTGCAGGAACCCCACGTGGTGCCGATCCACGACTACGGCGAAGTCGACGGCATGCTCTATGTCGACATGCGGATGATCGACGGTACCGATCTGCGCAAGGTGCTCAAGAACTACGGCCCGATGACACCCGCGCGTGCGGTGGCCATCATCAAACAGATCGCATCGGCTCTGGACGCCGCGCATGAGAGCGGCATCATGCACCGAGACGTCAAGCCAGAGAACATCATTCTGACCCGCGATGACTTCGCCTATCTCGTCGACTTCGGCATCGCCAACGCCGCCACCGACGAGAAGCTCACCGAACTGGGCACCGCGGTCGGCACGTACGCATACATGGCGCCGGAACGCTTCACCAACGACGAGGTGACCTACCGCGCGGACATCTATGCGTTGACTTGTGTTCTGCACGAATGCCTTACCGGCTCGCAGCCGTTTCCGGGCGACAGCGTCACCGTCGTCATCACCGCGCACCTGATGCAACCTGTCCCGAAACCCAGCCAGCAACGGCCCGGTATCCCGACGGCGTTCGACGCGGTGATCGCCCGCGGTATGGCCAAGAAACCCGAGGACCGGTATGCGAGCGCAGGCGATCTGGCGGCGGCGGCGAATGACACACTGACACAGCGAGATCAGGACCAAGCCGCCACCATCCTGCAGCGCAGCGAGGCCGCGGGTACGGCTCCGCCGCCGCCGCCCGCGTGGTACCAGACGCCGCCGCCGACCCCGCCGCCCACACCGCCGGGTGCCCATCCGGCCGCTTTCCACACGCCACCGCCGCCCGGGGGCGGTCCGCCGAGCGGTCCGATGGGCGCGCCCGGCCAGCCGAGCGGACCCCCGAGCGGGCCCATGTGGGCCACACCCGCGCCGACGGGGCCTCGGCCTGCGGGTGCCCCGCGCAAAGGCACGCCGTGGCTGCCGATCGCCGCGGCGATCGCCGTGTTCGTCGTGGCGCTCGGCACGGTGGGGATTTGGTTCCTGGTCAAACCCGATGACACGCCGTCAGCGTCGACAACCACGACGACCGCGCCGTCACCGACCACCGAGCGCACCACGAGGCGGCCCCCGCGCACGACGACGCCTTCACCGACTCCGGACTCGGCCGACGCCAAACTGCTCGGGCTGCTGCCGCGCGGGTACGACGACGGCGTCTGCCAACCCGTACGTCCACCCGCCCCCGGCGCACTGGCGACGGTCGATTGCGGCGCGGCAGCACCCCAGGGCGGCCCCGCGAACGCGCGTTACTCGCTGTTCGCCGACCAGCCGGCTCTGGACAAGGCCTTCGACGACTCCGTCGCCGCCAACCAGGAGCTGGTGCGATGCCCGAACAGCGGCGCGGATTCGCCGACCACCTGGCACTACACCGAAACACCGGACGAGGTCGAAGGTCGCATCGCCTGCGGTGTCTTCAACGGCAACCAGGACCTGTCGTGGACCATCAACGACAATCTCCTGCTGGGCGATGCCCAAAGCGACAACCTCGTCGACCTGCACAACTGGTGGTTGAAGTACGCCTGAACCGTCCACCAGGGCCGCTTCAAGAATCCTTCAAGGGCGCTGTCCGACTCTGATGTCAGCCCGGGGCCACCCGGAACCGACATTCACAGGAGTCACGATGATCGCTTCACACCGTTTCGCCAAGTCCGGCACCGTCTCTCGCCTGCACCGGTGGACCGGCACCGTGCTCGCCGCAGGTGCGCTCGGAGTGGCCGCCGTCGCGGGTTCGGGCACCGCCGCCGCGCTCAGCTCCGAAGATGACATGTTCCTGTCCGAGATCAGCGCCGACGGCATCGCCTACGACACCCCCAAGGCCGCGATCGGCACCGCACACGACGTCTGCTCGAGGCTGGACGGGGGCGCGGATCCCGTCGACCTCGGTCTGGAGATCCTCGACGACACCGACCTGACCGTCGACCAGGTCGCGACGTTCGTGGTCGCCTCCGTCGACCACTACTGCCCCCGGCACGTCGTGCTCTTCGGGTGATCCTCGACAAGGCGGGGCCCGCTGCGGCGGCGCCCCGCCGTCGTCGGCCTAGACAGGTCGCGCGCTGTATGTTTCTGTAACCCGCAGCGCTGCGAAAGGACTGAAGAATGTCGACCGCCAGAAGCAACAGGGTCTTCGTCGTCGGTGTCGGTATGACGAAGTTCGAGAAGCCGGGCCGCCGTGAAGGTTGGGACTACCCCCAGATGGCCAAGGAGTCGGGCACCAAGGCGCTCGACGATGCCGGCATCGACTACTCCGAAGTACAGCAGGGGTTCGTCGGCTACGTCGCCGGCGACTCCACGTCGGGCAACCGGGCGCTCTATGAACTCGGCCTGACGGGCATTCCGATCGCCAACGTCAACAACAACTGCTCGACCGGTTCCACCGCGCTGTTCCTTGCCGCGCAGACGATCCGCGGCGGGCTCGCCGACTGCGTCATCGCTCTCGGTTTCGAGAAGATGCAGCCCGGCTCCCTCAAGGGCGGCCACGACGATCGTGAATCCCCGATGGCCAAGCACGTCGCGGCGATGGCCGAGATCGACGAGTTCGGCTTCCCCGTCGCGCCGTGGATGTTCGGCGCCGCGGGTCGCGAGCACATGCGCCAGCATGGAAGCACCGCAGAGCATTTCGCGAAGATCGGGTACAAGAACCACAAGCATTCGGTGAACAATCCGTATGCGCAGTTCCAGGAGGAATACAGCCTGGACGACGTCCTGGCCGCGAAAATGATCTCCGATCCGCTGACCAAGCTGCAGTGCTCACCCACGTCGGACGGGTCCGGCGCGGCGATCGTGGTGAGCGAGGACTTCGTCGACAAGCACGGCCTGGCGGGCCAAGCGGTGGAGATCGTCGGCCAGGCGATGACCACCGATTTCCAGTCCAGCTTCGACGGCAGCGCCAAGAACCTCATCGGCTACGACATGAATGTCAAAGCCGCGCAGCAGGTTTACGACCAGTCGGGGCTTGGGCCGGCCGACTTCCAGGTGATCGAGCTGCACGACTGCTTCTCGGCCAACGAGCTACTGCTCTACGAGGCGCTCGGGCTGTGCGGTGAGGGCGAGGCGCCCAAGCTCATCGACAACAACGAGACCACCTACGGCGGCCGTTGGGTGGTCAACCCCTCGGGTGGGCTGATCTCCAAGGGGCACCCGCTCGGAGCGACGGGTCTCGCGCAGTGTGCGGAGCTGACGTGGCAGTTGCGCGGCATGGCCGACAAGCGCCAGGTCGATGACGTCACCGCCGCCCTGCAGCACAACATCGGGCTCGGCGGTGCCGCGGTTGTGACCGCTTACCAGCGCGCCGAGCGCTGATAGGGGATCATGGACCGCATGCGGACCACAGGAATCCTCGCCGGAGTCGCGGCCGTCGCGTGCGTGACGATCGCCCTGCCTGCGGGTGTCGCATGGGCCGATGACCAGGAATCGGCGCAGGAGGTCATCAGCAAGCTGCAGGACCAGGGGTACAACGTGACCATCGACAAGATCGGCACGGCCCCGCTGTCCGACTGCGTGGTCACCAGCGTACGCAATCCCCAGGAGTTCACGCAGTTGGTGCCGCTGCTCGGCGGAAATCAGGACGGTGTGCTGTTCCCCGTGACCATCAGCAAGCCGATCTCGGTGTCGCTGGACTGCAGCGGTCGCTAGACATTTCGGTGCGGTCGGTTGCGATACCCGCGACCGACCACACCGAAACCGCCGCATCAGCGCGAGCAATCCGCGGTGACGGTGATCGTGCGCTGGGCCACCACCTGGATCAGATCGTCGCCGCGTCGCACCAATTCGGTTCGCTCGCGGGCATTTCGGACATCGGTGATGACGCACTCGTCGAGGGGTGCACTCCCGATGCGGTTGACCTTGACGTCGAAGCCTTGTGCCTCGAGTGTGGCGATGGTCAGTTCAGCCGATTCGGCCGCCGACGCGACGGCGGCCGGCGTCAGGATCGCACCGCATGCCACTGCGGCCAGCCCGACCATTGTCAACAGTATTGCGCGCATCTCGCGCTCCCTTCGTGACCTGAAGGCCCCGGTGGCCGTCAGGTGGTACGACGGGAAAGCCGCGACGAAGGTTCAACGCAATCTGCGGAGGCGCGATGTGCGGCCCGCGACTTAAGCGGTGACCGGCTCCAGCTCGCGCGCCTCGGGAGCCACGATCGGATCCGTCGCGACGAACTCCGAATACAACAGCGGCATCGATGCGTTTATGGCGAACGTCGACACCCCGCCCGCGTAGTCGGCCACATACAGCCGGCCACCGTGCGAGTCGACGGCCACACAGGACGGCCGGCCGTCGACGGTGATGGTGTCGACGATCTGCAGGGTGAGCGTGCACAGCACCGCGACGTGGTCATAATCGACGATGTAGGCCCTGCTCTTGTCTCCACCCATCACCAATTGGGTTGGGGCACCGCCGATCTCGATGACGTCGGTGACACGTCCCGAGGAGAACTCGATCAGGTGCACGACGCCGCCGCGGGTTCGGTCCGAGCTCAGGACGAACGCGGCGCCGTCGGCGAGGGCGATGTCGCGAATCGGCGCACCGATCCGCACCGCGCTGCCGACCCGCCCGGTCTCGAGTTCGACGGTCAGGACCGCGCTGCCACGCGCATCGGTGGTGGCGACGTAGAGCCGCGTTCCGCTCGGGTCAATCGCGAGGGCATCGATGCCGATGCCGGCGCCGGTCGCGATGTCGATGGTGCCCATGCGGTCGGCGGGGATGTCGATCACCGCGACGTCGATGTGCCCGTCACCGGTTCGGCCGGCATAGACGCGCTTGCCGTCGGGGCTCACGACCAGCGCCGTGATGTTGTCGGCCAGCGGGTACGACGCGATCACCGATGTGGTGGCGGTGTCCACGACGGTGACCTCGTCCTTGTGGGTCCAGGATGACGTGCTCACGTAGGCCCGGTCGTCGTGGACCGCCACCGAGAACGGCTCGCCGTGAACCGCGACGATGGCCTCGGCGGCGAGGGTGCGGGCATTGAGCACCGCCACGCTGTCGTCGCCCGGATGCGTCACCACGGTCGTACCAATGCCGGTTGTGGCGATATCACCGATCGGCCCCCGGCTCAGCTTCACCGCACCCAATGGGGTGGGCGCATGTTCAGGCATCAAAAAGTCAACCACCGTTATTCGGTACCTCCGCCGGCATGGCGTGCACCGGCCCTAGATTCCAAGTCGTAACGCGCCAAATCGGCGCGGTCTGAACCGAGTTTAGCGACGAAATCCGACATCCCATGGCGGCGCGAAAAGCGACACCTGAATCCCTCTCAGACACCGCTTAGAAAATCGCGCGTTACCCGATTGTTACCAAATTCCCGCGACCGGAGGAAGGCTATTGACCTGTGTAAATACCGCTGCCGCAAGGCCTTCGGAATATTGTGGTCGATCGCACGTATAAAGGTTTCTTACCTTTCGTCGTCAAAGTGAGCGGTAGATCACAGGCCGACACGACAGCAAACAGACAACAGGCGCCACGACCGTCACAAAGCGGTGTGTCTAGCCCACCAGCCGCAGCGTGGGTCTGCGGGGCGGCGACGGCGGTTCCACGCGGACCAGGGGAATCAGCGCCTCGGGATCACACAGCGCGAGAACCCGGGACACGGCGTTGCCGGGCAGCACGCGCCACGGCACGCCGGCCCGCAGCAGCCGGGCGTTGAGGGCGTGAAGGGCGGCGACCCCGTCGAACGCAAAGAAGTCCAGACCGGAGAGATCCAGCGTGACGTGCCGCGCGTCCGCGATCGTGTCGGTGACGACGGACGCGAACTCCTTGGCGTTGGCGGCATCGACTTCACCGGTCACCGACACGACGATGTGCCCCGGCGCCCCGATTGCACACATACCGGCGGCGACGGACAGCGTGTGCCTGGGCTGCAACGACGGGCGCGAGATCGCCGCGACGGACATTTCCGGTTCCCGACCGCGTCCGCTACGGCTGCCTGGTTCCGCGCTCGGCGCAGATACCGGGTTGCGTGCTGTCGACGCCCGGGAAGGTTCCGCCCATGCCTGCACTCGCTTTCTGCGGTGGAAGTCAGCGATGCGTCCTTTACCCGCCTGTGCGGCCGGTCAAACACGAATCAGGCAGAAGTCGCGAAAGGCTCCTGCGAGGCGAGCGGGCAATCGTCGAATTCGAGCTGCACTCGGGTACCGGACGCCGAGCGCTCGATCGTGGCCCGATCGGACAGGGCGCGCATCAGCTCGATGCCGCGACCGCGGGTGTTCGGCTTGCCGTCGGGCTCTTTCTCCAGCCAGGCTCCGTGGTCGGAGATGGTCGCGACCAGACGCCGGTCTCCGGCGTCGTAACGGGCCGTCACCGACATGGTTCCGGCTTGTCCAGCCTGGACATACGCGAATTCAGCGGCGTTGGTCAAGGCTTCATTCACAGCCAGCAATATGTCGCTGAGGCGATCGGCGTCGAGAGCGAAATTCGTCCCCAGCCAATGCTTGAAGGCACCGCGGAACTCCGCAACGGTGTGCGCGTCCGCGGGGCCGTTGCTCGAGAAACCGAGTTCTGACGGAGCATTCATGGTCCTGTGTGGTTACCCCGTCCGGTCCGAGCTCACGCAGTGAGGTTGTCGAGCGCCGCGTCCAACGAGGAGAACAGGTCGATCAGATCGGCGATCCCCGTGATTTTCAAGGGCCGGCTGGTGGCGGAACCGTCCGCGACGACGGCGAACCGCGTCGCGGTGCCATCGGTCTGGTTGTGGGTCTCCATCAGCACCTGCATGCCCGCGGACCCCAGGAACTCCACGCTGGTCAAGTCGACGATCAAGCCCACCGGATCCTTGCCCAACGCCGCCTGAACGGCGTCCCGCAGCTGCGGCGCCGTGAGCATGTCGAGATCACCGGAGGCGGCGACGACAGCGACGCGTCCCACCCAGTTCTCGGTACAAAGTTGTCCGTCCAAGCCTCACCTCTTGTTTGGCAACCACCGTAGCGGTCATTCCGATCAACGAGGCTGCAGTCTTAACCCGCAATAGGGTAGCGACTCCACGGTACCGATACCTAAACGGGGACCCATCCGCGCCGGTCAGCAGGTCAAAACCCGATGTGGCTACCCGGGCGGGCGCGCTGCGTCCACCAGCTGCGCCGCGATCAGATGCAACGGAGTGTTCTTCTCCTGAGAGAGGCTGACCAGGAGGTTGAACGCGGCCGGCGCGTCGACGCCGAAGCGCTCCATGATCATGCCTTTGGCCTGACCGATGATGTCGCGCGATGCCAGAGCGGTCTGGAACTGGTCGTCACGGCGCGCGGTCGCCAAACCGATCGCCGCGTGCGCCGCCACCGCCAGCGCCAGATCCTCGAGCTGCGGGGTGAACGCGCAAGCCCGCTCCGAGTAGAGGTTCAGCGCACCGATCTCCGAATCGTGGGTGTAGAGCTGGATGGCCAGGCTGGAACGCACCGGGGTGATCTCGAGGGCGCGTCCGATGAACTCGACCCACCGGTCCTCGTTCCGGAAATCGCTGATCCGCACCGTCACGTGTTCGTGGATGGCGTCGATGCAGGGGCCCTGCTGAAGCTCCTCCTGCAGGGTGTCGAGGTTCTTGGGCACCGGACCCGTGGCAGCGACCGAGCGCACCCGCCGGCTTTTCGGGTCCACCAGCGAAATCCCCGCGTGGTGCACATTCGGCAGGATGCGCACCGCCGTCGCCGTCACCTCGTCGACGAGATTGTCGACGTCCATGTCCGCGCTCTTCTGGCTGTGCAGGCTTCGTGCCAGGCGTGCGATCTCGTCGTGGAGACCCCCGCGCGTGTCCGTCATGTCTCACCCCACACAATGGTTCCCCGGCCATCGTATGACCGAACCCTGTCAGGGGCGGGCGCCTCCGAGGATGCGCACCAGGTCGGGCTTCATCGCCTGAAGCTGCGAACCCCAATAGGCCCAGGTGTGCGTCCCGTCGGTCGGGAAGTTGAACACCGCATTTCGTCCACCGGCCGCGAGGTACTTGCGCTGGAACTCTTTATTCGTCGACAGCGTGATGTTCTCGAGGAACTGTGCGCTGTACTGCGCACCGAAATTCGCCCCGTCGTCGAGTTCGGAGGTCGCGCCGTTTCCGCAGTAAACCCACAGCGCGGTGTTGTTGGCGACCAGCGTGTTGACGTTGACCATCGGGTCGTTGCGGCGCCATGCCGGGTCCGACGTCGGGCCCCACATATGGGCCGCGCTGTACCCGCCCGCATCCTTCATCGAGAAGCCGATCAGCGTGGGCCACAGACCGCTCGACGGGTTCAGGTAGCCCGACAGTGATCCGGCGAAGATGAACTGCCGCGGGTGCCATACGGCAAGGGTCAGCGCCGCGCTACCCGACATCGAAAGGCCCACAACGGCGTTGCCGATCGGCGCCTGCCCCCGGTTGGCCGCCAACCACGCGGGCAGTTCCTGAGTCAGGAATGTCTCCCATTTGTAGGTTACGGTGCCCGCGCTTCCGACCGCAGGCTGATACCAGTCGGTGTAGAAGCTGGCCTGTCCGCCCACGGGCATGACGACCGAGATCCCGGACTCGTAGAACCACTCGAACGCACCGGTGTTGATGTCCCAACCGTTGGCATCCTCTTGCGCGCGCAGTCCGTCGAGCAGATACACCGAGTGCGGACCACCGCCCTGGAACTGCACCCGGATGTTTCGGCCCATCGACGCAGACGGCACCTCGAGCGTCTCGACCGGCAGCCCGTCACGTGAATACGCATCGGCCGCCGGCGCTTGGATTCCAACGCACATCACCAGCGCGAACAACACAGCCCCGAGTCTGCGCACAGACGATTTCACGCGGGCAAGCTAGCAACTCCCAGCCGGCATGCTCAGCGTGCCACGCGCCACTTGACCAGCTTGTTACCAAACTCAGCCAGTGCCGCGGGGGATCAACAGCCGAGTTCGCTGACGCTGAGGCTGACGATGTCCACTGCGGCTTGAATCGACACGCCGAGCTCCTCGCGCACCATCAACATCGAGTCGGCGGCGGGCACACCACGCGCCGCATTGGCGCAGACCTTGTTCCCCGTGGCGATCAACTGGTCCGCCGAGAGGAAGACGTACTGCTGCTGAAGCTTGCGCACGAACTCCGCCTGATCGGCCGCCGCGGGTGCGGCGAAGGCGACCGCGGTGGCGGTGGTACCGATGAGCAGTCCGATGATGCGTCGCACAAAAATCCCCTCCGAGAGGTCAGCAGTGTCCGCGGCGCACCGGGCATCGGCCGAGCGCCCACAAGCTGCGAAATCCCCGACACGCGCGCCGTTTGGATGGCATCCCGTCCACATTGACGGATGCGTCATAACGTACCCGTTGTTAGGCGGACGAATCATTTACGCCATCGATAGATCACGTTTCGATAACGGCTTGATCAAGTGATCGCCGTCTCAGACCTCGGCATCCGCGCAGGTAACTCCCGTGCACGGCGGCGCCCCGGGCGTGTGCGTGAGCAGTCGATACTTGCCTGTCATTTTTTGCTGGCATACGGTCATAACGCCGATGACGTAACTGATGTGATTCGATGATTTTGTTCGGTGGTGACAACGCAAGTGACCATTCGCGACCGGGACGCAGTCCCGGAGGAGCGGACAGCTGGCTTGAAAGAGTCAGCAGTGCAACCAGATTCGTGGACGAATCATCTCCGCTCGCCGAATGAGGGCGATGCCATCGCAATGCATCGTCTGGTGGCCGAGACCGAAGTGCTCGATCTTAATTCCACGTACACCTACCTGTTGATGGCCACGGACTTTGCCAGTACCTCCATCGTCGCGGAGAAGGACGGCGCGATCTGCGGGCTGATCACCGGCTACCATCCGCCGGCCCGCCCCGAGGTCCTCTTCGTCTGGCAGGTGGCCGTCTCGGCGTCTGCGCGGGGCACGGGCCTGGCAAGCGCCATGCTCGACGGCCTTGTTGACCGGGTTCGCGCGAACCGCCGAGGTCATCCGGTCACCGTGGAAGCCACAGTGGCGCCGAGCAATTCGGCTTCGCGTGCGTTCTTCGGCGCTTTCGCTCGGCGACACGGGGTGCCACTCATCGAGGAGCCCCGCTTCACCGCCGCACACCTGGCGGCCGATCAGTCCCACGAGGACGAGCCGACTGTGCGAATCGGACCCATCACCACACCTTTGGCCGACTGACCCCTCAGAAAGGACACATGTCTACGCCAGCAACACTCCCCCGCCCCAACGAATCCGACCTCCCCGAGGTCTATAACTCCGTCGAATCGGAAGTGCGCAGTTACTGCCGCGGGTGGCCGACCACCATGGCCGTGGCCCAGGGATCGTGGTTGACCGACACCTCCGGTCGGCGCTATCTCGACTTCTTCGCGGGAGCCGGCGCACTGAACTACGGCCACAACAACCCGGAGCTGAAACGGCCGTTGATCGAATACCTGACCAACGACAACATCGTGCATTCGCTCGATATGGCGACGGCGGCCAAGACGGAGTTCCTGCAGAACTTCGAGCAGCTCATCCTCAAGCCCCGCAATCTCGACTACAAGGTGCAGTTCCCCGGGCCGACCGGCGCGAACGCCGTCGAATCAGCGCTCAAGCTGGCCCGCAAAGTCACCGGTCGGGAATCGATCATCAACTTCACCAACGCATTTCACGGCATGACCCTGGGCGCGTTGTCGGTCACCGGTAACTCGATGAAGCGGGCCGGTGCCGGTATTCCGCTGGTGCACGCCACACCGATGCCTTACGACAACTACTTCGGCGGCGTCACCGAGGACTTCCACTGGTTCGAGCGGGTGCTCGACGACTCGGGCGGCGGGCTCAACCATCCGGCCGCGGTGATCGTCGAAACCGTGCAGGGCGAGGGCGGTCTCAACGTCGCGCGGATGGAGTGGTTGCAGGCGCTCGCCGAGTTGTGCAGCCGCCGCGAAATCCTGTTGATCGTCGACGATGTGCAGATGGGCTGCGGGCGAACCGGCCGGTTCTTCAGCTTCGAGGAGGCCGGCATCGTCCCCGACATCGTCACACTGTCCAAGTCGATCAGTGGGTACGGTCTTCCGATGGCACTGACCTTGTTCCGCAGGGACCTCGACGTGTGGACGCCCGGCGAGCACAACGGCACCTTCCGGGGCCACAACCCGGCATTCGTCACCGCCAGCAAGGCGCTCGAGATCTTCTGGCAGACCGAGACATTCAGTGACGACACGACCGCCAAGGGGCAGCAAATCCGGGACCGGCTGGAAACCATCGCCGACAAGTACCCGGGCGTCACCGCGCGCGGACGGGGCATGGCGCAGGGACTCAAGTTCGAAGATGCGCCGATGGCGTCGGCCGTGTGCCGCGCGGCGTTCGAACGCGGGGTGCTCATGGAGACCAGCGGGCCCTCGGACGAGGTCGTCAAACTGCTCCCCCCGCTGACCACTTCCGAGTCGGATCTCGATGCGGGCATCGACATCCTGGCCGATTCGGTGGCCGCCACGCTTTCCTGACCACATCACGCCGAAAGGAGCACGACGTGATCGTGCGCACCACTGACGAGATCACCGGTACCGACCGCGACGTGTCGGCCAAGGACTGGAGATCCAAGCGAATCATCCTGGCGGGTGACGGCGTCGGTTTCTCCTTCCACGAGACCACGATCAACGCGAACTCCGTCAACGAGTTCCACTACCGCCACCATGTCGAAGCGGTGTGGGTGGTCGAGGGCACCGGCACGCTCACCAACCACGAGACCGGTGAGGAACACCCGCTTGCGCCCGGCACCATGTATCTGCTCGACGGCCATGAACGGCACCGCGTCACATGCGATACTCAGCTGCGGATGCTGTGTGTATTCAACCCTCCCGTGACCGGCCAAGAGGTCCACGACGAGACCGGTGCCTACCCTCCTCCGGCGGTGCAAGCAAGTTGAGCGACAACAGATTTACCGACACCAGGGACCGATATCCCACGCGGCTGGCGGAACCGAGCGATCCGATTCCGCGCGAGGAGCCCACGGTGTGGGGCCAGGAGTCGGCCGGGCCGCTGTTCGAGACCGACCTGCAGTCGATCGAGGCCAACGGATACCTGGTGCAGCGTTCGGCAGTGGACGACAACTGGCTGTCGACACTGCGCGGCGAGCTCGACAACATCGGCGCCAAGGCCGACCCGGAAGATCCACGGATCATCCGCGAGCCCGGCGGCAGCATCCGGTCGGTGTTCCAGCCCCACCTCTTCAGCGATGTCATCGCCGAGGTGGTCACCCTCGACACCGTGTTGCCCGTGGCCCGTCAACTGTTGGGCAGTGACGTCTACCTGCACCAGGCCCGGATCAACCTGATGCCGGGATTCACCGGGACCGGGTTCTACTGGCATTCCGATTTCGAGACCTGGCACGCCGAGGACGGCATGCCCGCCATGCGCGCCGTATCGTGTTCGATCTCGCTGACCGACAACTTCCCCTACAACGGCTCCCTGATGGTGATGCCGGGTTCACACAAGACGTTCTACCCCTGCGTCGGGGCGACCCCGCGCAACAACCACACCTCTTCCCTGGTCAAGCAGGAGATCGGCGTCCCGAGCCAGGCCACACTCACCGAGGCCGCCGCCCGCTACGGCATCGACCAGATCACCGGGCCTGCCGGCACCGCGCTGTGGTTCGACTCGAACGTGATGCACGGATCGGGCTCGAACATCACCCCGTTCCCCCGCTCGAACGTCTTTCTGGTCTTCAACTCCGTCGAGAACCAGCTCGTGGCGCCCTACCGAGCCGAGACTCCCAGGCCCGAATACCTGGCGGCCAGGGACAGCCAACCGTTCAACATTCCGTCACTGGTGCAGTGAGCGTGACGCCGGCCGCCCGGTAGCGGTGGCCGCGCGTCGCCTCCTCGATGGCGGCGCATCCGGCGTCACCCGTTTGCTCACCTACCTCTTGGTACCTCGGCCCGCCCCAGCTGGTCGCGCAAGCCTCCGGCTCGGGGCGCCGGCCGCCCGCCGCTCTTCGCAAACTGGACAGCGGCGCGACGCTCCTCCATCGTCCATCCGACCGAAGCGGCGCGCGCGCTCCTCACGACTCATCAGCGGAAAGTGTCAGCAACCCACAGCCCACGCGGGATCTATTTGCCAAATCGCTTGCTTCACCCGTGCTGACCTGAAGGACGCGTACGCGTCAGCGAAGGCCTCGCAACGCTTTCACGATCTCTTTCAAGCCTTTCAAAGCCGTCTTAGCAGGTAGTTGCCTGGCATTGGCGGCCCAGCCGACCGATAGCAGCAATCCATCTGGGTAGAACACTTGGGGCGACTTGCCTTCGGTATCGACGCGGGCGTAGGTTGCTGTTCGTAACATGCGCGCAAACCAGGGAGGGGCTCATGAAGGCCAGCGCCAAGAAGTATGTGACGACCGGGGTGGCACTTGTGGGGGCAGGGGTCATCGCCGCCGGTCCGATCGCACCGGCACCAGCGAATGTCCCGGCAGAGGGCAGATCGCACGACGTGGCACTGATGGCCGCGAACACCAGCGAGATCCAACGACAGTTCGAAGCGCAGCGGGCTTTGCTGGAGACATTCGCACCCGGTGCTGCGCTGGAGGACTTCATCGAGGGCACCCTCGCCGCGTTCAACCGGCCCGGTGGGGAAGCCGTCAACGACTACGACCCGGTCACCGGCTTCGACAGCGTGGGACGCATCGGTCAGGGATTCGCCGCGTCCGCGCTGCGCATCGGTTCCACCGCGCTTGCGCCTCTTCGGCTGATCGAGCTCGCGCAAGCCATCAGCGAGGGCGACGGCGCCGAGGGCTTCGAAGCATTCGTGAAGAACATCGTCGACGCGCCGCTGTGGGCGATCGATCCCGCGCTGTTCGCCTTGCGTGACGCGCTGCCCGCGCCGCTCGGCGGGCCGGACGGACTCGTCGCAACGATTCGTAACCAGCTGTACAGGCTCACCCTCGAGATCAACGAGGGTTTGCAGGACCCGGGGGCGCTGGTGCAGCGCTTCGTCAACGGGACCATCGAGGCGTTCGAGCAGCCCGGTCCCGTCGAGTACGACGCGGTCGAGGGACCGATCGAAGGGTTCTCGCGCGTCACCGAGGGTGTGATCGCCTCGACACTGCGGCTCGCCGCCGCCACCGTGCTCGGTCCGGTGGGCGTGGTTCAGGTGGCGGCCGCGGTCGCCCAGGGCGACACCGAAGCAGCGCTCGACGCGGTGGAGAACATCGTCGACGGCCCGCTGTGGGTGGCCGACCCGGCGCTCTACGGACTGCGCGATGCGCTGCCGGCGCCGATCGGCGGACCGGGCAACCTGGTGGAGAACTTCCGCAATGGACTGTGGAGCGCGACCGAGCGGATCAACGGCGCGATCGAAGACGTCGTCGTTCGCGCCGATGCCCCGGCAGGCCCGGGGGTCACCACCTTGGTGACGGGCAACCAGCGTGTCGCCCGCCTTGCAGCGGACGCACCGGAAGCCTCGCTGCAGGAAGAGCCGGCCGCGAAGAACGAAACCGGCCCGAAGCCGGCCTCCGAACAGCCGAAGCCCGTCAAGCAGGAGAACCGGCGTCTCACCGGCCTGCTGCCCAAGAACTTGCTCCCGAAGAGGCAGCCGTCGGCTCGCGACCTGGTGAGGAATTCGTTGAACTTCTCCCCTGGCGCCAAGACCGGTACGCAGGCTGCGACGGGTGAAGGCGCGAAAGTGGACGTGGACATCGACGTTTCGAAGAAGACCGATGCGGCGGGCGCCGCGCCGACTGGCACGACACAGGGCACCACACCCGGTGACAACGGCGCCGGCGGCAACGACGGCGGAAACAAGCCGAACTCGGACAACAACAAGTAACACTTCACCCAATCGGCAGCCCCGGGGCGATGACGCGCCGGGGCTGTCGACCGTTTTCACTGAACCAACGGAAACGTCGCTCCCGCTCAATTACTTTGGCTGATGTGGAACCACCCCACAGCTACGTACGGGACACTTCGGCGTCGGTGGTGCACCACGGGGACTACCTCAATCGCAACGACCGCCGGCCGCTCTGCGGTCTCGCGCTCACCAGCGCCACGTTGCTTGGCGATGCCGCGGGCGACGCGGTGATCTGCCCTGAGTGCGAAGCCAAACTGGCGCAATACCACGCCGCTTGGTGGCGTGAGCGGGCCCTGGCCGTCGAGGCCGAGCTCGAAGAGCTCCGCATCAAGTACGGCCAGCTGACCGGACATGCCGAGGAAACGCAGGAGCCCAGCCCCCCACGTACGCAGACAACGGAGAGCCCAACCACCGAAGAAGAGCCGGCGTCCCTGCTGGGGCGCGCGCGTGTGGAGCTTCTGGGACTCTGCCGGCAATGCGACGGGGTCGTGCCCTACTGGCGGCTGAAAACCACCATGCAGGCGTTCAGCGACCAGCTCAGCCCCGACGAGCGGGTCCTGCTCGCCCAGGAGATCGGCGCCGACGGGTCGCTGATCCGTTGGTGCACAACAGAAGTCGTCAACCTCGGATGGCAGGTGACCAACAGCCCGGTTCAGGAGGAAGCCGAGGCCATGTGGGACGCCTGGACCCATGATGCGTACCAGACACCCAAGAAGAACAAGTGGCGCCTGGGCCGGTCCCGGTCCCGGGACGCCAGTTGACGTCGACTCCCCACCACAACCTGAGGCCGCTCTATCTTCTGGCGGACAGTCAGCTGCTGTTCTGGAAGCAACACGAGCGTCTGCTGCTCGAGCCGGCGGTCGACGATCTCGCCCGAGACGCGCCGCTGAGCGCCGCATACATCGGCGCGTCCAACGGTGATCGCCTCGAGTTCTACGACATCTTCGAAGCTGCCATGGACGCCGTCGGAATCGCCGACCTCCACATGGTCGACTCGTCTTTCGGCCAGGACGACCGCGCCTTTCTCGAGCGAGCCCGCGTGATCGTCCTCGCAGGCGGTGATGTGCGGATCGGCTGGAACGTCTTCGAGAGCACCGGCATGGCGGATGTGATCCGGACTCGCTTTACCCAAGGAGCCGTCCTGGTCGGCATTTCCGCCGGCGCGATCCAACTCGGCCGCTACGGCATCGTCGAGAGAGCGGAGTCGGTCACACCCGAGCTGCTCGACGTGTTCGGGCTCGTCCCCGCGATCATCGACACACACGACGAACATTCCGGCTGGTCCCGGTTGTCGGGAGCAATCGATGCGCTGCAGGGTGCCGCTACCGGGATCGGTATCCCCTCCGGGGGCGGAATCATCGTGCACGACGACGCCACCGTCGAGCCACTGCGCCACCCTGCGCACGAACTCCGTTACGAGGAGGCAGGTGTCGTGCACTCCCTGTTGTGCCCCGCCGACGATTGACCGCTATTTGAAATAGGGGTCGAGCAACGTCGACCAGGCTTGGTCGAGTTGTTCCCACTCCGCTTGGCATCCCGATGCCCGATCCTCGGGCAGTTCACCGCTGGTGACGAGGTCCGCGTTGGCCTTGGGGTCTGAGCCGTAGATCCAGCACTCGAGGTTGTACATGCGGGTCTCGTCCAATGAGTGTTCGTCGGCGAAATCGTCCGCGCTCAGTACCGTGTTCTGCGCACCCGAGGCGCCGAACGCCCGAGCGAAGTCCTTCACTGCCTGCACCGACTCGGGATCGGCTCGGCCGTCGTCGCCCGGCGCCAAGAGCACGAACGCGGCAAGCTGGTCTGCCACATCCTCCTCACGCCCGGTGACGGGAAGGTCGTAGATGCTGATCGCCATGTGCCCGACTTCGTGATAAAACGTCGCGTACTCGGAATTGAGCGCCGACGCCGTGGGATCGGCATCACCGGCTTGGGTGAAGACCCGCTGCGCCCAGTCGGCATCCTCGTAACAAAGGGTGATCGTGTTGTCGTCCGCGCTCCAAAAGGCGTTGGGCTGATCGCACTGCGAACCGCGCAGGGAAATGTCGTGGGGCAGCCTGAGCGTCTCGTTGATATCGTTCGCGAGTTCTTCGAGCAGTTGACCGTTCTGCATGATGTTGCGCCCGTTGGTCGCTTCGGGCGTGGTGGCCATGTCATAGAAGACGATCATCTCGCCGTCGGCGGGTGCGTTGGGGTCCGGTGCGGGATCGGGATTCTGGGCAGCCGACGATGCTTGGGAGGTAGGCGATTTCGACGCGTTGTGGGCCTCCGCCGCCTCCCCTGCAGAGCCTCCGCAGCCCACCACCAGCAATCCCGCGGCGACCAGAGGCAGGACTCGCGACGGCGTCACCCCACGCACGGGCTCTCGTGATGACTCGTATGTAGTCAAGAACGGCTTTCCTTTCCTCGGCCGTCGAGCGCGGGACGGCTGCGCTGATCGTATGACCGGCGCTCGCAGAATGGGGGCCAGTCGGCCCGCGGCAGGTCAGCCCTCGGTGACCTTGGCCTCGTACTCGGGACAGAACGCTGCCGTCGCCGCACCGACGAGCACACCCGCGTCATGTGGATCGAGATGCTCTGCGAGCCCGGCGATCTCGCCCTCCAGAGTCGCGCCGTTGGCCCAGTCCGTACACACGCCCTTGCCTGCGGCGATCATGTTGTCGGGAGTGGCACCCGGCCAGGTCACACCCGCCTCGCCGAGCACATTGAGGTAGGCGTCCTCGGGGCTGGCGGCCGCCAGCGGTGCGAGGAAAAAGGCGGAGGCTGCTAAACCGGCGAAAATGGTGCCGGCGGATATTGCTTTCATGGCGTTTCTTCCGGTCGTCGAAATGGATACGGCGAATCGTGGCACGGCCGGATAGATCACGGAGTGATTTCGCGAAATGGCTACATACGAAATGTGGATTTCACACGTAGCCGACCCTTCCCGGGTTCCGCCCAATCCTGTGAGCAGTGGATACCGGTGCTATGCCGGGCGCTTGAGCTGGCCAAACCATACCGGATGGAATGGAGGTAACCCCCATTCGATGACATACGTGTCAGCGTCGCAATTCGTCCGGAACTTCCGGAATTTCAATTGCTTCGCGCTTGCTCTACTTCCGGTGCGATTAGCCGAATCACGCAAGTCTGGAGAATGCTTCGGCGATCGGGATATCGCCGTTGTTGAACTCGACGGTGCGTCCGACGGTGCTGTCGTCGACCAAGCAGGCAGCGGCCACGAGCGCGACGTCTTCACGGGAGACTTCGCCTCCGACGGCATCGGGACCGACGGCGATCCGTCCCGTGGACGGCTCCAGGGTGAGGCGTCCCGGCCCCAGTATCGTCCATTGCAGACCACTGGCTCGCAGATGCGCATCGGCAGCGGCCTTGGCCTCGGCATAATGAAAAAACGAATTGTCCTTGGGCACACCGTGGTCGGGACTCGCGCCGAAGTACGACACCATGATGAATCGGCCAACCCCCGCACGTTCGGCGGCATCGATGATGCGGATGGCGGCGTCGCGGTCCACCGCGTACGTACGCGTCGGGTTGCCGCCGCCCGCGCCGGCGGCGAACACCACCGCGTCGTGTCCCGCGATGATTTCGGTCAGGGCTTCGACGTCCAGGGCCTCGATATCGCCCACCAGTGGCTGGGCCCCGGTCACCATCACCTCTTCGGAGTGGTCCGGGTTGCGGAACACCGAGGTCACCTCGTCTCCACGCTCACTGAGGATCCGGGACAGGTGCAGGGCCACCTTGCCGTGGCCACCGAAGATCAGGACGCGAGCCATACCTCCAACGTAGCCTCTCCGGACATATTCCTTGACAGGAATATGTCATGGGTCCTAGCGTCGAACCGTGCAGTCGACGGTCTTCGGAGCTCTCGCCGAACCAAGCCGCCTGAAGATCGTCGAATTGTTGCGCGCTGGGCCGCTTTCGGTCGGCGAGATCGCCGAGGCACTCGAAATCCGCCAGCCGCAGGTCAGTAAGCACCTTCGGGTGCTGGGTGATTCGGGGATCGTCGCCGGCCAGGCCCTGGCTCGGCGGCGGATCTACCACCTGGAGGCCGCACCGTTCGAGGACATCGGCCGCTGGGCCGAGTCCTTCGCACAACTCTGGGAGACCCGCCTCGATTCGCTGGGCAGGTATCTCGAATCCATCAGTGAACGCACTGACGACTGACCGCTGCACCGCCTGACCGCCCGATCGACACCAGGAGGACTCACCATGCTGATGCAGATGTTCAAGAAGACCAAGAAGCTGAACCTCGAACGCTCGTACCGCGCCCCGATCGAAACCGTTTGGCAGGCTTGGACGGATCCCGACATGGTGCGGGAGTGGTGGGGGCCGGAGAAGACGTTCGTGCCGGAATGTGAGATCGATCTGGTGGTCGGCGGGAAGATCCACATCGTCATGGAGGCCGGTGAGGCCATGGGCAAGTACCAGGGCACCCGCTGGCCGATGAGCGGCACGTTCACCCGCATCGAGGAACCCTCGCGCCTGACCTATGACGCGCGGTCGTGGACCGAGGGCGAGGAAGAAGGGTCGACGATCGAGCACGTCAACGATGTCATCCTCACCGAGAAAGACGGGATGACAGTCGTCCAGCTCAACGTCACGATCACCAACATCGGCGCGAAGGCCAAGATGGCCGCGTTCGGGATGAAGTGGGGCTACAAGGCTGCGCTGGACAAGCTCGAGAAGTACCTGTCAGGGCGGTGACGACGCCGCCACGCGCCCGATTACACGGTGAAGTGTGATTTGTAGATCTGGCCGTGCACGCCGACGGTGCGGTCGACGACCTGGGAGACAACGAAATCCGATGCAGCCGACAGGTAGGCGTACGCGGTCGCACGGTCCATCCCCTTGTCGTTCTGCAGGAAGTCCAGCGCGTTGACAACGGCCCGCCGCATCGCGATGTTCAGATCGCTGCTGTTACCTCCGGTCGCCCCGTCGGGATCGGACAATCCTATTGGCAGCCAGGCGGATTCGGTCTCGGCGAACGGATAGTGGTATGCGACCGAGGGCGCATCACCGGATCCGGGCTTACAGACCGTCAGGCGGTAGGTGCCGCGCAGTGAGCCTTCCATTGCGGTGAGCGCCACTTCGCCGTCCCCCATCGCCATGTGCGGATCGCCGACGTAGAACAGGGCACCCTCTGCGAAGACCGGAAGGTACAGCGTGGAACCCTCGCCCAGCAGCCGGATGTCGATGTTGCCGCCGGCGACGGTGGGTGGGATCGAATTCGCTGTCGGCGCAGTCATATCCCGGTCCTGTGAGAAGGCGACACCCATCAGGCCCATGAACGGTGACAGGGGGAACCGCACCCGCGCGTCACCGTAAGACATGACGCCGTGACCGTCCTCCACGGCGGTGAAGGTGGAGACATTGCCGTACTCGAGCGGGTTTGCGTTGGGCCTGCGGTCGGTGGCGACGGGCGGCATCACTTCTTCGATGCTGATGCCATCCGGCGCAGTTCCGTCCGCCTTGCGAGCGAGCGCGCCTTTACCGTGCCGACTCGAAACCACTCCATACGGCACCCGCGGAATGGCCTGCAGCGTCTCGATTTTCAGCACATCACCGGGTTGAGCGCCTTCGACGAATACTGGGCCGGTCACCACATGGGGACCGTCCTTGTCAAAGTCGCGCGGTGTGCGGTTGTATTCGGATGCGACCGCTATGGCGTCCTGCAGGACATCGGATTCCTTGACTCCCTTGCCACCGAAGTACTCGACGGGATTGCGGCCCTGATCCTCGAGAATGCCTTCGTGGGAGACGGTGTCCACGGTGATCGTCTGCTCCGAGCGCATCCGAATCACCGGCGCGGCATGCACGGTGGGCACATAACCCCACAGCACTTGATCGGGCGCCGACTGCAGGTAGTGGTCGCCGGCGATGTCGCCATGGTCGGGTTGGAGGATCTCGAAGCGGCCGGGCGTCGCGCCGGTCGCCGCAGGGGTGTCACCCGTCGCACAGGCGGCCGCGACGGCGGTGATGCCCGCCCCGGCCCCCACCGCTGCCACCGCGCGCACGAAATCGCGTCGTCCGATCCCCCTGGTGAGGGTTTCGGCAGCGGCTGCGGCGAACGACTCATTCATTTAGATGACCTCCGGGTTGTCGGTCGCCCGAAGCTATCCATGCGGTGTTGCCGGGATGTTGCCGTCAGGTTCGAAGCCGTTGACGTCCACGCGCGGCGCCGGTCGGGCGCCGATCCCGACTGAGCCGAAACGAAACCGCCCGATCCCGAGCCGACTAACGTCACAGAGGTCGGGTGTGCAAGGAGGTGTCGGATGCGCGGTCAGCGTTTCATCCTCTCGGTGGCGGGCGTGATCACCGCCGCGACCATCGGGGCGTCGGCCGTCGTGCACGCCTCACCCCCTCTGCCGAGCCCCGATCAAGCCAGTGCGGAGTGGACGATCACCGATGGCTACCTCGTGAAGCAGATCGGGTGCACGCCCGATACGCCGGGAGAGCCGGTCTCGATCTCATGGGATCCGCCGGGCTTCGTTCCGGCCGTCGGCGGGACGGGAATGATCCACGATGCCGATCCCGCCCTCGGCGGACAGTTCTCGGCCCGCTGGATCCCCTCACCCGGCTTCTGGGACGTCGAGTACCAGTTCTGCTGAGCCGGCTCGGCCGTAGCAGTCCCGCTGGGACCCCTGGCTGCTCGGCGCCTTGGCGTTCGTTCGCGTTTCAATCAGTAGAGTTATGGGCAACCATCCGCATGATGCGCGAACACTCGCCGCGCCACGAGATCGATTTAGCTCAAAGCGAACTCGTGGGCCGCGTAGCGATGCTTTCATAAGCAAACAACTGCAGCGGCGTCTGCACGACATAGGGGGTCTGCGGCATGCCACCGCCGGACGACGAGGAGCGTTCGACGTCGGTCGTGGTCGTCGGCAATCAGCGAGTCGTGTACGCGGGCATCCTGTCGTGGTTGAGGCGCAGCCACCCACACACCGAGATCATCGGCCATTTCACCAGTCCAGCGGAGTTCGCCGCGGCATATCGGAAGGCCACCCCGGGCCTGGTCGTGTTGTTCGACCTGCCCTGCGACGGCGGTGGTCCGGAGCTCGCTGCGCTGCGCGAGATCTGCGACGCCGGCCATCGCGTCGTCGTCTACACCTGTTCAGTCAACGACGACGTCGTCGCCGCCACGCTGGATGCGGGGGCGGTCGGCTGTATCGCCAAACACGAACCCGAACACGTGCTGGCGGCCGCCATCGACGCCGCCCACCACGGCCGCCCGCACGTGCCCCCGACGCTGCACAGCGGCCGCCGCAAGGCCCGCCCGCAGCTGACTCGCCGAGAACAACAGGTGCTGATCGCCTGGTTTCAGACCGAGAACAAGAATGCGGTGGCCGAGCGGCTGTACATCGAGCCCTCCACCGTCGCGACCCACCTGCAGCGGGTGCGGGCGAAATATGCGGCGGTCGGCCGGCCGGCGCCGACCAAGGCGGCTCTAGTCGCCCGAGCGATCCAGGACGACATCCTGTCCGTCGACGATCTCTGAGTCCTACCCTCGCAAATGTCATCTGAACAGATGAACTAACTAACTTTGTGCTGCCAGCTCGCTAACAGTTGCGTTAATAATTCTCAATCCGCGCGCGCGACGTTTACGTCGGCAATCAGGGCGGGGTGGTCCAAACCAGCTACGGAAGGCACGAGCATGAAGAGGATGATCGCGGCGGGAACGTTGGCGCTGGGAGGGCTGCTGGCCCTCGGTGTCGGCGTGGCGCACGCCGACGAAGTACAGGTGGAGGGCGGCTACTCGACGCTCGAAGCCTGCAATGTGGACGGTCCGAACGTCGAGATCGCCCAGGGCGACGCCAACTACGGGCACTGGGATTGCCGTCAGGGCGGCGACGGCCTCTGGTACGTCTGGCTGAGCAGCTGATGCCCTCTCAGATCAGCGGTCCGGCGGAGGTGTCGGACCGCTGATGAATTCGGCAAGGGTGGCGTTACGGGTCGGGGCCGTCGCCTTCTCGCTCGGGGTAGCGGGTTTGGTCGGCACCTGCGGCATGGGGTCGGCGTTCGCCGACGACGGAGGGCAGTCGTCCTCGAGTTCATCGGCGGGGTCTTCATCCGGGTCCTCGAGCTCGTCGGGGTCGGCGAGCTCGTCATCTGGGTCGACGGGATCGACGGGCACATCGTCGGGATCGACGGGCACATCGTCGGGGGCGACGAATTCGTCCTCGCCCACAGACCCGGGTTCGGAGTCGTCGAGCGGTTCGTCGACGTCGACTGTCTCGGGCACAAAGCCGAGAACGTCCGTCGGCGCCGGACGGTCGACCGTCAAGTCCAGCCCCGACGCCTCCGAGACACGGTCCACGAAAAAATCGACAACCGAGCGGCAGTCCTCGGATTCGTCGGCCACGCAGTCGGCGGCCGAGTCGTCGAGCGGGGCCACCACGGCTGAGACCGCCTCGACGCCAGTCGACGGCGTAGTCGACGGCCCATCGACCAGTCCCCCTGAGCTGGTTGACACTTCGGCGCCACCGGCCGACCTGATCGAGCGGGAGCAAAAGAAGAATCGATCGGACCGAGTGCCCACCGAGTCCTCGGTGATCGCGCAGAAGCCCACCGCGAGCGCTGTCAGCGTGACGGGCGTGAGCCGACCGGACAGCGAGATCAGCGCTCGATCCCTCGCACACGTAACCGACTCCGGCGCAGCCGATCTCACGACTTCAGGCGAAACCGCCGGCGTCGATACCATAAGCGAAGCGAGCACGGGCACGCTGGTGATCGACGCGCCCCTGGTGCCCTCGGAGAGCTCGGATGCGGACAACGACAGCACCGTCGTCGCCCAAGCACCCGATCCGGTCACGTCTACCGCATCGGTCGGTGTCGTGTCGGGACTGCTGTCGGCGGTCGGCCTCGGCTCGCCGCTGTCCACAGTCGACGGTCCGGTGGAGCCGCTGCCGGGCGTCATCCTGGTGGGCTCGCTGGACCTGATGCGCCGCGATCTGGAGCGGATGAACGATGACCAGTTGGCCGTCGACACGCAGCAGGTCGCAAACACTCTGACCGCCGGAACCCCTTCGGAGGAGTGGGTTCCCGTCACCACGACGGCGGACTCCGACTCCGGGACTGACCCCGAACACCCGTCGTGGTCGGTGCCTGACCAGCTGACCGTGGAGCCGACCCCAGCCGAACGGGCCACGGCGTACCAGAAGGCGCAAACCCAACGACTCGACGCATTCAATCAAGCGCAGGCTGCCCGCACAGAAGCCTTCAACGAGCAACTCGCGCAGCACGCGGAGAATCCGCTGGGGGCGCTCGTCGCCAGTGCAGCGTTTGTGGTCTCCGAACTCGCCAACACCGCGGCGGTCGTGGTGACCGAATTCGTCAATTACCTCTCGTTCGCCGTGACAGAGTTCATCCACGGACTGACGGACTGGTTCAGGGCACCGGCCGTGTTCACCGGCCTCTACGGCGACCCGGACGACAGCGCGCAGTACTGGCGGGTGCAGACGGCCGAGAACTGCGTGTTGCAGTCGGCGGCGATGATCGTCGGTCAACTGACCGGAACCACGCCGGAGGAAGCGGACATCGCCCAGAAGGCAATGGAGGCCGATAGCGTTGCCAACCCGGGTGAGAAGATGTACGAGGGCCTACACACCCAGGATCGCGTCGACATCAGAGACGCGATTGCTCTGCTGGAGTCCGATTACGGCATCACGGCCACCCTCACGAAATATGAGAAAACGGAGGGCAACCTCGCGCTGAGAGCCTTGGCGTTCGCACTGGAGGACAGCAGCAAGGCCGTGTCGGTCGGCGTTCAGGGCGGAACCATCTGGAACGCTGTCGAAGGCGACCCGCTACCCGGCATCTCCTCCGCAGACCATCAGGTGGTCGTCACCGGAATCGATTTCGACGAGCGAGTCGTCTACCTAAACGACAGCGGATTCCCCGAGCAGGGGAAGAAACTAAAGGTTCCGCTGGACGCCTTCATGAGGGCGTGGCAGACCGACAACTACGAGACGATGATCGCGCAGCTCAAGCAGCCGAACACGACTGCGTCCGAACCCGGTTCGCACCGGATTTCCAGTCCTGATTCCGGGTTGCTTCTCGAGGTGGCATAGCGGCGTCACCAGCGATAGTCGAGGAACTTCCCGTCGAACGTGACGACGACGCGGTCTCCGTCGGGATCCTCTCGGCGCCGGACGTCGACTTTGAAGTTGATCGCGCTCATGATGCCGTCGCCGAACTCCTCGTGAATGAGCTCCTTGATCGCCGGGCCGTACACGGCGAGCGCTTCCTGGAAGCGATAGATGGTCGGATCGGACAGCAACGCCGGATCGATTCCGCGGGCGGGTTGGAGCCGCAAGCTCTCGCCCACCGCGGCATCGAGATCGAGTAGGGCACAGGCTCGTTCGGCCTGTGCTTCCGACATCGGGTGTTGTCCCAGCAGCGCGGCGACACACCAGACGCGCGGCGCGTCCAAAGCGTCGGCGATCTCGGTCCAGCTCAGCCCCTTTCGGGTCTTGGCGGCGATCACCAGCGCGGCGGCATCGGACTTGGACATGATCGGGGTCATGCGCTGACCTTATTCGCCTCGACGTCGGCCGTCGGCGTGAGGGCGGGCAACGAGAGCCTCGGCGCCCCGGTACGCGCGTGGGTCGCGAACAACGTGAGCCCGACGAAGGTCAGGCCCCCAACGAGATTGCCTACTACCGTGGGGATTTCGTTCCAGATGAAATAGTCGGCGATCGAGAAGTCACCGCCGAGCATCAGCCCGGAGGGGAACAGGAACATGTTGACCACCGAGTGCTCGAATCCCATGTAGAAGAACAGCATGATGGGCATCCACATGGCGATGACCTTGCCCGACACGCTTGTGGACATCATCGCGGCGACCACACCCGTGGAGACCATCCAGTTGCACAGCACGCCACGGATGAACAGCGTGAGCATGCCGGGGGCGCCGTGTTCGGCGTAGCCGACGGTGCGGCTGTGTCCGATCTCGCCCAGCCGTTGTCCGACTTCGTTGGGGTCGACGCTGAAGCCATACGTGAAGACGATGGCCATCATGAAGGCGACGGTGAGCGCACCGGCGAAGTTACCGACGAACACCCAGCCCCAGTTGCGCAGCATCGTACGCACGTTGACGCCGCGGCGTTTGTCCAGCAGCGCCAGCGGAACCAGGGTGAAGACGCCGGTGAGGAGGTCGAAACCGAGAAGGTAGAGCAGGCAGAAGCCCACCGGGAACAGCACCGCTCCGAGCAGCGCGTTACCCGTCTGCACGGTGATCGTGACGGCGAAAGCGGCTGCGATCGCCAGGATCGCGCCGGCCATGTAGGCCCGGATCAGGGTGTCGCGTGTGGACATGTGCGCCTTGGACTCTCCGGCATCGATCATCTTTGCGACGAACTCGGACGGGCTGACGTAGGACATCGGTACGAACCCTTCTGGTGTACGGTCGTGCGTCAACGTTTTCGCACGACGGTTGCGAAAACGCGACTTCGCGTATGCGTCCGTGTTGCCGAATGCGCACAACTGCAGGGCCGCTTGTGTGAGATTCGGCCTGATGTCACCGCCCGGCACGCTTCATGGGCGCGGAGCTGGGTAATACGGTTGCGATGATGAGCTCGCAACGACCCAAAGTCCTGATCATCGGCGGTGGCTTCGGCGGCTTGTTCTGTGCGCGTCGGTTGGCGAAGGCAGATGTCGAGGTCACCCTGCTCGACCGCTCCGCCGACCACCTGTTCCAACCGCTGCTCTACCAGTGCGCGACCGGGAAGCTGAGCATCGGCCACATCAGCCGTCCGTTGCGCGAGGAGTTCGCCCGATACGACAACATCAAGACCTTGCTGGGTGAGGCGATCGAGCTCGACCCGTCGGCGCGCACCGTCACCGCGCTCCGGCCTGACGAAACGACGTTCGTCGTCGAGTACGACATCCTCATCCTGGCGGCAGGCATGCGGCAGTCGTACATGGGCAATGAGCAGTTCGCGCACTGGGCGCCGGGTATGAAAACCCTCGACGACGCGTTGGAGATCAGGCAGCGCATCTTCACCGCATTCGAGATCGCCGAAACTCTGCCACCCGGACCGGAGCGCAAGGACTGGCTGACCTTCGCCGTGGCCGGAGGCGGGCCCACCGGAGTGGAACTGGCCGGCCAGATCCGGGAGATGGCCACCCGCACCCTGACCAACGAATTCCACAGCATCCAGCCGCAAGAGGCGCGGGTGCTGCTGTTCGACGGTGGCCAGCGCGTCTTGAAGAAGTTCGCGCCGGACCTGTCGGCGAAAGCCACCCAGGCTTTGGCGGAACTCGGCGTCGAGATGCATTTCGGTGTGCACGTGACCGATGTCGGGCGCGACGGCGTCACTGTCACCCCGAAGAACGGCGGGCCCGACCGGCAGTTCGCAGCGCGGACCGTGCTGTGGACCGCAGGCGTCGAAGCTGTGCCGTTCGCCCGCCATGTTGCCGAAATCCTCGGAGCGCCAACCGATCGCGCCGGTCGGATACAGGTCGAGCCGGATCTGAGCGTCGCGGGGCACCCCGAGATCTTCGTCATCGGTGATCTCGCTGGGCGTGCCAAGCTGCCCGGCGTCGCGGAGAACGCCATGCAGGGCGGCCTGCACGCGGCAGCCTGCATTCGCCGTGATCTCGCCGGGCGCCCGCGCCGCCCGTACCGTTACCGCGACCTCGGATCGGCGGCCTACATCAGCCATGGCAATGCGCTGCTTCAAGTGGGGCGAATCCGCGTGTCGGGTTATCTCGGCTGGGTGGCGTGGGGGCTGATCCACATCGCGTTCCTCACCGGCGTGCGCAACCGCGTCAGCACAGTCGCGACCTGGCTGGCTTCGATCGCGCGCGCAGGTCGCTATCACCGCGCGTTCATGCTCGGCGCGGCGGATCGTCCCGAACAGCGCTACACGTATTCGACCTGGGACCTTCCGGAACCCGCACCCCCACACCACCGCGCTTCTCGTTCATGACCGCCCACCTGAACGAGGGTTGATCGACGATCCCCCTCACCTTGACTGTGATGCCGATCACAGTAATATGACCAGTGGTCATTGCTGGAGGTGTTGATGCCGACTGTGACGTGGGCGCGGGTCGATCCGAGCCGGCGTGCCGCTGTGATCGAAGCGGCAGAAGCGGAGTTCGGGGCGCACGGCTACTCGCAGGGCAGCTTGAACGTCATCGCGCGTCGGGCGGGTGTCGCGAAGGGCAGCCTGTTCCAGTATTTCGCCGACAAGCGCGACCTCTACGCCTACATCGCCGACCTCGGCAGCCAGCGGGTGCGCTCATACATCGAAGACCGCATCCGGGAGCTCGACCCGGGTCGGCCCTTCTTCGAGTTCCTCACCGATCTGCTCGACACCTGGGTGGCCTACTTCGCCGACCATCCGCAAGACCGTGCCCTGCACGCCGCGTCGACCTTCGAAATCGACACCGAGGCAAGGGTTTCCGTCCACACCGTGATCCACCGCCACTATCTGGAGGTCCTGCGGCCGCTGGTGCGCGATGCGCATGCGCGCGGCGACCTGCGGGCCGATTGCGACACCGACGCGCTGTTGTCGTTGCTGCTGATGATCTTCCCGCACATGGCGCTGGCGCCCTATGTGCGCGGCATGGATCCGGTTCTCGGTCTCGACGACCCGACGCCGGATCAGCCCGCACTCGCGGTGCGCAGGCTCGTATCCGTGTTGGCCGACGCTTTCTCCAGCCGCAACCCAGCCCGAACGACGACCAAGGAGGTCCAACAATGACACGTAAGAATTCCGCGACACTCGATGCCGGTGGCCTCAACTGGGACAGCCTGCCGTTGAAGTTGTTCGCCGGGGGCAATGCGAAGTTCTGGAATCCCGCCGACATCGACTTCTCCCGCGACCGGGAGGACTGGGAGTCGCTGACCGAACTCGAGCGGGACTGGGCCGCTCGACTGTGTGCCGAGTTCATCGCGGGCGAGGAAGCGGTCACCCAGGACATCCAGCCTTTCATGGCGGCGATGCGGGCCGAAGGACGTCTCGGCGATGAGATGTATCTGACCCAGTTCGCGTTCGAGGAGGCCAAGCACACCCAGGTGTTTCGGATGTGGCTGGACGCCGTCGGACTCACCGAGGACCTGCACCATTATCTCGACGAACTTCCTGCGTACCGCCAGATGTTCTACGAGGAGCTGCCCAGTTCACTGGATGCGTTGACCGCGGACCCATCGCCCGCCGCTCAGGTGCGCGCATCGGTGACGTACAACCACGTCATCGAGGGCATGATGGCGCTGACGGGATACTATGCGTGGCACCGTATTTGCGTGGACCGCGGCATTCTGCCCGGGATGCAGGAGTTGGTGCGACGTATCGGCGACGACGAACGCCGCCACATGGCCTGGGGCACGTTCACCTGCCGACGGCACGTCGCGGCCGACGACTCGAATTGGCAGGTGTTCGAGGAGCGGATGAATGAGCTGATTCCGCTGGCGCTGAAGAACACCGAAGACGCATTCGCGCTGTACGAAGAGATCCCGTTCGATCTGACGATGGATGAGTTCCAGCAGTACGCGAGCGACAAGGGAATGCGGCGATTCGGCACCATCAGCAGTGCCAGGGGCCGCCCGGTCGGTGAGATCGACCTGGACTACTCGCCCCTGACGCTGGAGGACACCTTCGCGGACGAGGACCAAAAGGCGTTGGCCGCCACGGCGTAAACAAAGGCACACAGCCTGTCGGGGCCGATGCCGGTGTCGGACGGATTCATTGGCGCGTCATGACGTAGCGCAGGCTGTGGTACACCTCGCGCAGCAGCATCGGAATCTGCGTGTGCAGGGTTCTGAAGCGGCTGCTGGGCGTGGGCGACGGGTGCGCGTCGAGCCCCGGGTCGGTGGCGATACGGGTGGCACGGCGCATGTGCAGCGGATCGCTGACGATGAGCATTCGGTCGACATCGTGCTCGGCGAGCAGCGGCATGGCGAAGGCGAAGTTCTGCTTGGTGGTGCGCGATCTGTTCTCGATGAGCAGACGGTCCGCCGGGACCCCGGAGGCGATCAGCCAGGCGCGGCCCGCCTCGGATTCCGAGAGCGTGTCTCCTTGTCCGACACCGCCCGTCAGGATGATCCGATCGATCTGTCCCGATTCGTACAGCGCGGCCGCGTGCCGCAGTCGCTCCTCGAGTACCGGCGACGGTCTGTCGTCGTCGACGGCCGCGCCGAGGACGATGGCCGCATCCGCCGCCGCTGAGTCCGACCGTACGCTGAAGGCACTGATATCGATGGCAAGGCTCAGGACACCTGCTACCAACAGCGCCAGGGCTATCGCGATTCGTCGCAATCCTCCGACGAGCCGTCTGCGTCGGACCGGCCCGACTAACCGCACCAGGTCACGATACTGGGCCTCGACCAGCGGGCGCACACGGTTTATATGTGTGATGCGGCGGCAAACCTGATGCATCAGCGGCCGGCAACAGGGAGAAGACGATGACCGCCTCGTTAAGTGCAGCCAAGGCCGTCCTCGGCGGATTGAGCGGTATCCGTTCGTGGCAGGAGGACTGCTACCGCGATCTGCATCGTCATCCCGAACTGTCCCACCGCGAGCACCGGACCGCCCAGCGGGTCACCGAGGTACTCGCCGAATCCGGTTACCGCGTGCACGAGGGCGTCGGGGGCACCGGCGTGGTCGGGATCCTGGAAAACGGCGCTGGCCCAACGGTGTTGCTGCGCGCCGACATGGACGCCTTACCAGTGCACGAGGAAACCGGGCTGGACTACGCCTCCACAGTCCATGACACCGACCGGGACGGACATGAAGTCCCGGTGATGCACGCCTGCGGCCACGATATGCACGTCACTGCGCTGCTCGGGGCCGCGCGCCTGCTGGCCGACGGGCGCGAACACTGGCACGGCACGGCCGTGGCGCTGTTCCAGCCCGCCGAAGAAACCGGCGACGGGGCGCAGACCATGGTCGACGACGGCCTCGCGCAGCTACTTCCCCGCGTCGACGTATGCCTGGGCCAGCATGTGCTGCCCATACCCGCCGGCACGGTCGGAATTCACGCGGGCCCGTTCCTGGCGTCTGCCGACAGCATGCGGATCACCGTCTTCGGTCGCGGCAGTCACGGTTCGATGCCGCAATCATCGGTCGATCCTGTGGTGCTCGCCGCCATGATCGTTGTGCGGTTGCAGACCGTGATCTCCCGGGAGATCAGCCCCGTCGAATCCGCGGTGCTGACCGTTGGCAGCATCACCGCCGGCAGCAAGAGCAACGTGATCCCGGACCGCGCCGTACTGCAGCTCAACATCCGCACCTACAACGACCGCACGCGCAGCGCCGTCATCGACGCGGTGCGCCGGATCGTCAATGCCGAATGCGCCGCCTCGCGGTCCCCCAAAGAACCCGAGTTCGAACTCTTCGACCGATTCCCGTTGACCGACAACGATATTCCTACTACCGACCGGGTTCGCGACTCGTTCACCGCGGAGTTCGGTGATCAGTGTCTGGACCTGCCGCCGGGCGCGGCCAGCGAGGACTTCAGCGCCATCCCCACGGCACTCGGCGCGCCGTACACGTACTGGGGGATCGGCGGCATCGATCCGGCCGTCTACCGGCACGCCGCCGAAGCCGGCCGGGTGGACCAGGACATCGCCGTCAACCATTCACCGCACTTCGCGCCCGTCATCCAACCCACGCTCGACGTCGCCACCAAGGCACTGGTAGTTGCCGCGATGCCGTGGCTCGCCAGCGCATGAGTTCGATGCCAGCCTGAGCAACCCGCGCGCCGTCAGTTCAACGGGTGCTGAGCCGAGGCCACCGGCGGGCTGAGGTCCGCACGCGCGAGGGGGTGCGCGGGCGGGTCGGGCAGCACCGTGCGCCGGGTGATCCTCAGCTCGGCGTTCACGTGGACCAGCTCACCCGAGGCCAGTGGGTGCCACTTCTCGTGGTCCATCACCTCGCTGGCGAACACCACCGAGGGCGCGGCGTCCAAGTGCGCGCTGGACGCGCTGATCCGCTTGCTGCGCAAGCTGAAACGGCCGCGGCTGGGATCGGTGCGGTCCAGCAGCCAGAGCTCGTGCGTGTCGGGGTAGCGCAATGCCCACAGGTCGGTGGCGGTGGCCAGCAGCACGTTCACCGCGTAGATCGGCACGTTGGCGCGCAACCATCGCATCGCCTCCACCAACCCGGCTTCGACGTCGCCGCCGCGGCCGCGGATGGATCCGGTGATCAACGCGAAGACCCGTTCAGAATCGGTGTCGCCGCGCACCAGGTCCTCGACGCCGAGTTCGCCGAGCCGCTCGTCGAGCGCGTCGAGATCACCCACCACTCCGTTGTGCGCGAAGATCCGCCGGTCCTGCAGGAACGGGTGAGTGTTGTCGTCGTCCGCGGCGCCGGTGGTCGCGTACCGGACATGACCGATGAAGGTCGTGCCCGTCAGCTCGCGGGCCTCGGCCGCGAAGTCGCGGTCCTGCCACGCCGCGATCGGCTGCTTGAGCACCACCGGGGTGCCGTCGGCCTCGAACACTCCCAGGCCGGTGCCGTCCGGGTTGCGCCGGCTCTGCTCGGTCAGGCTGTCGGGGGCGTCCAGCAACCAGAACGTCGCGGTCACCGCGTCCCCGGCGTGCAGTCCGAACAGGCGACACATCAGTTCACCACCGCGAACTCACCATGCTGCCTGTCTACCCTCTCGCCGTCCGCCGGGACGGGTATCTCGCCACTTCCGATCTTCGGCGATAGCCCCCTGGCCTGTGAGCGGCGACCCGAGCTCCGCTCGTGCCGTCGGCGGTCATCGGTGCGACGATGCGGGGGTGATACGTGGGCGTGCGGTGGGGGTGGTGGCGGGAGTCGTCGTCGCGGCGGTCGCACGGCACTGGCACACCGGATGGGGCGCGACCGAGTCAGAGAAGACCGAGCGGCTCCCGGGTGACGAATATCCGTTGTCGCGCTTCGGGATGCGCGCGACACGCGCCCTGACGATCGCCGCCTCCCCCGAACGGGTGTGGCCGTGGATCGTCCAGTTGGGGTTCGGCAAGGCCGGCTGGTACTCCTACGAGCTCTTGGACAATCTCGGCCGCCCGAGCGCGCGCAGTGTGTTACCGCAGTGGCAGCAGGTCGCCGTGGGTGATGCCGCGGCACCCATGAATCCGCTTCAGGGCGTGGACAAGTCGCCGTGGCGGGTCGCGCAGGTCGCCGCGCCCCACGTGCTGGTGTGGCGGCACCCGAAGTCCGGGACATGGGCGTGGGTCCTTCGCCCGCTGCCCTCGGGTGGTACTCGGCTCGTCACGAGGCTGCGAGTTTCCTACGCCTATCCAGGCGGGCTGGCCTTCGCCCCGATCCTCGAACTCGCCGACTTCCCGATGTACCGCAAAATGCTGCTCGGTATCCGCGAGCGCGCCGAAAGGAACCGTTGAGCCGTCGACGTGGCCTGGTTACGCATGCAAGGCCGCCTATACCGCCGGCAGTGATTGAAAAGCAGCGTTGCGTTGCGGTCACGCAGTCGCCGAGCCCGCATTCGTCAGCAGCACGGCGGCCTCGTCGTATGGAAAAGCTCGGTAGAGCAGGCGAGAACGCGGTATGACGAGGGTCGCGGCCTCGGCCTTGCTGACCACCCGTGGGTTGACGAGCGCGACAGCCCGTCCACGCTTGCGTAGCACCGTCGGTCCGCCGGCCAGCACGTTCTTCAACCAGTCCGTCTGTAGGCCGTAGCCGATGAGGATGGCGTAGCCATCCTGGGTCTTGAATACCAGAAGGGGCGTTCGATATCGCTTACCCGACTTCCGCCCGACGTGCTCGAGCGTCCCGAGGTTTGGAAGCCACGGTGTGATCGCGCGAGCCGCCGGATTGGTGACTCGCTTGTTGAACTCTGCGATTCGACGAGGCACGCGCATTCTCGGAGTCTAGGTATTGATCGCGGTTCCTCGCTGACGCGGTGCTGATGCAGGGAGCCGCCGACGACAGCGACCGCTCGAATGTTAGAGCCGCAATCGGCCCCTTCCGGCAAGAACTCCGATGCCTCCAGTCGGACTCGAACCGACAACTTTGAGTCCGCTAGGGCTGTTCGATCAGGTATCTGGTCGCGGCCTCAGGCCTCGATGTCCATGTCGACCAACACCCGACGCAGTAGCTTTCCGGTGGTGTTCCGAGGTAGTTCGTCGATGAACACCACATCGCGCGGAACCTTGTGCCGCGCCAGGTTGTCTTTCACGTACTGCTTGATCTCTGCTGCGTCTTGCTCGGCGCCGGGCTCGGCAACAATGAACGCGCGCAACCGCTTTCCGAACTCAACGTCATCGACCCCGACCACCGCGACCTCGGCGATATCGGAGCGCGCCTCGAGCAGATTCTCGACTTCTTGCGGAAAGACGTTCTCGCCGCCGGACACGATCATGTCGTCGTCGCGGCCGTCCACGAACAGCAGTCCGTTCTCGTCGAAATGACCCATGTCGCCGCTGGACATGTAGCCGTCGATGATCTGTTTGCTGCGACCATCGGTGTATCCGGAGAACGGCGCACCGTTGCGGATGAAGATCCTGCCGCGACGGTTCGCGCCCTCAATCCGTCGATCGTTCTCGTCGTACAACACCACCTCGCAGGTCACCGGAGCACGCCCCGCGGTGCCGGGCGCGGCACGTAACTCGGCGGGGGTGGCGACGCTGGCGATGGCGCATTCGGTGGAACCGTACATGTTGTACAGAACATCGCCGAAGGTGTCTTGCACCCGGTTGGACAGCTCGGGGCTCAGAGCCGACCCGGCGATCAGAATGACCTTCAGTGACGACGTGTCGTACTTGGCGATAATGTCGGGCGCAAGCTCGACCATCCGGTGCAGCATCGTCGGGACCGCTACCAGCATGTCGGCCTTGTGGTCGGCGATGAGCTTCAACGTGCCCTCCGCCTTGAACCGCCTGGTCGTCACGATTTTATTGCCGAACGCTGCGCCGACGGTGTAAGTGGCCCAACCGGTGCTGTGGAAGATGGGCGACACGATGACCATGGTTCCCTTGCGCGGGAACGGTATTCGGTCGACGATCTGCGCCGTGGCGAGTGGAGAAACTGTTTCTCGCGGCGCCCCCTTGGGCAGCCCGGTCGTGCCGCTGGTGAGGATCACCGAACCACCGGCTTTAGCCGGCGGGGGCAGCGGCTCGGTTGAGTTGGTCGCGAGGATGTCGTCGAGAGTCTGTGCGCCGGAGGGCAATTCTGCACCCTCGTCGACCCATGTCAGCACCCGCGGCAGGTCGGCGGGCAGCGCGTCGAGCAGACCGAGGAACTCGCTGTCGTGGAGCACCACGGTCACCTTCTCGCGCTCGCAGACCTCGGCGAACTGAGGTTTGGCGAAACCGGTGTTCATCAACACCATTCGGGCGCCCGCCTTACCGCAGGCGGCCATGGTGATGACCAGACCGCGGTGGTCGCGGCACAGCACGCCGACGACCGAGCCCGCTGAGACCCCGAGGCTCTGCAAGCCGTGCGCCAATGCCCACGACTGGTCATCGACCTGTTTGTAGGTCAACGTCCCGCGCTCGTCGACGACCGCAGGCAGGTCCGCATACTTGCGCCCACCTTGAATCGCCATCGTGGCCTGCGGGCCGTAGGTGCGCGCAAGCTTCGCGGTCTGAACACCCGAACCTAGGTCTTTGAGGTCGATGATTCCGGTGTCGACGAGTCGTTTAGCAGCGTGCGCCGCCTCGGTGGCATGCTGCAACTTCTGTCGAACTCCGGCCAGCACGTCAGCCATCGGGCCTCCTCACCACGGTTTGCGATGCACGGTAGCAGTCACAAGTGAATGGTGATTCCGAACGGACACCGTCGGCGACACCGCCCGCAAGCCGCAAGATGCCATCTAACCCGTGCCCTTTAAGTGCCCCCAGTCGGACTCGAACCGACACTGTGCGGATTTTAAGTCCGCTGCCTCTGCCAATTGGGCTATGGGGGCTTGCGGCTCAGAGCCTAATTTAGTTCGATCCTGCGACACCCGGGGGATCGGAGCCGTTCGAGTCGTTCTCAAGCGGTGGGAGGTTTAGCACCACCGTCAATGGCAGCGGCGTGTTTCCGCAACCGCGCGGCGACCTGCCCAAGCCACTCTATGTACGTAAATTCGGGCAGTGGATAGTAATTAGCGCCCATAGTGCGTTTCACAAGTTGTTCCGAGTCAGCTTCCGTACATTCGGCAGTCAGATCATCGATCTCTTTGGCCAACGCGCGAAGCAGCTCGGCAGTGGGCTGTTCATCCTCGACGTAACTTTCGACGATCCCCTGCCAATCATCGGCTTCCAGGTCCCAATCCTCATGGAAGTACGCCCCAAAGAAATGCGATAAAGAACGTGAAAGAGATTGTGCGCTCATGGGTTAATCATCCAAGTCAACAGAAACCACCCTCCAGACCCGTCCGTTTTAAGGACCATCTTGACGCTTGACCCCGGCACCATGATGTCTGACCCACGCACCAGCACCGATCCACCTTCGAATGGTGCAACCAATTCGAGTCTTCCTCTCGCGCCGTTAGCCATCCAATCATCGAACAACTGCTTGTTCTGCTGAAGTGCAATGCTGAGCGCTGAGGACGCCTCATCGACAGATGCGAACGTTGAAACTTGTCCGAGTCGAGGCGAATCCGCCAAGCGTGCGGAGAGGTCATCAAACGTTCGACCCACGTGGCGCTCGATAAGATGCCCGCCGTTCGCTTCACTGCTGTGCAAGATCGCTGTCGCGTCCTCTAGCGCAAACGTCGGCGCCGAAGCTACGTCGGCATCGCCTCCACCGCGCGAATCAGACACCTCTGGCGTGTGGTCAACATGTGGAGTTGACGGCGCATCGGGGAAGTCATGCGCTCCCGCACTGCCGGCATCGACGGCCTCCTCAATGTGGCGCCCGGCGTTGAAGGCATCAACAGCATGTTCGAGACCCTCTGTGACGAACTTGCCACCAGGGATGGGTGCTGCGCCGGCCACGTCGAGCACGGCACCAACCCGATCCTCGACTGAGTGTTCGCTCCAATTTCGAAAAACGTCGATGTCGTGGGCGATATCGGGAATGAATCCGAGAGTGCCTTCGCTCAAAGCGCGACTACCTTCGGCGAATGCCGACGGCTCCTGCGGGAAGGCCTGAACGTCAGCATTCTCGGGAAGAGAAGGGATTGGCACTCGGCCCCCACCAATTTCGCCCGCCGCCGCGTTCAGGTTCTGCAGAACTTCGGTCTGACTAGATACGTCACCACGGGTATCGAACAAAGCCTGTCCCAAAGCATCGAGCTGGTCACGGCTGGGACCGGCACCCGGCCCCGCGACCGCGGACTGGGCCAGGGCGTCATCGAGTGCAGCTTGGGCAGACGCAACGCTCTCGTGCGCAGCATCCACCCTCGCCTGCTGCTGACCAACTACCGACGAATCGGCGCCGACGACCGGAGCCTCCAACGGATGCTATGTGTATCGCCGGTGCTCGCTCTTGCCGTTCCCGGCGTGCTGGTCTCGGATGCGCTCCAATGACGTAAGCGGTGCCGTGACAGGTCGCCCTCCGACTTCGGACAGCGCCTCATCCAGGCTCGAGGGTTGTTGGCCTTCGGCGGTAATGGGATCACCCGACCGTGTTTCCAATGGCGACTCAGCATCATCAGCGCCGTCAGCGGTCCCCTGAGGCAGGAGCATGTCCTGCCAGCTTCCCGCAGATTCCTCGGGCGGTGAACCTGGTTTCACACCCTCTTGCGAGTCGGCATGGGGATCGTTGTCCTGAGTCTTGTTGTCCACGAGCCGAATCGACGGATGGGTTTCATTCTCGTCGCTCGCACCTTCAAACTGAATACCTTGCAGTTCAAGGCCTTTTGCCTGAAGCTGGCGCCCGACCAGGGCATCGGTGGCGACAAGCTGTTCGGCGCGCCAACGGATGAACTCAGCGTGCTCGGTCGCAGTAATCGCGCGGGCAGCAGCGGTTTCCACATCGTAGGCGAGGTTGTCAGTCACCGAGAGATCATCACCGACGCTGAAGTCATTCTGTTCGGCTTCGGCGATGGCTTCGAGCACTCGGGTGCGCGCGCCCTGGATGTCCTCACTGCCGCGGGCGGCGACATCGGCGGCCTCACGATGCACATCGCCCTGTAGACGTACTACGGAAGTATCCGCAGTTACTCGGTCTAATGCAGCGTCCTTGGCGTCACCTTCCCAAGTCGTACCGCCAGGAGTCAAAATGTTCTGCCTGTGCTGCTCGAACGCGGATTCCAATGCACCCGCTGCTGCCCGCCAGCGGGTGGCGGCAGACTCCAGGTCCGAGCTGTCCCACGACTCAATGTCCGAGCGGCTAGGTACCGCGCTAGGCGCAGCGGCAGCGCTCACATGGTCACCGCGGTAGCGTCCGCAGTGCCCCCGTCCGTGGCGTCGTAGCGGTCACCTGCTGCAGCGACATCACCGGCCTGACCAGCAATGCGATTAGATATGCGCGTCCGCACGATGGCACTTGCCGCATCAAACGCCGCCATTCCCGAACCACTCGGGCGGGCACTAAGAGAGCCATCAAAGCCATTAGCGAGCACATCAGCGGCGACAGCGATGCTGTCAGCGGCAGCCGACTTCAACCCGCTCGCGTCGACATTCAGGACTTTTGCCATGTCACCCCCATAACCCTGCCAGATTACCGTAGGTTTTTGAGTCCCCCTGCGGCGGAAAACCAGACAGTTCCGGTGACGGGTGGGTTTCCTAGGAAGCTTGCCGATCCGCGGTCTGAAAGACTACTGCTGCCATTGTTTCTCGCAGGACGCCAGTTCCATCGGGCCGAAGACCATGCCAAGTCTGGAGGTCAACCTGCCCGCGGGCATGGCATGTCGGCATCCCGCAGTCACTGATCAACCAGCCGAACCGACAGTGAGATGAGGATTACGACGACCCGCCGGACCGTAACAATTCTTGGACGTGACCGATGCCCCAGACCGATGCCCCGAGCGCGCTGACCGCGATAGTGTCGATGTTCAGGGTCCCACTGACGAAAGCGCAAAGATGTCAACGGTGAGGAAAGTCCGTATCGGAGGCCGGCTGACGATCGCCGGTGCGTTTGCGATCGCGGTGGCGGCGGCGCCGCTGACTGCCGCCTTCGTCGCCACCTCCCCCAGCCCGCCTGGCCAACTCGCCGCCTGCCCACCCGGCGAGGACAGCGACCTCTACAGCGGACATTGTGTGCCGTACCTGGTGCCCAACACCGCCTCAGCAGTCAACAACGCCTGCCCGCCCGGGGTCAGCGGCGCCGAGTGCACCGGGTCGACCGGCAATCAAGTGCCGCCCCACGCACCGCCCGGGCCGTCGCCCGAGCTGCAGGAACTCGAAGACGTCGTCACGCCGGGCTACTAGCCGCCCGTACATCCAGCAGGTCGTTGTCGCGCACGGCGTCCAGAGTCCGGTATCCGTAGAGGTCGAACAGCACGGTGATCCGGTCGGCGTCTCCGCCGAGCACGGTGCCCGCGCCCCATTCGCGATGTTCGACGGCCGTGCCCATAGCGATGGCCGGCTCACCGCGGTCGGTGGCCGTGTGGTCGCGGCAGCGGTCGCAGTTGCCGCAGGGCTCGGGGAGGTAGTCGCCGAAGTAGGCCAACAAGAACTGCCTGCGGCAGTCCGGTGTCTCGGCGTATGAACGCATCATCTCGACGCGCGTCCGGTCGACCCGCTCCCCGATCTCGGCCATCTCCACGGCCTTGCGGACCGCGTCGTCGGCGGGCATGCCGGTGTTGGTGAAGCCCGACCTGGCCGATTCCACCGCACCCGCCTGCTCGAGCAGGTTGATCGACGATGTGAGCCGGCGTCCTCGCTCACCCAGTTCTTCACGAAGGACCTTGAGCCGCTTCGGCTTCCGGGCATCCAGAGCGCTGTAAACCCGCCGCAGCAACTCCTCGTCCGGATTGCGGGTTGCGAAGAAGTTCCCCAGCGTGAGGTCCTCTGTCCGGTAGAACAGGATCGCCTCGGCGGGAGCGTCGTCTCGGCCGGCGCGCCCCAGCTGCTGGTAATACGCGTCGACGGAGTCCGGCACGGATGCGTGCACCACGAACCGGACGTTGGGTTTGTCGATGCCCATGCCGAACGCCGAAGTGGCCACGACGACGCCGACCTCGTCGTCCCGGAACCGATCATGAACTTCGGTGCGCTGCTTGGTGTTCAGCCCCGCGTGGTACCCGACGGCCGATACGCCTCGCTGTGTGAGCTGCTCGGCATAGAACTCGGTGTCCCTGCGGGTGGCGCAGTACAGCAGCCCCGGCGTTGCAAGCTGCTGCACCAGATCGACGACGTCCTGGCGTTTCCGGGCGTCGTCGGTGTGGTGACGGACTTCGAGTGAGATGTTCGGCCGGTCGAACCCGCCGGAGATCACCGTCGGCTCGCGCAGCCCGAGGATATCGACGATTTCGCGGCGGACCACCGCCGACGCCGTCGCGGTCAGCGCGACGACCGGCGGCCTGCCCAACCGCTCGATCGCGTCGCCGACCCGAAGGTACGAGGGCCGGAACTCGTGTCCCCACGCCGACACACAGTGCGCCTCGTCGACGACGACGAGCGACGGCTTCACCGCGGCCAGTCGTTTCATGACGTCGTCCTTGATGAGCTGCTCCGGACCCAGAAACACATACCGTGCCTCACCGCGCTCGACGGCCTCCCACGCCCGGTCGAGGGACGTTGCACTCTGGCGTGAGTTGATCGCCACCGCATCGGGAGCGTCGGACTCCTCGAGCGCGGCGATCTGGTCGTGCTGCAACGCAATCAACGGCGAAATGACGATCACCGTCCGCGGCAGCAACACCGCCGGCACCTGGTAGATCGCCGACTTGCCCGAGCCCGTCGGCATCACCACCAGCGCGTCGCGACCATCCAAGATCGCGGTCATCGCCTCGAGTTGTTCTGGCCGCAGCGTCTGCCATCCGAAGACCTTCTTGGCGACGTCGCGTAACCGTTTGGAGCCGCTCACCGGCTCATCGCGTCATCAGCGACAGGATCGCGCGGTTGAACTGTCGACGCGGCCAGCCCAGTCGACCGGCATTGGACAGTGCGGCACGCGCCGCGTTGCGGCCGCAGACACCGTGCACTCCCCCGCCCGGTGACGCGCCGGCGCTACCGAGGAAGACGTTCTCGACCGGCGTCTCCGCGCCGCCGAAACCCGGGAACGGCCGGAAGATCAACTGCTGGAACAATTGTGATGTCCCGCCGTTGACCGCACCCGTATGCAGGTTCGCGTCGCTGGCCTCCAGGTCCGACGGCCGCTGAATGGACTTGCCGACGATGTGGTCGCTGAACCCCGGCGCGTGCTTCTCCAACACCACGTCTACCGCCGCCGACAGCTGATCGGCGGAGGCGTCATCGGCTACGCCGCGGGGCAGATGCGTGTACGCCCAGGCACTTTCGGTGCCGGCGCGCGATCGGGTGGGATCGGAAGTGGTCATCTGGCCGAACAGCAGGAACGGATGCAGCGGCACGGTGCCGGTGTTGAGGTCGGCCATCCACCGGATCAGGCCGTCGTGGTCGGCGCCGAGGTGGACCGTCCCCGCATCGCTCAGGCTCTTGGATCGCCACGGGATCGGCGCGTCGAGCGCGTAGTTGATCTTCAACACCGGTGTGTCCCAGACGAACCGGTCGATGCTCTGGACGACCGATTCGGGCAGGGCATCGGCCGGGAGAAGGTCGCGGTACAACATCGGCGCCGAGGTATCGGCGATCACGGCGCGGCGCACCTTTACGGTCTCACCGCCGGCGGTGTGCACGGACACCGCGCGTCGGCCTCGGACGTCGATCCGATCGACCTGCCGCCCGCACTCGATGCGCGCCCCTGCCGACGTCGCCCGGTTCACCAGCGCCGCCGTAAGTTGGCCGGCGCCGCCTACCGGAACCGGGAAGCCGCCGTCCTGGGCCATCATGATCAGCATGTAGCCCATGACGCCGCTGCCGGGTGCGTCGATGGGAACGTCGGCGTGCATCGCGTTGCCCAACAAGAGGAGTCGCGCTGCCTCGCCCTCGAACAACTGCTCGGCCATCACCCCGGCCGGCAGTAGAAGAAGATGCGCGAGCCGAAGCGCCTCGGCGGTACCCAGCTCACGCAACAGTCCGACCGCTCCACGCATGGGCGGGAACGGCGCGAACAACGTCTCCAGCAGCGGTTCCTTGATGCGCTGCCACTGGGCGAACAAGTCGCGCCAGCGGGCCCCGTCGCCGGGCGTGCGGCGCTCGAGATCCTCGGCGGTGCGGTCGAGTTCGCGCCAGATCAGCGGTGCGTCATCGTCATCGGCAGAACTCGCATGGCCGACGACCGCCGGTGAGTGCGACCAGCGCAGGCCGTGATCCTCGAGGTGCAGCGCTTTGAGCGCCGGTGAGGTGACCGAAAGCGGATAGAACGCGCTGTAGAGGTCGCTGACATAGCCGGCGAACAGTTCTGCACTCTTGACCGCGCCGCCGGGTTGTTCCTGCGCCTCCAGAACCAGCACATCCCAGCCCTCGTCGGCGAGCATGGCCGCGGCGACCAATCCGTTGTGGCCGGCGCCGATCACCACGGCGTCGGCGGACCCTGACACGCTCACTTCGAGATCAGCCGGTTGGAGGCGGCCTTCACCGAGTCGGGCAGGATCCGGTTCATCAGGCCGAGCCCTTTCGAAAGTGGCGATGACGCAACGATTTTCTTCCTTCCCTCCATCAGCGCGTCGAAACCCTGCTTGGCGACCTTTCCGGCATCGTCCTTCGGCATGCGTCCCACCAGGGTGTCGAGCATGCCCGCGCGCTTGAAGAAGTTGGTGTCCGTCGGCCCGGGCATCAACGAGGTGACGGTGACGTCGGTATCGCGCAGTTCGTCCTGCAGAGCCTCGGCGAGCGACTGCACAAACGATTTTGAGGCGTTGTAGACGGTCTGATACGAGCCGGGCATCATCGCCACGATCGACGATGTGAACAGCAGCTTGCCCGAGTTGGCGCTCACCATGTCGGCGAGCACCAGCTTGGCCAAATGCGTCGTTCCCCGGACGTTGAGGTCGATGATGTTGAAATCCTCTTCGAGCCCGCGGTCGACGAATCGGCCGCCGCCTCCCGTACCGGCGTTGAGGGCGACGGCGTCCAAGCGGCGGCCGTTCTCGGTGGCGCTGCCGTAGAGCCGATCGACTTCGTCCTCTTGGCGGAGATCGACCTGAACCGCGCGGACCTCCGTCCCGCCGGCCGCGAGTTTGTCGGCGCTGGCGTGAATGCCGTCATCATCGGCGGCCACGATGAGGTCGTAGCCGTCGTCGGCGAACAGCTTCGCCAACTCGAAACCGATGCCGCTCGAAGCGCCCGTCACAAGCGCGAGTGGTCGTCCTTGAGCCATGGGGGCGGGCTACCCGACGGGGCCTTCACCAAACGCACGCTGCGCACCGCGGCGTCAGCCGCCGTCGCGATCATCACCGCCGTCGTCGGGACACTCTCCGCCGTCCTCGTCGTCTCCCTCGTCGGGGACGAGGTAGCGGTTGGGGTGGTGATAGTTGTTGACGCGGGCTTGGCCGTTGTCGAGCTGCGGCGGAGGAAGCCACGCGGTGCGCCCGTCTTTGCGTATGTAGGTGCGCCAGCCGCCGGGTTTGACCCGCCGATTGTCGGGGCTACACGCCAGGGTCAGCTCATCGATGTTGGTCTGACCGCCAGCGGCCCAATCGTTGTCCCCGTGATGCACCTGGCACTGGTAAGCCGAGGCGGTGCAGCCGGGTCGGGTGCAGCCGTGATCGCGGGCGAACAGGGCCAGCCGCTGGGCTTTGGACGCCAAGCGTTTAGCCCGACCCAGGTACAGAATCTCTTCGGTGTGGTCATCGAAGATCGCCAGATAGTGGTGCGCTGACGAGGCCTGGCGGATCACCTCGCTCATCGGCAGCAATGACCCGCCCCCGGTGAACCCATGCCCGGTCCCCGCTTCGAGTTCCTTGAGCCTGGCGGTGATGAGCATGGTGGCCGGCAACCCGTTATGGCTGCCCAACTGTCCCGAGGCCAGCAGCGCCCGACACATGGCATTCAGCGCATCGTGGTTGCGCTGTCCGGTCGTACGGGTGTCAGCCGACACCGCTTCGGGCGGCGGCTCGCCGTCCACAGACGGGGCGTCATCGGCCGGGTTGTTCTTGCCGGGGGCGGCCCACACCGCCAGCACCGCCTCCAACGCCGCCCGCGTGGCGGGATCAATCAGTCCGCGCAGCTCACTCATCCCATCGAGGCGCTGCCGGCCCAGCCGCAGCCAACGGTGCGCCGCGCGCACTTCATCGGAGAAATCCCCATCCGGGTTCAAGTACGCCGCCAACCGCTCCGACGCCGCGCGCAACTCCTCGGGCGTGTGCTTGATGGCCAGCTCGGCCAGCTGCGCTTCGGCGGCCTCACGCACGTCATAGGGCATCGAGACCGGGACCTGCTTGGCGAAGAACCGCCGGATCACCCGCACATGCTCCGCGCCCACCAGGCCCTTCTCGACGGCGGCCGCCGTCTGCACCAGCACCGGTTCGAGTGTCTCGCCTGTCATCGCCCGCCGCGGCGCCAACTCTTTTGCCTCGGCCACCCGGCGGCTCGCCTCGGCCTTGGAGAGGCGCAGCAACACCGTCAGCGCGCCGGCCACGCTGTTTTCACCCAACTCCGCGAGCGGGGCCTGCTGGAGTCCGGCCACCAGGCGATGGCCCACCGTCGCCGACCCGCGCGTGAAGCTCTCCCACTGCGCGGTCAGCCCCAACTGCTCAGAGGTGGTCAATGTGTCGAACGACTCGGCGACCAGCGCGGACAGCTGCTCGGCCATCCCCGCGATCACTTCGCTCATACGTTCGAATCCCACATTGCAACGCTAACTCCACCCACCGACAAACCAGGCCCATTTGTGACCGCTGAAACCAAAGAGACACAAGTGATTTCGCGCGACACCGTGAGCCACGGAGCCGGCAAGTGCAGAGAGGCGGCAAAGCAGGAGTGCCGAGAAGGGTTTGAGCCACGCCCTACACAACGTAAATTAAGTGGGGATGGGCATACTGGGACGAAAGACCGGGGACCTGCGCGTCTACCTCGGCGCGGCGCCCGGTGTCGGCAAGACCTACTCGATGCTCGCCGAGGCGCATCGCCGCCTCGAGCGAGGAACCGACGTGGTTGCCGCCGTGGTCGACACACACGGTCGACGCAAGGTCGGACAGCAGCTGGCGGGCATCGAGGTGATACCTGCGCGCGTCGTCGAGAACCAGGGCCGACCAGGCGTCCAATACCAGGAGATCGACGTCCCCGCGATCATGCAGCGGCGGCCCAAGGTCGTGCTCGTCGACGACTTCGCCCACACCAACGCCCCGGGAAGCAAGAACAAGAAGCGTTGGCAGGACGTGGAGGAACTGCTCAACGCCGGCATCACGGTGATCACGACCGTCAACATTCAAAACCTCGAGAGCGTCTCCGACCTCGCCACCCAAATCACCGGAGTCGAGGAACCCGACCGCATTCCCGACGAGGTGGTGCGCGCCGCCGACCAGATCGAGTTGGTCGACATCACACCGGAAGCGTTGCGGCGCCGCCTCGCTCACGGGAACGTGTATCCGCCGGAGCGAGTCGACGCCGCGTTGTCGAATTACTTCCGTCCCGAAAACCTCACGGCCCTAAGGCAATTGACCCTACTGTGGCTCGCCGACCAGGTTGACGCGGCGCTGGCCAAGTACCGCTCCGACAAGAAGATCAGCGACCGGTGGGCGCCCCGCGAACGCGTGGTGGTCGGGGTGACGGGCGGCCCCGAGTCCGAGGTCCTGGTGCGACGGGCGTCGCGAATCGCCTCCCGTTCGGGGGCCGACCTGCGAGTGGTGCACATCGTCGACGGCGGTGGTCTGACGGCCATCTCCGATCAGCAGAAGAAGGCCGTGCGTGACCTGGCGGCCAGCTTGGGCGCCACCATGCACACCGTGGTCGGCGACGACGTCGCCTCCACTTTGATCGCCTACGCGCACGACATCAACGCGACGCAGTTGGTGGTCGGAACATCGCGACGTTCGCGGCTCTCGCGCATGTTCGACGAGGGCATCAGCGAGGCCGTCATCCAGCAGGCCGGTGGTCTGGACGTGCACATGGTCAGCCACGACCAGGCCAACACCGGCATCTCGTGGTCCGGGCTCTCGCCACGACAGCGCCGGCTCACGTCCTGGCTTGCCGCTGTCGCGATTCCGATCGCGGTCTGCGCGCTGACATTGCTGCTGCCCGAGCGGTTCCTACGCATCGGTGGTCCGGGCGCGCTGTTCTTCATCGGGGTGCTCGGTACGGCACTGCTCGGCGGGCTCGCCCCGGCCGTCACGGCCGCCGTCCTGTCCGGAGCGCTGATCACCTACTTCCTGGTGGCTCCGGCGAACGCGTTCTCCGTTCACGACAGCGACGGCTTCATGGCGACGGTGGTGATGCTGGTGGTCTCCGTCGCCGTCGCCACGCTCGTCGATCGGACCTCGAGACGGGCAAGAGAAGCGCGGCGAGCCAATCAGGAAGCCACGCTGCTGGCGCTGTTCGCCGACGGTGTGCTCAACGACACGGACCTCGACAGCCTGCTGGAGCGGGTCCGCGAAACGTACTCCCAGCGCGCGGTGAGCATCGTTCGAAGCCAGACCGGCGAAGTGCTCGCCCACGCCGGCACCGACCCGTGCGCCGACGTCGACGACGCCGACACTCCGGTCGAGATCGGAGACGACGAGTACTGGATGCTGCTGTCCGGGCCGGCGCTGACGACGCGTGACCGCCGCGTCCTCAGCGGCGTGGGTAAACAGGCCGTCAACCTGGTCAGGCAACGTGAACTGGCCGAGGCGAACAAGGCCGAAGTCGTCGGTCAAGCCGACAAACTGCAGCACGCGCTGCTCACGGCGGTCAGCCACGACCTGCGCACCCCGCTGGCCGCCGCCAGGGCGGCCACCTCCCGGATCCGCGACAGCGATGTCGACTTCTCCGGCGACGACACCGCCGAACTCCTGGCCACGGTGGAGGAGTCGGTCGATCAGCTGACCACGCTGGTGGCCAACCTGCTGGACTCGGCGCGCCTGGCCGCCGGCGCGGTCCGACCGCAGATGGCTCGCGTCGAACTGGAACAGGTCGTCCAACGTGCGCTGCTCGGGATCCGCGCCGACACAGACGAAATCACCCGACCGGGCACTGAACGGGTGAAGGTCGAGATCGACTGTGACGCGGCCCTGGCCGACAGTGAACTGCTCGAGCGCGTGCTGGCCAACCTGATCGACAACTCGCTGCGCTACGCCGACGGCAGCCTGGTGCGGGTGACCGCGGGCCAGGTGGGCGACCGGGTGCTCATCGCCGTCGTCGACGAGGGCCCAGGGATCCCGCGCGGCAGCGAACAGCAGGCGTTCGCCCCGTTCCAGCGGCTCGGCGACGACGACTCGATCGGCATCGGGCTCGGCCTGTCGGTCGCCTCGGGATTCGTCGAGGCGATGGGCGGCACGATCTCGGCGTCCGACACCCCCGGCGGTGGTTTGACCGTCGAGATCGACCTGTCCGCCGCACCGAACTAGGCGGTCTCCTCGGCCAGGGCGATCAGCGCCGCGCGCACCAGATCGGGTCGCTCGTCGACGATGAAGTGACTGGCGTCGACCGTCTCCAGTCGATAGTCGTCGGCGTTGGCGGTTTCGGCTGCCACCCACGACGGGTGCACAGCCGCATCGCCGAGTCCGAACAGCGCGCGGATCGGTACCGTCGCCCGTCGCGTCTCAGGGTTTCGCGCGCTGCCCAGTAGTTCTTTGGTGAGGAAGGTCCGGTATGTGTCACGCGCGGCCCTGGCGCACACCGGGTCACGGAACCGATCCGCGAAGACGCGGACGTCGGCCGCCGACATTTTCGAGCCGATGCCGAAGATCATCGACTCGATGAACGGCGTGCGGCGCTGTACCAGCACACCGGCCGTCGCGATCGGGATCTGGTAGGCGAAGCGCCACAACCGGGGCAACACGTGGCGCGTCGACAACCACGGGTAGGCCATATTGCAGGCCAGGAGGCCGTCGAATCGCTCCGGTGCTCGCAAGATCATCAGATACCCGACGAAGGCGCCCCAGTCGTGAGCCAGCAGCAGCACGCGATCGAGGCCCAGCTCATCCATGAGCGCGAGCACGTCCGAGGCGACATCCTCCTTGGCCCACCGGTGCGGCGGCGGCCCGGACCAACCGTAACCCGGCAGGTCGGGCGCGATGATCCGGAATCCCGCCGGCGGGTCGGCGAGCAGGTCACGGTATTCCCAGTGATGCTGCGGCCAGCCGTGCAGGGCCAGTACCGGGCGCCCATCGGTGGGGCCGGCCTCGGTGACGTGGAAGCGCACACCGCGGGCGGTGACGTGAGAACGACGCGCTCCTTCGATCGGTGGAGGAGCAGAAGCCATAACGCGACTATAGGAACTGCCGTCGCGCTACCGTGCCGGTATGGCCGGTTACCGAGCGCTGTTCGACGCCAGCATCGCTGATCCACAAGGCTTCTGGGCCCAGGCCGCACGCGCGGTGACGTGGACCCGCGAACCGAAGAAGATCCTCGACGACTCCAACCCGCCGTTCTACCGGTGGTTCGCCGACGGCGAGCTGAACACCTGTTTCAACGCGCTCGACAGACATGTCGACGACGGCCGAGGCGATCAACCGGCGCTGATCTACGACTCACCGGTCACCGGGACACAGCGCACGTACACCTTCGGTGAATTACGCGATGCGACAGCGAAATTCGCCGGTGGGCTGCGCGGTCTCGGAGTCGAAAAGGGCGACCGTGTGGTGATCTACATGCCGATGATCCCGGAGGCGGTGATCGCCATGCTGGCGTGTGCGCGCCTGGGGGCGATCCACTCGGTCGTGTTCGGCGGGTTCGCCGCACATGAGCTCGCGGCGCGCATCGACGACGCGCAACCCAAGGTCGTCGTCTCCGCGTCCTGCGGTATCGAACCGTCCCGCACCGTCGCCTACAAACCGATGCTGGACGCCGCACTCGAGATGTCCGAGCACCCGCCGCGCAACTGCGTCATCGTGCAACGCGACCGACAGCTCTGCGAACTGGCTCCCGACCGCGACCTCGATTGGGAGGACGTCGCGGTCGCGGCGCCCGTCGACCCCGTGCCGGTCGCCGCAACCGATCCGCTGTACGTGCTGTACACATCCGGGACCACGGGTAAGCCCAAAGGCATCGTGCGCGACAACGGCGGACATGCCGTGGCGCTGCTTTGGAGCATGCGCAACATCTACGACATCGCGCCGGGCGAAGTGTTCTGGGCCGCATCCGATGTCGGCTGGGTGGTCGGGCACTCCTACATCGTGTACGGGCCGCTGCTGCTGGGCGCCACGACGGTGCTCTACGAAGGCAAGCCGATCGGCACACCGGACCCCGGTGCGTTCTGGCGGGTCGCGTCCGAACACGGGGTCAAGGCATTGTTCACCGCGCCGACGGCGGTGCGCGCGATTCGCAAGGAGGACCCCGACGGCGAGTACATCGGCCGCTACGACCTGTCGAAGATGAAGTACCTGTTCCAGGCCGGCGAGCGACTCGACCCGGACACCTACGAGTGGTCGGCGCGCAAACTCGGCATTCCCGTGGTCGACCACTGGTGGCAGACGGAAACCGGGTGGGCGATCGCCGCCAATCCGATGGGTTTTGAACCCATGCCGATCAAACCCGGATCCCCGACCGTTCCCATGCCCGGCTACGACGTGGAGATCCTGCACGTCGACGGCTCACCCTGCGCGGCCAACGAGGAAGGCGACATCTGCATCCGGCTACCGCTGCCGCCGGGCACCCTGCCCACCCTGTGGGGCGACGACGACCGGTACAAGGCCGCCTACCTGTCGGAGCATCCCGGCTACTACCTCACCGGAGACGGTGGCTACCTCGACGAAGACGGCTACCTGTTCGTGATGGGCCGTATCGACGACGTCATCAACGTCGCAGGACACCGGTTGTCGACGGGATCCATCGAGGCCGTGCTGGCCACTCACCCGGCGGTCGCGGAGTGCGCCGTGATCGGTGTCCGCGACGAGATCAAAGGGCAGGTGCCGCGCGGCTTCGTGGTGCTCAAGTCGGGCGCCTCGGCCGACGCGCTCGCCGAGGAACTGATCCGACTGGTGCGCGAAGACATCGGCGCCGTAGCGTGTTTCAAGCTCGTCGACGTCGTACCCGCGTTGCCGAAGACCCGCTCGGGGAAGATCCTGCGCAAGACGATGCGGGGCATCGCCCACGGCCGTGAGGAGCCGTTGCCGTCCACGATCGAAGACCCCGCGGTGATCGAAGCGCTCAAGCCGATTCTGGAGAACTGAGCCGCTCCAACGCCGCTCGTATCGGCCTATATTCGGTGTTGAGTCCGTGCCCGCCCGACGCGGGCCGGCTCACGACGAAGGAGTTGATTCGCGATGCGTACATCTGCGGTCAAGGCCAAGAGCGGCTGTACCTGCCACTGCCACAAGTGCGATCAAGGTCATCACTGCGGCAACGCGCCGAACTGCTACATCAAGAAATAGGCCGTCAAGCAGTAAAGCTCGGGCCGCACGGAATCGGCTCAGGTTCGCTCACAGACCTGAGTCGCATGTCCTGTTGCGACGGGATCGCCAAACCACGTTTGCATCGATTTTCGCCGGGTAGCCATCGCTGACCTCGACGAAAGGAAACGACGATGGTCAGCAGTCATCCGCCGGGCCGATCGGCCGCGACGCGCTACGCCGCCCCCGTGCAGAAGGCAGCACTCGCCGTCGGCGCAGTGTTCCTGCTGGTCGGCATCCTGGGGTTCATCCCGGGGATCACGACGAACTACGACACGATGACGTTCGCCGGGCACCACTCCGGAGCCATGCTGCTCGGGATCTTCAACGTCTCGATCCTGCACAACCTCGTGCACCTGCTGTTCGGTGTGGCAGGCGTCTTGATGGCGCGCACGTTCGACGCGGCCCGCATCTACCTGATCGGCGGCGGCGTCATCTACCTGTTGCTCTTCGTGTACGGCCTGGTCATCGACCATGACAGCGCGGCGAACTTCGTGCCGTTGAACACCGCCGACAACTGGCTTCATCTGCTACTCGGGGTCGGCATGATCGCGCTGGGTGTGCTGTTGTCGCGGCGGGTAATCGACGCCAACACCCCGTTGAACCGCAACACCCGGTAAGCGTCCGCGCCGCCTGCGCCGGTTAGCGTCCACGCCCGGCGGGTATCACCTGCGAGTCCGTCAATAACGTTCGGACGGAGGTGAGGCATGGCAAGGACACCGAAGTACATGGCCGTGCAGGGGGCCGCGCTGATCGCCGGCGTCGCCCTGATTCTTCTCGGCGCCCTCGGCTTCATCCCGGGCGTGACCCAGGATTACGACAGGCTGGCTTGGGCCGACCACCGATCCGGGGCCACCCTGCTCGGCATGATCTCGGTGTCCGGACTGGGCAACGTCGTCAACCTGGTCATCGGCGCACTGGGCCTGGTGATGGCGCGAACATACGCGGCCGCTCGGGCCTACTTCCTGGGCGCCGGGCTGGCCTACTTCGCGCTGTTGGTCTACGGATACATCGTGGCCAGCGCGTTCGACTGGATGTGGTTCGGTCTTGGTGTCGTCATGTCGATCCTCGGGTTGACGCTCGCCGGACAGCACGACCCGACCAAGCGCCGCAGGAGAATTCGCGCCTAGACCGACAACCGCGCGGTCTGTACTACATCTTGTAGCAGCGCTTTACTCGAAAGCCACGCGGATGCCTTTGACACGTGGTTGTCTGGACGAGTGAGTACGGCGACTACGCCGCACACCGGCGCGCGGCGGGGCATCAACTTAGCGCTGGCCACCTGGGTCTCGGCCATCAACTTCTGGGCATGGAACATGATCGGCCCGCTGTCGACCACGTACGCGGGCGATTTGTCGCTGAGCAGTTCCGAGGCTTCGATGCTGGTGGCCACACCGATTCTGGTGGGCGCGCTGGGGCGGATCGTCGTGGGTTCGCTGACCGACCGGTTCGGTGGGCGGGCCTTGTTCATCGCGATCTCCCTGATCTCGATCGTGCCGGTGCTGGCGGTCGGCGCCGCGGGATCGGCAGGGTCGTATCCGATGCTGCTGGTGTGCGGCTTCTTCCTGGGCATCGCGGGCACGATCTTCGCTGTCGGGATTCCGTTCGCCAACAACTGGTACGACCCGTCGCGGCGCGGATTCGCGACCGGGGTCTTCGGGATGGGGATGGTGGGCACCGCGCTCTCGGCGTTCTTCACACCCCGGTTCGTGGGCTGGTTCGGGCTCTTCCCCACCCACGTGATCATCGCGGTCGCGTTGGCGATCACCGCGGCGCTGTGCCTGCTGTTGATGCGGGATTCACCGACCTTCACGCCCAACACCGACCGGGTGATGCCGAAGCTGAAGGCAGCGGCCAAACTTCGCGTCACCTGGGAGATGTCATTCCTCTACGCGATCGTGTTCGGTGGGTTCGTGGCGTTCAGCAACTATCTGCCCACCTACATCAAGACGATCTACCACTTCTCGGCCGTCGACGCCGGCGCGCGAACGGCAGGCTTCGCGCTGGCCGCCGTCCTCGCACGTCCTGTCGGCGGGGCGCTGGCCGACCGCATCGCGCCGAAGTACGTCGTACTGACCTCCTTCGCCGGCACCGCGCTGATGGCATTGATCGCCATGCTGCAACCGCCGCCGGATGTGTGGTCGGCCGCCACCTTCATCGCGCTGGCGGTGTTCCTCGGTGTCGGCACCGGCGGCGTGTTCGCCTGGGTGGCTCGCCGGTCACCCGCCAAGTCCGTGGGTTCGATCACCGGAATCGTCTCGGCCGCAGGGGGTTTGGGTGGTTACTTCCCGCCGCTGGTGATGGGCTCGACCTACGACGCGGTCGAGAACGACTACTCGGTCGGACTGATCCTGCTCGTGGTGACCGCGTTGATCGCGTTCGCTTACACCGCACTGCGGCTGCACGCTCATGAGCCGCAACCGAAGGAGGCCACACGGTGACGATCACTCCGCCCCACATCGGCGGCCCGATCGAAGAACTGCTCGAGCGCAGTGGCCGGTTCTTCACTCCCGGTGAGGCTTCCGACGACGGGCGGACCATCCACCGTCGCGGCGGCCGCGAAGGTGACATCTTCTATCGCGATCGGTGGAGCCACGACAAGGTGGTCCGCTCGACGCACGGCGTGAACTGCACCGGCTCGTGCTCGTGGAAGATCTACGTCAAGGACGGCATCATCACCTGGGAAACCCAGGAGACCGATTACCCCTCGGTGGGGCCGGACCGGCCGGAGTACGAGCCGCGTGGCTGTCCGCGCGGCGCGGCGTTCTCCTGGTACACCTATTCGCCGACGCGGGTGCGCTACCCGTACGCGCGCGGCGAACTCGTCGCGATGTACCGCGAGGCGAAGTCGCGTGTATCGGATCCGGTGTTCGCGTGGGCCGACATCCAGAACGACCCCGAACGCCGCCGACGCTACCAACAGGCAAGGGGCAAAGGCGGTCTGGTGCGGGTCAGTTGGGCCGAGGCGACCGAGATGGTCGCCGCGGCCCACGTGCATGCGATCAAGCAGTACGGGCCCGACCGGATCGCGGGGTTCTCCCCCATCCCCGCGATGTCGATGGTCTCCTTCGCGGCAGGGTCGCGGTTCATCGAGCTGCTCGGTGGCGTGATGACGTCCTTCTACGACTGGTACGCCGACCTTCCGGTGGCCTCACCGCAGGTCTTCGGCGATCAGACCGACGTACCGGAATCCGGTGACTGGTGGGATGCCTCGTATCTGATGATGTGGGGTTCCAACGTGCCGGTCACCCGCACGCCGGACGCGCACTGGATGACCGAGGTGCGATACCGCGGTACGAAGGTCGTCAGCGTCAGCCCCGACTACGCCGACAACACCAAGTTCGCCGACGAGTGGATGCCGTGCGCGGCGGGCACCGACGGTGCGTTGGCCATGGCGATGGGCCACGTGGTGCTCTCGGAATTCTTTGTCAAACAGCGTGTTCCGTTCTTCGTCGACTATGTCCGCAAGTTCACCGATCTGCCGTTCCTGGTCAAGCTCGAGGAGCGCGACGGCAGGCTCGTCCCCGGTAAGAACCTGACCGCGGCCGACCTCGGCGGCCAAGCCGCGGCACAGGAGAACGCGGCCTTCAAACCGGTATTCCTCGACGCGGCCACCGACTCCGTCGCCGTACCGCACGGCTCGTTGGGATTCCGTTTCGGCGACGACGGCGTCACCAAGTGGAACCTCGAACTGGGCGATCTCGTACCGGCGTTGACGGTGCTGTTCACCGAGGGCGGTGAGACGGCCGAGGTGGTGTTGCCGCGATTCGACACGTTCGACGGCCACGGCGAGACGCTGAGCCGCGGCGTGCCGGTGCGACGGGTCGGCGAACACCTGGTGTGCACGGTGTTCGACCTCATGCTGGCCCACTACGGCGTGGCCCGGCCGGACCTACCCGGCGACTGGCCCGCCGGCTACGACGATCCCAAGCCGTACACCCCCGCCTGGCAGGAGTCGATCACCGGCGTGGCTGCCTCACAGGCCATTCGGATCGCCACCGAATTCGCCCGCAACGCCGAGGAATCCGGTGGCCGGTCGATGATCATCATGGGTGCCGGCATATGCCAGTGGTTCCACGGCGACGCCACCTACCGGGCGGTGCTGGCGCTGGTGTTGCTCACCGGCGCGATGGGGCGCAACGGCGGCGGCTGGGCGCACTATGTCGGACAGGAGAAGTGCCGCCCGGTGACGGGATGGTCGGCGCTGGCCATGGGCACCGACTGGGCGCGGCCACCGCGACAGATGCCGGGCACGTCGTACTGGTACGTCCACACCGATCAGTGGCGTTACGACGGCTATCGTGCCGATGCGCTGTCGAGCCCGCTGGGCCGCGGCCGGTTCCGGGACCGGCACACCATGGATGTGCTCGCCGCGTCGACCGCGATGGGCTGGAGCCCGTTCTATCCGCAGTTCGACCGTTCGAGCCTCGACGTCGCCGACGAGGCCCGCGCCGCCGGTCAGGACATCTCCACCTATGTCACCGAGAAGCTCGCGCAAGGTGAGCTCAAACTGGCCGTCACGGACCCGGACAACCCGGCGAACTGGCCTCGGGTGCTGTCGGTCTGGCGGGCCAACCTGCTGGGGTCGTCGAGTAAGGGCAACGAGTACTTCCTGCGTCATCTGCTGGGAACCGACTCGAACCTCCAGGCCCAGCCGACGCCGGAAGCCGTGCGGCCCAACGACATAACGTGGACCGACGACATCCCCGAGGGCAAACTCGACATGTTGATGTCGATCGACTTCCGAATGACCTCGACGACGTTGCTGTCCGACGTGGTGCTGCCCGCGGCCACGTGGTACGAGAAGCACGACCTGTCCAGCACCGACATGCACCCGTACATTCACGCGTTCAACCCCGCCGTCGACCCGCCGTGGGAGACCCATTCCGACTTCGAGGCCTTCGGCGCGATCGCGCGGGTGTTCAGCGCGCTGGCGGCCAAGCATCTGGGTGTGCGGTCCGACGTGGTGCTCGGCGCGATGCAACACGACACTCCCGGTGCGATGGCGTATCCCGGTGGCATCGAGAAAGATTGGCGCGCCGACGGGAGCACCCCGGTACCCGGTAAGACGATGGGCCCGATCGCCGTCGTCGAGCGTGACTATCCGGCGATCGCCGAGAAGTGGGCGGCGTTGGGGCCCCTCGTCGAGAAGCTGGGGCTGACCACCAAGGGTGTGACCGTCCGACCCGACAAGGAGGTCGACGAACTGGCGGCCAAGTTCGGGGTGATGAACTCCGGTCGCGCAGAAGGCCGACCGGCGATCAACACCGCAGAACGGATGGCCGAGGCGATCCTGACGCTCTCGGGCACCAGCAACGGGCGGTTGGCCGTCGAGGGGTTCCGCGAGTTGGAGCGGCGGACCGGGCGCCGACTGGTCCATCTGGCCGGCGGCAGCGAGGAGCGCCGCATCACGTTCGCCGACACCCAGGCGCGGCCGGTTCCGGTGATCACCAGCCCGGAGTGGTCGGGCAGCGAAACCGGTGGGCGCCGCTACGCGCCGTTCACCGTCAACATCGAGGAACTCAAACCGTTTCACACGCTGACCGGCCGGATGCACTTCTATCTGGATCACGACTGGCTCGAAGAGCTCGGTGAGCAGCTGCCGATTTACCGTCCGCCGCTGGACATGTCGCGATTGTTCGGCGAGTCCGCGGTGGGTGAGAGCGACGGTGTGGCGCTGACGGTGCGCTACCTGACCCCGCATTCGAAGTGGTCGATCCACTCGGAGTACCAGGACAACCTGTTCATGTTGTCGTTGTCACGCGGCGGGCCGACGATGTGGATGAGCCCGGCCGATGCGGCGAAGATCTCGGTGCGCGACAACGACTGGGTCGAGGCGGTGAACCGCAACGGCGTGCTGGTGTGCCGCGCGATCGTGTCACACCGGATGCCCGAGGGCGTGGTGTTCGTCTACCACGTGCAGGAGCGGGTGATCGACGTGCCACTCAGCGAGACCACCGGGAAGCGCGGCGGTATCCACAATTCACTGACCCGGCTGCTGATCAAGCCGAGCCATCTGGCAGGCGGATACGCCCAGATGGCGTTCGCGTTCAACTATCTCGGGCCGACCGGTAACCAACGCGACGAGGTGACCGTCGTCCGGCGGCGTAACCAGAAGGTGGTCTACCAATGAAAGTCATGGCGCAGATGGCGATGGTGATGAACCTCGACAAATGCATCGGCTGCCATACCTGCTCGGTGACATGCAAACAGGCCTGGACCAATCGGCCCGGTACCGAGTACGTCTGGTTCAACAACGTCGAAACCCGTCCCGGCCAAGGCTATCCGCGAACCTACGAGGATCAGGAGCGGTGGCGTGGCGGATGGATACGCGACCGCAGAGGACGGTTGAGGCTGCGCGACGGCGGGCGGCTGAGCAAGCTGTTGCGGATCTTCGCCAACCCCAAGATGCCCAGCATCAACGACTACTACGAGCCGTGGACCTACGACTACGAGAACCTGACGAATGCGCCGTTGGGCGAGCACATGCCGGTGGCGCCACCCCGGAGCCTGATCAGCGGCGAACCGATGAAGGTTGAGTGGTCGGCGAACTGGGACGACAACCTCGGCGGCTCACCGGAGATCCTGTCCGGAGATCCGGTGCTGCAGAAGGTCAACGAACAGGTCCGCCTCGAACTCGAGCAGACGTACATGTTCTACCTGCCGCGGATCTGCGAGCACTGCCTGAACCCCTCGTGCGTCGCGTCGTGCCCGTCCGGGGCGCTCTACAAGCGCTCCGAGGACGGCATCGTGCTCGTCGACCAGGACCGCTGCCGCGGCTGGCGGATGTGCGTGTCCGGATGTCCCTACAAGAAGGTGTATTTCAACCACAAGACCGGCAAGGCCGAGAAGTGCACGTTCTGCTACCCGCGCGTCGAGGTCGGGTTGCCGACGGTGTGCTCGGAGACGTGTGTGGGCCGGTTGCGGTATCTGGGCCTGGTGTTCTACGACGTGGATCGGGTGCTCGAGGCGGCGGCGACAGAGAAGGACACCGACCTCTACGAAGCGCAGAAGTCGATCATCCTGGACCCGCACGACCCGGACGTCATCGCCGGCGCCCGCGCGGAGGGCATTTCCGAGGAGTGGATCGAGGCCGCCCAGCGCTCGCCGGTGTACGCGCTGATCCACCGCTATCAGGTTGCGCTGCCACTGCATCCCGAATACCGGACGATGCCCATGGTCTGGTACATCCCGCCGCTGTCCCCGGTGGTCGACGCGGTCGCCCGCGACGGCCATGACGGTGAGGCCCTCGGGAACCTGTTCGGTGCGCTGGAGGCGCTGCGCATTCCGATCGAGTACCTCGCCGGGCTGTTCACGGCCGGGGACACCGCGGTGGTTGAAGGTGTGCTGCGACGGCTTGCCGCGATGCGGTCCTACATGCGCGACATCAACCTGGGCCGCGAGACCCAGCCGCACATCCCCCAGGCGGTCGGCATGTCCGAGGAGCAGATGTACGAGATGTACCGCCTGCTTGCGCTCGCGAAATACGAAGAGCGCTACGTCATTCCGACCGCATACGTCGCCGATGCCCACGCCCTGGAGGCTCAGGCGCTCGAAGAGCCCGGTTGCTCACTGTCGTTCGAGGGCGGCCCCGGCATGTACGAGTCGGGTCCGTTCGGCGAGGCCAGCGGTGCCCCGGTGCCCGTCGCGGTGGAGAGCTTCCATGCGCTGCACCACCGGCAGACCAGTGAGGGCATCGCGGTCACCGAGTCGCGCCCGTCGCGGGTCAACCTGCTCAACTGGGACGGCCGCGGCGAGCCCAGTGGCATCTTTCCCGAGCGGAGAGCGGATCGATGAAACTGCTCAGGAGCAGACGCGAATCCACCCTCGAGCATCGCCTCGTGTGGCAGGCGGCCGCCTTGCTGTTGACCTATCCGGACGACCAGCAGGCCGAGCGGATGGCCACCGTCGAGGAGCTGTTGGCGCATCTTTCCGCCGCACCCGCAGATCTGCTCGCCGGCACCGTGGCGGCGTTGCGCGCCAAGGACCCGATGCAGGCGCAGGTCGACTATGTCGACACGTTCGACATGCGAAGGCGCACCACGATGTACCTGACGTACTGGACGGCCGGAGACACCCGCAACCGAGGCAACCACATGCTGGCATTCACCCGCACCTACCGGGAGGCGGGCGTCAACCCGCCGGAGCGTGAGGCCCCCGACTACCTGCCCGTGGTGCTCGAGTTCGCCGCCACCGTCGACCCGGCGGCGGGGCGGCGCCTGCTCGTCGAGCACCGGGCCCCCATCGACCTGCTGTGCGAGGCGTTGCAGCAGTCCGCATCCCCGTACGCACCCGCCGTCGCCGCCGTCTGCCAAACACTTCCGGCGCGTACCGAGCAGGACATCCAACGGGCACAGCGACTGGCCGCCGCCGGCCCGCCCACTGAATCGGTTGGTCTCCAACCGTTTACGTTGACCGTGCCGCCACGACGCGCACAAGGAGTTTGACATGTCGGGCTGGGAGATCTTCTGGGACGTGGTGCCGTACGTGACGCTGGCGATCGTGGCGGTCGGCATCTGGTGGCGGTACCGCTACGACAAGTTCGGCTGGACCACCCGCTCGTCGCAGCTGTACGAATCACGGCTGCTGCGCATCGGCAGCCCGATGTTCCACTTCGGCATCCTGGTCGTGATCGTCGGACACATCATCGGGCTGGTGATTCCCGAATCATGGACCGACGCAATCGGACTCAGCGATCACGCGTACCACATCCAGGCGATGGTGCTCGGTGCGATCGCCGGCGTCACCACGCTGACGGGTATCGCGTTGCTGGTCTTCCGCCGTCGCACCACGGGGCCGGTCTTCCTCGCCACGACCGCCAACGACAAAGTGATGTACCTGGTCCTGGTGATGGCCATCGTCGCAGGCCTCGCGTGCACGCTGATCGGCGCGACCCCCGTCGGCGCCGAGCACGACTACCGGCAGACGGTGTCGCCGTGGTTCCGGTCAATCTGGATCCTGCAACCGCGCGGTGACCTGATGGCCCAGGCGCCGCTGTGGTTCCACATCCACGTCATCATCGCCCTGGTGCTGTTCTGTCTGTGGCCGTTCACGCGGCTGGTGCACGTGTTCAGCGCGCCCATCGGCTACCTGTTCCGGCCCTACATCGTCTACCGCAGCCGCGACGTCGTCGACACGGGCGAGCTGGTCGGATCGCGCCCGCATCGCCGCGGTTGGTGAATCAGGCGCCGTGCACCAGAACACAGCATCGGCCCTGCCGAGGGCTGAGCTCCGCACGCGCGCCGGGCGCTGAACTGCCGTCGATCACACCCTCGACCAGCTGCAGGTTGAGACCGCAGACGACCTCCAAATGGTCCTTCGCCACCGAGTGAAACGGGCAGTTGCGCAGGGTGATACCGCCCTCGGCATCCGACTGAGGTAGATATCCGCAGTCGCGCAACGCGGCCACCATGTCACCCTCGGCGTCGATCGCGGCCCGCCGTCCGGTTTCGCGGGCGGCCGCGCCCAGGGCCGATCGCACCGCTCCCCCGGCGTCCTGCTCGATCGAGGAGACCAGCAACCGGGCGAGCAACAGATAGTCGCGCGGCGGGATGCTGACGACGATCTCGTCCGCGGTCCTGGTGTAGAGCTTGGCCGGGCGCCCGGCGCCGGGGCCGCCACGACCGGCCGGCCGCTGATAGCTGACGGCCAGCAGGCCACCGTCGGCGAGTTTGTCCAAGTGATAGGCGGCCAGGGTGCGACCGATCCCGACCGCCGCTGCGGCCGCCTCCCTGGAGACCGGCTCGTCACGCTCCACGACGAACTCGTAGAGCCGACGGCGAATCGGATCGTCCAGGCTGGTCAGTGCCGCCACGGAGGCGGGGTCGGTGAACTGCGCAGCCACCCCGAAATTCTATCACTAAAAACTCTTGACAAAACTCGCCAATGGGTGTGCTCTAAAAGACATAAAGTTTATTTCTAGAAAGGAACGTCATCATGACCACCTCGAATTCTTCGGTCGACCACCCGGCGAGCCCGCTGCTGCGCGCCCGCACCGATCCCGTCTACGCGGCCTACCTGATCCTGAGGATCGGGTTCACGGTGCTGCCGATCGTGATGGGCCTCGACAAGTTCACCAACGTGCTGACCGACTGGGAGGGTTACCTCGCACCGTGGATCGCCGACCTCAGCCCGTTCACCGCACACCAGACGATGTTGATCGTCGGCGTGGTCGAGATCGTGGCCGGAATCGCGGTCGCGGTGAAACCGCGATACGCCGCGTACGTCGTCGCCCTCTGGCTCGCGGGCATCATCGTCAACCTGGTGACCTACTCCGGGTTCTACGACGTGGCGTTGCGCGACTTCGGCCTGCTGCTGGGCGCGTTGACACTCGGCCGGCTGGCCTCGGTGTATGACGCACCGTTGCACACCCGGGCCGCGCGATGAGCTAAACGCCGACCGTGGCACGAGCTCGAATGTCCGTCGAGCTCGTGCCAACGCTCGACTCCACCGGTCAGCGCGCTCGTCCGGCAGCCCGCAGCGCAGCGAAGGGCACGATGAAGTACACGGCGATCATCAGGTAGCCGAAGACGGCGATGACCGGGGCGAACAGCCCCGCCGCAATGAACACGGCGTAGCCGGCCAGGCCCGGAGTGAGCCTCTTGCTGATGAGTCTGACATCCGCGTCGGCCACGCCGGCCCTGATCAAGCGTTGCCACACGGCATAACGCCACATCAACGAAACCACCACCGACACCAAGAGCAGGTTGATGCCGTAAACGGTCACCGCGACACGTTGGGCATCACTCTCGGCGATGTAGTCCCCCAACAGCCGAGTGGGGAACGGCAGGAATGAGACCAGCATCAACAGCAGCAGGTTGAGCCGGATGAGCGCGGGGGTGGCGCGGTCGAGGAATTCGGTGATCACCGTGTGTTCGAGCCACACCGCGCCGATCGTCGAGAAGCTCACAAGATACGTCAGATACGACGGCCACTGGCGCACCACGGCAGCCAGCAGGTCATCTTCGGAACCGTCGGGCACACCGATCTCGAGGACCAACAGGGTGATCGCGATGGCGAACACACCATCGCTGAACGCTTCCATCCGGGTCGTCCGGTATCCAGACGGTCGAGCAGCCTCGGCCCGTTCAGCCGCCACAGTGGTTGAGTATCCCTCCACCGACCTGCCTGCGGAGCCATTCGGGCCCACCGCGCCAGGGACTTTGGTCCTCGAAGCTACCGGCCTTCGACCCGCGACGGCGACGCGTGGCCGTTCCTACACTGCGGCCATGACCTACGTGATCAGCAGTGCGTGCGTGGACGTGATGCACAAGTCCTGTGTCCCGGAATGCCCGGTCGACTGCATCTACGAGGGCGCGCGATCGCTGTACATCAATCCCGACGAATGTGTGGACTGCGGCGCGTGCAAGCTGGCGTGCGAAGAGGGCGCGATCTACTTCGAGACGGATCTACCCGACGACGAGCGCGGCCACCTCGCCGACAACGCCGCGTTCTTCACCGAAATCCTGCGGGGCCGCGACGCGCCCCTGGGTTCACCGGGCGGTGCCGCCAAGCTCGGCCGGGTCGGCGCGGATGCACCCCTGGTCGCGGCGATGCCGCCGCGCTGACCACGGGCGAAGTAGGGACCTAAGGCCCTACTGCCGCATCCGCCGGTCGCCGACAGTAGGGGTATGGAGCAGCTCACCACACTGGACGCGGGATTCCTGCACGCCGAAGACTCCGACCCTCACGTGAGCCTTGCGATCGGCGCCGTCGCGGTGCTCGCCGGGCCGATGCCCGACTTCGATTCACTGGCCGCCGATCTGGCCGAACGCGTGATGGCCGTACCGCGCTTCCGGCAGATCCTGCGCACCCATCCACTCGACCTCGGCGCGCCGGAGTGGGTCGACGACGCGGGGGTCGACATCGCCCACCACATCCGCCGGGCGGCTCTGCCCCGCCCCGGCGACGACACGGCCCTGTTCCGCTGGGCCGCCGAAGTGATGGAGCGGCGCCTGGACCGTGACCGGCCGCTGTGGGAGTGCTGGGTTGTCGACGGTCTGGCGCACAACCGGTGGGCGATGCTGATGAAGATCCATCACTGCATCGCCGACGGGGTCGCGGCGACGCATCTGCTCGCGCATCTGTGCGACGGTCACGGCACCGAGACGTTCGCGGCGGCGCTCAGCGGTGCGCAGCCGAAGCCGAATCCCTGGCGGCTGCCCGCCCTTTCGCTCAACCCGGTCGATTGGATGGCGTCTGCGTGGCGGACGTCTCGCGAGGTGACCACCACCGCGACCCAGGCGCTGCACGGTGCCGTCGAGATCGCCGGCGGGCTGCTGCGGCCGGCTTCCCCGTCGTCGCTGACCGGTCCCGTGACCGATTTGCGCCGCTACGCCTCCGTCGAAGTCTCGCTGCCCGACGTACACCACATCTGTGAGCGGTTCGACGTCACGGTCAACGACGTTGCGCTGGCGGCGATCACCGACAGCTTCCGGACCATCCTGCTGCGTCGCGGCGAGAAGCCCGGACGCACGTCGCTGCGCACCCTGGTGCCGGTGTCGGTGCGGTCCGCCGACGCGTCCGGCGAACCCGACAACCGCGTCTCCGTAATGCTGCCCTACCTTCCCGTCGAGAAGGACGACCCGATCCAGCAGCTGCAAACCGTGCACGCGCGGCTGGGCAGATCCAAGGCCAGCGGACAGCGCGAGGCCGGAAACCTGTTGCTCGCCGCGGCCAACGCGATCCCGTTCCCGCTGACGGCGTGGGCGGTTCGTGCGCTGACCCGGCTGCCCCAGCGCGGCATCGTGACGCTGGCGACGAATGTGCCGGGCCCCCGCAAGCGGTTGCGGCTCAAAGGGCGCGAAGTCATTCGGTTGCTGCCGATTCCGCCGCTCGCGCTTCGACTGCGAACCGGCATCGCGATCCTGAGCTACGCCGACCACCTGGCGTTCGGCATCATCGGTGACTACGACGCCGCACCCGACGTCAACGAACTCGCCGAAGGCATCGAACGCGCCGTCGCCCGACTGGCCGACCTGAGCAACGGTCACTGGCGTTGCACCCCCGTCGGCACCCTCGCTTTGGTCCAAGGAGGCTGATGACGATGACCAAAGGTCAAGAACTGGAAACCCTCAACCGCAGGCAATGCCTGGACCTGCTGCAGGGGGTGCGGGTAGGCCGGCTCGTGTTCACCGAGGACGCGCTACCCGCGGTGCAGCCGGTCAACTTCCGGCTCTGGCACGACGATGTGGTGATCCGGGTCGCCGGCGGACCGAAACTGGCTGCCGCCACCGACAACCAGGTCGTGGCCTTTCAGGCCGACGAACTCGACGCGGACCTGCGGATCGGTTGGAGCGTCACCGTCGTCGGACATGCCGAACCGATCATCGACGTCGACGAATTGGTCGAGTTGGCAGGGACATTCATCCAGCCGTGGGTCGATGGTCGTCGGGATCACTTCGTGCGGATCCGCACCGAGAAGATGACCGGTCGCCGGTTTCGTGAACGCGGCCTCCCGCAGTACCGGAGCACCGACCATGATGCCGTCACGTCTTGAGGCCGAGAAGCCGGCCATGCCCACGACGATCGACATCGGAGTCGTCGTCAACGCGGTCGAATTGGCCTGCCGGGCCCCGTCGTTGCACAACAGCCAACCGTGGCGATGGGTGATCGGCAGAACCACGATCGAACTTCATGCCGACCGCTCCCGGGTGATCCGCTCGGCCGACAGCTCGGGCCGCGAGGCCCTGATCGCCTGCGGCGCGGCGCTCGACCACTTCCGTGTCGCGATGGCGGCGGCCGGCTGGAACACCTCGGTCGAGACGTTCCCCGACCCGGACAGACCCGACCATCTCGCGTCGGTTCACGTCTGTGCCTCCGCGCCCGTCACACCCAGCACGCGGGTCCGCGCAGATGCCATCCTGACCCGCCGCACTGACCGTCTGCCGTTCCGTGCGCCCGACGAGATACTCGACATCGTGTTGTCGAACGGACCCGAGGGCACCTTCGTCGACACGCTGCGGGCCGCAGCGCATCCCGAGCTGGCCGAGGCGTCGCGGCTCACCGAGTCACTGCGTTCGCACGATGATCGCTACCATGGCGAATTGCAGTGGTGGACAGCGCCTTTCCGGTTGTCCGAAGGCATTCCGCCCAGCGCGCTGGTGTCGGAGTCCGAACGGCGGCGCGTCGGCGTCAACCGGAGCTTCCGGCCCAGTGGTCATCTCGACCGGCGGGGCGCGACTGTGCTCGACGAGGCGGACGTCGTGGTGCTGTCGACACCCGCGGATACCCGCGAGGACGCCTTGCTCTGCGGTCAGGCGCTGTCGAGGGTGTTGCTCGACCTGACGGCAGCCGGGATGGCGACCTGCACGATGACCCATCTGACCGAAGTGCAGGCCGGTCGCGACGTCATCCGCCGGCTGACCGGCCGCGACGCGGTCCCCCAGGCCTTGATTCGAGTGGGTAAAGTGCCGACGATCGAAGACATGCCGGCACCGACACCGAGACGGTCGGTGCGGGAAGTGATGGAGATTCGCCGCTGAGGCGCTGATCGGAAGGGCTCACATGGTCACGGTCTTCCTGGTCGACGACCATGAAGTCGTCCGTCGCGGACTGGTCGACCTACTCGGATCGGACCCGGAGCTCGAGGTGGTCGGTGAGGCAGGGTCTGTCGCCGAGGCGATGGTCAGGATTCCCGCGGTCCGGCCCGATGTCGCCGTCCTCGATGTTCGGCTTCCCGACGGCAACGGAATCGAACTCTGCCGTGACCTGTTGTCCGATCTGCCGGATCTGCGCTGCCTGATGTTGACCTCATACACCTCCGACGAGGCCATGCTCGATGCGATCCTGGCGGGCGCCAGCGGGTTCGTCATCAAGGACATCAAGGGCATGGAGCTCGCGCAGGCGATCAAGGACGTCGGCGCCGGCAGATCACTTCTCGACAACCGCGCCGCGGCCGCGCTGATGGCCAAGTTGCGCGGCTCGGCGGACCGCAAGGATCCCCTGTCCGGGTTGACCGACCAGGAACGCACGCTGCTCGGGTTGCTCGGCGAAGGGCTGACCAACAGGCAGATCGCCGCACGAATGTTCCTGGCGGAGAAGACCGTCAAGAACTATGTGTCGCGGCTGCTCGCGAAACTCGGTATGGAGCGCCGGACGCAGGCGGCGGTGTTCGTGTCCAAGCTGGACCGCCAGCAGGATTAGTCCAGCCACTCCACCACATCGGCCAGTGCGCGCCGCGGCGTGGACGGCAGCGGATCAGCGTTCACCGGCGCCCAGCCGACGCGCAACAGCATCTGGGGATAGCCGTAATCACCGAAAACGTCCTCCCGCACGGCTTCTCGCGTCTCGGCGATCTCCAGCGGTTCGGTCACCGGACAACTCGCCAAGCCCAGCGCGGTCGCCGTCAGCAGGACGAGGCTGCACGCCTCACCGGCGCGCAGCCGCGCCAACGGGGTGTCCTCCTTGGTTCCCAGCGCCAGCACCGTCGCCGAGTCGTCCTCCGGTGACGCGTCGGGTGGCTGGGCCAGGGCGGGTCCGGCGAAGTACCTCGCGGGCATCGCGGCGTGGGGATCCGAGGGTGGGGTGTTCCTGGCCGGCACACCGGCCACCGACGCGTGCCGTCCGCTCCACGCGGTGAGCTCGCGCAGGTACGCGTCGTTCGCGGCGTGCTGCTGGACTGCTTGTGCCACAACGTGTTGCAGCTTGGGCAACTGTGCGACTTCCCTGAGCATGACGCCGTAACGCGCCGCCCTCGCACCCATCAGGGCGATGTCGGCCTCGGGGACGCACCACGAGGTGTAGAGCCGCCGGTCGGTGCGGCGCCTCGGGATCGCCGCCGCCAGAACGATGTCGAGCTCGCTTGCGGCTTGCGGGCTCAGCTCGATGGCGGCCAGGTGTTGTGGTTCTGCCGGGTTGGGGAACCGGTGGACCCGGGCGCTCCAGCCGAGCGCGGCCAGCGCGACGACGGCGTGGTGCAGGGCGATCCCGCAACTGAGGTGCAGGTCGCGGCTGTCCGGGTCGGTGTTGGGCAGCCGACGGTCCAGATCCGCGTACAGGTGCAAACTTTCGTCGCCGACCCGCCACCGCCACGGCTGCGAGTTGTGGATGGACGGTGCCCTGGTGGCCAGCGACAGCGCGGTTCGCACGGTGTCCCGGTCGGGGAAGTGAGCGTTCATGGCGGCTGCTCCTGTGTCGGTGTTCCTGTACTCCACAGTGGCCGGAAAGCAGGGCCCGCGGCTAGTGACGAAGGTCCCCGATGCGAGGGGACGAGGTCGACGCTCAGCCGGCGATCGACAGCGCGATGCCGTCGAGGATGTCGTGCTCGCTGACGACCAACTCCTCGATACCCGCGCGCTGCCGCAACGCGTCGGCCAGTTCCTCGACGATGATCGCCCCGCCGCCGATGACGTCGACGCGGCCCTCGTGCATCGGCCCGAGCTGTGCGCGTTGGGCTCGCGGCATCGCGATCAGCCCCTCGCACACGCTCAGCAATTCGGCGAACGGAACACGGGACAGGTGAATGGCATCCGAGTCGTAGACCGGCATCTTGTGCGCCAGCGCCGACAGCGTCGTCATGGTGCCCGCCACGCCGACCCAGGTGCGGGCCTGTTCGACGGGCACCGCCCGGAACGCCTCGAGCAGCCCTTCCCGCACCGCATCACGCGCCGCGGCGATCTCCTCTGCGGTAGGCGGATCGGAGTGCAGGCAGCGTTCGGTGAGCCGGACGCACCCGATGTCGGCCGAATAGCCGGCGGTCATCTCGTCGCTGCCGAGCACCACTTCGGTCGACCCGCCGCCCAAGTCGACAATCACGAAAGGCGCTGCGGCCGCGTCCAGTTCGCCGACCGCGCCGTTGAACGACAACGCGGCCTCCTCGGCGCCGGTGATCACCTCGGCGACGGCACCGGGCACGACGGTCCCCAGCACCTCGGCCGTCATCGCGAAGAACACGTCACGGTTCGCGGCATCCCTGGTCGCCGAGGTCGCCACCATCCGGACCTTGTCGACGCCGTGGTGACGCATCAGGTCGGCATAGTCGGCCAGGGCCGACTCCGTACGCGAGAGCGCCTCCGGCGCGAATTGCCCTGTGGCGTCGACACCTTGGCCCAGCCGGACGATGCGCATCTCGCGGTGCACATCGGCCAGCTTTCGGCCGGCGGGGCCGGCGACCCGGTCGGCGATCAGCAGACGGATCGAGTTGGTACCGCAGTCAATGGCGCCGACCCTACTCATGGGCCCACCCTTCCGGATCGAGAATGCCTTCCATCGCGGGATCGTCGGCCAGTGCCGCCAGCGCCTCGTCGCCGAACGGATTGGTGCCCGGCCCCTTCGCCAACGAGTGGGCGATTAGCACGTGCAGGCACTTGACCCGATCCGGCATGCCGCCGCCGGAGAACGTCGTCCCGAGGGGTTCGATGGCGTCGCGCTCGGCGAGATAGGACTCGTGCGCCTTCTGGTACGCCCGCGCCAGGTCCGCGTCGTTGCGCAGCCGCTCGGTCATCTCCCGCATCATGCCCGACGATTCCAGCCTGCTCGCGGCGGCGGTCAACACGGGATGGGTGAGGTAGTACAACGTCGGAAACGGCGTGCCGTCAGGAAGTTTCGGCGCGGTCTTGACGACACCGGGCTCACCGTTGGGGCATCGGTACGCGATCTCCAGGACACCGCGCGGCGTGCGCCCGAGCTGGCGCGCGACGGCGTCGAGATCCGCGGGGTCAACCACCGGGAGCGGGTGGGGCCGGCGGCACATCGGGTGCGGGCGGAGGCACCCCGGGCACGGGGCCGGGGGTGATCCCATGTGGCTCATCGGCGATCGTGTGCCACAACGCCGTGTACCAGGGCTGGCCGCGGTTGACGGCCTCCGGTTCCTGATCGGGTGTGCCCGGCACCACCGCGCCGGGAGGCAGCTGCACCTGGTACGGGATCTCGCCCGGCATCACGAAACCGAGCCGCTCACGGGCCTGCGCGGCGATGAACACCGGATCGGCCAGCTTCACCTTCTGCTGTTCGAGATCGGCGATCTGGGCCCGCAACTGCTGTTCGGTGGCTTTGAGTTGCTTCATCTCGGTGCGCTGCGCGAAATAGGTGCGGACCGGCCCGGCGATCGTCAGCGTCAGCACGCACACCACCGCCGCGAGGATCGCCGCGCGCCGCGCTGCGGATCCGAACCGCTGCTCGGATTGTTGCTCGGCCGATTCTGTGGCACGGCGGATGATGACGCCGGTTTCTGCAGATTTGGTCTGAGCCTCTGTCGGCGCGTCCGTCGCCGGCCGCGATTCGGTGGCGCGGGCCTCGCGGCGTGCCGCGATTCGCGGACGGCCCTTCCCGGCACCACCGGCCTTGCCCGACTTTGCGGGTCGGGAGGTCGGTGACCGGCGCTTGGGGTCGGGCCGTTTCGCTTCGGGCACGGGCCGTTACCGGGCTATCTGGTTTCCATGGCGAACCGCGGGAAGGCGAGGTCGCCGGCGTAGCGGGCGGCGTCGCCGAGGTTCTCTTCGATGCGCAGCAGCTGGTTGTACTTGGCGACGCGCTCACTGCGGGCGGGTGCACCGGTCTTGATCTGGCCGCTGCCCACCGCAACAGAGAGATCGGCGATCGTGGTGTCCTCGGTCTCGCCGCTGCGATGGCTCATCATCGTGCGGTAGCCGCTGTTGTGGGCGAGCGCCACCGCGTCGAGCGTCTCGGTCAGCGTGCCGATCTGGTTCACCTTCACCAAAAGCGCGTTGGCGGCGCCCCTTTGGATGCCGTCTTCGAGTCGCTCCGGGTTGGTGACGAACAGGTCGTCGCCGACGAGCTGCACGCGGTCCCCGATGGCCGACGTCAGCGCGACCCAGCCGTCCCAGTCGTCCTCCGACAGCGGATCCTCGATCGACACCAACGGATACGTGTCGAGCAGACCCGCGTAGAAGGTGCCCATCTGTTCGGCGGTGCGCACCTCGTTCTCGAACTTGTAGCCCTGCCCGTCGGAGTGGAACTCGGTCGCCGCGACGTCGAGCGCGAGCGCGATATCCGAGCCCGCCTTGAACCCGGCGGACTCGATGGCCGACAGGATCAGGTCGAGTGCGGCCGTGGTGCCCGCGACGTCGGGGGCGAATCCGCCTTCATCGCCGAGCCCGGTCGCCAGGCCCTGCGCCTTGAGCACCGCCTTCAGCGAGTGGTAGACCTCGGCGCCCCAGCGCAGCGCCTCCTTGAACGACGCCGCGCCGATCGGGGCGACCATGAACTCCTGCACGTCGACACCGGTGTCGGCGTGTGCGCCGCCGTTGAGGATGTTCATCATCGGCACCGGGAGGATGTGGGCGTTCGGGCCACCGAGGTACCGGAACAGATCGAGATCGGCCGCCTGGGCCGCGGCCCTGGCCACAGCCAACGAGGCGCCCAGAATCGCGTTGGCGCCGAGCCGCGACTTGTCGGGCGTGCCGTCGAGATCGAGCAGCGCCTGGTCGACGAGGCGCTGGTCGTCGGCCTGCAGGCCGATGATGGCCGGGGCGATCTCGTCGAGCACCGCCTCGACCGCCTTCTCCACGCCCTTACCGCCGTAGCGTGAGCCGCCGTCGCGGAGTTCCACCGCTTCGTGTTCGCCCGTCGAGGCGCCCGACGGTACGGCGGCGCGGGCGAACGACCCGTCGCCCAGCAGAACCTCAACCTCGACCGTCGGGTTTCCCCGGGAGTCGAGGATCTCTCGGGCTCCGACCTGATCGATAGTGGGCACTGGCGTCTCCTTGGTGTCCTCGGTGGTGGGGGCGATGTTTCCGCGTCAACCGACGAGCCTAGAGCCTCCCAGTTCGGCAGGCGTGTCTAGAGGGGGTGCCCGTTGGCGTAGGCGGTCGCCCAGTCGCGCACCGTTCTGGCGTACTGGTCGGAATGGTTGTAGGCACGCAGCGCGTTCATCCATCCGCGCGGCGTGGCCAGATCCTTACCGGTCCAGCACAGATAGCCCGCGGCGGAGAGTGCGGCGTCGTCCATGTTGTCGGCGCTGACCTCGCCGTCGTTGTTGGCATCGACGCCGTAGTGCCCCCACGTCTCGGGGATGAACTGCATCGGGCCCATCGCGCGGGCGTGTTTGGAGTCACCGTCATGGCTGATTGCGGAGTCGTCGAAGATCTCGAGGTTGCCGTTGGTGCCGTCGAGCCAGACACCCCGGATGGGTGGTTCGACGTCCCCGTTCGCTCCGATCGCCGCGCCGCGGTAGGTCCCGTGATGGCTTTCCACCTGCCCGATCCCGGCCAGGGTCGTCCAGGCCAGCTTGCAGTCGGGGTTCTCCACCTCGGCCACCCGGGCGGCATAGGCGTACGCCTCCAGCGCGGCGACCGGGATCCCCAGCTTGGGCGCGCGTTCGGCGGCCCATTCGTGAAGTTGATCGGCCGGGCGGCCCTTGGCGTAGGTGTCGATTGCGGGCACCGGATCGCCCGGTGGCGGCGGAACGCCCTCAGGGATGGGCGTCCCGAGCTGCCACGAGCAGCTAGAAGCCAAGAGCAGCGCCGTCGCTCCTAGAACGGCGACAGCACGCAGCCAACGCACCGGCGACACCAAACTCCCTCAACCAACTTCGGTCGCTGCCCATGGTCCCACGTGTTCGGGACGTCGCGGCTCAGCGTGGGGAGCGATTCGGATGCACAAAATTTTCACCGGATCACGACGCGGAATCGGCAACTTCGGCCTCAGCAGCCTCATCGGCCACCGCTGCCTCGTTGGTTTCGTCGGCGTCGTCATCGGTCTCGTCAAGTTCCATCGCATCGTCCTCGCCGTCCGTTTCGTCTGCGCCGGCGGACGGCCAGTGCGCGCGCCACTCGTCTTCGGTCACGGTGCCCAGCGGCGTGTCGTCGAGTTCCTCGGGCACTTCGTCCCCGCGACGATCGACGGCGATCGCCCGTTCCACCCGTCGCACCGTATCCATGAACTCCAAAACCGCCGAACGCAAAGCGTTCTCGGCATCGCTGCCCACGGCCACCGTCACCGACGTGACGGCGCCGGGGATCAGGTCGGCGGGCATCCCCGCCGCGCTGACGCGCTCAATCACCTTCTGCGCCAGGGCCAAAGCGGGCTGAGCGGTGGGCACGTCGTCCATCGTGGAATGCGCCCGCTTCGCCTTCTTCTCCAGCGCCTTGCGCTCCTCCCACTGGGCGAGTTGATCGTCCAGCGAGATCGGCTCCCCGGCGAGTACCGCGGGTACGCGGTTGCCCAACTTACGTACCAGTGCGTCGGCGACGTCATCGATACCGAACGAATTCTGCGGTGCGTCTTCGGCGATGCGGGCGTGAAAAAGCACCTGCAGCAACACGTCTCCGAGTTCATCGCGCAGCGCGTCGGCGTCACCGCTGTGCACGGCGTCGAACACCTCGTAGGTTTCCTCGAGCAGGTAGCGGCGCAGCGAGTCGTGCGTCTGTTCGCTCTCCCACGGCCCGGAGGTGCGCAGCTTGTCCATCATCGCCACGGCGTCGACCAGACGTTCTCCGGGGGCGGCCTCGGGCGCCGAGATCAGCCTGTCACCGGCGGCCAACCGGGCTTTGACCGCGGGATGTTGCGGATCCGAGGACAGCAGCACCGGCGCATCCTCACCGTCGTAGGCGGGCCGCGCGGCGGGCAACGACCAGGGCACCTTGATCGGCATCTCCTCGGTGTACTGGACGTCGCCGGACAACAGATCGATCGCGTCGATCGGGATCAAGGACGGGCGCCGGGGGTCGACCAAGACAACGGTCATCGGGCTACACCCCCTCACGCGCTTTGTCGGAACCGCTGACCTCGGTTATACCAACACCTCGGTGGACGCCGTAGCCGGTGAACCCTGGCCGCCTCTCTCGGCACCCGGACCGGCGATGGCCGCCCTGCCTGGCGGCAGGACGGCCATCGTGTCCCTTACTGCGTGGCTCAGGACGCCGGCTCGATCAGGTCATCCGGGATCACCCAGTGACCCGGCTTCTCATCGAAGAACGGGTTGACGATCCCGTTCACCTCCGGCAGCTTCTTCAGCTGGCCGGGAGGGATTCCGTAGAAGGGGTTCGGAACCCCGTTGATGAACGGCGAGTTCTTCAGCTGACCCGGCGGGATGTGCCCGTTCGGCAGCTTGAAGTAGTTGTCCACCTCGGGGAACTGCACCTCGGGCAGGTCCACATCGGGCGCGTTCACCCGCGGCAGGTCCACATCGGGCACGTTCACCCGCGGCACGTCGACGTCGGGGACGTCGACGTTCGGAACGTTCACATCGGGAACGTTCACGCCCGGAACGTTCACATCCGGCACATTCACACCCGGAACGTTCACATCCGGCACGTTCACACCCGGAACGTTCACATCGGGGATGTGGACCTCGGGCACCGGGATCGGAGGCGGCTGCGGCAGGTCCGGCTGGGCCTGTGCGATACCTGCGCTCGAACCGAGCGCGCCGAGTCCGAGTGCACCGGTCATCGTGGTGGTCACTGCCAATTTCTTGAAGTCCATCGAAAACTCCTTCGCCTTGCGTCATCGCGACACGCACCGATTCCTCGATGGCATCGTGTGATGTTCGGTTTAGGAAATTGCTTAAATCACCTGTCATAGGTGATCGACGCCCTCGGTTTGGACGACTCCCTCGGTTCAATGGGCAAGCAACACCTTGACCCCCCGACGTGTATGTCGGGTCGGCGCGACGGTGCGTTAACAGCGGATCCCGGTCCGACCGACGGCTGAACAGCTGTACAGACGCTTTGACCTGGCGCTAGTTCGCAGAAATCGAGTCCGAAATGATGTCGACACTGCCCTGTGGTTTCCCGTCCAACGCCAGGATCAGGTCGGCGACCATCTGCACCAGCTCGAGGTCGCGGATGCGCGGTGCGCCGATACCGTTGCCGGCACGGGGTATGGGCACCTGCACCGTCGACGTGGTCGCGCGGTAGCCGGCGCTCGGATACATCCGCTTGAGCCGCAGTTGTTGCGAGTCCATCAGCTGCAGCGGCGAGAGCCGCACCGTCGACTCGGACACCGAGCTGACCTCGGTGACTCCGTACTCCTTCAGCAGCAACCGCAGACGCGCGACGGCCACCAGGCGCCGCGCCGGCTCGGGAAGCGGGCCGTAGCGGTCGACGAGCTCTTCGACCACGGCGTCCACCGCCCTCTGGTCGGGGGCTGCGGCCAGCCGGCGGTAACCCTCGAGGCGCAGCCGGTCGCTGCCGATGTAATCCGGAGGCAGGTGTGCATCGACGGGCAGGTCGATCCGCACGTCCTTCGGCTCTTCCTGTGCGGCAACGGTTTTGCCGTCCGCAGCCGCGCGATAGGCCTCGACCGCCTCGCCGACCAGGCGCACGTAGAGGTCGAAGCCCACACCGGCGACGTGTCCGGACTGTTCGGCTCCCAGCACATTACCCGCGCCACGAATCTCCAAGTCCTTCATGGCCACGGCCATGCCCGCGCCCAGTTCGTTGTTCTGCGCGATGGTGGCCAGCCGGTCATAGGCGGTCTCGGTGAGCGGAACCTCGGGCGGATACAGGAAATACGCGTAACCCCGTTCGCGGCTGCGTCCGACCCGGCCCCTGAGCTGATGCAGCTGCGACAGGCCGAAAGTGTCGGCGCGCTCGACGATCAACGTATTGGCGTTGGAGATGTCCAGGCCGGTCTCGACGATCGTCGTGCAGACCAGGATGTCGTATTCGCGGTTCCAGAACCCCTCGACCGTGCGCTCGAGCTGTTCCTCGGGCATCTGACCGTGCGCGACGACCACGCGCGCCTCGGGCACCAGCGCCGCCACGCGCGCGGCCGCCTGATCGATGGTCCTGACCCGGTTGTGGATGTAGAACGCCTGCCCGTCGCGTAACAGTTCGCGGCGCAGCGCCGCGGCGATCTGCTTGTCGTCGTGGGGTCCGACATACGTCAGGACCGGGTAGCGCTCCTCGGGCGGGGTGAGGATCGTCGACATCTCCCGGATGCCGGCCAGGCTCATCTCCAGCGTGCGCGGAATCGGGGTGGCGCTCATGGTCAGCACGTCGACGTGGGTGCGCATGGACTTGATGTGTTCTTTGTGCTCGACGCCGAAGCGTTGTTCCTCGTCGACCACGATGAGGCCGAGGTCTTTCCAGGTGACGCCGGTCTGCAGCAGCCGGTGCGTCCCGATCACGATGTCGACGCTGCCGTCCTTCATGCCCTCGAGCACCGCGCGCGACTCGGCCGGATCGGTGAAGCGCGACAGGCCTTTGACGGTGACGGGGAACCCGGCCATCCGTTCGGAGAAGGTCTGCAGATGCTGGTCGGCCAGCAGCGTCGTCGGCACCAGCACCGCGACCTGCTTACCGTCCTGCACCGCCTTGAACGCGGCCCGCACCGCGATCTCGGTCTTGCCGTAGCCGACGTCACCACAGATCACCCGGTCCATCGGGACGGGCTTCTCCATGTCGGCCTTGACCTCGGTGATGGCGGTCAACTGATCGACGGTCTCGGTGAAGCCGAACGCGTCCTCCATCTCGGCCTGCCACGGGCTGTCGGGACCGAACGCGTGCCCGGGCGACGCCTGCCGCTTGGCGTACAGCGACACCAGTTCGGCGGCGATCTCGCGAACTGCGCCGCGCGCCTTGGTCTTTGTGTTCGTCCAGTCGCTGCCGCCCAGCCGGGACAGTGTCGGCGACTCCCCGCCGACGTAGCGGGACAACTGGTCCAGCGAGTCCATCGGCACATAGAGCTTGTCGGTGCCCCCGCCCCGTTTGGACGATGCGTACTCCAGCACCAGATACTCGCGACGCGCGCCGCCGACGACGCGTTCGGTCATCTCGACGAACCGTCCGATGCCGTGCTGATCGTGCACCACCAGATCACCGGCGGACAGGGCCAGCGGGTCAACGACGTTGCGGCGCTTGGCGGCCAGCCGTTTGCCTTCGGTCGCGGCGGCGCGGTTGCCGGTGAGGTCCGTCTCCGTGATGATCACCAGGTTCGCGCCCGGAATCACCACACCGTCGTGCAGCGGTCCCTTGAGCACGTTGACGATTCCGTCCTTCAGACCCTCGCCCGGCTCCAAACAGACTGCGGCCGTGTCTGCTTCGCGTAACTGCTCGACGACGCGGTGAGCCGTTCCGGTGCCGGGCGTGACGACGGCAGCATGGCCACCGGTGAGGACGTGCGCACGCAGCATCGCGAAGATCTCGGTGACATTGCTCTGTTGTCCGCGGGCCGACGGCGCCGGGCGGATGTCGATCTCCAGCGCGGCCTCGTCGGACAACTGGCTCAGCGTCCACCAGGGATGCCCGCCCTCGCGGGCCGCGGCGCGGGCGTCGTCGAGTTCGACGAATCCCGACGCGCCCAGCGACTCCAGGTCGATCGGTGCGTCGCCGCCCACGGCCGCCGTGGACCAGGACGCCTCCAGGAACTCGCGGCCGGTCTTGATCAGGTCGGCGGCCCGGGTGCGCACCTTCTCCGGATCACAGATCAACAGCGGCATGCCCGCGGGCAGCAGATCCGACAGGGTGGACAGCGCGTCGGGACGCAACAGCGGAAGCAGGGCCTCCATGCCGTCGACCGGGATGCCCTCGGCGAGCTTGGCCAGCATGTCGGGCACGGTGCCGGGCAGCGTGTTCTCCTGAACGGGGTGCTCGCGCGCGAGTTCGACGGCGCGCTCGCGGACGTCGTCGGTCAGCAGGACCTCACGGCACGGCACAGCGATGACGGTGTCGACGTCGATCTCGGGGATCGACCGCTGGTCGGCCACCGCGAACATCCGCATCTCGGACACCTCGTCGCCCCAGAACTCGATGCGCACCGGATGCTCGTACGTCGGCGGGAACAGGTCCAGAATGCCGCCGCGCACCGCGAACTCACCGCGCTTGCCGACCATGTCCACGCGGGTGTACGCGAGTTCGACGAGTCGCCCGATCAGGCTGTCGAATTCCGCTTCGACGCCCACGCTCAGGGTCACCGGTTCGACGTCGGCAACGTCGGGCACCATCGGTTGCAGCAGCGACCGCACGGTGGTCACGACCACTTGCAGCGGCGGTCCGAGACGCGCGTCGTCGGGGTGGGTCAGCCTGCGCAACAACATGAGCCGCGCGCCGACGGTGTCGACACCCGGGGACAGCCGTTCGTGGGGCAGCGTCTCCCAGGAGGGGAACATCGCCACGGTTTCACCGAACACGCCACGCAGTTCGGCGGTCAGATCGTCGGCCTCCCGCCCGGTGGCGGTCACGACGACCAGCGGACAGGCGTGCGCGATCGCCGACGCGACGAACACCCGGGCGGCGGCCGGGCCGACGATGGCCAGATCGGCGGGCTTGTCGGCGGCACGGCGCGAGATCTCGCTTAGGGAGGGATCTCGTAGGGCCAGTTCGACAAGCCCGGCGATCGGGGTTGGGACGGACAGGGTCCCCGATGCGGTCATGATGCCTTCCATCGTATGCGCGCGCCGAAACGCTTGCCGCGGCGAGGGTTTGCACCGATCCCGTGACGAGATCTACGTCACTCGTCGAGCAACGGCGGATCGTTCTCCAGATGCATCAGCCCGTTCCAGCACAGGTTGACCAGATGCGCGGCGACGACCTCCTTCTTGGGCTCACGCACATCGAGCCACCACTGCGCAGTCATCGACACCGAGCCGACCAACGCCTGCGCGTAGAGCGGCGCCATCTCAGGGTCCAGTCCGCGGCGCGAGAAGTCGCCGGCCAGGATCGAGGACACCTGGTTGACGGCCTCGTTGAGCAGTGTCGAATATGTGCTGCCCGAGGTGATCGACGCCGGGGAGTCGCGGATCAGGATGCGGAAGCCGTCGGTGCGCTCGTCGACGTAGGTCAGCAGGGCGAGTGCGACGCGTTCGATGCGCAGCCGCGAGCGGTTGTTGGTCATCCGGGTCAGCGACGAGGTGATCCCGTCGAGCAACGCCGACATCTCGCGGTCGACGACCACCGCGTACAGGCCCTCCTTACCGCCGAAGTGCTCGTAGACGACGGGCTTGGAGACGTTCGCGCGCTGGGCGATCTCCTCGATCGAGGTGCCCTCGTAGCCGCGCTCGGCGAAGAGTTTGCGCGCGACCTCGATGAGCTGGTGGCGCCGCTCGGCGCCCGTCATCCGCGCCCGCGGTGCCCTGACCTCCTTATCGGGTGCTGCCACGGTTACCAGGTTAGATGCAGATGTTGGGGTGGGGCGGCGATCACGCGGCGAGGCGGCGGCCGCGGGGAACAAACGAAGAGGGGTCCGGCGATTGGACTAGCATCACGAGTTGTTCCATCCGTCGTGGTGTAATCGGCAGCACCTCTGATTTTGGTTCAGATAGTTCAGGTTCGAGTCCTGGCGACGGAGCGATTTGGCCGCGATAGTGCGCTTACATACGGCGTGACCGGCGTGTCGCGTATGAAACCGCACATCCGATAGGCAGGAGACCGGATGACGGCAGCCCCTGAAACCGCGGTGGTCGTGCTCGCGGCCGGCGCCGGCACCCGGATGCGGTCCGACACCCCCAAAGTGCTGCACACGCTGGCGGGGCGCAGCATGCTCGCGCACGCCCTGCACGCGGTGGGCAAGGCGGCGCCTGCGCATCTGGTCGTCGTGGTCGGCAAGGACCGGGACCGGGTGAGGCCCGAGGTCGAGCGGCTGGCCACCGAGCTCGGGCGCCCGATCGTGACCGCGACCCAAGAGCAGCAGCTGGGCACCGGACACGCCGTGCAGTGCGGTTTGACGGCGCTGCCGCCCGACTTCGCCGGCACGGTGGTGGTCACTTCGGGCGATGTGCCGCTCCTCGACGCCGACACGCTGGCCGAGCTGATCAGCACGCACAACACGCGGCCGACCGCGGCGACCGTGCTGACCACCACGCTGCCCGACCCGACCGGTTACGGCCGGATCCTGCGCACCCAGGACGGCGAAGTGATGGGCATCGTCGAACAGGCCGACGCCAGCCCCGAACAGCGCGCGATCACTGAGGTCAACGCCGGGGTGTACGCGTTCGACGCCACCGCGCTGCGGTCCGCGCTGGGCCGGTTGAGCTCCGACAACGCCCAGCAGGAGCAGTATCTGACCGACGTCGTCTCGATCGTGCGCTCCGACGGGCTCGTCGTGCGGGCCAAGCATGTCGACGACTCGATGCTGGTGGCCGGGGTCAACGATCGCGTGCAGCTGGCCGAGCTGGGCACCGAGCTGAACCGCCGCATCGTGGCCACGCACCAGCGGGCCGGGGTCACCGTGGTCGATCCCGCCACGACGTGGATCGACGTCGACGTGACCATCGGCCGCGACACCGTCGTCAAGCCGGGCACCCAACTGCTCGAAGGCACCCGCATCGGCGGGCGGTGCGAGGTCGGGCCCGACACAACCTTGGCCGACGTCACGGTGGGTGACGGCGCGACGGTGTGCCGTACGCACGCCAGCTCCTCGGTGATCGGGGACGGCGCGACGGTCGGACCGTTCACCTACCTGCGGCCGGGCACCGTGCTGGGCGCCGACGGCAAGCTCGGCGCGTTCGTCGAGACCAAGAACTCGACCATCGGCACCGGCACCAAGGTGCCGCATCTGACATACGTCGGCGACGCCGACATCGGCGAGCACAGCAACATCGGGGCGTCCAGCGTTTTCGTCAACTACGACGGCGAGACCAAGAGCCGCACGACGATCGGCTCACACGTCCGGACCGGGTCGGACACGATGTTCGTCGCCCCGGTCACCGTCGGCGACGGCGCCTACACCGGGGCGGGGACCGTCGTGCGCGACGACGTGCCGCCGGGTGCGCTGGCCGTGTCGGCGGGCCCGCAGCGCAACATCGAGGGCTGGGTGACGCGCAAACGGCCGGGGTCGGCGGCGGCGCGGGCCGCGCAGCAGGCATCGGCCGACGAGGACGGGTCGGCTACCGATGACACGGAATCGCGGTGACCGGCAGTCAGCGATCTGGCCACCCGGACACGCCCGACGCGTCAAGCTACGTAGGATTACCCGGTATCGATCCCCGACCTTGAAGGCGCACTGTGGGCACCGAGTGGACCGACAATCGAAAAAATTTGATGTTGTTCTCGGGTCGGGCGCACCCCGAACTCGCTGAACAGGTCGCCAAGGAACTCGACGTACCCGTGACGGCGCAGACCGCGCGGGACTTCGCCAACGGCGAGATCTTCGTCCGATTCGACGAATCCGTCCGCGGCTGCGACGCCTTCGTGCTGCAGAGCCATCCCGCGCCGCTGAACCAGCACCTGATGGAACAGCTGATCATGATCGACGCGCTCAAGCGCGGCAGCGCCAAGCGGATCACCGCGATCCTTCCGTTCTATCCGTACGCACGGCAGGACAAGAAGCACCGCGGCCGTGAACCGATCTCGGCGCGGTTGGTCGCCGACCTGCTCAAGACCGCGGGTGCCGACCGGATCGTCACCGTCGACCTGCACACCGACCAGATCCAGGGCTTCTTCGACGGACCCGTCGACCACATGCGGGCGCAGAAGCTGCTCACCGGGTACATCGCCGAGCACTACTCCCATCACGACATGGTGGTCGTCTCGCCCGATTCCGGTCGGGTGCGCGTCGCCGAGAAGTGGGCGGACTCCCTCGGTGGCGTTCCGCTGGCGTTCATCCACAAGACGCGCGACCCGCTCAAACCCAATGAGGTGGTGTCCAACCGCGTCGTCGGCGACGTACGGGGCAAAACCTGTGTGTTGACCGACGACATGATCGACACCGGCGGCACCATCGCCGGTGCGGTCAAGCTGCTCAAGGCCGACGGTGCGGGCGATGTGATCATCGCCGCGACGCACGGCGTGCTGTCGGATCCGGCCCGCGAGCGGTTGGCCGATTCGGGCGCCTGCGAGGTGATCGTCACCAACACGCTGCCGATCGGCGAGGACAAACAGTTCCCGCAGTTGACCGTGCTGTCGATCGCCCCGCTGCTGGCGAACACGATCCGCGCGGTGTTCGACAACGGCTCAGTCACCAGCCTCTTCGACGGGTCGGCATAGATGTCCGACAACGTCATCTACCACAACCCCAAGTGCTCGACCTCGCGGAAGACGTTGGACTTGTTGCGGGAGAACGGGATCGAGCCGACGGTGGTGCAGTATCTCAAGACGCCGCCGAGTCGCGCCGAGCTGGAGAAGATGATCTCCGACGCCGGTATCGACGTGCGCACCGCCGTACGTAAGAAGGAGGCGTTGTACCGCGAACTGGGGTTGGCCGACGCCTCCGACGACGAGCTCCTCGACGCGATGGCCGCCAACCCGATCCTGATCGAGCGGCCGTTCGTCGTCACGCCGAAGGGCACCCGGCTGGCCCGACCGATCGACGCGGTACGCGAGATTCTGTGAGCCGTCGAGGCTTTCAAGTTCTTGCCGCTGCGGTGACGGTCGTCGGCATCGCCGTTGTGTCCGGTTGCGGCACCGAACCGCCCGACTACCAGTCGGTGTGGTCGACGTCGCCGTCGCCGACGTCGACCGCCGCCGCGCCGGATGACAAGCCGGTGCCCATCGCGGCTTTCCTGGAGCAGGCCGGTGTGACCGGCGATCCGGTGTTCCCCGAGAAGCTCACCGATCTGACGGTCTCGTATCCGACACCGGCCGGGTGGGAGCCGTACTTCAACACCAACTTCGCGCCCGGAACCAGGGTGATCGCCAAGGGCGAGACGTACCCGATCGCGATGCTGGTGGTGATGAAGTTGACCGGTGACTTCGATCCGCGCGAGGCGATCAAGCACGGCTATGTCGACGCCGAGATGTCGCAGAACTTCAAGCGCCTCAACGCGTCGATGGACGATTTCAAGGGTTTCCCGTCGGCGATGATCGAGGGCAGCTACGACCTCAACGGCACCCGGATGCACAGCTACAACCGCATCGTGATCGCGACCGGCGCACCGCCCGCCAAGCAGCGCTATCTCGTCCAGTTCACGGTGACGGGTTACGCCCAGAAGGCCGCCGAGGAGGCGCCCGACATCGAGAAGATCATCGGCGGGTTCAACGTCGCCGTCCCCAAACCACCGCCGAAGTAGCCCCTGTTTCTGCGCGAGCATTCCAGCAGGAAAAGTGCGAGTAGCGGCCTGCGCGAATGCCATTTCGCGCCAACTCACTAGGGTGGTCGGCATGAGTTGGACTGCCGCGGATCTGCCCTCCTTCGCCGGACGCACCGTCATCGTCACCGGCGCCAACAGCGGCATCGGTTTGATCACGGCGCGCGAGCTGGCCGGCGCGGGCGCCAAGGTCATCCTCGCCGTGCGCAACACCGCCAAAGGTGACGAGGCCGCGGGCACGATCACGGGCGATGTCGAGGTCCGCAAGCTGGACCTGCAGGACCTGGCGTCGGTGCGCGCGTTCGCCGACGGCGTCGAGGCGGTCGACGTGCTGGTCAACAATGCCGGCATCATGGCTGTCCCCTACGCGTTGACGGTCGACGGGTTCGAGAGCCAGATCGGCACCAACCATCTCGGTCACTTCGCCCTGACGAACCTGCTGCTGCCCAAGATCAGCGACCGGGTGGTAACGGTGTCCTCGGTCATGCATTTCCTCGGCCGGATCAACCTCAAGGACCTCAACTGGAAGGCCCGGCCGTATCTGGCGTGGCCGGCCTACGGTCAGTCGAAGCTCGCGAACCTGCTGTTCACGTCGGATCTGCAGCGTCGACTCGACGAGGTGGGCTCGCAGATCCGGGCGATCGCCGCGCATCCGGGCTATTCCGCGACGAACCTGCAGGGCCAGACGGGCAACCCGATCGGAACGCGCTTCTGGCTCGCCGCCAACCGGCTGTTCGCCACCGAGCCCGAGTTCGGTGCCCGCCAGACCCTGTACGCGGTGGCCGAGGACCTGCCGGGTGACACGTTCGTCGGCCCGCGCTTCGGTAGTCGCGGGCCCACCGGGCCGACGGGCTTCCGCAGCCCGCTGGCTCGCGACGGCCGGACGGCGAGCGCGCTGTGGGAGCTCTCCGAGCAGCTCACCGACACCAAGTTCCCGCTCTGATTTGGGCCTGACCGGCGTTTCCGGCTACCCTGGCCGGTGATCACGGCGAGGGTGGCCCCGCAGGCCACCGTTATCGACGCGAACCTTTGTGGTTGAGCCCCGCCGTGCCGAGCACACGACAGGAGGACCCACATCATGGCGAAGAACGCCCCCAACAACCTGACCGCCGCGGTCCGCACCGAGACCGGCAAGGGCGCATCGCGCCGCGCCCGCCGCAACGGCAAGGTGCCCGCGGTTCTCTACGGTCACGGCGCCGATCCGCAGCACCTCGAACTCGACGGCCATGACTTCGCGGCCGTCCTGCGCCGTGCGGGCACCAACGCGGTGCTGACGCTCGACGTCGACGGCAAGGAGCAGCTCGCACTGACCAAGGCCCTCGACATCCACCCGATCCGGCGCACCATCACGCACGCCGATCTGCTCGTCGTGCGCCGTGGCGAGAAGGTGGTCGTCGAGGTCAACGTCATCATCGAGGGTGAGGCGGTGCCCGGCACGCTTGTCACCCAGGACGCCAGCACCGTCGAGGTCGAGGCCGACGCGCTGTCGATCCCCCAGCAGCTGACGGTGTCCGTCGAGGGTGTCGAGGCCGGCACGCAGTTCACCGCGGGTTCCATCGAGCTGCCCTCGGGCGTCTCGCTGATCTCGGATCCGGAGATGCTGGTGGTCAACGTCGTCGAGGCGCCGTCTGCCGAGGAACTCGAGGCCGAGGGCGGCGGAGAGGCGCCGGAGGAGGCAGCCGCCGAGGTCGCCGAGGCCACCGACGAGGGCGAGGGCGAGTCGGCCGAAGCGGCACCCGCCGAAGAATCCGAGTAGACCGGCATGGCCGAACCACTTCTCGTGGTCGGCCTGGGCAATCCGGGACCGCAATACGCCACCACGCGGCACAACCTCGGGTTCCTCGTCGCCGACATCCTCGCCGACCGCATGGGTTCGGGGTTCAAGGTGCACAAGAAGTCCGGCGCCGAGGTGGTCACCGGCCACCTCGCCGGACGCTCGGTGGTGTTGGCCAAACCGCGTACCTACATGAACGAGTCGGGCCGGCAGGTCGGGCCACTGGCCAAGTTCTATTCGGTGCCGGTGGCCGACATCGTCGTGATCCACGACGAGCTCGACATCGACTTCGGCCGGATACGGCTGAAGTTCGGTGGCGGCGTGGCCGGGCACAACGGCCTACGGTCAGTGGCTTCGTCGTTGGGCAGCAACGACTTTCAACGCGTCCGCATCGGCATCGGCCGCCCGCCCGGCCGCACCGAAGGCGCCAAGTTCGTGCTGAGCACCTTCACCTCCGCGGAGTGGAAGGAAGTCCCGACGATCTGTGAGCAGGCCGCCGACGCCACGGAGATCCTGGTGGCACAGGGCGTGGAACCGGCGCAGAACATCGTTCACGCCTGGGGCTGACCTCAACCGCCGGCGTGGCCGGACAGCGTGGTGATTGGCGCCCCGGCACCGAGGCGCTCGGCGGTGAACTGCGCGGCCTGCGCGGCGAGCCCTGTCTCGACGTAGAGGCTGTGCGCCGCGACATCGTTTCCGTTGGAGCACACCGGATCCGCGCCATTGCACAGGTCGATGGCCTTGGCCCCGTAGCCCGGGCTCAGCGCGGTGAGCGGACCGCCGAGCAGACGGATCGACGGATTGCCGAACACCGCCACCGCGGCGACGTGGTCGGCCACCGCGGCCGGCATCGGCTGAGTGAAGCCGAGCGTCGGTGTGTTCGCCAGGGCGATGGCGTCGACGACGGCTGCACCCTGTGAGTAGCCGCCGAGCACGATCCTGGTGTCCGGGCAGGTGGTCGCGATGTTCTGGACGAAGATGCTGGCGTCGTTTGCGCCCTCGGCAGCGCGCAGAAAGTCCCGTGTCGCAGGATAATTGACCGGATAGACGGCGACGGACTTGTTCCCCACGAGCGGTCGCAACGCGTCGACGAACGCCTGGCCGACGCGGCCGACGCCCGCCGGTTCCCCGGTGCCGCGAGCGAACACCACCTGGACATCGGGACACTCGCCGGTGGGCGCCGCGACGGCAGGTGCTGCCGACATCAGCGCTGCACCCGAGATGAGCCCTGCCGCAACCATGATCATCAGCCGACGCAGCGGCAGTCTCGTCTTCATGCATGGCCAAACGCCGAGGCGACGACGATGTATTCCGCGTGCGCCCGGCGGCCCTCGTCACAGTGCTTGGCCGCGGAATCGGGGCATCGATTCAGAGGAACGAGTTCTCGGCGGTGAGCCCCCGCTCGGGGAACTCCCCCAGTGCGAACGTCTCGGCGTTGCCGAGCCCGGAACCGCCGCCCACCGGATCGTCCACGCGGACCAGGAGATCGCGCAGTTGATGCAGCTTGCGCGCGTTCTCTGCGGAGTCGCAGTCGGTCACGTGGTAACCCTCGACCCGCAGATCGCCCACCCACTGGCCGTAAACCCAGTCGTTCCAGCCGTAATACCCGGCCGTGCCGAGGTGAAAGCCCGTCGGCCCGGCCGCGGTGATCGTCAGCGGCCGGCGCGACCCATCGGAGTCGATCAACGTGACCGTCCCGTGGGTCAGTCGCCGGTTCTCGTCGTTGAAGTGCAGATCCTGCTCCACCGAGGCAAATCGGTGTGACGTCCCGTCGTCGTTCTGTTGTTCTGCCTGACAACGGATTTCGAGGAATCCGTCGCCGCGCTCCTCCTGGTACATCACGAACAGCGAGTACGCCGAGCCGTCCGGGCGCGTCAGCGTCATCGGCAGCCAGGTCATGAACATCTGCTTGATCTTGCGGCCGCCGCGAGGCAGGCCGGGGATGGGTTTGCCGACCCCGGGCCGCAGGCCCCAGGAATGGTCCCGTACCGAAATCCACTCGTCGGCTTGGATCTCGGTACGGCGGCCGTCGACCTCGACCCAGCCCGACGCCACCCCGATCTGGTGGTAGCGCAACACATTATGGGTGACGCGGTAGCCGTCCGGGCTGCGGTCGGGCCACGGATCCTCCAGCGCCGCGTCGAAGCTCCCCCGCATGACGACGTCGAAACAGATCGGTGCGTGTTCGGTCGCCTCCAGGCTCACCTGAATAGACCGCAGCGGTTCGAGCACGCGATAGCGGATCGGCCCGACCTCGGTCGAGGAGGGGTCGGCCGACAGGCGGCGTCCGGCGCGCACGGTCCACTGCTCGGTGCCGCGGCACACCCCGGCCGCACCGTCGAACACCCCACGGTTGGTGTACTTTCCGACGCCGAGGACGACCTGCAGCGAATTGTCCCGTGCATGCGCCAGCGTCCAGATCTTCTCCGTCCACGATGGATCCGATTGGCTGACCGTCGCGAACGTGTCGACGATCTGGTGGGTGAGCGACTCGTCTTCGGGTACCAGACCGCCGTAGTTCGTCGTCAACAATCGATGTCACCTTCCCGTGGTACCCGACGACCGGGCGAACGTCGTCATGTCTGCGCCGCTGTCGTAGGCGCGCATCCAGGTCTGCGCCCACGCGGGCAGCGGTTGGTCGGCCGGGTCGTGGTACGGCATCTGCGAAAGCGCCAGCCGCCACACCATTTTCGCCAGATCGCCGGTGGGCACCGGTTGGAAGATCGTCGGCGCTCCCCCGCCGTCGCGCAGGCGGCGCACGATGGGCAGGCGGTGTCTGAGCTCACCGGTCAAGAAGTCGCCGGACAACATTTCGCGGGTGGAGACGCCGCGATCCTCGATCGGCACCACCTCGTCGAACACTTTCGCGATCGCGTCGGCGATGGCGCCGACATGGCTGAACGTTCTTTTGATGTGCTTGACGCGCGACCACGGGTGGGGGTTGACGTGGTTGCACAGGATCAGCCCCGAACTGCGGTGCTCGATCTCCTCGACGAAGTGCCACATCATCAGCGAGGCGACCCGGACATCGCCCCCGCCGAACAGCGAATCACGGTGGTCGAGAATCACTTTGAACAGCGGGGTGAAGGTGGCTTCCAGGTTCGCGATGTAGGCCAGGTGGAAGGCGACCGGCTCGTTGTTCAGCAACTCGTCATAGGCCGCGCAGGCGTCGGCGTAGCACTGTTCGAGGTCGGGGTAGCGGTCGATCAGCGCGAGCATGTGCTTACGATGCGCCGCGGCATGCTGCGCCTCCTGCTTGAGGAATCCCTTGGCCTCGGCCGCGACGTGGGGGCTTTCGGCCAACCGGTCCTCGGCCATCCGCACCGCGCTGACGATGTAGCGTTCGAACGGCACCGCGATGAAGGTGAACGCGTTGCAGAACAGTCCGAAATTCGGGTTGGCCGGCTGCCACATGAACGGCACCGACGCGTCGAACTCCCATCCGATCTTGCGGACGATGAGGTCGGGCACCGTTGCTCTCCTCCGCACCGGATGCGACATTGCTTCAATCCGGTGGCGCTCGGGTTTGATGTAGCGTAAGTGTGACATTTGACCCCATAGATGTAAAGGTTGAACATGGCCCGCACCGAGGATGCCGAGCAGTCGCGGCGGCGCATCCTCGCCGCGACCTTCGTGGTGCTGGCCCGAGACGGTCGGCGAAAGTTGCAGCTGTCCGATGTCGCCGCCGAGGCAGGTGTGTCTCGTCCGACCCTGTACCGCCACTTCGGTTCGAAGGAGGGGTTGCTCGAGGCCTTCGCCCTCTACGAGCAGGACAACTTCGACGCGGGAATCGCGAGCGCGATGACGGGTCTCGTGGGCCCCGACCGCCTCGACGCGGCGTTGCGCTTCATCGTCGAGTTCCAGAGCACCTACTCACTCGGGTCGCTCGCCGATGTGGAACCCGAACACGTGCTTGCACAGATGAGGCGGGTGTTGCCGATCATGCACGAGCGGGTCGCGCGGATCATTCCCGGCGACAACAAGGACGTCGCCGCGGCGGCCGTGGTTCGCATCGCCGTGTGTCACTACCTGCTCGGTGGCGGCAGCCCCGAGAACTTCCTCGCCGAGCTGCGCCACGCCGCGGGGCTCGACGCCGCGCGCAACGGACGTTCCGCGTCGCTCAGTCGGCGCCCAGCCAGTCGGTGATCTTGGCCGCGATCAGCCCGGGCTGTTCGAGGTGCAGGAAGTGGCCGACACCGTCGAGGACTTCATACGACGACCCGGCGGTCGGCAGGTACTGATCCAGGTCGCCCAGCAGCTCAGCGCCTATCGCGCCGTCCTGCAGACCGTGCAGGTAGAGCGTCGGGACCGGGGGCGGCACCGCCGTCGCCGCGGCCTCGTCGACGGCGTCCGGGTCGTCGAACTCGGGATTGAACGACGCGCGGTACGGCCCGACGACGTCGGTGATGTTCTCGGCGGTGACATGGCGTCGCAGTTCGGCGATGTCTTGCGCACAGTCGTATTCCGGCGACCAGTCCGCCCACAGAGACTCCCAGAAGCCGGGTGCGAGCAACGCCGCCTCGGCCAACCCGGCCTGCTGGATGAACCAGATGTAGAACGACCGTTTGAGTTGCCGATAGGTGAACAGGCCGGTCGCCAGCGCACCGATCGGCGGTACGGCGAGCGCCACGAAACGCCCGAACACCGGGGACGGGCCCGCGACCACGCCGTAGCCGGCGTGCGCACCCCAATCGTGTCCGATCAGCACGGCGCGGTCGTCGGCTCCGCCGGCCTGGGCCACCTGGCGCACATGACGCACGTAGGTGCCCACGCTGACCGGGCGCCCGACCGGTGCGTCGTATCCGGGGAGCCACGGCGCGACGACGCGGTAACCGTGGCCGACCAGATGCGGCCCGAGGTGGCGCCAGGTGAACGGGGTGTCGGGGAAGCCGTGGACCAGGACCGCCAGTGGCCGGTCGTGGTCGTCGATGTCGCCGAAGATGACAGCCTGCTGTCGGGTCACGCGGTGAGCGTATTACATACGAACCATCAGATGTAACGACTTGAGCCTTTACATCGCACCGGCCGCGTGTAAGCCTTTCTGCATGGCGGGCATCGCTCTGGTCAGACGCGACCTCGAGGAGACCCGCGCGAGGCTGCGGGACTGGTTCGCCCACCGGCATACCGACGAGGTGGTGGTGTCCGAACTGCGGCCTGCGAACCGGGCCGCGGGGTGGTCGAGCGAAACACTGGTGTTCGCCGCCGAAATCGGCGGACGACGCAGCGAACATGTCATCCGGATACCGCCCGCGGGCGGCGGTATCTTTCCCGACTACGACCTCGACGCGCAGGCCGCGACGCAGAGACTCCTCCACGAACACGGCGTCGCGACCCCGTCACCGATCGTCTACGAGCCCGACGAGTCGTGGATCGGTTCGAAATTCCTTGTGATGCCGCGGATCCTCGGTCACACCCCGTCGGACACCAGCTATGCGACCCGCGGTTGGCTGCACGACGCCGGCGTGACCGTGCAACGCCGTGTGCACGACTCGTTCCTCGAAACGTTGGCGCGGTTGCATCGGGTGCCGCCCGAACAGGCCCCGTGGCTGGCGCGTCCCGAGGGCGTCGGCGTCAGCGCCGAACTCGAGTGGTGGCGGGAGTACGTCAGATGGGGCACCGACGACCGGGTTCCCGATGTCATCACCGAGGCGTTCGACTGGTTGACACGTCGCATGCCCGCTGTCACAACCGATTTGAGTATCTGCTGGGGCGATGCGCGGTTGTCCAACGCCATCTTCGACGATTCCGGTCAACTGGTCGGCGCACTCGACTGGGAGCAGGCCTGCGTGTGCCCCGCTGAAGCCGACGTCGCGTGGTGGCTGGCCACCCGCAAGCAGATGCTCGAGGTCAACGGATTGGACCTCGACCCCGAACTGGAAGGCTTCGACAGCCGCGACTCGGTTGTCGGACGCTACGAGGAGATGTTGGGCAGGCCACTGCGAGATCTCGACTGGTACGAGATATTCGCGATGGTCCGCATGGGCTGCTGCATCCTGCGGACGCAGGTGCTGTTGCGGGCGACCGGTCAGTCGGAGCACTTCCTGACCAGGGCGCCGATCCTGCCCGCGTGGACGGTCGCGGCGATTCGCGCCTAGCGGCCGGTGCGGCGGGCGTAGGCGCGCAGGGCGAACGGCGCGAAGACCGCCGTCAGCAGCAGGGACCAGATGACGGTTGCCAGCACCGGATGGTGCAGCGGCAGCTGCGCATCGGGCGGGGCGGGTCCGCCGTTGCCCCACAGTTGGCGCATCGCCTGAGCCAGCGATGACACCGGGTTCCACTCGGCGATGACCCGCAGCCAGCGAGGCATCGGCTCTGTTGGGACAAATGTGTTGGCCAGGAACGTGATCGGGAACAAGACGGTGAACATCACCCCGTTGACGGCTTCGACGGTACGCAGCAGTGAGCCGATCAGGATGCCGAACCAGATCATTCCGAACCCGAAGACGAGGACCAGAGCGAAGGCCAGCACCGCCTCGGCGACGCTGCCGCGGATGCGCCAGCCGATCGCCAGGCCCGTCAGCGCCATCACCACCACGCCCAGCGACGAGTGGAGCAAGCTGGCGATGCTGCGACCGATGAGCACCGACGACCGTGAGATCGGCAGCGACCGGAACCGGTCGATGATTCCCTTCTCGATGTCGGCGGTGATACCGGATGCCACGACGAACGCCGAGAACACGATGGTCTGCGCCTGGATGCCCGGCAGCAGGAACTCGCGGTAGTTGGTGCCTCCCGGGTTGGGTATCGATGCGCCGAACACGAACGCGAACAGCAACACGAACATGATGGGTTGGGTGGTGACGTCGCTGAGCATCTCGGGCATACGCTTGGTGTGGATCATGTTGCGTTTGACCATGATCCAGGACTGTTGGGCGATGTTGGTGCGCCGAACCGAGACTCGTTGCCCCGCAGCATGCGCCGGCGGCGCCACGGTCGTGGCGTCACCTTCGGCGGTCATGCGCCGTCCTCCTGTTCGCTGCGGTGACCGGTCAGCGAGAGGAAGACGTCGTCGAGGCTCGGACGCGACAACCCGATGTCGTCGACGGCGATGTTGTTGTCCCGCAGCCGACCCGCGACGCGGATCATGTCGTCGAGACCGTCGGCGGCTGCGGTCAATTCACGTGCGCCGACGTTTACGAACACTTCGCTTCCGTCCTCGGCGAGCAGCGCCTCGGCGGCGGGAAGGTCCTCGGCGCTGGTCACGGTGACGACCAGGCTGGCGTTGCCTGCCTGCTGTTTGAGCTGAAGTGGCGAGCCCTCGGCGATGATGCGCCCCTTGTCGATCACCAGGATGTTGTCCGCGAGCTGATCGGCCTCTTCGAGGTACTGCGTGGTCAGCAGCAGCGTGGTGCCTTGATCGACGAGATCCCGCAGCGTTTCCCATAATTCGCTACGGCTGCGCGGATCCAGCCCGGTGGTCGGCTCGTCGAGGAACAACACCGGCGGCGAGGCGAGCAGGCTCACCGCGAGATCGAGCCGGCGACGCATGCCGCCCGAGTATGACTTCACCACGCGATCGGCGGCGTCGGCGATCGAAAACTGTTCGAGCAGTTGATCACCCAGCCGGGTGAGGTCTTTGCGGCGGATGCCGTAGAGCCCGCCGATCATCCGGATGTTCTCGCGGCCGGTGAGCAGCTCGTCGACGGTGGCGACCTGCCCGGTCAGACCCATGTTGCGGCGCACCTGATCGGGTTCGCGGACGACGTCGTAGCCGGCGACGCGGGCGGTGCCGCTGGTGGGTGCGGTCAACGTCGTCATCATCCGCACCGTGGTGGTCTTGCCGGCGCCGTTGGGGCCCAGCAGGCCGAGCACGGTGCCGGGAGGAACGGTGAAGCTGACATGGTCGACGGCCGGTTCGCCGTCGCCGAAACGCTTTACAAGATCGATCGCTTCGACGGCGGGTGCAGAAGACATGGCACCGACCGTATCGACATGGAGCGACCGCTCGTTACGTGGCGAGCGACCGCCAAGTGCACGCGCTACGCGGCGTGTCGTATGCCAAACACGGTCGCTCGCCCCAACTGGGGGTTTAGGTGACGAGCGAGACGGAGTTGCTGCGGCGCAGCTTGCCCGACGGCGTCTTGGGGATGGTGCCGGGTCCGAGCACGACGACGTTGCGCGGACGCACGTCGACCTCGCCGACCACCTCGTGGGCGACCTGCTGCTCGATCCGGCGCACCTCGACGGGATCCTGCCAGGCGTTGGACTCCACGGCGACGGCGAACGTCTCCCGCGAGTGGCCCGCGTCGAGGCGCACGGCGACGGCGCATCCCGGTCGGACCCCCTCGACACGGCAGGCGGCGCGTTCGATGTCGGTCGGATAGATGTTGCGGCCGGCCATGATGATGACGTCCTTGACCCGGCCGCACACGACGATGTTGCCTTCGTCGGTGATGTAGCCCAGGTCGCCGGTGTCGTACCAGCCGTGCTCGTCCTGCGCCGGGATGAATCCGCCCATGGTGATGTAGCCGGGCGTCAGGCATTCGCCGCGAAGCTCGATGACGCCGACGCCACGCGGGGGCATCACGTTGCCCTGCTCGTCGATGACGCGGGCCTCGAGGTCGCGCAGCAGCGGTCCCAGCGAGGCCAAGCGTCGGGTGTTGCCCTTGGTCGCCGGCACGGCGCGGCGCAGCGCGGCCAGCAGATCGGCGTCGACCTCGTCGACCACCAGACCCGCACCGCACGGGGAGAACGACACCGCGAGCGTGGTCTCGGCCATGCCGTAGGCGGGCAGGATCGCGTCGGGCTTCAGGCCGAACGGCTTGCCGGCATCCAGCAGGTCCTCGACGTCGGCGGGCTCGACGGGCTCGGCGCCCGACAGCGCGAACCGCAGCGTGGACAGGTCGAACTCACCCGGCTTGGCCTGACGGCGCAACCGCTTGGCGAACAGCGCATAGGCGAAGTTCGGCGCCGCGGTCATCGTGCCCTTGTACTTGTCGATGAGCTTGGCCCACAGCAGGGTGTCGCGCAGGAAGTCCATCGGCGTGACCTTGACCAGTTCCGCGCCGAAGTACATCGGGATGGTCAAAAAGCCGACCATGCCCATGTCGTGGAAGCACGGCAGCCAACTGACCATGACGTCCTTCTCGACGTCGTACTCGGCGCCGATGAACATCGCCTCGGCGTTGGAGTAGATGTTGCGGTGCGTGATCTGGACCGCCTTGGGAGATCCAGTCGAGCCGCTGGTCAATTGCATCAGCGCGAGATCGTCCTCGCCGACGTCGATCGGATCGATCGGATCGGAGGCCATCAGGTCCGTCACCGTGAGGACCGTGATGCCCTGCTCCTGAAGCACCGGGATGGCGACCATGAACGGTTCGGAGACGATGACGGCCTTGGCCTCGATCATCCGCACGACGTTCATCGTGTCCTCGGCCCAGACCGCGAGGTCGGTGCGCGGGGTGGGCTGGTGCAGCATGGTCAGGCTGGCGCCGCGCATCCACAGGCCCTGGGCGGTCGGGGCGATCTCGACAGGGAAGCCGGCCAGCACGCCGACCGCGTCGCCGAGGCCGATGCCGGCCTTCTCGAGGCCACCGGCGATGCAGCGCGCGCGCTCGTGCACCTCGCCCCAGGTGTGGCGGACGGGTTCGTACGGTTCACCGGTGACCATGCCCGTCGTCACGGTGCGGGCATTGCGGTACATCTTCTCGGTGAATCGGCTCACGACACCCTCCTCGGTTTCTGGAGCCGCTGCGCCTGCGGCATGGGGCTCAGCGCAAACAACCTCGTCACATGCTCCGCCCGATCGCAGACGCGGTCGCGAAGGCGCGCACACGAATCGGGAGCGGTTGAGTCTCGAAATGGTGATGCACCGCGGCCGTCGCCATATCCGACGAGGCGCCCACCGAGGTGTCCGGCGGGAAAGTAAGTCGTGTCCGATGCATGACAGCTAATCTTCACCATCGGCCATCTTATGCAACTCTTAAGTAGCCGCCAAACTCTCGCGAGTATTGAGGTCTGGGTCACACCCGCTTGTGACCAAACCGCAGCCGAGCGCTCAACCGGGTACAGAAACCCCCGCATCTTTCGTACCGGACTGCGCGAACGGGGTGGTCTCACGCCGACGTCGACGGCGTCGGCACCACCCGCGCGCCCTGGACGGGGCCGCTGGCCACTCGCACGGTGCGGCACACCCCCGCGCCGGCGAGCTGTGCGCCGACGTCGACCGCTTGGCCCGCCGAGGCGCACAGAAACGCGCACGTCGGCCCCGACCCCGACACGATGCCCGCCAACGCGCCGGCCTCGGCGCCAGCGCGCAGCGTGCGGCGCAACCCGGGGTCGAGGCTCAGCGCCGCGGGCTGCAGGTCGTTGCCGAGCAGCGGGGCGAGTTGGGCCGGATCGCCGGATGCCAGAGCGGCCAGCACCGGTTCGGCGTCGTCGAGCCGCGGCGGTGGTTCGCGGCCGGACCCCGCCGAGTCGCGCAGCCGGTCGATCTCGGCGAAGACCGCCGGCGTCGACAATCCGCCGTCGGCAAAGGCCAGCACCCAGTGGAACGTCGTACGGGCCAGCACCGTCGCCAGCTCCTCACCGCGCCCGGTGCCCAACGCGGTCCCCCCGTGCAGTGCGAACGGCACGTCGCTGCCCAACCGGGCCGCCAGCGTATGCAGATCGCGCCGCGGCACGCCCAACTCCCACAGCGTGTTCATCGCGACCAGCACCGCCGCCGCGTCAGCGCTGCCGCCGGCCATGCCGCCGGCGACCGGTATGGACTTGTCGATCGAGATCGCCACATCCGGCGCCCGCCCCACGTGTTCGGCCATCAACTCGGCGGCCTGCCAGGCGAGGTTGCGCTCGTCGGCCGGCAGGGATTCGGCCCCTTCACCGGAGAGCTCCAGCGACAGCATGTCGGCGTTGCTGACGGTGATCTCGTCGAGCAGCGAGACGGCGTGGAACACCGTGGTGAGCTCGTGGTAGCCGTCGTCGCGGCGGTCCCCCACCTCCAGGTACAGGTTGACCTTGCCGGGCACCCGCACGGTGACCGACCCCGTCGGCACCCATTCGGAGGCGGTGTTCCCGTTCCAGCCCGGCACGGCACGACACTATCGAAAGGACAAGTGGCGGGCAGCGTGTCAGAAGGCGCGCGCCGTCGCCGCACTAGTCTGAGCTCGTGCTGTCCGCCGGCGACCGGTTCGACGACTACGTGGTCGACGAGGTCCTCGGCCACGGCGGATCGGCCACGGTCTACCGGGTGCACGCCGCCGACAACCCGCGGCGGGTGGTCGCTTTGAAGGTCCTCGACGAACACGCTCGCGATCGAGCGCACGTGGCCCGGCTGCGGCGTGAGTTCGAGTTCGCCGACCGGCTCGACCACCCTCACATCGTCACCGTGTACGAGCGGGGCCCGGGGTGGCTGACGATGCAGTTCGTCGCGGGCGGCGCAGTGCAGAGCCTGCCGACGGTCCCCGAACGCCTCGCCGCCCTCGGCCAGATCGCCGACGCGCTGGACTACATCCACAACCGCGCGATCGTGCACTGCGACGTCAAGCCCGCCAACATCCTGCTCGAAGCCGACCGGTCGCAGGCCGTGCTGATCGACTTCGGGGTGGCGGTCGAGATCACCGACGACATCGGCCGCCGACCGACGCACGTGGAGGCCTCGCTGCCCTACTCGGCACCGGAGCTGATCGCGGGTCGGGCGCCGACAGAAGCGACCGACGAATACGCGCTGGCCTGCACGGCGGTGGAACTGATCACCGGGACGCCGCCGTTTCGGGAGGGTTCCCGCGTCGGATTGGTCGAGGCGCACCTGCATCGCCCGCCACCACGGTTCTCACGCGAGTTCGACTGGCTGCCACGCGCTTTCGACTCGATTGTGGCCAAAGCCCTGGCGAAGGCGCCCACGGACCGTTACCAGTCCTGCCGCGAGTTCATCGCGCTGGTCGTGCGCGCCGTCAACGGACGCTGATCGAACCCTTGGCTTCCTGAACCATCGGCTTGTCGACCTCTTCTGACCGCTGCAACAGCCGGACGAAATCGGCGATGGACAGTGTCTCGCCGCGGCGTGACGGATCGATGCTGGCGGCGAGCAGCCTGCGCGCCGACTCGTTACCCGAACCCGCCCATTCGGCGAACGCGTTGCGGGCGGTCTTGCGCCGTTGCGCGAACGCGATGTCGATCAGGGCGAAGACCTGCTCACGGAAGCTCTCGTCGGTCGGCCACGGCGACGTCTCGTAGCGCTCGATGCCGACCAGGCCCGAATACACCCGGGGGATCGGCCAGAACACCGTCGGCGACACCATGCCGTGGCGCCGGACCTTGCCGAAGAAGCGCACCTTGGCGCTGGGCACGCCGTAATCCTTGCCGCCGGGTTCGGCCGCGAGCCGCTCTGCCACCTCGGCCTGCACCATCACCATCACGGTGCGGATCGAGGGAAACTCGGCCAGCAGATGCAGCAGGGCCGGGACCGCGATGTTGTACGGCAGGTTGGCGACCAGGGCCGTGGGCTCCTCGCCGAGCTCCTCGCGTCGCAAGCCGAGGATGTCGCGGTTGAGCACCGTGAGCCGGTTGATCTCGCTGTGCGAATGCTCGGCGATCGTGGTCGGCAGTTGCCGCGCCAGCACGGGGTCGATCTCGACGGCGGTCACCCGCGCGCCGCGGTCGAGCAGTGCCAGCGTCAGCGAGCCCAGTCCGGGCCCGACCTCGAGAACGTGGTCATGCTTGTGGACACCGGACGCCGAAACGATTCGCCGTACGGTGTTGGCGTCATGGACGAAGTTCTGTCCGAACGATTTGCGCGGCCGGAAGTCGATCGCCTTCGCCAGTTGTCTTATCTCGGTCCGCCCGAGTAGTCGAATGGTCAGCGCGCACCAATCCTCCCGCTACAAGTCGGCCACGCGCCCCACCCTTGTCGCGCCCGAGTGACTTCAGCAATCGCGATCTGTTCTTCTCTTGTTGCCAAATCGGCTCTCGCAGCATAGCGCAGACCGCCGTTGCGCTCCCAGGTGTTTTGGTCGAATTGAACGCCGCCGTAATATCCGTTGCCGGTGTTGATCGCCCAATTACCTCCGGCTTCGCACCGCGCAAGGGCGTCCCAGGTGGCTCCGTTGGACACCGCCGGCACCTCGGTGCCGGGTTTGGTGCCGACTCGCACAACACCTTCTCGGGCGGGCGTTACAACGACATTGGCTACTGGCAACCTGCCGGTCTCCACACCGTTGAGTTTCGCCACCGCAAAGATCACGTCCTGCGTGCCCGGCATTCCCGGGTCCTCGACGACCTGCCGGCTCTGGTTCAGCGTCGGATCCTCGATGCGCTTGAGGGCGGGCGGCAACGGCACGCGCTCGGCGATCTTGTCGATCCGGTTGCGCGTCACCTGCACGTGCATGCCGTCGGTGACGGGAGCCGATGCGGCGGGGACGACGGCGTCACGCTGCTCGAGCGGTGCGCCCGCCTCGGCGAGCAGGGCCGCGATGTTCGGGGCGGCCAGAGTCACGCTGCGCGTCGTTCCGCCGTCATCGATGTGCACGGTCTTGGCGCTGACCACCGGCAGCGACATACCCGCCAGCGGGACCCGGCTCGCGCGCGAGGCGGCGGCGGGCGCCTTGTCGGTCATCTCAAGCTGGGCGAGAGCCTCGTCGACCGTCGACGCGGTGGTCCACACCTGCTTGCTGTCCTCGCCGTCCAGTGAGAGCTGAAGCGGGCGGCTGCGGCGCAGCACGATGGTGTCGGCCTGGTTCACCGGCTGATCGGCGGCCGGAAAGAGGTCGTCGCGGTCGCCGACGTCGAACCCGTTCTCCTCGACCACGTCGATCACGCGCGACTTCATGGTCGCCACCGTTGTCGACGATCCGTCCACGGTCAGCGTGACGGTCTTGTGTGCAGCGACCGCGTAGCCGCCGGCGAAGGTGAGTGCGAGCAAGGTCGCACCGACCAGCAGACGAAGTAGCGGTGAACGCGCCTCGTGGAGCTTTGTGAAAGTGTTCAAAACGTCGTATATCCCCGACTATCGGACGGAGCGCCCGCGTCCTTGCGGTGCTTCGCTTTCGGTCACAGCACGGTAACGGAGAGGCCTCGAGTCAGCAACTCGCAAGGCCGTACGCGCGTTCGGCTGTGGTGGTGGTTTCCCGCGCGACGACCTCAGCCGGCTTACCGACGATCTCCGCCAACGCCCGCACAGTGTAGGGAAGGCAGTACGGCTCGTTGGGTGCGCCGCGGTACGGGTGGGGCGTCAGGAACGGCGCGTCGGTCTCGACGAGCATTTGCCCGGCCGGGATCAGTTGCGCGGCTTCTTGCAGGGCTTTGGCGTTCTTGAAGCTGACGGTGCCCGACAGACTCAGTAGCCAGCCCGCCTCGATACACCGACGCGCCATCTGAGGCCCCGAGGAAAAGCAGTGGAAGATCACAGTGTCGGGGGCGCCTTCGGCGGCCAGCACGTCCAGAATCTGGTCGTCGGCCTCGCGGTTGTGGATCATCAGCGGCTTGCCGGTCCGCTTGGCGAGGTCGATGTGCCAGGCGAACGCGTCGCGTTGGATGCCCGGTTCCGCGCAGCCCTCCAGCTTGCCCGGCCAGTACAGGTCGAGGCCCGTCTCGCCGATCGCGACGACGCGCGGATGGCCGGCCAGACGCTCGATGACGGTCTTGGCTTGATCGGTCAGGGCCTCGGTGCGCGTCGGGTGCAGGGCGACCGCGGCGTAGACCCGCTCGTCCGCCTCGGCGGCTTCGGTGACCCAGCGTGCGGAGTCGAGATCGTCGGCGATGGTGACAACGGCCCCGACGCCGACCGCCGCCGCGCGGTCGACGATCGCGGTGACGTCGGCCGCGTCCGAGGCACCACATGCATCGAGATGGGTGTGCGCGTCGATCAGCGGGCTCAGCGGCGTCGGGGCGGGCGGCCGCTCCCGTCTGCCTGAGCGCTTAGCGTTCACCGCCACACCATAAGCTGAGTTGAAATGAGTACTGCTGTCCGCGGGGCGCAAGCGCCGAGCCCAGGCGCGCCCTTCTACATCACCACCGCGATCGCCTACCCGAACGGCGATCCGCACGTCGGCCACGCCTACGAGTACATCGCCACCGACGCCATCGCCCGGTTCAAGCGGCTGGACGGATTCGACGTGCGGTACCTGACCGGCACCGACGTGCACGGCCTGAAGATGGCCGAGGCGGCGAAAACGCTGGGCATCCCCACCGCCGACCTGGCGCGGCAGAACTCCGATGTGTTCGAGCGCCTGCAGCGCAAGCTGAACATCTCCTTCGACCGGTTCATCCGCACCTCGGATGCCGACCATTTCGAGGCCTCAAAGGAGATCTGGCGCCGGATGAACGACGCCGGTGACATCTACCTCGACTCCTACAAGGGCTGGTACTCGGTTCGCGACGAGCGGTTCTTCACCGACGCCGAGACGAACGTCGGTGCCGACGGCGTGCGGGTCGCGGTCGAGACCGGCGCGCCCGTGACATGGACCGAGGAGCAGACCTACTTCTTCCGGCTGTCGGCCTACACGGACCGCTTGCTGGAGCACTATCGGGCGCATCCGGAATTCATCGAGCCCGACGTGCGGCGCAACGAGGTCGTCAGCTTCGTCTCCGGCGGGCTGCGAGATCTGTCGATCTCGCGCACCACGTTCGACTGGGGCGTGCCGGTGCCCGACCATCCCGACCACGTCATGTACGTGTGGGTGGACGCGCTGACCAATTACCTGACCGGCGTCGGTTTCCCGGACACGTCGTCGGAGGCCTTCCAGCGGTACTGGCCCGCCGATCTGCACATGATCGGCAAGGACATCATCCGGTTCCACACCGTCTACTGGCCGGCGTTCCTGATGTCGGCGGGAATCGAGTTGCCGCGCAAGGTCTTCGCGCACGGCTTCGTGCTCAACCGCGGCGAGAAGATGAGCAAGTCCGTCGGCAACATCATCGACCCCGTGAACCTCGTCGATACTTTCGGGCTCGACCAGGTGCGCTACTTCTTCCTGCGCGAGGTGCCGTTCGGTCAGGACGGCAGCTACAGCGAGGACGCGATCATCGGCCGCATCAACGCCGACCTGGCCAACGAGCTGGGCAACCTGGCACAGCGGTCGCTGTCGATGGTCGCCAAGAACCTCGACGGAATCGTCCCTGAGCCAGGAGATTTCACCGATGACGACGCGACACTGCTCGAATCGGCCGACGCGCTGATCGACCGGGTGCGCGGCCACTACGACGCCGTCGCGATGCACCTGGCGCTCGAGGCGATCTGGTCCGTCCTGGGCGCGGCGAACAGGTACTTCTCCGCCCAGGAACCGTGGGTGCTGCGCAAGTCGGAGTCGGCGCAGGATCAGCGCCGATTCGGCACGGTGCTATACACGACGCTCGAGGTCGTGCGGATCGCCGCGCTGCTGACGCAGCCCGTGATGCCCGACTCATCGGCTAAGCTGCTCGACTTGCTCGGGCAGAACCCCGACGAACGAACCTTCGCCGCTGTCAGCATCCGGCTGAAGCCAGGCACCGCCCTACCGGCCCCGACCGGTGTGTTCCCCCGCTACCAGGCTGAGTGATCGAAAAGTGAACGGACTACACGAGAAACTGCACGACCTCTACGAAGAGGTCGCCAAGCGCAACGCAGGCGAGACCGAGTTCCACCAATCCGTCTACGAGGTCCTCAACAGCCTCGGACCGGTGGTGGAGAAGCACCCCGAATACGTCGACTCCGAGGTCATCAGGCGCCTGTGCGAGCCCGAACGCCAGATCATCTTCCGGGTGCCCTGGGTCGACGACCGCGGCACCGTGCAGATCAACCGCGGCTTCCGCGTGGAGTTCAACTCCGCGCTGGGTCCGTTCAAGGGCGGCCTGCGGTTCCACCCGTCGGTCTACCTCGGAATCGTCAAATTCCTCGGCTTCGAGCAGATCTTCAAGAACTCGCTGACCGGCATGCCGATCGGCGGCGGCAAGGGCGGCGCCGACTTCGACCCCAAGGGCCGCTCCGACGAAGAGGTCATGCGGTTCTGTCAGTCGTTCATGACCGAGTTGTACCGCCATCTCGGCGAGTACACCGACGTACCCGCCGGGGACGCCGGCGTGGGCACGCGTGAGATCGGTTACCTGTTCGGGCAATACAAGCGCATCACCAACCGCTACGAGTCCGGCACCCTCACCGGCAAGGGACTGACCTGGGGTGGTTCCCAGGTCCGCACCGAGGCCACGGGCTACGGAACGATCTTCTTCGTCAACGAGATCCTCAAGGCCAACAACGACACGTTCGAAGGCAAGCGCGCCGTGGTGTCGGGTTCGGGCAACGTGGCGATCTATGCGATCGAGAAGATCCACGAACTGGGCGGCACCGTGGTCGCATGTTCGGATTCGAGCGGCTATGTCGTCGACGAGAAGGGCATCGACCTCGACATCCTCAAGGAGGTCAAGGAGGTACGCAGGGCCCGCATCGCCGATTACGTCGAGATTCGTGGTGGCACAGCGGAGTTCGTCGCCGACCGCAATGTGTGGAACGTCCCGTGTGAGATCGCGGTGCCGTGCGCCACGCAGAACGAGATCAACGGCGACGAAGCGCTGGCGCTGATCGAGAACGGGTGCCGCGTCGTCGCCGAGGGTGCGAACATGCCGTGCTCCCCTACCGCGGTCAAACATTTCGCCAACGCGGGTGTGACGTTCGCACCGGGCAAGGCGGCCAACGCCGGCGGCGTCGCCACCAGCGCGCTGGAGATGCAGCAGAACGCCTCGCGGGACTCGTGGACGTTCGCCGAAACCGAGATGCGACTCGAGCAGATCATGCGGCGCATCCACAACCGCTGCCTGGTCACCGCCGACGAGTACGGCCAGCCCGGCAACTACGTGGCCGGCGCTAACATCGCGGGGTTCATCCGGGTGGCCGACGCCATGCTGGCGCTGGGGGTGGTCTGACACCTGATGTGACGCGCGTCACAATCTGTCACGCCCCGGCGCCCGCCGGTGTCTAGAGGGCATGACTGATTTCACCGCACTCACAGACACAGTCCCCACTACCCGGGTCGTCGTCATCGGCGGCGGTTACTCCGGAATTCTGGCGGCCAACCACCTGCGGCTGCGCGACGACGTCGACGTCACGGTGGTCAACCCCAGACCGAAGTTCATCGAGCGGATCCGGCTCCACCAACTGGTCGCCGCCGGTTACGACGCCGGAGTCGACTACGGCACGCTGCTCGGCGAAGGTATCCGGCTCGTCGTCGACACCGCGATGCGCATCGACACCGCCGCGCGCACCGTGCGCCTGGCGTCCGGGCGCGAGCTCGACTACGACTACGTGATCTACGCCGTCGGCAGTACCGGAACGGTGCCGCAAACCATCCCCGGCGCGGCCGAATTCGCCTATCCGATAGCCGAATTCGAGCAGGCGCAGCGGCTGCGCACCGCACTGGAAGCGTTGCATCCGGCGGCTCCCGTCACCGTCGTGGGCGCAGGGCTGACGGGCATCGAGACCGCCTCGGAGCTGGCCGAGCAGGGCCGCAACGTGACGCTGGTCTGCGGCGGGCGCCTGGGCCCGTCGCTGTCCGATCCCGGCCGGCGCTCCACCGCCAAGGCGCTGGCCAAGCTGGGCGTGACGGTCATGGAGGCCGACGTGGTCACCGAGGTACGCGCCGACGCGGTGGTCTTCGCCGACGGAGCGGTGCGGCCGAGCGCGGTCACCGTCTGGACCGCCGGGTTCGGTGTGCCGGAGCTGGCGACAGCGAGCGGACTGCGCACCGACGCGATAGGACGCCTCATCACCGACGAGACGCTGACGAGCGTGGACGACGAGCGTATCGTCGCGGCCGGTGACTGTGCGGCCCCGTCGGATCAACCACTGCGGATGTGCTGTGCCACGGCAACGCAACTCGCTCCGCAGGCGGCGAACACCGTGCTGAGCCGCATCGAGGGCACCACGCCCGCCGCGTTCGAGTACGCGTACGCCGGGTCCTGCATCAGCCTTGGGCGGCGCACCGCGACGCTGCAAGTCACGCGCAAGGACGACACCCCGGTGAACGTCTATCTCGCCGGGCGGGCGGTCGCCACGTTCAAAGAGGCGGTCTGCAGGGGCACCCTGTGGGCGATGCGGCGCTCGGCCCGCAAGCCCGCCTGGACGTTCTGGCTCAAGGGCGGTCCGCGCCCCGCGCAGCCGGTTCCCGGACCGAAGGTGGTCAGCAAGCCGTGACCACCACACCGGGCGAGCATGCCGAGCGGTTCACCGTCCTGCGGCCGCTGCTGTTCACGATCGCTTACGAGATCCTGGGCAGCGCAACCGAATCCGACGATGTGCTGCAGGACAGCTATCTCCGCTGGGCCGAGGTCGAGCTGAGCACGGTGCGCGACACGAAGTCGTATCTGGCGCAGTTGGTGACCCGCGAGGCGCTCAACGCGCTGCGCGCCAGGTCCCGTCGGCGCGAAGACTACATCGGTCCGTGGCTACCGGAACCGCTGCTGCTCGAGTCACGCGATGCGGCCTCCGATGTCGTGCTGGCCGAATCGGTGTCGATGGCGATGCTGGTCCTGCTCGAGACGCTGACCCCCGACGAGCGCGCCGTGTTCGTGCTGCGCGAGGTGTTCGGTTTCGACTACGACGAGATCGCGGGCGCGGTGGGCAGATCCGCGTCGACCGTGCGCCAGATGGCGCACCGCGCCCGTGAACACGTCCACGCGCGGCGCAACCGCTTCGGCCCGGTGGACGAACGGCGCACCGAGCAGATCACCGAACAGTTCCTGGCCGCCGCGTCCACCGGCGACATGGAGGGCCTGATGTCGTTGCTGTCCCCCGGCGTCACCTGGACCGCGGACCACGGCGGGAAGGCCGCCGCCATCCGCAGGCCGGTGGTCGGTGCACGTAGGGTGGCCGCGCTCATGGCACGGCTGTTCGAGGTGGCCAGACAGACGCCGGCGATGCGCTTCGAGACGGCCGTCTACAACAGTGCGCCCGCGGTCGTCGTCTACACCGGCGACCACCTCGAGGGACTGTTCATGTTCGAGGTGATCGAGGACAAGATCACGAACCTGTACGCGATGCGCAACCCGGACAAGCTGGCCGGCATCACGATCCCCCGCAGCATCAGCCGCCAGTGACCTCTGCCACATTCCGGGCCGAGGTGTCACACTGCGGAGATGTCCGGTGTCTCGAGGTCAGACCGGCTCTGAGCCCAACCGCCACCCCCGGCGGCCCACGGCAGGCCGGATGACCGAGGAGATCGACATGACCGAAATGACCAACAACATCGTGGTGATCGGTGGCGGCTACGCGGGGGTGATGGCCGCGAACCGGCTGGCCCCGCACGCCCGCGTGACACTGGTGAATCCGCGCGCCGAGTTCGTCGAGCGAATCCGCTTGCACCAGTTGGTCGTCGGCAACGACGACGCCGTCGCCGACTACTCGGCGGTGCTGTCGGGGGCCGTCCGGCTGGTGGTCGACGGGGCTTCGCGGATCGACGCGGAGGCACGCACCGTCACGCTGACGTCCGGTGCGTCGCTGTCTTACGACTACCTGGTGTACGCCGTCGGCAGCACCGGCACGATTCCGGCAGTGGTACCGGGGGCCGCCGAGTTCGCTTACCCGCTCAGTGAATTGGAGCAGGCGCAGCGACTGACCGCCCGGATGGCCGACGTTCCGCTTTCGGCGCCGGTGGTCGTGGTCGGCGGCGGGTTGACCGGTATCGAGACCGCTACCGAGCTGGCCGAGACCGGCCGTCAGGTCACGTTGGTGACCGACGTGCTCGCGCCCTCCCTGGCGGCCGGCGGCCGCCGATCGGTGACCAAGCGGTTGGCCAAGCTGGGGGTCGTCATCGTCGAGGGCAGCGCGGTCGGCGAAGTCCGAGCCGACCGGGTGGTGCTGGCCGACGGCCGTGAGGTGCCGGCCGCCGTGACGGTGTGGACCGCCGGCTTCGGCGTGCCGGGTCTGGCCGCTGCCAGCGGCCTGGCCACCGACGCGCTCGGACGGCTCCTCACCGACGAGACGCTGACCAGCGTCGACAACGTGCGCATCGTGGGTGCGGGGGATGCGGCGTCACCGTCGGACCTGCCGTGGCGCATGAGTTGCCAGGCGGCCCTGCCGCTCGGCGCGCAGGCCGCGAACACCGTGCTGGCGCGGCTTGCCGGCGATGACCCGGCCGCGGTGAACCACGCGATGGCCGGGCAGTGCATCAGCCTGGGCCGCAAGGCAGGCACGTTCCAGTTCGCCGACGTCGACGACACCCCGCGTCGCTGGTACATCGGTGGCCGCACGGGTGCTCTGGTCAAGGAGCAGGTGTGCCGTTTGACGCTGAAGTGGATTCGCGGCGAGGCCGACAAGCCTGGCTCCTACACCTGGAAGACGAACCCGCGCCGGGAGCAGCAGGTTGTCGCGACCCAGACGGTACCGATCCGATGAGCGGCACGGGTGACGAACACGCCGAACGGTTCACGGTGCTGCGTCCGCTGCTGTTCACGATCGCCTACGAGATCATCGGCAGCGCAACCGAAGCCGACGACGTGCTGCAGGAGAGCTACCTGCGCTGGGCCGAGGTGGACCTTGCCGCGGTGCGCGACACCAAGGCCTACCTCGCCCAGCTCGTCACCCGTCAGTCACTCAACGCGCTGCGGGCACAGTTGCGGAGGCGCGAGGAGTACGTCGGCCCGTGGCTTCCCGAACCGCTGTTGCTCGATGCACACGATCCGGCATCGGATGTCGTTCTGGCCGAGTCGGTTTCGATGGCGATGCTCGTGGTGCTGGAGACCCTGAGCCCGGACGAGCGCGCGGTGTTCGTGCTGCGCGAGGTGTTCGGTTTCGGTCACGACGAGATCGCCGAGGCGGTCGGCAAGTCGGCGGCCGCCGTACGTCAAATGGCGCACCGGGCCCGCGAGCACGTGCAGTCGCGGCGAAAGCGGTTCGAGCCGGTCGATCCCAAGGTGTCGATGGAGATCACCGAGCGGTTCTTCGCGGCCGCGTCCACCGGCGACGTCGATGCGCTGCTGGAGATGTTGACCGACGACGTCGAATGGACAGCCGACTCCGCAGGCAAGGTCAGCGCGGCGCGGCGGCCGGTGGTCGGCGCCGACAAGGTCGCCAGGGTCCTCATCGGGCTGGTGCGGGTCGCGGGCGAGGCCGGCCGGGTGGAACCGGCGATGTACAACAACGCGCCCGCGCTCAAGCTCTACCTGGGCGACCACTTCGAGGGGCTCGTCAGCCTCGAGATCACCGAGGGCCGGATCTCGCACTTCTACGTGATGCGCAACCCGGACAAGTTGGCCGGGGTGGAGATCCCGCGGGAAGTCACGCGCAGCATCTGACAAGCTGAGTCGGTGCGCATCGACCTGCTCGGCGACCTCGGCAGCGCCCCAGCGGTTCTGCGCGCCGTCGGATATGCCGCCGCCGATCGCGGGCTGGCGCCACCTGCGGCGCTGATCGGCGAGTGGTTCGGCTCGGGCGCAGTCATCGCGCCCTCTGTGGACGTCGCGCCGGTCGACACGTCGCGCGCCTTCGAGGTCCCCTGCGTTGCGGGCGATGGGGAGGCGGTCGGGGGCGGCTGGTTCGGCTATCTGTCGTATCCGGATGCGGCGGCCGACGGTCTCGGTCCGCGGATTCCCGAGGCTGCCGGCGGCTGGTCGGACTGCGTGTTACGCCAGGACGGCGACGGGCGATGGTGGTTCGAAAGCCTGTCCGATGCAACGCTTCCCGATTGGGTGGCCGATGCGCTGCGAGTGCCGGTCGCCCCGCGGCTGTCGCACGTCGAGTGGGGTGAGGCCGATCGCGATGCCCACCGCCGGGGGATGCTGGACTGCCTGGAGGCGATCGCCGCAGGGGAGGTCTACCAGGCATGTGTGTGCACGCAGTTCCGCGGCCGGCTCGAGGGGTCGTCCCTGGATTTCTTCGCCGACGCCGTGCAACGCACGTCGCCCGCGCGTGCGGCCTACCTCGCGGGAGGCTGGGGGGCGGTGGCGTCGTTGTCGCCGGAACTGTTCCTGCGCAGGCGCGGTGACCACATCGCGTCAAGCCCGATCAAGGGCACGCTGCCGCGTTCGGCCGATCCGGAAGCGCTGCGCTGCTCGGTCAAGGATGTCGCCGAGAACATCATGATCGTCGACCTCGTGCGCAACGACCTGGGCCGCGTCGCCGATGTCGGCACCGTCTCCGTGCCCGAATTACTGGTGGTGCAACCGGCGCCCGGGGTATGGCATCTGGTGTCGACGGTATCCGCGCGGGTGCCCGTCGATGTGCCGATGTCAACGGTGCTCGACGCGACGTTCCCACCGGCGTCGGTGACGGGAACGCCGAAGGCGCGGGCACGCCGGCTGCTCGAAGACTGGGAACCGGTCAGGCGCGGAATCTACTGCGGAACAGTCGGGTTGGCGTCTCCGGTGGCGGGGTGCGAACTCAACGTGGCGATCCGGACGGTGGAATTCGACGCTTACGGGAATGCGATCTTGGGCGTCGGTGGCGGTATCACCGCCGACTCCGACCCGGATCGCGAATGGGAGGAGTGCCTGCACAAGGCGGCACCGATCATCGGGTCACTGCCGGGAACGCAGAACCGCATCGTAGAGCTCACGTCGTGACGGCGAGCCCGGGTTCGCCGCAATTACGTCGGCGCAGGCGTCCTTGACCCGTGCGCCGTCGTCGACGAGTTTGTGGACCGCGGCCACCAGCGTTTCGAGGTCCGCTTTCGGGACCGCGCCGGCCAGCACGACGGTGATCTCCCCGAGCACCCCGTCTGCGGCCCAGTCGGCGAGCTCGTCGAGCCGGCCCCGAACGATCTCCTCGTGCGTCTTGGTCAGCTCCCGGCACACCACCGCGCGGCGGTCGGAGCCCAGCACGTCGACCGCGTCTCTGAGCGTGCCCGCCAGCCGGCGCGGCGATTCGAAGAACACACAGGTCCGCTGCTCGGTCGCCAACGTCGTCAACCACGTCTTGCGCGCGGCCTGCTTGCGGGGCGCGAATCCCTCGAAGCAGAACCGCTCGGCCGGTAGCCCCGAGACCGCAAGAGCCGTCGTCACCGCCGAGGGGCCCGGCAGGCAGGCGAGCGGGAGCCCGGCGTCGATGCACGCCGTCACCAGGCGATAGCCAGGATCGCTGATCAACGGCATACCGGCGTCGCTGACCAGCAGCACCGTCGCACCCGACCGGATCCCGTCGAGCAGGCCCGCGATACGCGAGGCCTCGTTCTGGTCGTACAGGCTGACCACCTTCGCCGTCAGCCTCACCTCGAGGGCCTGGGCCAGCGTGCGGACCCGGCGGGTGTCCTCGGCGGCGATGACGTCGGCGCTGCGCAGCGCGCTGACCAGCCGCGCAGAGGCGTCGGAGGGCTGGCCCAGCGGCGTGGCGCCGATGAGCAGTCGTCCGGGGCTCATGCCGACAGCCTACGATCGCACTCGTGACCGCCCCCGCCACCAAAGCGCCGCGCGCGGTCCCGGTCATCAGCCCAGCGCCGCAGCTGCCTGCCGCGGACTTCGGCCCGGTCGACCGGCTGCAGGGCTGGGTGATGACCGCCGTCATCGCCGCGCTGGCGGCGGTGACACGGTTCCTCAATCTCGGATCCCCGACCGACGCCGGCACCCCAGTCTTCGACGAGAAGCATTACGCGCCGCAGGCCTGGCAGATGCTGCACAACCACGGCGTCGAAGACAACCCGGGCTACGGCCTGGTGGTGCACCCGCCGGTGGGCAAACAGTTGATCGCGATCGGCGAGGCGCTGTTCGGCTACAACGGGCTGGGTTGGCGGTTCTCCGGCGCCGTGTGCGGGGTGATCGTCGTGATCCTGGTCGCGCGGATCACCCGACGCATCAGCCGGTCGACGTTGGTCGGTGGTATCGCGGGACTGTTGGTGATCGCCGACGGGGTCAGCTTCGTCGCTTCGCGGACCGCGCTGCTCGACGGATTCCTGGTGACGTTCGTGGTGGCCGCGTTCGGGTGCCTTATCGTCGACCGCGACCAGGTGCGCGAGCGCATGCATATCGCGCTGCTCGAGGGCCGCATCGGCGAGACGGTGTGGGGACCCAGGCTCGGGGTCCGGTGGTGGCGGTTCGGCGCGGGCGTATTGCTCGGATTGGCCTGCGCCACAAAGTGGTCGGGCGTGTACTTCATCGCGTTCTTCGGCGTCATGACCATGGTCTTCGACATCCTGGCGCGCCGCCAGTACCGGGTTCCGCGGCCGTGGCTCGGCGCGTTCCGCCGCGACCTGGGGCCGTCGCTGTACGCTCTGGTGCTCATCCCGTTCGGTGTGTACCTCGCGTCGTACACGCCGTGGTTCGCCTCGGAGACGGCCATCAACCGGCATGAGGTCGGGCAGTCGATCGGCCCGGACAGCGTGTTGCCGATTCCCGATGCGTTGCGCTCGCTGTGGCATTACACGTATGCCGCGTACCGGTTTCACTCCGGGTTGACCAACGCCGACGGGAACCATCACCCGTGGGAATCGAAACCGTGGACGTGGCCGATGTCCTTGCGTCCGGTGCTCTACGCGATCGACAACCAGGATGTGCCCGGATGCGGGGCGCAGTCATGTGTGAAGGCCGTGATGCTGGTCGGCACGCCCGCGATGTGGTTCCTGGCGGTGCCGGTACTGGGGTGGGCGGTGTGGCGGGCATTCGTCAAGCGCGACTGGCGATATGCCGTCGCGCTGGTGGGCTACAGCGCGGGCTTTTTGCCGTGGTTCGCCGACATCGACCGCCAGATGTACTTCTTCTACGCGGCGACGATGGCGCCGTTCCTGGTGATGATGATCGCGTTGATCCTTGGCGACATCCTGCACAAGCCGAACCAGAACGCCGAACGCCGAACGCTCGGGCTGATCGCGGTGAGTTGTTATGTCGCACTGGTGTTGACGAACTTCGCGTGGATGTATCCGATCCTGACCGGCATCCCGATATCGCAGAACACCTGGAACATGCAGATCTGGCTGCCGTCCTGGCGTTAGCCGTTGCTGACGCTAGCCGCTGCTGTTCTTTCGCGAGACGTACACCAGGGTCGTGTGAGCGAGTTATCCACAGCCCTGGTGTACGTCTCGCGAATCGGGGGCAGAATTGTCGGCGCTTCCGGCCAGCATCCGTCGCATGGAAGAAGCATTCGTCGGCGGCGAACTACTCGGCAGGGGTCTGACCCGAGGCCAGTTGCGCTCGCGTTACAAGCGCGTCAAGCCACGCGTCTACGTGCCCCGCGGTGCGTCACCGTCGGTTGAACTGGCCGCACATGCTGCCTGGCTGTGGACAGATCGTCGCGGCATCGTGGCCGGGCGTGCTGCGGCTTCACTGCACGGAGCCCAATGGGTAAACCCCGACACACCGATCGACATGATCGGCCCCCGTGAGCGTCCACGGCGTGGAGTGGTCATCCGAAATGAACGGATCGACTGGGACGAGGTCTGTGCGATCGGCGACCTTGCGGTGACGACGCCAGCACGCACGGCGCTGGATCTGGCTCGACACCTCAGTCGCGACGTGGCGGTCAGGCATCTCGATGCACTGGCAGCGGCGACCGGCCTGACCGTTGACGACGTAGCACCGCTTCTCGAGCGGTATCGCGGCTGGCGAGGGATGAAGCGTGCCCGCATCGCACTGGATCTGATGGACGGCGGTGCTCAGTCACCCAAAGAGACGTGGTTGCGGCTTCTTGTCGTCGACGCAGGGTATCCCCGGCCGCGTACACAGATCCGCGTCAGCGACGGCGTCTCTGAGGCGATCCTCGACATGGGTTGGGACGAACCGATGATCGCTTTGGATTACGACGGTGAACAGCATCAGACGGAGCGGCGCCGATTCGTTCACGACATTGACCGCAACGCGCTCGTGGAGTGTCTCGGTTGGTTGGACATTCACGTGGTCAAGGAGCACAGCCGCGGGCTCATTCTGCACAGACTGCGGGAGGCCGCCGAGCGTCGCGGGTGGTTTCCGCTCGCGAAAAGTACACCAGGGTCGTGATCGCGCGCATTCAGCGACCCTGGTGTACGTCTCGCGAAGTACCCGGCCCGAGCGTCCCCGGCGCGACCGCGGCGCTACAGGGGGTCGCGGCCGGCCGGGCATGACATACACCGTGGTCCGCCGCGGCCGGTGCCCAGCTCGGACGCCTGGATCGGCAACACCTCGATACCCGCGTCCGCCAACCGCGCATTGGTTTCGACGTTGCGCTCGTAGGCGACCACCACACCTGGGGCGAGCGCCAGCGTGTTGTTGCCGTCGTCCCACTGTTCACGCTCGGCCGTCACCGGATCCAACCCCGTGGCGATGACCCGCAACCGGTCGATACCCATCGCCGTCGCGGCGGCGTCGACGAACGGCACCTCGTCGTCGATGCGCACTCCGCCGTTCCCGTCACGATGAATCACGAACGCCGACAACGAATCCACGACCGGCGGGTACATCACCACCGCGTCGACGTCGACCATCGTGCACACCGTGTCGAGGTGCATCTGCGCTCGCGACTGCGCGATCGGCACGGCGAGCACGGTATGGGCCAGGTCGTCGTCGAACAAGCTGCGCGCCAACGCTTCTGCACCCGCCGGTGTGGTCCTCTCCCCCACCCCCACCGCCACGACACCCGGTGCAAGCAGCACCACGTCTCCTCCCTCGACGGGTGCCGACCGCGATTCGTAGGCCCGCCGCACCCCGAGGAACCGCGGGTGATGCGCGTAAATCACGTCGGTCAGCGAGGTCTCGCGCACCCTCGCCGGCAGCGCCAGCGACGTGATCGCCACCCTCGGGCCGATCCAGAACGACGAGTCGCGAGTGAACAACAGATTCGGAAGCGGATCGATGACGAAGTCGCCCCCGTGATGCATCCGGCGCACCAGCGACAGCTCCGCACCCGAGAGCGGCAACTCGTTGAACGTCATGCCCGCCATCAGCACGTGGGCCAGCGGTGCGGGCTCCAGCGAGCGAAGATACGCCGAAAGTTCCTGCGCCAGTGGCAGACCCAGCCGCCTCGGATCGACAGCAGCCGCGATGCCGTGCATCCGCGCCGCGCCGCTGTGCGACAGCGCCTCGGTCAACAGATCGGCGAGCAGCATCACCTCGACGCCCCGGTCGACCAACAGCGCGGCGAACGCGTCGTGTTCGGCCTGCGCCCTGGCCACCCAGGGCAGCCCGTCGAACAACAGCGCATCGTTGTTGCGCGGCGTCAAGCGCTGCAACTCGGCCCCGGGCCGATGCAGGATGGCCGCAGTCAGCCGACCCACCTCGGAGTCGCAGCCCAGCGTCACATCTAGCACCGTAACCCGCGACGGCACCTCAACTATGGTTGATGTTATGGAGTTGATTTCCGAGCTGACTCCCGGCGAGATGTCGGCTCGCAGCGGTGTCGCTGTTTCGGCGCTGCACTTCTACGAACGCGAAGGCCTGATCCACAGCAGACGCACCTCGGGCAACCAGCGGCGCTATGCGCGCGAGACGTTGCGCCGCGTCGCGTTCATCCGGATGTCACAGCGGCTCGGAATCCCCTTGTCCCGCATACGAGAAGCGCTGACCACCCTGCCCACCGACAGGGTGCCGACGAGTAAGGACTGGGCCAGACTGTCGGCGGGCTGGCGCCAAGACCTCGACGACCGCATCCTGCACCTGCAACGCCTGCGCGACAACCTGACCGGCTGCATCGGCTGCGGCTGCCTGAGCCTGAAGACATGCGCACTGACCAATCCCGGAGACGTGCTCGCCGAACACGGACCCGGCGCAGCACGGCTCTGACACATCGAACGTCTGTGCGATAGGATCGCGGACATGGAGCTGGCGCTGCAGAGCTCGCTGTTCGAGCACGCCGAACGCCGCCACCTCGGCAACGGGGCCTGGATCGACTTTCGCTCCGGGTGGCTGGACGATGCCGACTCACTGTTCGCAGAGCTGTCCGAGGTCGTCCCGTGGCGTGCGGAGCGCCGACCGATGTACGACCGGGTCGTCGACGTCCCCCGCCTGGTCAGCTTCCACAACCTGGTCGACGACCCGCCGCCGCATCCGCGCCTCAAGCAGCTCCGCCGTCGCCTCAACGACGCCTACGCGGGTGAACTCGGCGAACCGTTCACCACGGCGGGGCTGTGCCTGTACCGCGACGGCAACGACAGCGTCGCCTGGCACGGGGACACCGTCGGGCGCAGCAGCACCGAAGACACCATGGTCGCGATCATCGGGCTCGGCGCGACCAGGACGTTCGCGCTGCGGCCTCGCGGTGGCGGCAAGTCGCTACGCCTGCAGCACGCGCACGGCGACCTACTCGTGATGGGCGGGTCGTGTCAGCGCACGTGGGAGCACGCCATCCCCAAGACGGCGCATCCGGTGGGCGTTCGGATCAGCATCCAGTTCCGTCCGCACGACGTGCGCTAAGCCCTGACTGCGTTCACCGCCGCGACCAGCAGGTCGCGAGCGCGTTGCGTGTCGACCTTCGCCACCGGCTTGTCGGGCAGCACCAGCGGGTTCGCGGTGACGATCACCAGGAAAGGGCCGAAGCTGGCGAGATAGTTGTAAAGCTCGCCGGTGCGGGGCTTACCGTCCACCGTCGTCTGGACCACGCGGTGAGTTCCGAGCGTCTGCGCACCCTCGATCTGCGGTGCCTCGACGACCTCGACCAGCCCGCGCATCGCACCGCCCGCGAACCCGACCCTGCGGCAGTTGTCGGCCGGCGCGTTGACCGACGTGCTTTCCGACGTTTCGACGGCGATCGTGATGAACCGGTTGCCCTCGCCCTCGGCCGTCGTCGCGGCCATGTTGCCCTTGGCGCCCGCCGGAACCATCTGCTGATTGGCGAACGACGCACAGTCGGGTGGCTCGAACTTCACGCCCTTGGGCAGTTCCTGGCGCGCCAGCAGTCTCGGGTCGATACCGGTCGGGCCGACGTCGGTCACCTTGAAGTCGGGTCCGAAGCTCGCCCGCACATCCTTGACTCGCCCGATGTCGGCAGCCGACAGATCGTCGTCCGGTTGTCCGGTCGCGCACGCGGTCAGCGCAGCGGCGCACACCACCGCGACCAAGGCCCTGTTCGACATCGCCGCACAATGTACCGGCCCACGACGGCTCAGCCCCGTAGCGCGGACACCGTTTCGGTCATCAGATGGGCGGTGAAATCCGAACCGAGTTGGGGATTGGGCGAACCGGGGTCGGTGACGACGGCGACGAAGGCGACATGGTCACCCAGGTAGACCGTGACGGTTTCGGCGTGCGACACCGTTTCGGTGCCACCTTCGACGACGGTTCTGCTCGCCGTCGCCATCGCGATGGTCGACGCCGCATCGATGGGCGGGGCGGGTTCGAGCGTGACGGTTCCCGTGGTGCGTCCGCCCGACATGGTCCAGCGCCCGCACTCGTCGATCACCGTCGGGTCGAGATCCCCCGGCGCGGCCGCGACCACGGCGTACACGATGCCGCCGGGCCCCGACGCGGACCAGCCGTCGGTGCGAGTCGCACCCGCGGCGGCGTCGGCCAGGGTCGCACACCTCGCGGGCTCGGCGGTCCACTGCGGACCGTATCCCCACGCGGTGACCGGGCCGAGGGGGGCGACGAGGTCGGTCACCTCGTATCCGGCGGGCAGGACGGTGCGCGCCCGATCGATTCTGGCCGGGTTGACCTGCGGGGGATTCTGGGATGACGACTCGCCGGCCGGCGACGAGCCGGAATCGTTTCCGCATGCCCCGACGCAGATCGTCAGGGCCGTGGCAGCGGCCGCGACGATGCAACGATCGACGGCCCGTCGGCGATCAACAGGTAGTGACATCGACCCTCATGAATGGAGGCTGTCATGCGTGCTCTTCGGAGTGTGGCAGCAACAGCAGCGGTGGCGGGCGCCATTGTGGTGCCCGCGGGGGTCGCCGCCGCACAACCGGTGCAACCGGGCGACGCGCCGCGGACGATCGCCGAGCTCGAGGACCAGGGCTACGACGTCGTCATCGACCGGGTCGGCAGCGGCCCGATCAACGAGTGCATCGTCACCAGCGTGCGCAACCCGCAGGAGGTCACCCAGACGTTCGCGGTCGGCAAGGGTGAGGACCGGGAGTTCATCACGGTCGTGGTGAGCAGGTCGATCACCGTCTCGCTCAACTGCTCGCGCTGATCCCGTCAGCCGGCGGCACCTTCGGCGTCGGAGTCGCCGCCCGTGTCACCGCCGGCAGGCGGGTCGTCGGGCTCCGCATCCGTCTGGTTTGCTTCCGTTCCGGTCCGATCCGGCCGGTTCGCGGGTGACGGCCCCAGCCGCACCGGAGAGTCGAAACCGATGGGTCCGCGCAGCTTCGGCAACTTCGGGAGATTCAGCTTGGGCAGCGCGGGTTTGAGGCCGACCCTCGGCGCCTTGCCGGTGAGGGCACCGTTCCCGGCCTTCTCGGCGCCCGTAGCGTCGATGCGCTCCTCGACCACCACTTCCTCGGGTTGCTTCGTGGTTGCCTCGCTGCGGGGCGGTGTCGGGTTGGCGATGACCTGAATAGGCTGCTGTCCCAATGGATCCTGCTCGACCTGACCTCCGGAGGGCTCGAGCTCACTCGTGGGCGGCAGGTTTTCGACGACGTTCCCCTCGTCCAGGTCGGCGTTTCCTGAGCGCGCCCACGACATCGTCCTCGCAGCGGTGTCTTCTGGTGGATCGGGCAATTCGGGTCCACCGACACCGAAGGGGCTGGTGGTCTCCTCGGTTCCCAGCGGGCGGTCGCCGGTGATCTCCTCGATCCCATCATCGAGGCCGGTCGGGATCGACTGCACCAAGTTGATCGCGGTGCGGATCGGGTTCCGGAACGGAAGCAGGCCCACCTTCGTCGCGACACCCGGGTTCACGTCGCGGGCATAGGCCCCCTCGATCAGCACCCGCAGCGGTGCATCCAGGGCCGTCAGGATCGGCGAGGGCACGAATGCTTCGAACGGCATCAGGATCGGCAGCCGTTCGGCCGGATAGAGGTAGTAGTCGGTGTCGCCGTACGAGCCTTGGTAGACGGCGTCGTCGAAGTTCTCGTTCTGCAGATCGCCGTGCAGGTAGTAGTAACTGGCGAGCGAGTTGGCGATGGCCAACACGTTGGTGAGGCTGGCAGGTGCGTCGCCGCCGAGAAGGTCGTACTGTGCCGCGGCGTCGACGGTCGGCATGCACTCCCCACCGCCCTCGCATGAGTTCGTCGGGGTCGCGCCGTAGAACGTGATGCCGATGATCGGGATCGTGAGGCCTTCGGGGCCACGCGCCAGGATGCCGCCGTTGGGACGCATCGGATTGGCCAGCAGGAAGAACGACGTTTCGGGAGCGGGGTCCCCGGGATTCTCCGGCTCTCGAGGATCAGCAATCAGTTCCCGCTTCACCAGCGAAGCCACCACGGCGCTCTGCGAGTAGCCGAAGATGACGTAGTCCTCATAGGCGGACGGGGCGGCGGGCTCGGGCCCCAGCGGGTTCTCCACGTCGTAACTGGCGTCGTCGTTGTAGACGCAGGCCGAATTCCCGCGAACACACCCTTCCAGGCTCTCTACGCCTTCCCCGACAGAGTCATCGAAGGTCCTGTTGCCGAACACCGGGAAGAACGCGGCCGGATAGACGACCGCATAGACGTTGTTGTCGATGTCGTCGATGGGGCCGCCGTCGGCATCGGTGGGCTCTCCCGCAGCAGGGTTGATGAATCCCATGACGGCGTTGCTCAAGTACTGGCTGATGTATTCGGGGGTATCCGGCGGGGTGGTCAACGGGTGTTCGGTCCCGCCCATGATCAACGCGCTCGCCGCCAGCTGGACCGCGGTTGCGGTCGTCCATGCCACCGCCACCGCGATCGCCGCGAACACCGCCAGGATCATCGCCCCCAGCGAACGCAACGTCGTCGTCAGTCGAGCACTCTGCCCCCGCATCGCGTCTCCCTCTCACCCCTGGCCGCTGCCCCGCAAAAACCTCGTCCCAGCTAACCACGATGAAGCCCCGTAGCAAAATATTGTTCCGTACGGGAACAACTGCGTAACCGCTGTTACGCGCGTTTTCGACTGCAAACGCCGGAGGGCGGCCGTAGGCTACGGCGCAGACCACACCGATGGAGGAGCAAATGGGCACGTCTATGAGGGCCGGCATCGTCGCGGTCGCGGCCGTGGCACTCGGGCTCGGCCTTGCCGGCTGCAGCTCGGACACCGAGGGTGAGGCGACGTCGGATACAACGACCTCAGAACCAACCACCACATCGGAAACCAGCGCCTCGCCCGCACCAACCACGTCGCCTCAAGCGCAAGGCGCCAATTACACGATCGTCGACTACATCCGCGAGAACGACATCACGGAGACCCCGGTCAAGCGCGGCGATCCCGGTTCGCCCACCATCGACCTGCCGTTCCCACCCGGCTGGAGCGATGCCGGGCCGCGCACACCCGAATGGGCCTGGGGCGCGATAGTTTCCGATGACCCCGCCATGGCCGAGGACCCTCCGACCATCATCGCGCTGGTGTCGAAGCTGACCGGCAACGTCGACCCCGCGAAGATCCTCGAATTCGCTCCCGGTGAGATCAAGAACCTCCCCGGATATGATGGCGCACAGGAGGGTTCACCGTCCACGCTCTCCGATTTCGAAGCGGTGCAGATCGGCGGCACGTACACCAAAGACGGTGTCCTACGGGCGATCGCACAGAAGACGGTCGTCATCCCCGGGCAGGACGGGCTCTATGTCCTGCAACTCAACGCCGACGGTCGCGAGGATCAGATGATGGCCCTGATGGACGCGACGTCCGTCATCGACGAACAGACCAAGATCACGCCCTGACTCAAGCGCGCGAGACCGCGGACGCGGCCATGACCTGTTCGTCCGTCGGCCGAACCCCGGTGTAACGCTCGAACTGCTCGGCGGCCTGCAGCGCGATCACCTCAGCGCCGGTGATCACGCCGACGCCCGCTTCGCGCGCGGCCTTGATGAGCGGTGTCTCGGACGGCACCGCCACCACATCGAACACGGTGTGCGCGTTGGCGACAGCCTCTTCGCCGAAGGCGATTCCGTTGGCCTCGGGACCACCCGCCATCCCTACGGGCGTGACGTTGACCAGTACGTCCGCGGTGCGCGCACCGACCTCGGAGCGGTACTCGTAGCCGAGCCTGTCGGCCAGCGAACGTCCAGTCTCGGCATTGCGGGCCGCAATGGTGCCGCGGTCGAATCCGGCGTCACAGAACGCGGCCGCGACCGCACCGGCCATCCCACCGCTGCCGTACACGAGTACGGACTGCGACGGCTGCAATCCGTGTGCGGCGATGAGAGCCTGCACGGCAAGGTAATCGGTGTTCGATGCGGTGAGCCGACCGTCGTCGTTGACGATCGTGTTGACGGCGCCAATGGAGCGGGCCGACTGCTCGATCTCGTCGACCAGCGCCAGCACATCGTGTTTGAACGGCATCGACACCGAACAGCCGCGGATGCCCAGTGCCCGCACGCCTCCGATCGCCGCCGCGATATCCGTTGTGGTGAAGGCCTTGTAGATGAAGTCGAGGCCCAGCAGATCGTAGAGGTAGTTGTGGAACCGGGTACCGATGTTGCTCGGCCGGCCCGCCAGCGAGATGCACAGCCTGGTGTCCTTGGACAGCGGAACCCGCATCAGCCGACCGCCCGCACGACCTGCGTGGCCATATCGCGGATCTGCTTGGTCAGTTCAGCCGAGAACGGCGGATTGGTCGGGCGCGGCACGTCGATGGTCGTGGTGACCACCCCGGGGTCCTCTCGCTCCCAGTGCGCGCCGTGACGGGTGAGGATGGTGCGCATCGGATAGTTGTCGGTGAGCACACGTGCGGTGAAGCGTTGGACACCAAGGTATTTCGCTGCGATTGCGAGCGCCCCCATCAGGAATGACCCGATGCCCTTGTTCTGGTAGGCGTCGGCGACGATGAACGCGACCTCGGCGACGGCAGGATCGGCCTCGTCGCGAACGAGACGCGCATCGGCGACCACCGGCCCCTCCGGACCGTCGGTCATCACCCAGACGAAGTGGTGTTCATAGTCGACCTCGAAGAGGTACCGCATCAGCGACCTGCTCGGAACGAGCATCGATTGGAAACGCCGGTACAGCGTCTCGCTGGAGAATTCGGCGGGACCCTTGGACGACCGTTCGCTGTCGCCCGGCAGCACCGGCCGCAAGAACAACTCCGTCCCGTCACGCATCCGGACCGGAACGGGGTTGACGTACGCGGCGAGGCGCTGTCGGGCGGTACTCAGCAGCCGGTCGAGCATGCCTGGGATCTCGAGCATGGTCGCGAACGCCTCGCGCCCCCCGACCCAACCGCGCACCGGTGCGGTGGCGATCACCGTCGCGGTGCGGGTCGTGTCCCGCAGCAATGCGATCTCGCCGACGATCATGCCCGGCGTCAACCTCGCGACGGTGTCGTGCCCGTCGTCTCCGGTATGCGTGACCTCGGCCGCGCCGGAGCCGATCAACAGGAAGGACAGCGCGAGTTCGCCCTGGTGCATGAGCACCTGTCCGGAGGCGGCGTTCAGAGGCGTCAGCTGGGCCGCGAGCGGAACGAGATCCTCGGCCCGATAGCCACCGAAAACTTCCAGGGCAGTGAGTTCGTCGGCGCGAACGCCGGTCAGGCCGGCCACCTCACGAGGCTACGGGCTGCTTGTCGCCACGAGCAAGGAGCGCAGCGGGTGGCCCATTGCCCGCACCGCCCGCACGGCAATCACCGAATCGGTCGATCAGCAAATCGTGGAGGTTGGCGCGGGTCGGCCGCGTCGCGCCGCCACCCGTCGGAAGACAAGTCGCTACATGATGTGCTGCATCGATGTACTCCGCGGCCGCCCGCAACCTCAAATTAGCACAACATCTGAACACCTAGACAGATATTGGGCTCGCGCATAGGCTTCGCGGAGGCCCTTCTGCGCGACGCCGAAGCCATCTGTGAAATCCGGCCCAGCACGGGTACACAGCGTCGACCCCCTTCAGAAAGGAAGTTCATGGCCGAGTACACACTGCCTGACCTTGACTACGACTACGGCGCCCTGGAGCCGCACATCTCGGGCCAGATCAACGAGATTCATCACAGCAAGCACCACGCCACCTACGTGAAGGGCGTCAACGACGCGATCGCCAAACTCGAAGAGGCCCGCGCTAACGGCGACCATGCCGCAATCTTCCTCAACGAGAAGAACCTCGCGTTCCACCTCGGTGGGCACGTCAACCACACGATCTGGTGGAAGAACCTCTCACCGAACGGCGGCGACAAGCCGACCGGAGAGCTGGCCGCCGCGATCGACGACCAGTTCGGGTCGTTCGACAAATTCCAGGCGCAGTTCGCCGCTGCCGCCAACGGCCTGCAGGGCTCGGGCTGGGGCGTACTCGGTTATGACAGCCTCGGGCAGCGGCTGCTCACCTTCCAGCTCTATGACCAGCAGGCCAACGTCCCGCTGGGCATCATCCCCCTGCTGCAGGTCGATATGTGGGAGCACGCGTACTACCTGCAGTACAAGAACGTGAAAGCCGATTACGTCAAGGCATTCTGGAACGTGGTCAATTGGGAGGACGTCCAGAACCGGTTCGCCGCGGCCACCAGCAAGGCATCCGGGCTCATCTTCTAGTCTCTAGCGGGGCGGCCTTGCGTGCCGCCACGGCGACGATGGAGGCACTTGCCGATGAGCGACGGTCAGTTCAGCACGCACACAGAGCTTTTCGACCTCACCGGCAAGCGCGCCATCGTGACCGGTGGCACGAGCGGCATCGGGGTGATGATGAGCCGCGGGCTGCTGCAGGCCGGCGCCAGCGTGGTGATCAGCTCGCGAAAGGCCGACGCCTGCGAACGCGCGCAGGCCGAACTGTCCCGGTTCGGCGATGTGCGGGCCATTCCCGCCGACCTCTCACGACACGACGAGTGCATCCGGCTGGCCGAGGAGGTGACCGGCGGCGGCGAGCCGCTGCACATCCTCGTCAACAACGCGGGGGCCACATGGGGTGAGCCGCTAGAGAGTTTCCCCGATTCCGCGTGGGACAAGATCCTCAACGTCAACGTCAAGTCGCCGTTCTGGCTCGTTCAGGCGCTGCTGCCCGCACTTCGCGCCGCCGGCACCGCAGATGATCCCGCCCGAGTCATCAACCTCGGCAGCGTCGACGGCATCCGGGTCCCCGAGTTGCCGACGTACTCCTACAGCAGCAGCAAGGCAGCGGTGCATCACCTCACCCGTGTGCTCGCCCGCGAGCTGGGGCCGCAGCACATCACCGTCAATGCCGTTGCACCAGGGGCATTCCCGTCGAAAATGATGGCCGCGACCCTCGACGCGTTCGGCGACCAGATCGCGGCGTCGGCGCCGCTGCGCCGGATCGGGCGCGACGACGACATGGCCGGCATCGCGGTCTTTCTCGCCAGCCGGGCGGGCGCGTTCCTCACCGGCGCGATCATTCCCGTCGACGGCGGGCTCGCGACGACCGCGAGCAAGTAGCCGAACGCGCGGGCGACGGCGCAGCGAGGCAGAGCTGTCTGCTCAAACAAAGAGGTTGACCCCGCCGACCGCCTCGCGGGCGACACCGATGCAACCCTCACCGATCGCCGCCCACTGCCGCGATCTGTGCCCCGCCTCGCGGGAATGTAAACGACGATTCAGGCGATATCGCTATCGATTTCGCCTCTAGGCCGTGGTTTCCGTCGCCCCGAGGCGTAGATGCTCGATGTGATAGACGGCCTCGTCGAGGAGCTGAGCGACGTGATTGTCGTAGAGCCGGTAGACAACACTGCGGCCCTTGCGGTCACCCGCGACCAGCCCCAGTGCGCGTAGGAGCCGGAGCTGGTGGGACACCGCCGGCTGCTCCATTCCCACCGCGGTCGATAACTCCCCCACTGAACAGGGCGACTGGCGTAGCCGGGTGAGGATCATCAAGCGATTGGGCGAAGCGAGGGCTTGCAACGTCTCGGCGATCTTGCCCGCCGAGGCGGGGTCGAGCGTGGCCGGTGGCGTCACCCTGCCGTCGACTCCGTGCCCCATGCTGTCAATTGAAGCACGGCCGTCCGGCCGATGGCATACATGTAGAGTTCTACATGTTTTGATGTGGTCATGGTTTGTGCTCCGGAGGATGCGTCGATGACCAACGCGACCGCGTCGGCCGAACGCTTATCGGCCACCCGCCCCACTCCGGTCGGGTTGGCCAGTCTGTGGTCGGTGAGTTCGGTGCGGTGGGCGGTGGCCGCCCTCGGGTTGTTTCTGGCGGGGTTGGCAACGCAGTTGGCAGGCGGTCCGGCGTGGCTGTTTTGGGCCATGTATCTGGCCTGCTACCTCACCGGCGGCTGGTTACCGGCGCGGGAAGGCGTGCAAGCGTTACGGGGCCGTACGCTCGATGTGGACCTGCTCATGGTGGTCGCAGCAATCGGCGCGGCGAGTATCGGCCAGATCTTCGACGGTGCACTGCTGATCGTCATCTTCGCCATATCGGGAGCGTTGGAGGACGCCGCGACAAAGCGCACGCAGGACTCGGTCAAGGGACTGCTTGACCTGGCACCCGATCGTGCCGTTCGCATCGACTCCGACGGGTTCGAAGAAGCCGTCAACGCCGAGGACCTTGGCGTCGGTGACATCGTCAGTGTGCGGCCCGGTGAGCGACTCCCGGCCGACGGTGTCGTCGTCCTCGGTGCGTCCGACGTCGACCAGTCATCGATCACGGGCGAATCGCTGCCGGTGAGCAAGTCGGTCAATGACGAGGTTTTCGCGGGAACGCTCAATGGGTCAGGCGCACTGCGCATCCGGGTCACCAAGGATCCGTCCGACACCGTGGTCGCTCGCATCGTTGCCCTCGTCGCCGAGGCGTCGGCCACGAAGGCCAAAACGCAGCTGTTCATCGAAAGGATCGAACAGCGCTATTCCATCGGAGTCGTCGTCGCGACCCTCGCGCTGTTCGCGATCCCTCTGCTGCTCGGTGCCGATCTCGCGTCCACGCTGCTCCGGGCGATGACATTCATGATCGTCGCGTCGCCGTGCGCCGTGGTGTTGGCGACCATGCCGCCGCTGTTATCGGCCATCGCCACCGCCGGAAGAAACGGTGTACTCGTCAAATCGGCGATCGCGATGGAACACCTCGCCGACGTGACCCGGGTCGCGATCGACAAGACGGGCACATTGACAACGGGCACACCGCAACTCACCAATGTCACAACGCTCGACAGCCACTACGCCGAGGACGACGTGCTGCGAATCGCGGCAGGCGCAGAGCAGTTCAGCGAGCACCCGCTCGGTCGCGCGATCGTCGAAGCCGCCCGGATCCGCGGTCTCGTACCGGCCGGCACCACCGACTTCCGGGCGCTACCCGGTCGCGGTGTGCGCGCGCGTCTCTCGGGCCAGACGGTCGAAGTGCTGAGCGCGCAATCACTTTCGGTCACCAGCCCAGTCGTCGATCATCTGGAGAGCCGAGGAACCACCGTCGTCGTGGTCACCGTCGATGGCACGGCGATCGGAGTGCTCGGCCTCGACGACACCGTGCGGCCCGATGCCGACGAAGTTGTGCGGGACATCACCAGGCTCACCTCGAAGCCGCCGCTCCTGTTGACCGGCGATTCGCGCCGCGCAGCAGGACACTTGGCCGCCAGCGTCGGCATCACCGATGTGCACGCCGACCTGTTACCCGATGACAAAGTCGCCGCCGTGCGGCGGTTGCAGGCCGACGACGAGCGCGTCCTGTTCGTTGGCGACGGGATCAACGATGCACCCGCCATGGCGGCCGCGCACGGCTCGATCGCGATGGGACGCAACGGCGCAGACCTCACCTTGGAAACGGCCGACGTCGTTACGGTCCGCGACGAGCTCGCGACGGTCCCCGCTGTCGTGGCGTTGGCGTGTCGGGCGCGTCGCGTCGTGATCGCCAATCTCGCCATCGCGGCGACCTTCATCGCGACGCTCGTGTTGTGGGATGTGTTCGGCCATCTTCCGCTGCCGCTCGGCGTGGCAGGCCATGAGGGTTCGACGATCATCGTCGCACTGAACGGGCTGCGTCTGCTGAGCAATCGCGCCTGGCGGCAGGCCTCGGCCCTGACCTGATCGAATTTGGTGGAGCTAAGGGGAATCGAACCCCAGTGCTTTGCCGCAAAAATATCGCCTGAAGTGCAGTGATTGTTCTTCAGCGTTGTTACGCGGGTGGTCGCTGTCCTGCGGATATGGCTGATCGTGTTACGTGACGTAACAGTGCTGGCCCATGCCTGAGACCTTTGGGTTATGAGCTACTGGCTCAGCGTTGCTCTGCAGCCGCCGCATCTCAAAGCCGCAGTTCAGGCACAAGTCAAGAGTTTCGGCTGTCGCGTCTTGATCAACCTGATCTCGGTCGTTTCGAAGCGTTTCGTTCACAAATCCGTTCACAACAATCTCGTCTCGAGAGTCAGAGTGTGGGTTCGTGCAGCGCGCAAATCACTGTGATGTTCTGGCCGATGACGTTCTGGCGCCGCACTCCGCAGTGCCTGTCTCGCCTCAGGGATTGTTCGGTTAAAAGAACTATTCCGCTGACAACGGAACAGCGGAATACCACGAACATTCTGGTGAAACCCTCCAGGCCCTGTCGGGCTGAGCAGCGAAGAAACTAAGACGCTCGGGTAAATAACTTGTTCCGCAGCCATCGGAACGTGTACATTTTCCGAACAGGAGATCTCGTGACTGAACCAACCACCCCGCCGAGCTCGGAAGCAGAAATCCTGACTGAGTGCATGGAGCTGCTGCGCGGTCGCCTGCCTGGTGACTGGCGCGTTGATGTTCAGCGTTCGCCGGCGGACGCCGCGATCGACGCGATACTCGCGCTTACCGCACCTTCGGGCGAGCAGGCTCGTTTCCTCCTGGAGGTGAAGCGGCTGCTTGTCGGCCGCGACATTCCCCGGGTCTCTGAGCAGTTGCGGTGGGCGGCAGATCGCGAACTCATCAATACCAAGACCATGGTCATGTCGCGATACCTCGCTCCCCCGATCCGCGAGCGACTGTCGGAAGAAGACGTGTCATACATCGACGCCACCGGCAACATCCTGGTCCAGTCGTCGCGACCCGCGCTCTACGTTCGTGATCGGGGCGCCGACAAGGATCCCTGGCGAAGTCGGGGTCGGCCACGCGGGTCATTAGCGGGTGAGCCAGCCGCTCGTGTAGTGCGGGCGCTCATCGCAGGGCGCGGTCCATGGTCGGCCCGCGATCTCGTCAGCACCTCCGGAGCATCTACTGGCGCAACATACCGGGTGTTGGAGTTCCTTCAAGAGGAAGGGTTGGTGCGGAAAACAGGGACAAACTATGTCCTGGAGGACTGGCCAAGGCTCCTACGCCGATGGAGTCGCGACTATAGCTTCTTTCGCAACAACCGAACATCAAGCTACATCGAGCCTCGCGGTCTAGAAGCGCTGCAGACCAAGGCCGCCAAATCCCAGTACTCGCCGTACGCGATAACCGGAACCATCGCGGCTGCACAATGGGCGCCGTACGCTCCCGCCCGCGCGGCGATGGTCTACGTCGACGATGCGGCGCAGGCGGCGAAGGAATGGGGCCTACGGCCTGCAGAAAAGGGGGCGAACGTGATTCTTGCCGAACCGGCCTACGACGTCGTGTTCAGCGGTTCCAACACCAATCGCGATGGTGCAGTCATTGTCGCGATTGAACAGGCGGCAGTAGACCTACTCACGGGTCCAGGACGAAACCCTTCCGAGGGCGAGGAACTCATCTCATGGATGGAGCGCAACGAAAGCGAGTGGCGCCGTGGATGATTTACTTATCAAAGCCCGTTCAGCTCTGCTGGACGCCCTCGAAGCCCTGACCGAACAACACGATTCGATCGTCGTGGTCGGCGCGCAAGCCATCTATCTGCACAGTGGCCACGCGGATGTTGCGATAGCCGAGGCAACGAAGGACAGCGATCTGGCAGTGGACCCGCGGGAACTCCCAGACGAGCCATTGCTTGAGAACGCGATGAAACGAGCAGGTTTCTATCCAAATGTGAACGGCCAGCCTGGCGCATGGGTGAACCCCGCAGGCATCCCGGTGGATTTGATGGTTCCTGATGCGTTATCGCAAGGCGGTAGGTCTCATCGCGGCGCCCGAATCCCACCTCACTCCAACCAAGCAACAAGGCGGACTGTCGGCCTGGAAGCCGCGGTGGTCGACAATGAGCTCCGCACGATATCTGCGCTCGACCCTGACGACACAAGGACTTTCGAAGCCCGAGTTGCCGGGCCAGCCGCTCTCCTGATTGCCAAAGTCCACAAAATCCACGAACGGCGTGACCAACCCGACCGCCTCAACGATAAGGACGCTCACGACATCTACCGCTTGCTCGTGGCAACAACCGACATGGCGGCGCTCGGCTCAAGCTTTCAGCGCCTACTGCTCGACCCGGTTTCCAAGACGGTGACCGAGCGGGCTCTCGATTGGCTGCCCGCCCTATTTGCAGACGGACCCGATGCCCTCGGATCCATCATGGCAGGTCGCGCAGAGGAAGGGATCGGAGAACCCGACCTGGTGGCCGCCTCCGTTGCCGCACTTGCAGCCGATGTCCTCGCAGCCGTCGCGGATGCGGCACCCGGGAAATTGCGAACCTAAACCCCTCGCTGCGACAACGCGCTCTTCACGCACATACCACATGGATGAAGGCAGCGATGACGTGACTGCAACTTGTCGGAGGCACCTGGCAAAATCCTCCGAGCAAACCAGGCGAGACGCCGGGGAGTTCGATCCAAAGGAGCACAGCGTGGTGCAACGAGCCTTCATCAGCTTCGACTACGACAACGCCGCAAGGTTGAAGGACCTGCTGGTCGGCCAGTCGAAGAACCCCGACTCGCCGTTCGAAGTGCACGACTGGTCTATCAAGACGGCATCTCCGACATGGCGAGAAGAGGCCAGGCGCCGCATCCGCGCGAGTGGACTCATGATCGTCCTGTGCGGCAAGCACACCCACCTCGCGACCGGCATTGGCGTTGAGCTCGGCATCGCCCAGGCGGAGGGCGTCGACTACTTCCTCCTCGCCGGATATCAGCAGGGTTCGACCCTCCCGACGACGGCGAGGGCAACCGACAAGATGTACGACTGGACCTGGGAAAATCTCAAGAAGCTAGTCAGCGGCGCGCAATGAACGAACCTAACGAAGCACTGCCTGACCCACGGGTCCTGGACATCTACAAGCTCGCGGTCGAGATGGCGGACCGTGTATCGGCCCGGCGCGCAGTGGCCAATGCCTTCTTTCTCACGGTGAACACCACACTGATCGCAGTGGTGGGCCTATCCACGACACAGCCGGAGTCCGCGGTGAGGTTCACCGCCGTGTGCCTGGCCGGTGTCGCTGTGTCAGTGTGCTGGTGGCTCCTGCTCCGCGTCTACCGGAGGCTGAACACTGCCAAGTTCGCAGTGATCAACCAGATAGAGGCGGAACATCTGCCGGTAAAGCCGTATACCGACGAGTGGACAGAGCTGATGCCCTATGACGAGGAGAGCACCCGCCGCGCGCGGCTCGGCAAGGTCTTCCGCGAACTGGGTGGCGTCGAACGAATAGTGCCAATCGTCTTCGGACTGCTGTATATCGTCCTGCTGGTCGGCAGACTGCTGGCATGAGCTACCTCGACGACGACGCCGAACTGATCCGAAGCTGCTTGCCCGCTGGCACCGGCGTACCCGAGGCCGCTGAAGACCTATTCGTCCTTTACGCCGTGCTCATGCGCGCCAAAGGGGAAGGCACACAGGCATCCGATGTGCACGACGCGTGGTCGGCCTGGATGTCTCGCAGCGAACCGAACCACGAGTCAGTCCGCCCCTACGACCAATTGGCCCCCTCGGTCCAAAAAGAAGATGCACCGTTCCTCATCGCAATCCGCGACGCCGCACGAGCGCGTGCCGAAGAGCGCTGACAACTGGCGACGATAAATCCCGTCACCCCGTCACCGCACGCCGGCGAAATTGGTTGCGTTGCCATGCGAATGTAAAAGCAGCCTGCCCATCAGTCTGTGGATGATGGACAAAGTCCGTCGGGCGACGCGTCACCACCACCAGGTGACACCAGAACACGCAGCCCGATCGCTCCCGGCTCACGCTGCCGCCACGACTAGGCTCCTGATCATGCGTCGGGTCTGCTAACCGGACCGACGAACTCTGTCTCGACGATCCCGCCGCGAACTCACAAAATCATCAGGGGGAAGAGTTGGACGCCGGACCAACCGACGGCAAGCGCGCTTTCATTTCGTACGTCCGCGAGGACAAGGATCAAGTCGATAAGTTTTGCCGACACCTGGAAAATGCTGGCATCCCATACTGGCGCGACAGGAAAGATCTCGCCCCCGGCGATAAGTGGAAAGACAAGATCCGCGAAGCCATTGCGTCGGGATCGATCGCATTCCTCGCGTGCTTCTCTGAACGGTCCAGGGCCAAAGAAAAGTCGTACATGAACGAGGAACTGCACTTAGCCGTCGAGCAATACCGACTGCGGCCACCCGACCGGACCTGGCTCATACCCGTGCGCTTCGACGGCGGAGACATCCCGACCTGGAAACTGTCGACGACGGAGACTTTGAGCGACCTTGATTACGCGGACCTCTTCGGGCTTGACTACGCCGATAACGCAATCAAGCTGATGGAGGCAGTGAAGCGCGCACTGGGCCTAACGGGCGTCGACGCTTCCACCCGACGAACCGCTCTTGAAGAAACACACGAATCAGACAAGCCCCAGTCGTTCAGAAAACTCACCAAAGAACTCATCCGCGACCGCGATCGAGAGATCGATCTCGACGACATCATCAGCGCAGAGGTGGCACGCGTAAGGACCGCGATGCGCGACGCTGAGCGCTTCCCTACGGATTGGAAGGGCGGGACGAACAGCAAACTGGCAGTGGACGGAGCCTCGACGGCAAACGACTACTGGCATCTTGCCGAACCATTCTGCTGGTCATTGCAGGTTTCGGCGCGCTACGGCACGGCCGAGACGCTGACCCCTTGGGTCAAAGGTTTGAAAGCGTTTGCAACGGAAGCGTACAAGATCGCTGGTGGGCACACTTTTTTGCTGCATCTACGCCACGTGCCTTTGCTTGTCGCGGTGTTCGTCGCCGCGATGGCCTCCTCAGGTCAAGGAAAATGGGAGAACTTCAAGACACTGCTGATCGACAATACGGTGACCGACCGGAGTTACGATGCGGCGCCGGCACTTTCGATGATCGAGGCTGTCGACCCCTATAAGCCATTCGACAACGATTCGATCCCTCAACTGCTCGTCAACTCGCTTGTGATGGGCCAGGACATTGATACAACTCAGGCAGCGATCGACAGGAACGAAGGGCTGAATTACCACACGTCCTCTGCGGCGTGGCTGCATCGGATATTGCGGCCGATCTTCGACGAGCAGTTTCCTGACGACGAGGACTACGACGCCGCCTTCGACTCAACGGAAGTCGTTCTGGGACTGGTCGATCAAGACCTGTTGAACTCGCGCCATGGAGCAGACGCGCAGCGTCAATGGTTACGGGAAACCCATTGGCTCGGACGGTCGACCTGGCGGTCGCGGCGACACGGAAACCCACTCGAAGAATTCGCTGGGAATCTCGCAAAGCAGTACTCCAGCTACGCGCCACTTCAAGCCGGACTTTTCGGTGGAGGTTTTGAGCGGGCGAAGACGGCCACAGAGCAATATCGGGAGTCCTTCAATCAGATGCGCAGCCGCATCATGTGATCAAGAATCGGCGACCACGGCTGATCAAGCGTTTAGACCGGCGCCCGCCACATGCAATCGACCCCGTTGCGCGTAGTTCGGCGCGCAACCGGCGCCAGCGTTGTCGTCAGAAATGTGGTCAGAGCCGGCGCAGCAAGTCCGCTTACCGCGGCCTTCAGCCCGCGACCAGCGGATTACCGAATGCCCGTGCGTACACCGACCGAGAAAATCTCAAAACGCTTGTCGCACAGCAGATAAGGATCTCTCTACCGTTTCATGAGAACTGACCCATTCCGCGGATCCAGGTCATTCTCGCCGAATAAACGGCAACTCGGATCCCGCGGAAGCCAAGGTGGCTTTTGAAGCGCAGCCTGGTCGCAACCGACGTTTACTACACCTGCGGGCAGCGTGCGCGTGTCCGCAGAGGCGGGCAGACCTCTCCGCGGCGGCGTGAAGACGGTGACGACGTTAGGTCCACTCGAGCCGAAGCTACTGACCTACTCCATGCGAACGAGTCGAACTGGGCCTTTGCACGCGAAGACTGCGTTGATTGACGGAGAACCAGCAGGTCACATGTTGCCTCTAATGGTCGCTCAAAGCGGCGCGAGATTCTTGTGGGGACCCAGCGGGGAACCGAACAGCGCCAGACATTGCACCAGCAAACCGCGATCGGTCAGAAACTGGCAGGGTGGGCAGCATGACCAACCCAAAACCAGACCGCGAGGTAGGCATAAAGTGCTCGTCCTGCTGCCCTGCGGATTCGCACCGGCTCGCCACCGTGCGATGGCATTCCAGCGATCCCCTACACACCATCGCATTCGACGAGAACAGGGGCATCTCTACTGCCAATCGACCGGGTCGCGAGAACATGTACATCATCAGTTGCGAGGATCGCTCGCATGACTCCGCCACGCTGACCAAGACTGAATTGCTTGAGCGCTGCCAGGAGGCATGCGGCCCACAAGGCGCCCAGGGCGTGTTGGAGATCTGACGCTGAGGGACTTGCGGCGAGCTACCTTAGGGGAAGAGCGACAGGACGTTGCCCACGAAGCCGACGACCAGTCCGCCAAGCAGCAGCCCGATCGCGATCCAGCGTCGACGGTCGCTGATGTCGTTCTGGGCACGAACCCAAGCGACGAGCGCTTCGCGTTGACGGGCCGGGGCTGGTCCTATCTGCCAGACTGCCAGGCGCGTCGCCTGCTCCCAATCCCGCGGTGCTGGTCAACGCGGGCCGCGTGCTGCTGCGCCAGCTGATCGGCTTCGTCGAGCCCCTTGTTGAACGCGCGCATGTTCCGGCGGCTGCTCAGCACGTCTTGGATGACGCCGACGGCACCGGCCATCTGCAGCAGGAACGCGACCGCGTAGAGGGCGAGAACCGCCACCTTCATATCCGTCATCACGTTATCGCCATGGGATCGAACGGGATTGCGGCACCCCGCAGGGGCAGCCGCCGCGCGCAACTGCGCGATGCGGTCCTCCGCGTTGGCCAGGGCCTGCGCCGCGGCCTTGACGGCATCGGTGGCCGCCGTGTCGATGCGGTGGTCGAGCCGCTGCACCTCATCCCGCAGCGCCGACACCTGGTCAGCGATGCGGTTGACGAACTCGACGACCTGCTCGACCTGCTGACGGAGTTGCGCGTCTGGATCGAGCGTCAGCGTCGACGTCAGCTTGATATGCGCGGTCTCGCCGATCAGCATCGCCTCCAACGGGGAAGCGTGTACTACGTGGTTGACGCCCTTACCTCGCAGCCTGTTCCATGTTGCGCGAAGCCAGGCACGGAATTGTTTCGCCCACAACGCGAACTGCTCCCGCAGCGTGCGGTCGTTCGCCGCGCGTGAGTAGGCGCTGCTGAAGCCGATGATCGCGACGATCGCTCCGACGAGCTGCAGGGTGTTGGACCACCAATGCAGGTCGCGCATGACGGGGATGTCGACGATCAACGCGGCGATCGCCACTCCAAATGCCGTCAGTCCCAACGAGAGCGGCAACAACCAGCCGTGCCTGGCCCACCATCCGCGGTCGTCGGTCATCGTTGCTGACGATAGCGCGGCTATCGCTGACGCCTACAAATTATGGTGGTCAACATGGCCACTCGCGAAGCAATCGACCGGTGGCGAAGCGCGTTGATGGACATCGAGGAATTTGACGCACTGCCCACCGGTCAGCGCGCACGGCAGATGTTGAGCAGGCCCGAGGCCAGAGCCAACCTTCAGCTCGTCAACGCCAGCCCGGCGTATCGCGTGCCGCAACGGATGCTCACAACCCCAATCACCGACCTGTGGTCGCAAGACCCGCCGACCGATCCGGCGCTTGTTGCGATCTTGCAGCCTGTCTACGACGCGGTCTTGGCGTTCACGCCCTATCAAGAATTGTTGCCGCAATGGGATGCCCTCGTCACGGCAACTAGGACCGCCCGCGAGGCTCTTGAAACGGAGCCCCTGGGAGCGCCGACAGTCGACGAAATCATCGCAGACATGCTGTTGTCGTTGAAGACATCGCTCTTGATCGCCGGGACCGGCAGCCTGGGATCAATGACGGTCATTGCGCAAGAGTTGGTACGTCGTCACCTGAGCTTTGCGAGCGAGATCGCATTGCCGCTGAGGCAGTATGACTTCGCCACTAACACAATGGTTGACCATCCCTCCAGAACGACACTGAGCCTGGCGGCAATAAAGGCCATCGTAGACCCCAAGCGCCGAACGACCGGTGGCGACGGCCCGCCAGCAGCGGTATCGAAACAGTTTGCGGCACAGGTGATTGTCGACTTCTACACCGACTGGGAAGAGTACTACCGCGAAGCGCTCGCGGACGCGCAGCAGTGCAGCAAGTATGACTTCCAGATTGACTACTTCGGCGACGTCAGCCGGCTGCGGCAGGACTACGTCCACCACCGCGGCATATGTAGCAACTCCGCGCAGTGCAAACAACTGACCTGGTTTTCTCAGGGCGACTTAATGATTCCAACACCTGACAACTACCTACAGCTCCTAACCGACTTCCCCGCTGAGGAGTTGCGGCAGAAACCTCCGCCGCGTACGACGGGGCGAGAGAAGCTGTCGATACGCGCGAGCCTTCCGGTAGTCCGCGAGTTTGAGCAGCTTGCTGCGTCTCGTCCGACTAAAGGTGATGCGCTCGACGAGGCGCTTAGCGACTGGATCAAGAAGGCCAAGGGCACGGACGACTAAAGGGTGCTGGGCGCGGCTGTCGAGGACCGTCGGTGGAGGCAATAGGAAGAAACTCGAACGTCGGTCACATCTGTAAAAGAATGGGGATACTACGTTGACGAGCGCTCCGGAACTCCTCCGCCGTCGGGGACAGACGATATCGAGAAACGGTGTCCCATATGCGGGCCAGGCAACAGCACGTATACATCCGCCGCCTCGAACCCAGGCCGGCATGCCTCCCGGCTCGACCGGTCCACTTCGAAGTCCTCGGACCTCAAGGGGTCGTGAGCGAGCAACCTCAGAAACGGTGCTAGAGCGGCGCGCTCCTCCTTCGAGAGGTGTGTAACCGAGGAAATAAAGAGTCGTGCGGGCATGAGGCGAAGTCTGGGCGCTCACCGATCCAGCTGCCCGGATTCTCGTGCGAATTGTTGCGAGGCCGCAGCACCCATCAGCGATAGGGGCAACGTCGCGGACCTCCACGTCGCCATGATGGTCGAAGCTGCCGATCCTGACGCGCGGGGTTCGTCTCGCGCGGAGGGCATTTCGTTTCTTCCGCGCCTAAATCCCCGTCGCGACACCGCCGGGCTGAGCAACGACTGCCCCTCGCGGAGCGCAAGCGATAAGTTTCACCGAAGTCGTTTGCAGCTGTTCTGCCTGTGTAACCCGCACAGCGGTTAACATATCGAGCATGAGCGCGAAGGGCGGCCACGTCTTCATTTCTTACGTGCGAGACGATAAAAGTGCTGTTGACGCACTCTGCGCCGCACTTGAAGGCGAAGGCATCCCCGTATGGCGCGATATCAAATCATTGTGGCCGGGCGAGAATTGGAAGAGGGAAATTGCACAGGCAATCGCGTCGTCCTCTCTAGTGTTTGTTCCAGTTTTCTCGAAGGCGTCAGCCGCGCGTGAAAAGTCATATCAGAACGAAGAGATCAATCTGGCCATCGAAGAGTTCCGGAAAATGCCGCTCAATAAGACATGGATAATTCCGGTTCGACTTAGCGAGGTCGCAGTCCCGGCATTTCAACTTCGGGCAGGCGAGCAGATGGGCGACCTCACGCGCTGCGATCTATTTGGCCGACGTAGGGCCGAGTCGCTTCAGCGCCTTATCACTCAATTGAAGACACTGGTCAAGACATCGCTCGGGTCACCTTGAAGGGATGATCCATACGGACTCGGTGAAGCAACGGCTGAACTCCTCGATACTGGAAGTCCGGCGCGACTCGCCGCGCTGGTAAGGATGGAAACCGACAGAGTCATCGAGGCCATGAATGATCGCGAGAGATTTCCTCCCCTACCTGATCTCGAGTACGGAGATGATGTCCTGCCGCTGGCCGAGTTCGCTCGCCAAGCTCTAAAACTGTTTGAACTGGCGGCGCCTCTAGCGACCTCAGTCGCGATGGCAAGTTGCTACGGCGATACGGTTGACATGCGACCATGGCGAGCGTCGCTGCAGCGAATCGCACGGCAATGTTGTCGCGGGACCGGGAGCCCGAACGATTACAATTCGGAGGCCCTAGCCGGCTTAGGGCAGTGGGAGCGACTTCGGGAGATACCCACTTTACTCATCATGACTTCTGGCACCTTCTTAGCGACAGAAACGGGACACTGGATACGTGTCAGGGATTTAACTCATGACGTGCGGGCGGGATGGCCCTGGCAGCAGGTTCCAATCTGGAACTGGATAGCTCCAAGCGCCCCCTACGCGTCTCAACGTCCAATTGCTAGCGTGGCTTATCGCGCGGTCACTGAACCGAAGTCACTTTGGAGCTCAGCACTCGAATTCTCAGATACGTCGGAGAATTGGCAAGACTTCCACGACTGGTATTTGTTAATGTCGTATGTCGCTGAAACCGCCAAAGCGCACCTAGCCATCAACAGATACTTTGCCGACACCTTTGCCAAGAACGCCATTCTGCTCGGTCTACTGGCCGAAGACTACAAAATCCGACATTATCGAGAGTCCGCGCCTAACGGTTGGTACGGACCAACGATTAAGCACTTCCCAATCAGCAAGACGACGTGGAACCCGAACTGCATAGAACTACAAGTCTTAAATGAAGCGCTTGAGCAAGGCGCGGACTGGGGCCCACTCAAGGCCGGTCTACTTGACGGGTCACCCGATCGCCTGGAGGCGGCGATCGAGGCCTACTTGGATACCTGCGAGTGGATCCGAGGAGACCTAGAGAGATTGAAGGTCGACGACAGCAAGAAGTCGAAGCCGAAGGTCAGAAAAGTATAGCGGCGGACCCCGGGAAGAATCGGATTAGTTCTGTACGACCCGCCGGGGCACAGGCCTAATGCCGACCTCACTGAGTTGCGTGCTCATACCGTCGGCACCGACTCGGTCGGCGGTTTCACCGTCCGTGAGACACTGCTGCTGCGAATCACCGAGCGGATAAGGGCATTTGGCCGTGTCGCCAAAGTCGCCGAGACGATCACCACGATCACACGGGCGCGGCTGCGCTGGCCGACTCTGGAGGAGGTCAGCAATCAAGGTATGATCGCCGCTGAGGCCACTGCACCCGGTTCCGGCGGTGCTGATCTCACCTTGGGTGAGAAGACCCTTGGCGCGTTCCGCTACGTCACACTGGCGTCTCAGACCCGCTGCGGGTCTCGGTGGAACTGTTGCAGGACTCCGCGTCTGATGTTCAGGGTCTGGTCACGCGGGCACTGAGCACCCGCATCGCTCGGAAGCAGAGCGCCGATTTCGTCAATGGCGCCGGCACTTCATGCCGCGATTTTAAGATCTCTGCGGTTGACCGTGCGGCAAAAGCAGGACTACTGCCGATGCGTTGAGATCCGCACCACGGCAGGACGCTCCAGCGCTGTGCAGTGAGTGTTCAACGGTGGCCCATACACCACGACGCCGCATGTCTTGCAATGCCAACTGGAGTGCCCGGCGCCGCCATGGCCTAGACAGGCGACGTGACCGACGAGAACCTGACCGGCTCCAAGTGGTTGACCGTTGGGGCATCGGCTAGGCGGGCGGGTCATCCATCTGCCGTCCGTGGTTTGCACCAAGTCGCCGAACATGTCAACCAGCTAGACCATCATTTGAGAAGCTGTTCGGAGCGGAGTACGTCCCGCGCTTCGGTTAACAGCGTCACCAGTTGATCGAGTCGGCCTAGTTCTGCCTCGATGGATTTGGCGTATCGCTTGCCATCAATCTTGAGGTGCAACACGGTCTGCATACCGCCTGCGATCTCCGGTCCGAAGCTACCGATCCTATCGAAGATGGCGATCACTTCGTCCGGAGCGGACATGCCCACCAAGCCCTGTATCCCCGGTAATTCATCAATGAACTGCCGCCGTAGCATCAGAGCTCTCGCTTCTAGGTCCTCAACCTCGCGGGCGTCTGAACTGGCCTGTGCGGACCACTCCTCGAGTTCCTCAAGCCGTCGGCGCATTTCGATGACGAATAGCCGCGTCTTTGCGATGAATCGAAGGATCTCGCGGTAATCGTTCCGCTTGGCCTCGCGTAGCTCTTTCTGGATCGCGTCGTCACGAGTCCTTTTCGCCCGCTTGCCTTCAGCTAGTTGGGCTAGCCCCGTGGCCATCAGCGTGCTCACGAATCCCAAGGCGGCGATTAGGACGGTAACCCAGCCGGATTGGTTCACGATTTACAGCGTATTTGCTGTGAGCCTCGGGACATCCGTGGGTGGCCGCTCGGGGGCTCCTGACTTGAACGGGGGTGGCGTCAGCGCTACCGCGTGTCCCTCGGCGGGTTGGGATCGTTCCCCGGTGCAACCGTGTCCGAGTCGCGGATCTGTCCCTGCCGATTGTGGCGTTGGCTTCGAGGGATCGGTTGCGCTAAGGCCGTTCACCGCGTAGCGGGGACCCAAATATGAGTTACCTCAGCCGAGCGCGCGGTAACACTGACGACACCGAGATTTATAGTTCTAGACCGTCGGCCTGAAGTTCGATCCCAGTCCCGTGGTGGCGCGCTGCGGCTGCTAGGCGTTCGTATCCGGTGCGCCACGATTCGACGGTCTCGAGGTGTTGCTTCCAGATCGTTCGGCGTGTGCTGCGGCGCTGCTGGTTGCGCTCAAGGGTCTCTGCGGCGATGTCTGGGAGTAGCCCGGTCGGGGTATGTTCGGCGTGGGTGTGCATGGTGGTGGGGCGGTCGTCGTTGGCCAGGATGGTGCGGAAAGTGCCTGCGGCACGGTATTTGCCTCCTCGGTGTAGCTGATGGATCTCGGGTGCGGTGATGGGTGTGGCGTGGTGGCGGTCGGCTTCGTGGTTGAGTTTTTGGTAGAGGTAGGCGTGGTTGGTGTGTCGTCCGCGGGTCATGGCGACGTAGGCCATGGCCCGGGAGGCGCCTTCGCCGAGCAGGGCGTGGCAGGTCGGTGGTGACGCCTTGGGCAGCGTGGACGGTTGTGGCGTAGCCCAAGGTGATGTGCTCGGTGAGGTAGTCGCCGTCGAAGACGGTGCGGGCACCGTCGGACAGACGTTGGGCGGCAAGCCGATTGGTGGCCGTGTCGATGCCCGCGACCCGCCAGCGGTTGCCGTTTCGCACCTGATCCAGTGACTGTGCCTTGTTGTTGGGGCCAGGGTGCAGCGCGATGGTGGGGTCGTTGGCGCGGCTGATGATCACATCACCGACGCGGATATGTTGATCGCGGGCGGCTCTCACGCTGGGCCCGGGCTCGGTCAAGGTGTCGTGCAGGCGGCGGTTCAGCGCGTCGGCCATCTCCCAGGTGCCACACACCAACAGCGCATCCTTATTGCTTGCGCGGTCGGTGAGGTAAGCGTCGAAGGCGTCGGCGGCCATCGCGATCGGATCACCGGTGTGCAGCCGACCGTTGGTGCGGTACCACTTAACCGCGCTGCGCAGCCTGTTGCCGTGCCCACTGCGCAGCGCGAGGGACGCGTCGCGCTCTAAGGGGTCTGTCATGCGCCAGACTTCGGTGAGGTGTTGGCTCCAGGGCAGCTCGGTGCAGAGTTGTTCGAACATGCCGCCGCGGGCTTTGACCGGGGCCAGTTGGCGGGCATCCCCTACCAGCACCACCTTGGCCCGGGCGTGGGTCGTAGCCGCCAGCAGTGCGCCGAAGTCGGGGGTGCCGAGCATGGAGGCCTCATCTATGACCACCACCGTGCGGTCGAGCCGCAGTTGGCTGTCGGCGACAAGGTGCAGTGCTTTGGCGACGGTCAGGCCGCGGTCGCCGGCGCCGCCGTTGAGGGCTTCATCGACGGCCTTGCCGGTCGGCGCGAGCACCAGCACCTGTTTGCGCGCCCGATGCGCCGCGGCGCGCAGGGCCATCAGTGAGTGCGTTTTGCCCGCGCCCGCGGGCGCGGCCAACGGCTGAACCAGAAACGGTGAGGCCGCGATCGCGCGCACCGCGCGCGCTTGGCCCGCCGACAGGCCGCGCACGTCATCGGCGCGCACATCGAGCAGCGCGCGATTGTCGCGAGCATCGACCATGTCCAGGATGCGTTCCTCTTCGGCGATGATCGCGGCCAAGGTGAACCGCTGGTGGCCCTCGCGCTCGTGCGCGGCGCGCGGCGCACTCACGGGCACACTGACCGCGTCGACGGCGCGCTCCACCACTTCACCCGGCTCACCAGGCAGATCGATCGGCAGCTGGGCTGCGAGCAGCTCCACCAGGTCGGCCCGGGTGAACGCGGCCCTATCGATGTGCGCGGCCGCCGCCCCGATGTGCGCGCCCAACTGCGCGACGCCGCCGCGCTGCTCGCCGCGGTGCGCGCCCCGGGCGCGGCGTTCAGTGCGCGCGCGGTAGTGCGCGTCGCGATCCAACACCAGACCGCGCGCATCGGCGCGCCACTGTTCCTTGAGTTGCAGCCAGCCGAGGGATTCGGGTTTGGCGGGGCGGGTGGCCTTCTGCGCGGCGGCCAACTGGGCGGCGCTGGGTTGGCCGTCGACCAGCACCAGGTTGTCGCGGGCCCATTCCCGCAACCGGGAGGAGCGCTGCGACCACGCCCGAATCGACTCGTGGGTGACGCCAGCGATCTCAGCCATCCCGGTGTGCGCATCGATGGGGTCGAATTCGAAGCCACGCTCGGCATGCAACTCACGGCGCAAAGTGGCCTGATAAATCATCCCGGCGGCCTTAGCTTCGTGATAGAGCGACTTCGAATCCAGCGACACCAACTGCCCGTCGGTGCGGGGTTGGCGGTTGGGCACGATCACATGGGTATGCAGATGCGGGTCCCCGCACCGTGAGGTCTCGTGCTGATACGCGATCGCCACCAAGCCCGGCAGGCGCTGCAGATCCTTCATCCCGGTGACCGGGTTGTGCACCCGGGTGTAGCCGGCATGCCGGTGCAGATAGGCCATCGCTGCCTCAACAGCACGAAGATGAGCGGCCACCATCACTTTCTCACCGATGTCATCGGTCAACGCGCGCAGCAGCGACACACTCTTCGGCGCGGCGAACGTCAGATCGAAACCATGCACACTGTTCTCGGTGAATCCCCGCCCTTTGGCACCCGACGGGGCGCGGCCCTCATCCAGCCAAATACGGGCCGTCTCAGTGTCGACCTCACCACCATCCAGCGCGCCACCGCTGAGTCCCTTTGTGCCAGCGATGCTCTCGGTGTCACCGACCACCAACCAGGTCGGTGTGCGGGTATCACCTTCGCAGTAATACTCCCCCAGCCCACCATTGGCCCGCTGCCGGTCCATCGCTCCTTGCTTGACTTGGTCAGCGGTGTCGTTGTAGTAGGCGATACCGAACCGCTTCAACCGCGAAATAGTCAACACCGCCGCAACTTTCGACCACGAAATGGCCTGCCGAGGAGTCTGTTTCGGGAGCGCGTCAAGCGCGCCCGAAACCAGTATTGCACCCTTGTGCCAATGTGCCGTGCAGATTGTCGGGTCGATGTTACTGAAATATCAAGAGTAGCAACTTGTTTGAGATGCCTTGAGTATATATGGGCTGCCACGAGTGAAAAGTGTTGATGTTGAGAAGGGCTGAGGCAGTGCGATGACGGCGGGAGAGATGCGGGGCGTGAACCGGTGTGAATCGCCGCGCCGCCGCGGAAAAATTAGTACCTATAGCACGTCCGTGGAGGCTTACGCTCATGTAATACCGCGTTGATGTCACGCGGGAAAGGTCGAAATGCTATGAGCAACAACATCCATGAGCGGTGGCTCAGCCGGCGCGAACTTGCGGATCGCTTGGGACTGCCGGCCAAGACTCTCGCCCAGTGGGCCTCAAAAGGAACCGGCCCGATCTATGCCCGCATGGGGCGGCATGTCCGGTATCGGCTGAGCGACGTCCTCGAATGGGAAGCCGCCCGAGTGGAGGAGCAGCACGAGGCCGTGCTGGCCGGGCGAGTACATCGCGACGGCGAAGACGTCGCGCAACTGCCCCGCGGGCCGCAAACACTCGCGCCGCAGGAAGGAGCACACGATGATCCCGATCATCTATGACCTCGCAGAGGCGGCCCGCATCCTCGGGTTCTCCGAGTCCTACCTCCGCTCAAAGCTTCGTGATCGAACCTTCGCCGGCATGAAGCGAGCGGGCAGATGGGCGATGACGGAGGCTCAGATCGAAGCGGCTATCGAATCGATGTGCATCGATGCACGACCTGCGGATTCACCGTCGCCGTCGGGACTGTCGAAGCACAGCCGGTATGGACGGCGACTGCGACAGCGGGGCGCTTGAGCAATCGCGATTCTCGCGGCAGGGCCGACGGCCTGTGCTGATCGCCCTACACTCGACAGGACGCGGAGCGCAGCGCGCGACGCACCGTGCGATCGGTTCCCATGCCCAACACCGCCTTACGCTCCCGCAGCCACGACATCCAGTGCGCCGACGGCCACACAATTCAACGGAATGACGGTGGATAGTCGTCGTTATCCATGAATACGAGATCGAGTGTTTGCACTTGGACCTGAGGCGGTATCGGCGCAGTCATTCGTCACGCCATAATGCGCCTGGCAGTGTGGGGACCCCCGGGACGGCGTTGAACGGCTGTCGGCCGAGGCTTCTGATTCTGCTGGCTACGGTTCCCCCACATCGCGCGGCCGGGACGAGTTGGGAATTTGCCGTAAGCAGATGGGCGCGCAGTGAAATCCGAATCGCTGCAGCTCGTAGACAGCGAGTCGTATCGCGAGTACCGTTTCTGGTATGCCTCCATACTGCGATCAGTGCGGCGGTCCTATCGACCAGCTGCGCCCGGGCCGCATAGCCCGCTTCTGCTCCGACCGATGCCGCGTCGCGTTTCACCGGGCGGTGATTCCTGAGCTCATGCGCAAGGAACACCGGTGGGCAACGTACGAGTGGCCATCGATGCAGCCGCGGCGGACCGACGGTCGCCCGGCGTCGACGACAGACCCGAGCACCTGGGCGTCCTACCCGCAGGTCCGTGCCTGGAAGAACAAGGGATACATGCTCGGCGGCAACGTCGGCTGCGTCGACATCGAGCACTGCCTTATCGGAAACCAGCTGCACCCCGCCGTCGCTGAGCTCCTCGCCCCGCTGTCGGACAAGACGTACATCGAGCGGTCGCCGTCCGGCACCGGCCTGCACGTCTTCGGCATCCTGAACGAGGACCGCGGCTGGCGCCGCGTCGTCGACGACGGGATCTCGATCGAGCTTCGCAGCCGTGAGGGATTCATGACTGTGACCGGGCAGCGGGTAAGCAAGTCGTCGCGCTTACACCCAATGCGCTCGCACTTCAGTCATCTCGCGCCTGTCCTTGGCTGAGACCCAATCTCCGAAGCGGAGGCACGTATGAAGTTCAACGATTTCAGGGCTGCCGCACGTCGGTTCGATGTGACCGGAAAGGATCTCGATCCGATCGAGCCGGTCGAACCCGGTCCGATCCATGCCTACCTGCTTATGCCAGCCGAGGAACAGGAGTATCTCGCTAACACCTATGAGTGGGTCTTGAAACAGCCCGGGACCGCGATCATCGAGTACGGCACAACGGAGGCGGCCTGCGGAATGGGTGTGCGCGTCATCTATCGGATGGCGTTCGATGACAGCGACTCACAAGTCTGCCCCAGATGCGTTGATATGGCGAGACTGTGGAACACCGATCCGGACGCCTATCACCGCCGGGTCGACGAGCGACATGAACGATGGGCGGATCGTGAGGACCGTCGGTACGAGGCGGCCGACGCGGCCGATCTCGCGCGCCAGGAGTCCTACGGCAACGAGCCAATCGACAACGATGACGAAGAAAACGATTGAGCTGGGCTGATTTTTGCAGGGTCGCACACGGACCTTGCAAAACATTGGTCCGCGCGCCGTGGTGGGTTGTGTCGGTGGGCGGTGGAATCATTGGTTACTCGCGGTCTAAGAGGGCCGGGATTCCATATCTGAGGGCAAGACCATGACGCAGGATCAGACTCCATCCAGTCAGACGCCGGCGGATCCGCCACCGCCTCCACCACCCCCGCCGATCACGGTCACTACCGAGCCCTGGCAGGACCCGTGGCCTGAACAGGCCATCACGGGCAGCGCTCCACCGCCAGAACCTCACCGTGAGCACCGCCGCAGGTGAGTCTGTAGACCCCATCTCGCCGGCTGGACTGATCTACCAGACGATCACCGACAAGCTCCTGGCCGCCGAGTTCGACCGGCGCAGGGCTCTAGAGGGCCGCGGCGCAACTCTGCTCACCGCGAGTGGCACGATGCTGACGCTGATCTTCGGGTTGACGGTGCTGGTCACGGGCAAGGATGCGGTTTTCCATAATCGGTGCGCGATCTACTTCCTGATTGCAGCGATGATCGCGTTTCTCGTGTCCGCGATGATCGCAATTGTGGTGCAAGCGCACGGTTTTGAATACCAGGTGATGAGCGATGACGCACTGAAGTCATTGGCGTGCGATAACACAGAGTGGGCCCGGCGCGCAGACGACGCGACGAGGGCATGGGTCAGCAAGCAGGCGAGCACCATTTGTACGTTGCGCGTCGGCAACAACACCAAGGCGAGGCAGATCGCGTGGAGCCTGTGGTTTCAGGTGAGCGCAGTCGCCTTGCTATCGATATCCGTCGGCATCGAGCTGGTTAGCCGTCTCTAGCCATTCGTTTCGCCAGGCCGCAATCGGATGTGGCCAACGGTGAGAGGAGTGGTCCTCGGGTCGCCCCACTTCGGCAACCACCAATTCACCTGCCAAATACACGGATCGATGATCTTGTCGTCGGGCAGGTCCGCTCCTTTGTCGGCGAGTATGTCGCGGATCCGAAGAGGCCGCGGCAGCAGTCCTTCTTCCATTTCATGCCTTCGAGGGCTCCGATCAGGTCCTGTTCCTGAATTGGTGCGGTGTGGCGTGTCTGCATCGACCATGTCTCATCACGCCAAGACAATTCCGCGGGGTTGCCGTCTCTGCCCTCGCGTGGTTTGCCGGGCGCCGAACCGCACGATGTTCATGGTCCGGCTCGGGAACTCACCGGTGATAGGGAGCACTCCCTGATGACGCCGCCTAGTGCTGCGGCGAGCTGATACTCGAAGTAGGCGCGACGCTAGCTGGCGGTCATGTCGCCCAGCATGAACCAGCTGTCGCATGGGCCACGCTCCATCCGCATGGATAACCGCTGTTTCATGTCGGTAAGGCGGCGAAGGCAGACGTCGGCGATGGTCGCTTGAAAGCGGCTAGCCGAGCGCCGACCCGATGGCGTCGGCGGCGGCTTGTGCGCTTCGTCTGTCGAGATGTCCGTAGACACCGATGGTCGTCTGGATGGACTCATGCCCTAAGTGCTGCTGAATAACCGGCAGTGGCACACCCGCCTGAATCATCCACGACGCGCACGTGTGCCGAAGGTCGTGCACACGCGGCGACTTCGTCAAGCCGGTCTTCATCGCACTCTCACGTCCCGGCTTCCAGCCACCATTGAAGAACTCCTGTGCGCGAACAGGATTGCCCGCGCCGTTCGTAAATAGGAAGCCTGGCGCTGTGAGGTCGACGACCTCTAGCGCCGCCGGCGGCAGACTGATCGTGCGGATCGATTTCTTGGTCTTGGGCGGTCCGATCTCTGGCCGGTAGTCACCGGAGTACTTCCACGCCTTGTTTATTCGGCACGTCTTCGCCTCGATGTCGATGTCTGAGGCGCTAAGGGCCGTCGCCTCCGAGAAGCGCATGCCGGTGGTCACCAGCCAGGTGGCCAGGTTCTTCCACCGCTCGCGCTCGATGTGATCACGCAACAGCCGGAACTCATCTGGGGTGAGGAACACCGTCTCCTCCACCCGGGTATGCGGCAGCCGTCGCCCCTGGCAGGGGTTAGATGCCACAACGCCGACGCGCACCGCGGCGTTGAAAGCCCCGGACAAGAAGCCGTGCTTGTTGGCAATCGTCTTGCCGCTACCACTGAGTTGCTTCACCCACTTCGCGATCGTCGTCTCGGTGATTGCCGAGACAGGCATGGAGCCAAACACGGGGTCGATGTCGCGGGTCACGTAGGTGCGGTAGCGGTTAAGCGTGGCCGGCTGCACGCCGGTCAGATTGTCGATGTGAGTGTGCAGCCACTCACTGACCGTCGGAACATGGCGGCCAACCTCGTCGAGCTCGATGATGCGCAGCGCCTCGTCAGGACCGTGATCTTCCAGCAGGCCCTTGAAACGCTCTGCGGCAGGGAGGTTTTCGAACGTCAGTGAGCGCTGGCGGCCGTCCTGCCGCCACAACACGCGATAGGTGTTCCCGGCGCGGTTCTTTTGGGCGTGGATGCTTGCCACAATCCCTGATGTTACGTGAGATGTTACGTGGTTCCCGACGTAACCTTGAAAATGCCCTCTGACCTGCTCAATAACTGTGGAGCTAAGGGGAATCGAACCCCTGACCTACTCGATGCGAACGAGTCGCGCTACCAACTGCGCCATAGCCCCTGATACCGGTAGCAGGCTACCAGTCATCGGATGGCCGCCGAAAATCGACGGGCTTACTGCCCCGCAGCCCGCGGCAGGTCGAAGTGCCGCGCGAACGGCGCATAATCCAGATGCTCGAAGATCGGATCCTCGTCGTCGATCTCCAACACCACCGAACCCGGCCGCCGCAAGCGGGCCGGCACCACGTCGAACTCGCGGTCATCGGTGTTCTCGACGCCCAGCCGCGAGCGGGCGATGCGCTGCGCACGCCTGCGACGCAACCGCTCCTCGATCCGGGTCTGCCGCCGCAGGTAGCCCAGGTACAGGACGGTGAAACCGCTGACCGCGCCACACAGCCACCACAACGACGGGCTGAGCGTGAACGCCGCGGCTGCCGACGCCACCAACAGCACGCCCAGCGCCGTCAGCATCCGCTTGCGGAACCGATACTTGCGCTCGCTCACCGCGGCCGCCGTCTTGGACTCATGCCTGCGCCGGCGCGCCTCGGACAGCGAGTCCGCCATCTGCAGGTCGGCCTCGGACGGCGCTTCCAGCCCGGATGAATCGTCGACGGTCTCGTACTCGTCGTCCAGGTCCTCCGGCTCAGCTTCCTGCTCCTCGGCGACCGCGTCGGTCTCGCCCGCCGACTCGTCGAATTGCAGTGTGAGCTCTTCGTTTTCGGCTTCCTGTCGGTCTGACACTCCGACGGGCAAGGCGCCGGAGTCCTCGCCGATGACATCGACGTCGAGGTAGTCGGGCTCGGACTTCTCCTCGACGGTGACCGCGGCGGCGCGCACCACCGCTCGGCTGACGGGTTCCGGTTCGATCTCCTCGTCGAGGTCTTCTTCGGACGGGCGCCAGTCCGGATCGCTGGCATGACCGGCTGCCGGACCGCGCCGTTTCAGCAGCCGCGTGTTTCGGCCGCTGTTGAGCACGCGCGTCGCCAGCGCCACGTCACTGGTCCGACGCACGGTGTCGCGCTTGCTGATCAGCATCGGCACGAGCACGAAGAGCCAGAGAACGACGAGAGATATCCACAGAAGAGATTGGGGGATGCTTGGCATGTCGCCTGCTCCTTTCCCCTAAAGGCTAGGTCGGTGACCTGCGCATCCGTGGGCGGCGCGCCGAAGCAATTACACACCTGTAATTCGCACAAGACAAGCACCAACAGTCACAAATGTCACATTGGTAACAGTCCACGGCGTTCGGCTTTCGCGAGACGTACACCAGGGTGGTGCTTCGCCGCGGTTCGCGACCCTGTTGTACGTCTCGCGAAATCACGCCCGCTACGCCCACTCGGCGCGTCCCTGCCGCACCAGTGTGGCGGCCGCCGATCCGGTGACCTCTTCGATCGTGATGGCCACCAGCAGGTGATCGCGCCAGGCACCGTCGACATCGAGATACCGGCGCAGCAGTCCTTCCTCCCGAAAGCCGACCTTCGCCAAAACCGCACGGCTGGGGGCGTTTTCCGGGCGCACGGTCGCCTCGACCCGGTGCAGTCCGACCGGGCCGAAACAGTGGTCGACCCCCAGCGCCAGGGCCGCGGTCGCGACTCCGCCTCCGTTCACCGCCTTGGCCACCCAATACCCGATCCAGGCCGAGCGCAGCGCCCCATGGGTGACGTTGCCGATCGTGAGCTGGCCGCAGAACTGGTCGTCCAACTCGATCACGAAGGGCACCATCCGGCCCTTGCGGGCCTCGGATCGCAACCCCGAACACACCGAGGGCCACGCCGTGATCGCGTGTCGTGTCTCCCAATCCACACCGGCAGCCGGTTCCCACGGCTCCAAGTGGGCGCGGTCGGCCAGCCGGATGCGGCTCCATTGCGCACCGTCTCGCAGCCGCACCGGACGCAGCCGCACCACGCCGGCGGGCACACGCAGCGGACCCGCAGACATCGGCCAGCCCGGGTGTACCGAACTCGACCGCCACAGGTTCACGTCGACACCCGCGCGGGTCAGCCGCGTTGTGCCAGGAATGCGACGTCGACGATCTCGCCGGTGCGAACCGATTCGGCTTCGGTGGGCACGATGACGAGACAGTTCGCCTCGGCCAGCGTGGCCAGCAAGTGCGAGGCACCGGGCGCTCCCCCGAGTGCTTGGACGAGGTATTCACCGGTGTCCTGATCCCGCATGAGTTGGCCGCGCAGATATCCCGTCCGGCCCGCGACCGATTCGATCGGCGACAACGTGCGGGCCTGCACGATGCGGCGGTGCGCATGCCGCTTGCCCAGCGACAGCCGGATCAGCGGACGCACCATGACCTCGAACACCACCAGCGCGCTGACCGGGTTGGCGGGCAACAGGAAGACCGGAACGCCCTCGCGCCCCAGTTGGCCGAACCCCTGCACCGAGCCGGGGTGCATGGCGATGCGGGTCACCTCCATCTCGCCGAGTTCGGCAAGTACCGCACGGACCCCCTCCGCGGCCGCCCCGCCGACCGCCCCGGCGATGACGACCACCTCCGCCCGGTTGAGCTGACCCTCGACGACTTCACGCAGCCGCTTGGGATCGGTGTCGACGATGCCGACCCTGTTCACCTCGGCACCCGCGTCGCGCCCAGCGGCGGCCAGCGCGTAGGAGTTCACGTCGTAGACCTGCCCGTTGCCGGGTGTGCGGGAGATGTCGACGAGTTCGCCGCCCACGCACATCACCGACAACCGCGGCCGCGGATGCACCAGCACCCGCTCCCTGCCGACCGCGGCCAGCAGGCCGACCTGCGCCGGTCCGATGATCGTGCCTGACCGCACCGCGACGTCGCCGGGTTGGACGTCGTCGCCCGTGCGCCGGACATAGGCGCCCGACCGCACGCCACGCAGCACCCTGACCCGCGCATCGCCGCCGTCGGTCCAGCGCAGCGGGAGCACCGCGTCGGCGAGCGTCGGCATCGGAGCGCCGGTCTGCACGCGCGCAGCCTGCCGTGGCTGCAGTCTGCTGGGGGTGCGGGCGCCGGCCTCGATCAGTCCCATCACCGGCAGGCTGACATCGCCGTCGGATGCCTCTTCCCCATCCGCCGCGTCGCCGGCCTCACCGACGCCGAGCACGTCGACGCTGCGGACCGCGTACCCGTCGATCGCGGCCTGATCGAATCCGGGCAGCGGACGCTCGGTGACCACTTCCTCGGCGCACATCAACCCCTGCGCCTCGGCTATCGCCACCCGCACCGGCCGCGGCGCCACCGCGGCAGCCGCGACTCGTGCCTGCTGTTCCTCGACCGAACGCACTGCACCCCTATCTACGCGTCGGGGCTCTCAGCAGTCGACCAGCCCCAATCGCTCCACCAACCACCGCCGGAGTTCCGGCCCGTAGTCATCGCGCTTCAACGCAAAGTCAACCGCAGCCTTGAGGTAGCCTCCGGGATTTCCGAGGTCGTGTCGAGAGCCGCGGTGCACGACCACGTGCACGGGGTGCCCCTCGTTGATGAGCAAGGCGACGGCATCGGTCAGCTGGATCTCACCGCCCGCGCCGCGCGGAACCCGGCGCAGCGCGTCGAAGATGGCCCGGTCGAGGACGTATCGACCGGCCGCGGCGTACGGCGACGGGGCGTCCTCGGCCTTCGGCTTCTCATACATGCCCTTCACACGCAACACGTTCGGGTTGTTCGTGTCGGAGACGGGTTCGACATCGAAGACGCCGTACGCGCTGATCTCCTCGCTCGGCACTTCGATCGCACACAGCACCGAACCACCGCGTTTGGCCCGCACCTTCGACATGGTCTCCAGCACGCCGGTCGGCAGCACGAGGTCGTCGGGCAGCAACACCGCGATCGCGTCCTCGTCGGGGCTCAGCTTCGGTTCCACGCAGCTGACCGCGTGGCCAAGGCCCAACGGCTCTGCCTGCACCACCGACTCGACTTTGATGAGCGCCGGCGCGCGACGCACCTTCTCCAGCATCGACTCCTTGCCGCGCTCCTCCAACGTGCCCTCGAGGACGAGGTCCTCGACGAAGTGCGCGACGACCCCGTCTTTGCCCTCGGACGTGATGATGATCAGGCGTTCCGCGCCGGCTTCGGCGGCTTCCGCGGCGACGAGCTCGATGCCGGGGGTATCGACGACCGGCAGCAGTTCCTTGGGGACGGTCTTGGTGGCAGGCAGGAATCGCGTGCCCAGGCCCGCTGCAGGCACCACCGCCGTATAGGGGATCGGGACCAAAGTCCGTGTCATCGTTCACACACTAACGTCCATGGGCAGGTTGAAACGTGGTGAGGTCGGGCGTGTTGGGACCGGTTGAGGAGGCTGACGTGAACGCGACCAAGGCGGAGCTTCGGGCCTCGATTCTGGCGGCCCGCCGAGCCGTGGCCGCGCACACCCATGACGCCGATGCGTACGCCCTGACCCGCCATGTGACGGCGTCCGTCTCGGCCGAAACGACTGTCTGCGCCTACGTTCCGGTCGGCTCCGAGCCCGGCTCCTCCGAGATGATCGATTCCCTTCACCGGCGCGGTGTGCGGGTGCTGCTGCCGGTCGCCAGGCACGACGCCGCGGGTTTCCCGAAGCCGTTGCAGTGGGGCGAGTACATGCCCGGTGACTTGGTGGAGGGGCGGTTCGGTCTGCAGGAACCGAAAGGGCCGTGGCTGGCGCCGGAGATCATCGCGGTCGCCACCACACTGTTGATCCCCGCGCTCGCGGTCGATCGCGGCGGTGTGCGGCTGGGTCGCGGTGCCGGCTTCTACGACCGGTCGCTGCGCTTAGCGTCCCCGTCGGCGCGGCTCATCGCGGTGGTCCGCGACGACGAAGTCGTCGACCGGCTGCCCGCCGAACCGCACGATGTGCCGATGACCCATGCGCTGACGCCGGGGCGCGGGCTGGTGGCCCTCCGGGCGGACGCCGGCGGGGAATGACGCACGCCACGTAGCGGTTCTAGCACTTGAGCCGGTAGAGTGCTAACAGATTTGACCACCAGGGAGGGGTCCCGTGCCTACGTATTCCTATGCGTGCACCGAGTGCGGCGACAAGTTCGACGCAATTCAGGCATTCAGTGATGCGTCGCTGACCACGTGCAAGAAGTGCAACGGCCGCCTGCGCAAGCTGTTCGGGAACGTGGGCGTGGTGTTCAAGGGCAGCGGCTTCTACCGCACCGACAGCCGTGAATCCGGCAAGAGCTCGTCGAACGGTTCCAGCAACGGGTCGAGCTCCTCGGAGTCCAGTTCCTCGTCGGAGAAGAAGTCGTCGGACACGGCGAGCGCCGGCTCGTCGAGCGGCTCCTCGAGCTCGTCGAGCTCAACTGCGGCGGCCGCCGCGTCGAGCTGACGCTTCGAGTTATCCACAGGACGGCGAGTATCTCGCCCACTGTCTTGATGCGCTGCCTAACTTGGCCGCATGGGGGATTCACTCAACCCGTCGCCGCTGCACCGGATCACCGAGATCCTGCGGCCCGATTGGACACGCACCGTTCTGGCTCGCCGCATCGCCGCCGGCGCTCTGGTGCTGCTCGCAGCCGTTGCCGCGGTGCGTCCCGATCCCGATGACCAGCACGTCGAGACCGTCGTCGCCGCGCGCGACCTGAGCCCGGGAAGCGAACTGACCGCCGACGATGTTCGCCGTGAAAAGCTCGACGCCGCAACGGTTCCCGACGGTGTCCACTCGGAGATCTCCGCGGTCGTCGGCGCCACACTGGCCGGCCCCGTCCGCCGCGGCGAAGCGCTCACCGACGTCCGCCTGCTGACGCCCAGGCTCGCCGAATCGGCGGCAGGCCCGACAGCACGCATCGTGCCGCTGTCGCTGGACGAGACCGCGGTGCTCGATCTGATCCGGACGGGTGACGTGGTCGATGTACTGGCGGCCAGCGGGGAATCCGACACCCGACCGCGGGTGGTGGCGAGCGACGCGATCGTGGTGTTGGTGTCCGAAAAGCCCTCGGGGACAACCGCGGGAGCTGACCGCGTGGTTCTGGTGGCACTACCCGCGCACGCCGCCAACGAGGTGGCGGCGGCGACACTCGTCGAGGCCGTGACGCTCACCCTGCACTGACGGGCTCCGTCCGACTCGGGACGTTCCGGCCCTGTCCGGTCGCAACGCAGCTAACGTGCGTAACTGTCGACCACATATCACGGCAGGCAGGAGCTGAGACAAATGTTGAAGGGCTTCAAGGATTTCCTCGCCAGAGGCAACATCGTGGACCTCTCGGTCGCGGTGGTCATCGGTACGGCGTTCACCGGCCTGGTCACCAAGTTCACCGACAGCATCATCCAGCCGCTGATCAGCCGCATCGGCGCGGGCGGTGATTCCGACTACGGCATACTGCGCATCGGCATCGGGGGCGGGCAGACGATCGACCTGAATGTTCTGCTGTCCGCGGCGATCAACTTCATCCTGGTTGCGGCCGTCGTGTATTTCCTCGTCGTGCTGCCCTACAACCGGCTGCGTAAGAAGGGCGAGGTCGAGCAGGCCCAGGACACCGAGCTGTCCCTGCTCACCGAGATCCGCAACATCCTCGCCGAGACCAACGGATCCTCGGGCGCACACAGCGCGGCCCCCGGCACGGGTCCCGACCCCGACACGGCGAAGACCACGAGCGCCGACAAGACCTGATGGGAACGGAACAGCCCCCGGAGGGTTCCGGGGGCTGTTCGTTGCTCGGGAGAGCGTTTGTCAGTTCATGTTCCACGGCTCGCCGTAGGTGGTGACACTGTCACCAGCCGACGAGATCAGTCGAGCGAACGGACGCAACAACACACCACCGGCCGCACCGGTGACCGTGCCGTGCGCATTGGACACCGCCACACCGCCGTTAGCGCCGGCCACATCCACCGAGAACGTCGCGACCTCCTGGATACCCGGGCCGTTACCGAGATCGGCGCTGATCGACACACCCGGGAACAGGTTCGGGGTGGTCAAGAAGCCTTGGGTCGGATCGAGGTTGGGGGGAGCCTGGTCGAGCAGGATGTTGGGAGTGGTGTAGCTGAAGTTGATGCCCACACCCAGCGACCACGGGAAGCCGATCTGATAGCCCAGCTCCAGCGTGCCCTCGAACTCATCGGCACCCGGGCCGGCCACGATGTACTTCGCGCGGCCGCTGTGGAACCACTCACGCGTCAGCCGGTTGCGGTCAAGAGGAAACACACCGTTGAGGAAGGTGTCCCACTGCTGAATGGTCAGCGTCCGGTCCTTGCCGTCGACCAGACTCAACTCATTGTCCAACCCTGCGTGAGAGGTGCCCGCGCTCACGAACAACGACGCGCAGGCTCCGGCTATCGCCAAAACCAACGCCATCAGCACCCGACTGAATACCTTCATGTTCTCCCTAGCTAGTCGATGCGGACCCCCTGTGGACCCGCAACTGGTGTCAGCCGTAGCTGGCGCTAGCGCCGCACGACGCATGAGAGTGGCATTTGAGCAAATGAGAGACCTCACATGCTGCTCTAATGCTTCGCTCATCCGATGACACGAGGAACATAACGGCGCTGACGGAAACCGGCAACGCGAGAGCGCGGCCGGCGCCCGCGAAGTCGCTCCTGTTCTTCGTCGGCGCAATTCGGTTCATCACGCGAATAAGGCTTGCCACGAGGAGATTCCAACCCCTTCCCGCGGGTATTGTCGGACTTCAAGCTCGTCGTTTCGGCTGGGCCGATGGCCGCAGCGTGTGCTGCGGCACATCGGAGGCTCCGCGCCCGGAGCGATCACAGTTTCGCTGCTGTAACGTTCTGTGATCAAGATCACCAGCAAAGTGCTTTTGCCATTTACCCAATGGCAACGTTCCGTACCACCAGCGGTCGAAAACAAGACAGCCCCCGGAAGGGTCCGGGGGCTGTTCGTTGCTCGGGAGAGCGTTTGTCAGTTCATGTTCCACGGCTCGCCGTAGGTGGTGACACTGTCACCGGCCGAGGAGATCAGTCGAGCGAACGGGCGCAACAACACACCACCGGCAGCACCGGTGACCGTGCCGTGCGCATTGGACACCGCCACACCGCCGTTGGCGCCGGCCACATCCACCGAGAACGTCGCCACCTCTTGGATGCCCGGACCGTTACCGAGATCGGCGCTGATCGACGCTCCGGGAAACAGGTTCGGGGTGGTCAAGAAGCCCATTTCGGGGTTCAGGCTCGGTGGCGCCTGGTCGAGCAGGACGTTCGGGGTCGTGTAGCTGAAGTTGATGCCCACACCCAGCGACCACGGGAAGCCGATCTGATAGCCAAGCTCCAGCGTGCCCTCGAACTCATCGGCACCCGGGCCGGCCACGATGTACTTCGCACGGCCACTGTGGAACCACTCACGCGTCAGCCGGTTGCGGTCAAGAGGAAACACACCGTTGAGGAAGGTGTCCCACTGCTGAATGGTCAACGTCCGGTCCTTGCCATCGACCAGACTCAACTCATTGTCCAACCCTGCGTGAGAGGTGCCCGCGCTCACGAACAACGACGCGCAGGCTCCGGCCATCGCCAAAACCAACGCCATCAGCACCCGACCGAATACCTTCATGTTCTCCCTAGCTATGTCGGCGGTCAGCCGTGGGCTCACCGTGCTCTGTAGTTCCGCCTGGCACTTCTAAATGAGAGATCTCATGTGTCGCTGTTACGTGCTGTTCATCGCTTGTGACACGAGGAACATAACGGTCGGGCCCGAACCCGGCAACGGGAGATCGTCGTACGAGTGCGGAACGTTACCCGACCTGCCCGTTTGCCGGGGAGGCAGCCCGGGCGCTCGCCGTCGGGCGGTCACCTGGCCGTAACGTGGACCAACCGGTCGGGCCCCAGACAGCACACCGCGGCCACGCGTGAAAACGCACGAAGGCTGCTCACGCGGTATCGCCACGATGGATCAATTGTGATGGGGCGGGCGATTTTCCCGCATCCAACGCTCGCGCTCGGCGTCATCGTCGGCCGTCGGGGCGTCACGTTCATCACCCGAAATTCGCGGGATGACCTCGCCGAAAACCTCGTCGATTGATTCGCGGGCGGGTTTGGATCGCTCACTCACGATGCCGCCTTACTGTGACCAAGATCACATTTGCGTGCTTACGGCGTGTCGGGTCAGATGTCGAGGCTGGACAGCTGGCCGATGATCTGGACCGCGAGCGGATTGAGGGTCGCCATGCCGTCGCGCACCGCCGCGCGGGAACCGGCGAGGTTGACCACGAGCGTGCTGCCCGAGATGCCGGCAAGGCCGCGGGACACCCCGGCGTCGATCATTCCCGCGGACAGCCCGGAGGCGCGCAAGGCCTCCGAGATGCCGAGCAGTTCACGGTCGAGGATGTCTCGGGTGGCTTCGGGCGTGACGTCGCGGGGGGTGACGCCCGTGCCGCCGACGGACACCACGAGGTCCACCCCACCGATCACGGCGGTGTTGAGAGCGTTGCGGATCTCGACCTCGTCGGACGACACGACCACGACGCCGTCGACGACGAACCCGGCCTCACTGAGCAATTCGGTGACCAGCGGACCGCTGTGGTCTTCCTCGTCGCCGTGTGCGGTGCGGTCGTCGACCACGACGACCAGTGCTCGGCCCACCAACTCCCCTGGCTGCTCCATGACTGCAACCGTATATGCGGCCCGCGACAGCGGCGCGGCCACTCTCAGGGTGGTCGTATCCGTCGGCGTCATCACTGCTGGGCCTTACCCAGGGTGACCTGGACCGTCTTCGGCTTCCCGGACGGGTCGAGGTAAGACAGCGTGACCTTCTCCCCCGGCGCCCTGGACCGGATGGCGGCGACCAGCGCGTCGGCGCTGCTGATCACCCGGTCGTCGACCTTGGTGACCACCACTCCGCTGGGCAGACCCGCCGCGGCGGCAGCGCCACCGTCGGTGACCTCGACGATCCGAGCACCGTCGACCGACGCGTCGTTACCGACCTGCACACCCAGCGACGCGTGCGCCGCGGTGCCGTTCTTGACCAACTCGTCGGCGATTCTCTTGGCCTGATCCACGGGGATCGCGAAGCCGAGGCCGATCGAACCGCTCTGCGCCTGCGGTCCGGCGTCGGCGCCCAACGTGGCGATCGCGGAGTTGACGCCGATCAGCTCACCGCTCATGTTGACCAGCGCGCCACCGGAGTTGCCGGGGTTGATGGCGGCATCGGTCTGGATCGCGTCCAGGACAGTGTTCTGATTTCGGGCATCACCGCTGGCGGCGACCGGACGGTTCAGCGCGCTGATGATCCCGGTCGTGACGGTGCCCTCGAGGCCGAGCGGGGAACCGACGGCAACCACGTCCTGACCCACCTGCAGGTTGGCCGACGAACCGATGGTGATGGGCGTGAGGTCGGAGACGCCCTGAGCCTTCACCACGGCGATGTCGCTGCTCGGGTCGGTACCGATGACGGTGAACGGGGCGGTGCGACCGTTCGAGAAGGTGACCTTGGTCTGCGCCCCGGCGGAGCCCGCTGAAGAACCACCGGGGCCGCCGGGCCCGGCCGGCCCGCCTTGGGCCGCCGACACCACGTGGTTGTTGGTCAGGATCAAGCCGTCGCTGGACAGGATGATGCCCGACCCCTCTTCGGATGCGCGGCCCATATCCGTCTCGAGCTTGACGACGCTCGGGACCACCTTCGCCGCGACTTGTTCCACCGAGCCCACCGGCAGGCTGGCCGCGGGCACACTGGGCGCCGCGCCGTCGATCGACGACGATGCCGAGGGGCGGTCCGGCTGCGCCAGCAGCGCCACCCCGCCGCCGATACCGGCCGAGACGACCGCCACGGCAAGCGCTCCTGCCGTCAAAGCCCCTGCGCGAGAACGCTTTTGAGGTGACTGACCGGTCAGCGGCTGAGCCGCGCCGCGGTAGGGATCGTAGGGCGAACGGAACTGCTGCTGGGTCGGATGCTGGTGAGCCACATGCTGCTGCGTCGCATAACGCCAGTCGTAGGGCTGCTGCTGGTAGGGGCCGGGGCGCTGCGCGCCACCTGGGTAGCCGGGCGTCCCGTACTCAGTGCCCATCGGCCGGCGGCCGGGCGGCGGGGGCGGCGAATACCTCGGGTGGTTCGTCATGTCGCTCGGGCTCTTCCTTTTCCTTCGTTTCCTGAACAAATGGACAACGTTCGACTCGCGTCAACAGTGCCCCGTCGGGCTGAGAATCCACTTAGAGGACGTTCGGTTGATACCCAATCTTCGTTCCCCCATTCCCGCCGGTGTCAATCATCGTTGACATCGGTCCCCGCGCCTGGCTACTCGACGGGGGCGTGTCGGGGAGCGACCCACTCGTCGGCGTGATCATGCGTGGGCCGCCCCGGCAGCACGACGTGCATTGACGTACCGGGTGGTTGCCCGCCCGGGACGGTGTCCTCGATTCGCAGCGAACCGCCGTGTTTGAGCACGACCTGCTTCACGATCGCCAGTCCGAGCCCCGAGCCCGACATCGACCGGGCTGTCGTGGACCGGTAGAACCGCTCGAACACGAGCGGGCGCTCCTGGGGCGGAATGCCGGGACCGTAGTCGGAGACCACCAACTCGGCGTTCATCGGGTCGATCTGCATCAACCGAACGGTCACCAGGCCGCCTGGAGGGCTCCATTTCGCGGCGTTGTCGAGCAGATTGAGCACGGCGCGCGCCAAACCGGCCGAGTCACCGTAGACCAGCCACGGCGTTGTCGTCGCCTCGAACTCAATGTCGTTGCGGCGGCGCCGAACTCGTTCCAGCGATCGGTCCACGATCTCGGCGACGTCGACCATCTCGTGCACGGTGACACCCGCGTCGTCTCGCGTCAGGTCGACCAGATCACCGACCAGCGTGGACAATTCCTCGATCTGGGCGATCACATCGGCCCGCAGTTCGGCCATCTCGTCCTCTGGCAACCGAGGCGCCCCGGGCGCCATCGACGCCATCAACAGTTCGACGTTTGTGCGCAACGACGTCAGTGGGGTGCGCAGCTCATGGCCTGCATCGGTCACCAGGCGCGCCTGACGTTCGCGGGACTCCGCCAACGCACGCAACATCATGTTGAACGCCTCGGTGAGACGGGCGAGTTCGTCGCTGCCGAACACCGGTATGGGTCTCAGGTCATCGGTGCGCGCCACCCGCTCGGCGGCCTGGGTCAACCGCGCCACGGGACGCAGGCCCGCCCGCGCGACAGCACCACCCGCGATCGCGGCGACCGCGACCCCGATCCCACCGACGACGATCAGCACGGTGCTCAACCGTCGGAGCAGCGCGGTGGTGGGCGCCATGCTCTTGGAGATCAACAGCGAACTGTCGTTGGACAGGTGCATCGCGAGCACCCGCTGATGATCGACGGTGCGCAACGACATGATCAGATCCCCACGCAGGACGGCCTTTTCGGGGTCGCCCAGCGGCAGAGTCTGCCCCTGTTGATTGGCCGTGAAGATGGCCCGGCCGGGGATCACCAGCATCGCGTTGACGTCCGAATACGCGGTGCCCTCGATGGCCTTGCTCGGATCTGCTTGCAACGAGCCGCTTTCCATGAGCAGCCGTGCCCGGTTGCGCAATTGGTTGTCGACGTCGTCATACAACGCGCGCGACACCACCGCCCAGACCGCCACCGTGGTCAGGACGACGACCATCGCCACCATCGACATCGCCAACAGCATCACGCGCCAGCGCAGCGACACCGAGCTGGTTCTCGACGGCGGTCGAGGCGCTTCGGTTTGGGGCGCAGCCCCGTAATTGGGCACGGACATCAGGGAGGTGTTTCGCGCAGCACATAACCCACCCCGCGCACGGTGTGGATCAGTCGCGGCTCTCCTTCGGCTTCGGTCTTGCGGCGCAGGTAACCGACGTACACCTCGAGGGCGTTACCAGACGTCGGAAAGTCGAAGCCCCACACCTCCTCGAGGATGCGACTGCGCGTCAGCACCCGGCGCGGATTGGCGATCAGCATCTCCAGAAGCGCGAACTCGGTGCGGGTCAGGCTGATCTGGCGTTGGCCCCTGGTGACCTCGCGGGTGACGGGGTCGAGCGTCAGATCGGAGAAGGTCATCGCCGCCGATTCCGCGCCGTCGTCGGGGCCCGTGCGGCGCAACAACGCCCGCATCCGAGCCAACAGTTCTTCGAGCGCGAACGGCTTGGGCAGGTAGTCGTCGGCTCCGGCGTCCAGGCCGGCGACCCGCTCGGAGACCGAGTCGCGCGCCGTCAGCACCAGGATCGGCAGGTCGTCACCGGTGCTGCGGAGTTGTCGGCACACCTCGAGGCCGTCCAGGCGCGGCATCATCACATCGAGCACCAGGGCATCGGGCCGGTCGCTGGCGATTCGTTCCAGCGCCTCGACGCCGTCCCCGGCCAGTTCGACTGAGTAACCGTTGAACGAGAGCGAACGGCGCAGCGACTCGCGCACCGCGCGATCGTCATCGACGACAAGTATGCGCACAGCCACAGTGTCAACCCCCTGTCTGAGAGCGACCTGAGAGGCGCGCCGGAACCGGTGCGCCCGGCACCGCGCTAGCGGCGGTCGAGGTCGATCAGGCCGAGGCGGGCGGCCTTGAGCAACCGGCGCGGCACCTTGTGCTGCTGACCGGCGACGTTGACGCCCACGAGTTCCGTGCGCTTGGCCTTCCACTGCGCACGCCGGCTACGGGTGTTCGCGCGCGACATCCTGCGCTTGGGCACAGCCATGGTCGAGATCTCCTCTTGAGGGGGTAAGTCTGGCGCCGCGCGCACGGGTAGGCGCCGGCAAGTGTCCTTCAGGATAGCCAACGACCTGCGTAGCCTCCAAAACAGCGGAATTCGATGGCCCGAACCTTGACGCGGTACCGCTGGTCATCGTTAACCTACCGGTTGGTTGGCAGCGGCCGCGACGAAGGGAGCCCGCGTGACCTCTGCACGTGGTCCGGTCCGGATCGGCAACTGCTCGGGGTTCTACGGCGACCGGCTTTCGGCCATGCGCGAAATGCTCACCGGCGGTGATCTCGACTACCTGACCGGGGATTATCTCGCCGAGCTGACGATGCTGATCCTGGCCCGCGACCGCGCCAAGTCGGCCGACCGCGGCTACGCCAAGACGTTCCTGACCCAACTCGAGGAATGCCTCGGCCTGGCGCTGGACCGGGGTGTGCGCATCGTCACCAACGCCGGCGGGCTCAATCCCGCCGGCCTTGCCGATGCGGTGCGAACGCTCGCAGACCGGTTGGGGTTGGCCGCCGACGTGGCACACGTCGAGGGCGACGACCTGGTCGGGCGCTCGGAGGAGTTCGGATTCGATTCGGTTCTGGCGGCCAATGCCTACCTCGGCGGCTGGGGCATCGTCGAGTGCCTCAACTCCGGCGCCGACGTGGTGGTGACCGGGCGCGTGACCGACGCATCCGTGACCGTCGGGCCGGCCGCCGCGTACCACGGCTGGAGTCGCACCGACTACGACCGGCTTGCCGGTGCGGTCGCGGCCGGCCATGTCATCGAATGCGGCGCCCAGGCGACCGGCGGCAACTACGCGTTCTTCGCCCGCGACTTCCCCGATCTGAGCGCCCTGATCCGGCCGGGGTTTCCGCTCGCCGAGATCGCCTCGGATGGTTCCTCGGTCATCACCAAACACCCCGGCACTGGCGGCGCGGTCACCGTCGACACCGTCACGGCGCAACTGCTGTACGAGATCGGCGGGGCGCGCTACGCCAATCCCGATACGACGCTGCGTGTCGACAGCATCGAGCTCTCCGACGACGGGCCGGACCGTGTGCGGATCTGCGGCGTGCGCGGGGAGCCGCCGCCGCCCGCGTTGAAGGTCTCGCTCAACAGCATCGGCGGATTCCGCAACGAGATGACGCTCGTCCTGACGGGCCTCGACATCGAGGCCAAGGCGGAGTTGGTGCGGCGCCAGCTCGAGGCGGCCCTGACCGTCAAACCGGCCCAGCTCGAGTGGACTCTGGCGCGCACCGACCACCTCGACGCCGACACAGAGGAGACCGCGAGCGCGCTGTTGCGCTGCGTGGTCCGTGACCCCGATCCCGACAACGTGGGCCGCCAATTCTCCTCCGCAGCAGTAGAACTCGCGTTGGCGAGCTATCCCGGCTTCCACGCCACCAGCCCGCCCGGTCAGGGGCAGGTCTACGGCGTGTTCAAACCCGCCTTCGTCCCGGCCGCGGAGGTGCCCCACGCCGCCGTGCACGCCGACGGTTCTCGTGTCGAGATACCGCCCGCGGGTGACACTCTGGAACTGGCACCCGTGCCGCCGGCGGCGCTCCCTGAACCGCTTGCGTTCGGCGAGACCAGACGCGCACCGCTCGGCCTCATCGCCGGCGCGCGCAGCGGGGACAAGGGTGGCAGCGCGAACATCGGCGTATGGGTGCGGACGGACCCGCAGTGGCGTTGGCTCTCGCACATGTTGACCATCGACAAGTTGCGCGAACTGCTGCCCGAGACAGCGGATCTGCCGGTCTCGCGCCACCTGCTGCCCAATCTCCGCGCGGTCAACTTCGTCATCGAGGGCATCCTCGGCGAGGGCGTCGCCTACCAGGCACGGTTCGATCCGCAGGCGAAGGGGCTGGCCGAATGGCTGCGCAGCAGGTCCGTCGACATACCTGTCGAGTTGGGTGAAGACATACCTGTCGAGTTGGGTGAAGAGATACCAGAGGAGTTGCTGCCGTGAGCATGTGGCACACCCCCGAGCGCGAACAACTCCGCAAGTCCGTGCGGACATTCGCCGAACGCGAGGTGCTCCCCCATGTCGACGAGTGGGAACGCGCGGGCGAGCTGCCCCGCGCGCTGCACCTCAAGGCCGGCGAGGCCGGGCTGTTGGGCGCGGGTTTCCCCGAGGCGGTCGGCGGGGGCGGCGGCGACGGGGTCGACGCGGTGGTGATCTGCGAGGAGATGCACTACGCCGGTTCGCCCGGCGGCGTGTTCGCCTCGCTGTTCACCTCGGGTATCGCGGTGCCGCACATGATCGCTTCGGGCGACGAGCGGTTGATCGACACCTATGTGCGCCCCACCCTGCGCGGTGAGAAGATCGGCAGCCTCGCGATCACGGAACCAGGCGGCGGCTCGGACGTCGGGCACCTGACGACCAAAGCGATCAAAGACGGGAACGACTTCGTCATCAACGGCGCAAAGACCTACATCACGTCCGGGGTCCGCGCCGACTATGTGGTGACCGCGGTGCGTACCGGTGGGCCGGGCGCGGCGGGAATCTCGTTGATCGTGGTGGACAAGGGAACACCGGGTTTTGCCGTCACCCGCAAGCTCGACAAGATGGGCTGGCGCTCATCGGACACCGCCGAACTGTCCTACACCGACGTTCGGGTTCCGGCCGCCAACCTCGTGGACACCGAGAACTCCGGCTTCCAGCAGATCGCGCAGGCGTTCGTCTCCGAACGCGTCGGGCTCGCCGCGCAGGCGTATGCCGGTGCGCAGCGCTGCCTCGACCTAACCGTCGAATGGTGCCGCAACCGCGAAACCTTTGGCCGCCCGCTGATCTCGCGACAACAAGTACAGAACACTCTGGCCGAGATGGCGCGCCGGATCGACGTGGCCCGGGTGTACACCCACCACGTCGTCGAACGGCAGATTCACGGTGAGACCAACCTGATCGCCGAGGTGTGCTTCGCCAAGAACACCGCCGTCGAGGCCGGCGAATGGGTGGCCAACCAGGCCGTCCAGCTGTTCGGCGGCATGGGCTACATGACCGAGTCCGAGGTCGAACGTCAGTACCGCGACATGCGCATCCTCGGGATCGGCGGCGGCACAACCGAAATCCTCACCTCCCTGGCCGCCAAGACGTTGGGATTCCAGACGTGACCGCTCTCCGCTCCACACTCGACGCCGCTTCGCCCACATTCGCTAAGGCGGCAGCGGCGATGACCGCCAAGATCGCCGAACTCGACGCCGAACACGCCAAAGCACTGGCGGGCGGCGGCGAGAAGTACGTGCAACGACACCACGACCGCGGCAAGCTGACCGCCCGCGAACGCATCGAGCTGCTCATCGACCCGGACTCACCGTTCCTGGAGCTGAGCCCGCTCGCCGCGTGGGGCAGCGACTTCACCGTCGGCGCCAGCGTCGTCACCGGCATCGGTGCGGTCGAGGGCGTCGAGTGCCTGCTCGTGGCCAACGATCCCACCGTCAAGGGAGGAACCAGCAACCCCTGGACGCTGAAGAAGATCTTGCGCGCCAACCAGATCGCGCTGCAGAACCGGCTTCCGCTGATCTCGCTGGTCGAGTCCGGCGGCGCCGACCTGCCGACGCAGAAGGAGATCTTCATCCCCGGCGGGCAGATGTTCCGCGACCTGACCAGATTGTCGGCGGCAGGCATTCCGACGATCGCCCTGGTGTTCGGCAACTCGACCGCCGGCGGCGCCTACATCCCCGGCATGTCCGACCACGTCGTGATGATCAAGGAGCGGTCCAAGGTGTTTTTGGCCGGGCCGCCGCTGGTGAAGATGGCCACCGGCGAGGAAGCCGACGACGAGTCTCTCGGTGGAGCCGAAATGCATGCCCGCACATCGGGACTGGCAGACTACTTCGCGCTCGACGAAGCCGACGCCATCCGCATCGGACGCCGCATCGTCGCCCGGTTGAACTGGCACAAGCGGGGCCCGGCTCCCGCAGCGGTCGTCGAACCGCTCTATGACGCCGAAGAACTGGTCGGCATCGTGCCCGCGGATCTGCGCATCCCGTTCGACCCGCGTGACGTGATCGCCCGCGTCGTCGACGGATCGGAGTTCGACGAGTTCAAACCGATGTACGGTTCGTCGCTGGTGACGGGGTGGGCGAGGCTCTACGGCTACCCGATCGGCATCCTGGCCAACGCGCGCGGCGTCCTGTTCAGCGAGGAGTCGCAGAAGGCCACCCAGTTCATCCAGCTGGCGAACCGCTCGAACACCCCGCTGTTGTTCCTGCACAACACGACCGGATACATGGTCGGCCGCAAGTACGAGGAAGGCGGCATGATCAAACACGGCTCGATGATGATCAACGCGGTGTCGAACTCGACCGTGCCGCACATCTCGCTGCTGATCGGAGCCTCATACGGCGCCGGTCACTACGGGATGTGCGGCCGCGCCTATGACCCGCGGTTCCTGTTCGCCTGGCCCAGCGCGAAATCCGCGGTGATGGGTGGAACTCAGCTGGCCGGAGTGCTGTCGATCGTCAGCCGGGCCGCCGCCGAGGCCCGCGGTCAAGCCGTCGACGAGGACGCCGACGCCGCGCTGCGGGCCGCGGTCGAAGCGCAGATCGACGCCGAATCACTTCCGATGTTCCTGTCCGGCAGGCTCTACGACGACGGGGTGATCGATCCCCGCGATACCCGCACCGTCCTCGGGATGTGCCTGTCCGCCATCGCCAGTGGCCCGATCGAGGGGACGTCGAACTTCGGCGTCTTTCGGATGTGAGCGCGATGATCACTCGAGTTCTGGTCGCCAACCGCGGTGAGATCGCCCGTCGCGTGTTCGCCACCTGCAGAAGACTCGGCATCGGAACGGTCGCCGTCTACACCGACCCCGACGAGCACTCCCCGCACGTCGACGAAGCCGACGCGCGGATACGCCTGAGCGGCCGCACCGGATACCTCGACGCCGATCAGCTGATCGCCGCAGCGAAGGCGGCAGGCGCGGACGCCGTCCATCCGGGATACGGATTCCTCTCGGAGAACGCCGAATTCGCACGCGCGGTAGGCGAGGCGGGTCTGACGTGGATCGGGCCGCCTCCCGCGGCCGTCGCCGCGATGGGCAGCAAGATCGAGGCGAAGAAGATGATGGCCGCCGCGGGTGTTCCCGTACTCGACGAGCTGGACCCCGACGGCGTGACCGCCGACCAGCTGCCCGTGCTGATCAAGGCGTCGGCGGGCGGTGGCGGCCGGGGGATGCGCGTGGTGCGTGAGCTCTCCGAGCTGCCGGGCCAGGTCGAGGCCGCCCGCCGGGAGGCGGCGTCGGCATTCGGCGACCCGACGGTGTTCTGCGAGCGCTACCTGGCCAGCGGGCACCATGTCGAGGTTCAGGTGCTCGCCGACGAACACGGCACCGTCTGGGCGGTCGGCGAACGGGAGTGCTCGATCCAGCGACGCCATCAGAAGATCATCGAAGAGGCACCCTCGCCGCTCGTCGAGCGCACACCGGGTATGCGCGCCAAGCTCTTCGATGCCGCGCGGCTGGCCGCGACCGCGATCGGCTACACCGGGGCGGGCACCGTCGAGTTCATGGCGGACGCGTCCGGTGACTTCTACTTCCTCGAGATGAACACCCGATTGCAGGTCGAACATCCCGTCACCGAGGAGACCACCGGCCTGGATCTGGTTGCGCTGCAACTGCTTGTGGCCGACGGGGGCAGGCTCGACGCCGAACCGCCACCCTCGCGGGGCCACGCCATCGAGGCCCGCCTCTACGCCGAGGACCCGGCCAAGGGCTGGCAGCCGCAGGCCGGCACCGTGCACCGCTTCGAGGTCCCCGCCAACGTCCGGGTGGATTCCGGGGTTGTCGACGGTTCGGTGGTGTCCATCTTCTATGACCCGATGCTGGCCAAGGTGATCTCGGTGGCGCCCCACCGGCGTCAGGCGGCCGCCGTCCTCGCCGATGCGCTGTCGCGCAGCCGCATTCACGGAGTACGGACCAACCGCGATCTGCTGGTCAACGTGCTGCGGCACCCGGCGTTCCTCGACGGTGCCACCGACACCGCGTTCTTCGACACCCACGGACTGGGGGCGTTGTCCGCACCACTCACCGACGACCGCACGGTGGCGCTGTCGGCGGTGGCCGCCGCTCTGGCCGATGCGGCGCAGAACCGCACCGAAGCCACCGCATTCGCGGCTGCCCCCAGTGGTTGGCGCAACCTGGCGTCGGGCCATCAGATCAAGCGGTACACGGATAGCGGCGGCGCCGAACACGATGTGCGTTACCGGTTCACCCGCTCGGGGCTCGAGTTGCCGGACCACGACGACGTGTCACTCGTCTCGGCGACGCCGACGCGGGTCGTACTGACCGTGACCGGGGTGGACCGGCCGTTCGAGGTGGCACGCTACGGCCAGGACGTGTTCGTCGACTCCCCCTCGGGCCCCGTCCATCTCACCGCGAGACCGCGGTTCGGGGACCCCGACGACGACGTCGCACACGGCTCGCTGTTGGCACCGATGCCCGGGTCGGTGCTGCGCGTCGGAGCCGTGGTCGGTGACGCCGTCACCGCCGGCCAACCGCTGGTGTGGCTGGAAGCCATGAAGATGGAGCACACCGTCACCGCACCCAGCGATGGTGTGCTCGCCGAACTCAACGTCGAACCCGGCCAACAAGTCGATGTCGGCTTCGTCATCGCCCGAGTCGTCGCCCGATCCGAAGGAGAACAGTGAGCAGTTTCGTCGAGACCGAAGAACAGCAGGCGTTACGCAAGTCGGTCGCCGCGATGGCCGCCAACTTCGGCCAGGACTACTATTTGGAAAAGGCACGAGCCGACCAGCACACCGACGAGTTGTGGTCGGAGGCAGGCAAACTCGGATTCATCGGCGTGAACCTGCCCGAGGAGTACGGTGGTGGCGGCGCAGGCATGTATGAGCTGGCCATCGTGATGGAGGAGATGTCGGCGGCCGGGTGCCCACTGTTGCTGATGGTGGTCTCCCCCGCGATCAACGGCACCATCATCGCCAAGTTCGGCACCGACGACCAGAAGAAGCGGTGGCTTCCGGGTATCGCCGACGGTTCCATCACGATGGCGTTCGCGATCACCGAACCCGACGCCGGTTCCAACAGCCACCGCATCACCACCACCGCGCGTCGTGACAGCGGCGACTGGATCCTGTCCGGACAGAAGGTGTACATCTCCGGTGTCGATCAGGCCCAGGCCGTGCTCGTCGTCGGCCGCACCGAAGATCACAAGACCGGCAATCTCAAACCGGCGCTGTTCATCGTGCCGACCGACACAAAAGGGTTGAGCGCGACCAAGATCGAGATGGAACTGGTCAGCCCGGAGAACCAGTTCCAGCTCTTCCTCGACGAGGTTCGGCTGCCTGCTGACGCCCTCGTCGGATCCGAGGACGCCGCGATCGCGCAGCTGTTCGCCGGTTTGAACCCCGAGCGCATCATGGGCGCCGCGAGCGCGGTCGGCATGGGCCGGTTCGCGATCAACAAGGCGGTCGACTACGTCAAGACCCGTCAGGTCTGGAAGACGCCGATCGGTGCCCACCAGGGATTGTCGCATCCGTTGGCGCAGAACCACATCGAGATCGAACTGGCGAAGCTGATGATGCAGAAGGCCGCGTCGCTCTACGACGCAGGAGACGACGTCGGCGCCGCCGAGGCGGCGAACATGGCCAAATACGCGGCGGGCGAGGCGTCGGTGCGCGCGGTCGATCAGGCGGTGCAGTCGATGGGCGGCAACGGGCTGACCAAGGAGTACGGAATCGCCGCCGCGGTGACGGCGTCGAAGCTCGCCCGCATCGCGCCGGTCAGCAGGGAGATGATCCTCAACTTCGTCGCGCAGACCTCCCTCGGGCTGCCCCGGTCGTACTGATGGACACGCTCGTCGGGTACACGGTCGACGGGCCGGTCGCCCGGCTGACGCTCGACTCCCCCGCCAATCGCAACGCATTGTCGACCGCCCTGGTCCAACAACTGCACCAGGGCTTCACCGACGCCGTCGCCGATCCGGGCGTGCGGGTCGTCGTGCTCGGTCACACCGGCGGAACATTCTGCGCGGGAGCCGATCTCAGTGAGGCGGCGGGTCGCGACCCGAGTGAGCTTGCCGTCGACCGCGCCCGGGAGATGACCCGGCTGCTGCGGCGCATCCTCGAGCTGCCGGTCCCCGTCGTCGCCGCGATCGACGGCCACGTCCGCGCCGGGGGGCTCGGGCTGGTCGGCGCATGCGACATCGTGGTGGCCGGCCGCCAGAGCACGTTCGCGTTGACCGAGGCCCGCATCGGCGTCGCCCCGTCGATCATCTCGCTGACCCTGCTTCCCAGGATGACCAGCCGCGCGGCGAGTCGCTACTTCGTCACCGGTGAGAAGTTTCAGGCCGCGGAGGCGGCCGGGATGGGCCTGATCACGATCGCCTCTGATGACGTCGACGCCACCGTCGCCGAGCTGACCGCCGCGATCGGCAAGGCGTCGCCGCAGGGGTTGGCGACGTCGAAGGCGTTGGTCACGGCGCCCATCCTCGAATCCTTCGATCGGCATGCCGAAGAGCTCACCGCGCAGAGCGCCGAATTGTTCGTCTCCGAAGAGGCCCGCGAAGGCATGCTCGCTTTCCTCGAGAAGCGCCAGCCGAGATGGGCGCGCTCAGACGAGTCTTAGGACACCGCAGACTGTTCGGGTGACTGACCCGACAAGCGGTTGGCTTTCCATCGCGTGGGGAGGCGCTCGATTGTCTCGCCGGGAACGAACGCCAGATAGAGCACGAACATCGCGACGCTGAAGAACGCGACGTTCAGGTTGACCATGATCGTCAGGTGCATCACCACGCCCGCCGCCAACACCCAATACCGCCAGCGTCTGCTCCAGACGAGTATCGCCAGCGCCAGTTCGATCAACAGGGTGCCCCACGTGATGAGGTTGACCAGAATCGCGTTGGCGGCCAACCATTCCGGAGCGGGCAGCAAAGCCCATCGACCGTCGGTACCCCAGGCGTAGAAGACCGCTGAGCCGTCCACCCAGGTTTTGTTCGCCAGCTTCGCCTGGACGGTCACCAGGTAGATGATCGACAACTGGATCTGCAACAGCCGCACGGGCCATACCGCCCTGGTCTGGGCGGACCAGAACGCACCGGCTCGCCGTCGCTGGTCCAGCGACAGCGCTGCGCCGCACGACGAAAGCGCCAGAACCAGGGCGATGACGGTGAGGATGGAGTCCCCGGCGTTGAAGTAGTGCTCACCCCGCCGCAGAAACGATTGCAGCAGAACGAAAACGAGGACCGCCGCCACGCGGCTGTGCCATCCCACCGTCAACGCGATGGCCGACACCACCAGCAGCACCCACCCGGCGAGAAGAGCGTTGTCGCCCGGCCATATCTGGAAGACGCTCCACTGGAAGTCGGCGCGGGGATGCTCGGGCTCCACCCCTTGAGTTCCGAACACCGCCAGAAGATCGGGGATGAGCGTCAAACACCAGACCACGACGACCGACCCGAATCCCATCCGCACCAGACCCAGCGGGTAGACGGGCGCAGCGGTGAAGAAGAAGGCGTTCCAGCGGTCGACGCAGGAACCAAGCCCCGACCGCAACCGCTCACCCGCGCTCATCGAGCCCCCGCCAAATTCTCTTGGTACAGAAGTTTCGAGGCGGTCGGGCGTCGCGTCTCGCCCGACTCCTCACCCGGCGCCGTCAACGTCTCCGTCTTCAGCAGCATGGTGACGGCGACGGCCCGATCGTTCGGCTGACTCACCTCGCGGACCACCCAGTGCGCCAGCTGCCGCCTGAAGTCGGAGTCCAGTACGGCGGCATACCGCAGCAGCAGCCAGCGATCCCACCACCCGACGCCGCTGGCGCCGGGCTCGAAGGTCCACACCCGCGACTGGCCATCGGCGAAGCGCACCTGCACCTCGACGGTGTCCTGGCGCCTGCTCGGGTTGGCGTACATCGCCCAACTCTGGTCGAGTGCGGCGGGCACCGCGATCGGCTCGACGATCGGCAGCAGCTCACGCTTAATCGGAGAGTCGGGCAGGTTGCACACGACCCCGACGAGCACGAACAACACGATGCCCACGCTGATGGCCACCCTGCCCGCCGGTGAACTCTCGAACCGCTGCTGAAGGGAGTACGACCCGCCCAGGCTCGGGCGACGGTCCTGCTGCTCCTGCTGTTCTGGCGTCGCCGTCACCCATTCCCGCCCTTCCGTCGGAAACACCCTAAGTTCACCGTGCGGTTCTCGCCACGGCGCCGTGTCACCGGAAGGACCCCAAGCCTTGACCGCAGGCATAGTGTGAGGGCTGATGGCACGTACGGTTCTGGTCACCGGGGCGACGGGCACACTGGGCCACCGCGTCGTACCGGAGGCGATCGACGCGGGCCACGATGTCCGGGCGCTGAGCCGCAAGAGCCATGTCGGGTACACGGGCGTGCACTGGGCCCAGGCCGACCTGCTGACAGGCGCTGGCCTGGACGCGGCGGTCGACGGCATCGAGGTCGTGGTCAACTGCGCGACGCAACCGATCGGCGACAAGGACGTCACCGCGATGCGCAACCTCGTCGCATCGGCCCGCCGCGCCGGCGTCGCGCACATCGTGCACGTGTCGATCGTCGGCGTCGACCGCATCCCGCTGCCGTACTACCGCACGAAGCTGCGCGCCGAACAGGTCCTCGAGGCGTCCGGTGTCGGTCACACGGTGTTGCGGGCGACACAGTTCCACGACCTGATCCGCACGATGTTCGCACTGCAGCGGTACTCCCCCGTGATGTGGGCTTTTCGCGGGGTCCGGTTTCAGCCGATCGACACCGCCGACGTCGCGACGCGGCTGGTGGAACTGGTCGACACCGAACCCGCGGGGCGGGCGCCGGACGTCGGCGGCCCGGCGGTGCACACCCATGCGGAGTTGGCGCGCATGTATCTCGAAGCCACCGCAAGCCGACGCCGGGTCCTGGCGGTACCCGTGCCGGGACGAATCGGGAAGGAGCTGCGGTCGGGCGCCAACCTGGTTCCGCAGAACCCGGTGGGCACGGCCGGGTTCGCCGAATTCCTGGCGTCCCGAAATTAAGTTTGCCCGTCTAGATTCTTCGCCCCAGCGAGTCAGGGCACAGTTTGGCCTACTTGCTTGCATGTGCCACGGTTCGTCGTACGCTCGTATCCGATGAGCAATCCAGCGTCGCGGAGCGGTTCGATGCGTGCTGCTGACACCGATCGAATTCAGGTGGCACAGCTGCTCACTGATGCCGCCGCCCAGGGCCGACTTCAACTCAACGAGTATGAGGACCGTCTCACCAGGGCATATGCCGCGCAGACGTATGACGAGCTGGACCGTTTGTCGGCTGATCTGCCCGGCGCGATCACCCGGGGCCGCAGCGGCGGCCCGTGCCGGCCGGCGCCGTCGACGATGCTGCTGGCGATCATGAGCGGCTTCGAGCGCCGCGGCCGCTGGAATGTGCCCAGGCGGATGACCACGTTCGCCCTCTTCGGCGGCGGAGTGGTCGATTTGCGGTACGCCGACTTCACCTCACCGGAGGTGGAGATCCACTCGTACTCGATCTTCGGCGGCCAGACGATCCTGGTGCCGCCGGAGGTCAACGTCGACCTGCGCGGCGTCGGCGTCATGGGCACCTTCGACCGGTCCGTGGAGGGTGAGGGCTCGCCCGGCGCGCCGTGCGTGTGCATCCGCGGCTTCTCCCTGTGGGGGCGCGTCGGGGTCAAGCGCAAGAAGCGCAAGGCCGCCTGATTCGCACCGGCGCTCAGCGACGTCGGCGCGACCGCAGATAGTCGCCGACGACCGCGGCGCCCAGCCCGTCGAGGTCCGGCACCACCACGCGGCCCTCCACCCGCCGCGCCACCTGGTCGATGAACCGCGCCAGCCCCGGATCGTTGCCGAGCCGGAAGATCGTCACCTGCGCGCCGAGCGCGGCGACCTCGTCGAAGCCCTTGACCGTGTGGGCGATCGTCCGTGGATGCGGCGGGTAGTCAAAAAACACTGCCGGCCCGCCCTCGTCGCGGGGGTGATGTTCGAGGTGTGCGGTCGGCTCTCCGTCGGTGACGACGAGCACCACCGGCTGGGCGTTGGGATGACGACGCAGATGCCGCCCGGCCAGGGCGAGCGCATGGTGCAGGTTGGTGCCCTGCTCGTATACGCCTTCCAGGCCGGTGAGTTCGGCAGCCGTCACGGTTCGGGCATAGCGTCCGAACGCGATGATCTGCAACGCGTCCGATCGGAACCGGGTGCTGACGAGATGGTTGAGCGCCAGCGCGGTGCGCTTCATCGGCAGCCACCGGTTCTCCATCACCATGGAGAACGAGGTGTCGACCAACAGCGCCACCGCCGCCTGGGTGCGGGTCTCGGTCTCGGAGACCTCGACGTCCTCGACCGTGATGCGAATCGGCCGCTCGGCCACGCCCGTCCCGGCCTGGCGCAGCACCGCGTTGGTCAGGGTGCGCGTCACGTTCCACGGCTCGGTGTCGCCGAACGCCCACGGCCGGGTCGCGCCGGTCAGCTCGCCGGCCGCGCCGGCCCTGCGGGTGTCACGCTCACCGTGCCTACCCGAAAGCTGTTGCGCCACATCGCGTAGCGCCGTCTGTCCGAGCTGGCGCATCGCCTTGGGCGACAGCCGCCACTGGCCGTCGGACCCGCGGTCCAGGAACCCCTGATCCATCAGCGCCCGCTCCAGCTCGGCCAGTGTTCGCGCGTCGACGGCGGCGTCCTCGCCCAGCTGGCGGGCCAACATGTCGAGGTCGACGTCCTCCATCGTGGCGCCGGCATAACTCTGCGACAGCGCCTCGGCCAACTGCTCGAGTTCGGCGATGTCGGCCATCGCCTGAGCGCCGTCGCCCATGCCGAGCGGGTTGTCCCCGGAGAAGTTCTCCGAACCGCTCCAGTCCTCGCCGGGCCGGGCAGCCTGCAGGTGGGAGTCCAGGCGGTTCAACGCATTCATCAGTGAGGGCGAGCCGAATGCCTGTTGCGCCAACGCATCCAGTTCGGCGCGCTGCTCGGTGCTCAGGCTGTTGCGGAAGCGTTGGGCGGCCGCGGCGCGCTGGGCCAGCGAATCCAGCAGTTCGTCGACGTTGCGCGGGTTCTCCGGGAAGAACTCGCCGTGCTTCTTCATGAAGTCGTCGAAGTCCTCTTGGGAGTCCTCGCCCCTGGCGTGCTTGTCCAGCAGGTCGTTGAGGTCGTCGAGCATCTCGTTGACCCGCTGCCGGTCCTCGTCGGTGGCGTTCTCCAACGCCTGCTTCATGCCCGCGAATCGCTGGTCGAGCATCTCGCGGCCGAGCAGATCCTTGATCTGCTCGTATTTTTCGCGCCCCTCGGGGCTTCGCCAGTCGTAGTCCGACAACTCCTGGACGGCCTTGGCCGGCGACGGCGGCAGCGACTCGATGCGCATCTCGTTGAACCGGGCGTCGTCGTCCAGGGCACGGGCCAGTTCCTTGCGCTCGGCGAGGACAGCCTCGTCGAGGAGCTTCTTGACCTCCGCCAGCGTGCCGTCGAGGTTGTTGCGCGCCAACAACTCCCGGCGACGACGGTTGGCTTCGGCCGCGAGTTTGTCGGCGCCGCGCATGTTCTTGGTACCCCGCCGCAGCATCTCCGACAGCGCCCGCCGCGGCGAACTGCCCTCCATCACGTCCTGACCGATCTGCTCGAGCGCCTCGCGCAGGTCGATCGGGGGCGCCAGCGGGTCCGGCCCGCCGGTATATCGCGAATACCGCGATGTCCGTTTAGTCATGCCCCCACACTCCAAGTCGCCTCGCGTGTGAATCTGACGACGTTTTCCGGCTATTTCCGTCGTCAGATTCACATTTGGTGCCGCGCCACCTCGGCGGGCCATGTTCAGCCATAGGTTGTTTCGCCCTCGTCCGAGACCTTGTCGATCCGCTTGGCCAGATACAGCGCCTCGAGCGCCAACTCGACTGCGGCGGCCCGCTGTCCGTCGGTCTTCGCGTCGAGCCGCTTCTGGATCTCGGCGATCGCGGGCACTTCGGGCACTGCGGCCAGCACGTCACGCGCCGAGACCCGCTCACCGGTGGTGACCGCCGAACCGTTCTCGATCGCGACCACCAGCGGTCCGACGTCGATGCCGCCGAGCAGCCGCTGCGCGGTGTCCGCGGTGGCCCGCCGCAGCAGATGTTCGAGCACCGCCTGCTCGCGACCCTCCTCGCCGGACTCGAACTCCAGCTTGCCGCGCAGCACATCGACCACCGTGCCGAGGTCCACCACCCGGGCCACCGGCTCCTGCTCACCGAGTACCGCCGACCGGTGCCGCGCGGCCGCGGCGACGGTTTCGGCCGCGGCGATCGCGAAGCGCGCCGAGACCCCCGACCGCTGATCGATCGACCGTGACTCGCGCAGGTAGCGCGCGAACCGCGCCAGCACCTGGATCAGGTACTCGGGCACCTCGGCGGCCAGGTGCGCCTCCTGGGTGATGACGCCGACCTCCGCGTCGAGCTCGATCGGGTAATGCGTGCGGATCTCGGCGCCGAACCGGTCCTTGAGCGGGGTGATGATCCGGCCGCGGTTGGTGTAGTCCTCCGGGTTGGCGCTGGCGACCACGAGCACGTCGAGCGGCAACCGCAACGTGTACCCGCGGACCTGGATGTCGCGCTCCTCCATCACGTTGAGCATCGACACCTGGATGCGCTCGGCGAGGTCGGGCAGCTCGTTGATCGCGACGATGCCCCGGTGCGCCCTGGGGATCAGCCCGTAGGCGATGGTCTCCGGGTCGCCGAGGCTGCGACCCTCGGCCACCTTGATCGGGTCGATGTCGCCGACGAGGTCGGCCACGCTGGTGTCGGGGGTGGCCAGCTTCTCGGTGTAGCGCTCACTGCGGTGTCGCCATGCGATCGGAAGGTCGTCACCCGAGTCCGCTGCACGCCGGATGGACTCTGGGGTGATCGGGTCGTACGGGTGCTCGCCCAGCTCCGAACCGGCGATCACCGGGGTCCACTCGTCGAGCAGACCCGTCAGCGCGCGCAGCAGTCGCGTCTTGCCCTGACCGCGTTCGCCGAGCAGCACCACGTCGTGGCCGGCGATCAGCGCGCGCTCGAGCTGAGGAATGACGGTGTCCTCGAAGCCGAGGATGCCCGGCCACGCGTCACGTCCCTGTGCCAGAGCGGCCAGCAGGTTGTCCCGGATTTCTTGTTTGACGCCCCGCTCGCGATGGCCCGAGGCCCTCAGCTCGCCGACGGTGCGGGGTAGATCTTGGGGTTGAGTCACCACTCCAAGCTACGACTTGTCTCGCCCGCGTGCGGGTTCCCCATGCCAAGCCGCGTCCACTCAGCCCTTCGACGGAGGCAGGAGTTGGAACCCGTCGAGGATCGACTCGCTGTCGCGCTGATACGTCGGGTCCTCCGGGACCAGGGTCTGCACGGTCACGCTGACCGCGAAAGTCCGGTTCTGGGTGCGCATGACCGCGCCGAGGGCGACGGCCGGGTGCGGCGCGACGTTACCCATTGCGGGCATCTGGTAGTTGAACGTCCTGGCGGGCTCCCCACACAGCGAGCGCTCGGTCTCGCGCACGGCGGTGGCGCCGATGCCCGACTCGAGTGCGTCGCGCATGTTGGTGAATATCAGGCCCGCGTCCTGCGCACCCGGCGCGCTCTCGAGCGTCACCACGACGTTCGGCGTGAAGCCCTGGGCGGTCAGGTCGTCGTTGCGCATGGCGAAGCGGATCAGCTCCGAATCCATCATCGTGGTCCGCACCCAGCCCGGCGGCGTGGGGATCCTCATCACCGGCTCGTTGTCGTTTTTCGCCGGGATCGTCGTCAAAGGGTCGTCGACGACTTCGCACCGCGAGGAGTCGAGTCCGCCGGAATCGGCCGCCGCCGAGAGATCGTCACCCGCGACCGCGCGCGCGTCGTCGATGGTCCGCGTGCAGGAGACCAGCAGACCCGTCGCCAGCAGGAGAGCGATGGCGGCACGCGACGCAGTGGGCATGCTGTGCAACATAACCACCTCCCGACGTCTTCGGCGGAGATCAACCAGACATCAGTGCGCGAAGTGACGCGCCCCACTGAGGTAGAGCGAGATACCCGCTCTGGCAGCGGCTTCGGTGACCTGCTCGTCGCGAACGGAGCCGCCCGGGTGGATGATCGCCTTCACGCCGCCCTCGGTCAGCACCTCCAGCCCGTCGGGGAACGGGAAGAACGCGTCGGAGGCGGCGACCGCGCCGCGCACCCGGTCGCCGGCGCGCTGCACCGCGAGCCGAGCCGCGTCGACGCGGTTCACCTGGCCCATACCGACGCCGACGGTGGCGCCGTCCGCGGCGACGACGATCGCGTTCGACTTGACCGCCCGGCACACCCGCCACGCGAACTTCAGGTCCGCCAGTGTCGCCGGATCGGCGGGCTCGCCGGTGGCCAGCGTCCAGTTGAGCGGGTCGTCGCCGTCAGCGGTGAACTCGTCGCGCTGCTGTACCAGCAGGCCACCGCTGACCTGGCGGAACTCGGTGCCCCCCGGCTGCGGTTCGGACGCCACCAGCACCCGGATGTTCTTCTTCCGGGTGAGCACCTCCACCGCGCCGGCTTCATAGGCGGGCGCGATGATCACCTCGGTGAAGATGTCGGCGACGGTTTCGGCCATCTCGACCGACACCGCGGTGTTGGCCGCGATCACGCCGCCGAACGCTGAGAGCGGATCGCATTCGTGGGCCTTGCGGTGCGCATCGGCCACCGACCGCGACGAGATCGCGATACCGCACGGGTTGGCGTGCTTGATGATCGCCACACAGATCTCGGGGTGGTCGAAAGCGGCCCGCCAGGCGGCGTCGGCGTCTGTGTAGTTGTTGTAGGACATCTCCTTGCCGTGCAACTGCTCGGCCTGCGCCAGGCCCGGCCACCCGGCGTCGTCACGGTAGAGCGCGGCCTGCTGGTGGGGGTTCTCGCCGTAACGCAAGACGGCGCTGCGCCGCCAGGTGCCACCCACCCACGCGGGCAGCTTCTGAGCCGGCTCCTCCGGCGCGAGAACGGCGCCCATCCAGGAGGCAACGGCGACGTCGTATTCGGCGGTGTGCCGAAATGCCAGAGACGCCAGGATCTTTCGTTCGGCCAGGGTGAACCCGCCGGACCGCACCGCGGCGAGCACGCCGTCGTAGCCCAGCGGGTCGACGGCCACCGCGACGCTGGGGTGGTTCTTCGCGGCGGCCCGAACCATCGACGGACCGCCGATGTCGATCTGCTCGACGCATTCGTCGATGCTCGCGCCGGAGGCGACGGTCTCGGCGAAGGGGTACAGGTTGACCACGACGAGTTCGAAGGCCTCGACGCCGAGATCGGCCAGCGCCGAGACATGTTCGGGCTTGCGCTGATCGGCGAGCAGTCCGGCGTGCACGCGCGGGTGCAAGGTCTTGACTCGACCGTCGAGAACCTCGGGGAAGCCGGTGACCTCCTCCACGGGTGTCACCGGAACACCGGCGGCGGCAATGGTTTTCGCGGTCGATCCGGTGGACACGATGCTGACCCCGGCCTCGTGCAGACCGCGCGCCAGCTCGGCGAGGCCGGTCTTGTCGTAGACGCTGATCAACGCCCGCCGAATCGGCCGCTTGCCTTCGGTCATCCCAATGTCGCCTTTCGTCCCGTCCAGGTCACACCGCGGACAGCCACCGCGGCCAGTACTTCGGCCAGAAGCCGTCGTTCGACGACTTTGATCCGCTCGTGCAGTGTCGCCTCGTCGTCGTCATCGAGGATGGGCACCGCCTCCTGGGCCAACACCGGCCCCGTGTCGGTTCCCGCGTCGACCAGATGCACGCTGCACCCGGTCACCTTGACGCCGTACGCAAGCGCATCGGCGACCGCATGTGCGCCCGGAAAGGCGGGCAGCAGCGCCGGATGTGTGTTGATGATGTGGCCCATGAACCGCGAGAGGAAGTGCGGCCCAAGGATTTTCATGAAACCAGCCGAGACGATCAGGTCGGGCTCGTGCGCAGCGGTGGCTTCGGTGATCGCGGCGTCCCACGCAGCCCGGTCCGGGTAGTCGCGCAGGCGCACGGTGAAGGTCGGAACCGATGCGGCCGCGGCGATGTCGACGGCGGCGCAGTCGCGGTCCACACCGACGGCGACGATCGATGCGGGATAGTCGCCCGCGGTGGCGTCCAGCAGCGACTGCAGCAGCGACCCGGTCCCCGAAGCCAGCACCACGACCCGTGCAGGAACCTTCGGCGGTACGCGGAGGGGTTGCTGCACGCCTGGCAGCCTAATGGGTGCCGGGCGGGCCGTCGTCGTCCGCCATGAAGTGCTCTTCAGGGTCCTCGACGACGTCGTTCGCGGCGTCGTTCGCGGCGTCGTTCGGCAGGTCGGCGGGGGCCTCGACCTGGTCGGCTTCGGTGCCCGCGGTATCCGTGGTTTCGGCTTCGAGGGGTTCGTCGCCGACGACCTCGGTGGCGAGTTCCGGTTCGACATCGTCGGATTCCGGTTCGGGTTCGGGTTCGGGTGCCGCATCTGCCTCCGCCTCGGCCTCCGCGTCAGGGTCGACGTCGGAGTCGGGGTCGACGACCGCCTTGGGCGCGCGCGGCCTTCGGGCGATACCGCCGGCCATCACCACCGTCAACGCTCCGATCCCGGCGAACCAGAGGAACACCGCGGGCCCGAACGTCGTCTGGTCGACGCCGACGTCGCCGAAGTTGCCCAGCCGCCCACCGCCGGCGTAGCCGAGTAGCGCCATGGTGAGCGCCGCCAGAGCCGACGCGACGACCAGCTTGCCCAACGCCGGGCCCAGCGGAAGCGGACGTCGTGCGCACTGCTGCCCGACCGCCACCGCCGATGCCGCCGCGACGATGAGCAACGCCACCCAGACCGGGCCCAGCGGCGGCGAGGGCACCGCCGCCAGCACCGGAAGCGCCGGAATGTCGCCGCCGAACACCGTGAAGGAACTGAACGTGGCGAGCCCGACGTGTGCGCTGGAGCCGACGGCCACCGCGGCCGTTCCGACCAGTACGTTCGGGATGTACAACACCGACAGCACGGTCAGGCTGAACTGTCCGAACATGGAGTCGGTGATCGAGTAGAGCTCGTCCATCGTCGACCAGTGCACGATCAGCGAACCCGCCATCACCACACCCGACAGGCCGACGAGCGCGAGCACACCCGCGACCGCGGCGCGGAAAGCGTCCGGCAGCCAGGCGGGCAGCGAGAACCGAAGCGAGGTCGGAGCCATCAGCCGCGTGCCGACCCGGGACCCGACGCCCACCACGGCGCCGATCGCGTGCACGGCCAGCACGCCGCCGAAGGCCCGCAACGCGTGCGGGGTCTGCAGTTCGGTGAGCACCGAAGCGGCGTCGTGCACGACGGCCAGCGCGATCGCCGCGATCAGCAGCGGACCGCCCAACGCCGAGGCCACCACCCAGCGCGTCACGAACCACGAGGCGTTCGGGCCGGTCGCCGCGGCGGTCGTGCGGGCCGTGCCCCATACCATCGCCAGAGCGGGCATCAGCGGCATCACCCCGAGCTCGGCGCCGCCGATGGACACGGGCACCAGGTGTACGCCGAGCCACATGCTCGCGGTGGCCCCGAGCGCGCCGGTCATGTCGCTGTTGGCGATCAGCAGTTGCAGCAACACGATCGCCGCGATGACGACAAGCGCCACCAACGACGGCCCGAACGCGACCCGAAGCAGCTCACGCGCCTGGCGTGCGCCGACTGGCCGTTGATCCACTGGTTGAGCCGCTCCTGTGTCAGGCTGCCGTGCGGCGGTGACGCACGCGCGGCTCAGACTACTGGCTCACCTCAGGAAGGCGGCGGACCCGACTGCGAGGAAGACGACGGTTGTTGGGAAGCCTGAGCCGTCGCCTCCGACGCCTGCGAAGACGACGACGGCGGTTGACCGTAGGCGGGGAACCCGGTCGGCGGTGTCGGCGGACCCTGTTGACCCTGCTGACCCTGCTGCCCTTGGGGGTGGCCCTGCTGCGGGGCTCCGGGGTAGCCGCCGGTCGACGGGCCGCCCGGATAGCCACCCGGGTATGTCGACGGATATCCCGGCCGCTGCTGCGGTCCGCCGTGCTGCGGCTGGCCCTGCTGTCCGTAGTACGGGCTCGGTGCGCCGTACTGCTGATGCCCATAGGACTGGTCGTACTTCGGACGCGGCGCGGGCGGAGTGATGATGCCCGACTCGAACAACAGCGCGGCCACCGCGGTGATCGCCTGGAACAGCGAGAACGCGATGATCAGGTACAAGCCCCAATCGATCGCGGCACCGCTGGGCCGGTTGATCACTTCGGCGATGACGAGGAGGAACGCCGCGACCGCCAGCACCGCGTACACCGAGGTGTGGACGCCCTGCCGGGGCAGGAGCGCCGTTCCGGCGAGCAGTCCCGCGACGAGTGACGCCGCGACGGCGAGCACCAGACCGAACGAGCTTCCGCTGATGCTGCCCAGCCCCGGGAAATCCGACGCGGAGATGGTGAACAACGGCGCAAAGCTCGCGAGGTACACCGCCAGCCCCAGCAGCGCCACGGCGACAGCCAGGTACATCGGAAGCTTGCTCGCGACGTCGGACGCCGTCGATGAGCTCTCCGGCGCCCTGCCGAACTGTTGCGTCGGCGCCGAGAACTGGGTGGTCGGCTGGTGTGCTTGCGGGTATCCCGGGCTACCGGGTGGTCCTTGGGGGTACGACATGGCCTCTCCTGTGCTCGGGCGGGCTTTGAAAACCACGCTAGCGCACAGCGGCTCACGCAGAGACCAGCACCGGTTCGCCCACAGTGTCCTGTTCGGACCGTTCGATCTCGCGGACCAGCGGCAACACCTTCGCGCCGAAGTATTCGATTTCCTCCTGGAAGTGTAAAAAGCCTCCGAGGATCAGATCGACTCCGCGTTTGCGGTACGCCGCAATGCGTTCGGCGATCTGCTCGGGTGTGCCGATCAGCTGCGTGCGGAAGCCGTCGTTGTACTGCACCAAGTCCTCGAACGTCGAATCCGCCCACATGCCGCGCTTGTCCGCGGTCGAGTTGCCGGCCTGTTGGACCGCGGCGCGAAATCCCTCCACGGCGGGTTTGTTGGCCTTGGCGATGATCTCCCGCAGCGTCTCCTTCGCTTCTTTCTCGGTGTCGCGGGCGATGATGAAACCGTTGAGCCCGAACCGCACCTCGCGGCCGACCGTGCGGGCGTGCTCGCGGACGTCGACGATCTGCTCGGTCACCCCGTCGTAGTCCTTGCCGTTGGAGAAGTACCAGTCCGCAAAGAGGCCGCCGTTGCGCCTTGCGGCCGTGGAGTTACCGCCTTGGAACAGTTCCGGATTGGGCCGCTCGGTGGTGTTGAGCGGTTTGGGTTTGAGCGTGAAGTCGTGGATGCGGTAGAAGTCGCCGCGGAAATCAACGTCGTCCTCGGTCCAGATCTTGCGCAGCACCTGCAGGAACTCCGCGCTGCGCCGGTAGCGTTCGTCGTGCTCGAGCCACGGCTCACCGAGGTGGGTGAACTCGTCTTTGAACCAGCCCGACACCACGTTGACCGCGAACCGGCCGTTGGACAGCTGGTCGGCCGTCGCGCCGAGCTTGGCCAGCACCGCGGGCTGCCACAGCCCGGGATGCACCGCGGCGATCACCTTCAGTTTCTGGGTGGCCAGCAGCAGCGCCAGGCTGAAGCTGGTGGATTCGTGCTGATACTCGGCCCCGTAGCTGGCCTCGTAGCGCACCTGGCTCAACGCGTACTCGAACCCGTTGTTCTCGGCGGTCCTGGCGAGCTTGGCGTTGTACTCGTAGTTCCAGTCGGTGCGCTGCTCGATGTCGCTGGTCACCAATCCGCCACTGACGTTGGGCACCCAGTAGGCGAACTTCACGTGATCGGCGATGCGTTCGGTCGTCATGGTCTGACATGACAACAGCGACCTGCTTGCACGTCGCCGGTATCGCTCGCGGTGATGCAAACCCCGTGCTTGCCCCCCAGACTGAAACACGTTCTAATTCTCGGCATGGATTACGGGCTCGTACTGTTCACCAGCGATCGCGGGATCACCCCGGCGGCGGCGGCCAAGCTCGCCGATGACCACGGTTTCACCACGTTCTACGTGCCCGAACACACCCACATCCCGATCAAGCGCCAGGCCGCGCATCCGACGACGGGCGACGAGTCGCTGCCGGACGACCGCTACATGCGGACGCTCGATCCCTGGGTCAGCCTCGGCACCGCGGCCGCGGTGACGTCGCGGGTCCGGTTGTCCACGGCCGTCGCGCTGCCGGTCGAGCACGACCCGATCTCGCTGGCGAAGTCGATCGCCACGCTCGACCACCTCTCCGGTGGGCGAGTCAGCCTCGGGGTCGGGTTCGGCTGGAACACCGACGAGCTCGCCGACCACAATGTGCCGCCCGGTCGGCGGCGCACGATGCTGCGCGAATACCTCGAGGCGATGCGGGCGTTGTGGACGCAGGAGGAAGCCTCGTACGAGGGCGAGTTCGTCAACTTCGGACCCAGCTGGGCGTGGCCCAAACCGATCCAACCGCACATCCCCGTCCTCGTCGGGGCGGCAGGAACCGAGAAGAACTTCAAGTGGATCGCCCGGTCCGCCGACGGCTGGATCACCACACCGCGCGACTTCGACATCGACGAACCGGTCAAGCTGCTGCAGGACACGTGGGCGGCCGCCGGGCGCGACGGAGCACCGCAGATCGTCGCGCTCGACTTCAAACCCGACCCCGAAAAGCTTGCCCGTTGGGCCGATCTGGGTGTCACCGAAGTGCTTTTCGGCCTTCCCGACAAGTCGCCCGACGATGTCGCCGCGTACGTCGAACGGCTGGCAGGCAAGCTGGCCGCCCTGGTCTGATCAGGGTTTACCGAAGCCGGCCGCGCCGAGTGCTCGCTGTCCCGCGTCGCCGGTCACCGCGTCGACGAAGGCTCGCGCGAGTTCCCGCCGTGTCGAATCGGACAGCGTCGCAATCGGATAGACGTTGACCACGTCGGCGGCTTCGGGAACCGGCACAGCGGTGACGCGCGTCCCGGCGTCACGGGCGTTGGTGACATAAACGATTCCGGCGTCGGCCTGACCGCTGGTCACCTTGTTCAGCACGTCGGTGACCGACGACTCCTCGCTGACCGGGTTGAGATCGACACCAGCGGCCTGCTCCACTTTCCGTGATGCCGCCCCGCACGGGACCGCAGGGGCGCACACCACGGCGGTGATCCCAGGTCGGGTGAGATCACGTATTGCCTTGATCTTCTTGGGATTTCCCGGCGATACCACGATGACCATGGTGTTGGACGCGAAGTTCACCGGGTCACCGGCGAGCAGTCCGGCGTCTGCGACCTTGTCCATGTTCACGGTGTCGGCGGAGGCGAACACGTCAGCCCGCGCCCCCTGCGTCAACTGCGTGGCGAGGTCGGAGGAGCCGGCGAAGGAGAACTCCACCCGAGTGCCGGGGTGGTCCTTCTCGAACTGCGTGCCGATCTCGGTGAATGCTCTGTTCAGCGACGCCGCGGCGAACACCATGAGCGAATCGCGCTGCGGCCCTTGTCCGCATCCGGTGGCCAGGGTCAGCAGCAGTGCGGCCAGGAGCGAGAGAGGCCTCACGGCTGCTCCTCCCTGTGGTCAGGCCAGGCTGGCGCGGTTGATCTTCTCCGTCGGACGCACCGTGATCGCCGCGCCGAGCGGATCGCCGTCCGACATCAACGCGACGAGATCCTCATCCTCGGAGATGGCCAGGAACCGTGAGTCATCCGAATCGAGTCTGCCGACGATGATCCCGGTGCGGACCGGCCAGTCGTAGCGCACAGAGTAGGTCTCGATCGTCGCGCGCCCTTCCGGGCGCTCGGTCACCGGGACCGTCGGCAGCGCCGCGACGTCGGTGTCGAGGTGCTCGCTGTTGTTCGTCCGCCAGTCGGTAGGCAGCGTCGAATAGATGCCGACGGAGTATTTGCTCATCGTGCCGCCGTTGGCGCCCACGAAGCCGAAACATCCTGGCCGATCGCGCATTTGGGTGACGGTCTCGGCGATGGCGTGCAGCGAGTAGCTGTTACCCGGGCCACCGAAATACGGAAGGCCGCCGGTCACCGTCAGGCCCCGCGGGTCGTCGCCGTCGATGCCCAGCGCCTCGCAGGCGACGAACACCGGGAACGGGAAGCAGCTGTACAGGTCGAAGGTGGCGATGTCGTCGACGTCGATCTGCGCCACCCGCAGGGCTTCGTGTACGGCGTGCACGGTCGCGGGACTGGCCCCGAGGTCGACGCGGTCCAGCAGGTCCTGCTCGGTCATATCCGAATGCCCGTGCAGATACACCCATTTCTCCTCGGGCACACCGAGTCGGCGTGCGGCCGCCACCGACATCATGATCGCGGCGGCGCCCTGGTTGACCTGATCGCGCGCCACCAGCAGCCGGGGGTAGGGATCACAGATCATCCGATTGTCGTCGGTGACGGTGAGGATCTCCTGCACCGACCGTTCGACCGGTGACGATGAAAACGGGTTCTTCGCAGCGACTTTGGACAGTGGTGCGAAGAGCTCGGCCATCTGCCTGCGATATTCGGCAACGCCGAGTCCCAACCGGCTGCGGCGCGCGTTGTCCAGCAGTCCGTACTGCACTGCGGCGCCGGTCAATCCGTGCGATGCGGTGTACTCGGTGAAGTATCTGTGGATCTGGTGTCCGCGGTCCTCGAGCTGGCCCTCGACGTGTTCGGTGAAGTCGGGCTTGGCTTGTCCCTGTTCGGCGGCACGGCGCCAGTAGCGCGCCGTCGAACCCGGTTCCGAACCGATCACCATCGCCACGTCGAACTCACCCGCCGCGATGGCTTTGCCCGCTTCGGTGACGAGCTTCTGCGGCCCCTGCCCGCCGACCGGTTCGAGCACGACGCGTGCGGGATCGCCGCCGACGCGCCCCATCACCGAGCGCGGGTAGTTGTTCGACTTGCCCAGCGTCGCGGGCATCGGCCCGGAGATCTCGAACTGGCGCAGCGCGTACACGGTCTCGATGGCCTTGGCGGCCGCCGTGGCGTCGAGCCCGGTGTCGGCAAGCGCGGCGCGCACCGCCTCGGTCGCGAGGTCGACCGCCGACATGCCCCGATAGCCGGGATCGTCGATGCGCTCGGTGAACTGCCCGACGCCGACGATGACCGGGGTCCGGGAATCGACCATTACAGACCTCCTGACGACTGTTAATTCGTCAGGCTAATCGAGGACTAGAACGTGTTCCTAATCCTGCGGCCCACTTCACACCCCGCGTGGGCCCACCACAAGCCTCGCGTCGGCCGCCCACCACAAGCCGCGAGCGACCGCTTTTGTACGGCGAACAGCGGCGTGTCGACGTGCAGACGCGGTCGCTCGCGCAACGAAGGAGAGGCCCCCGAGGGGCTTCCCTAGAGGCTCTGCAGGATCTCCCGGGCCAGGTTCGCGGTCTCCGACGGGGTCTTGCCGACCTTCACGCCCGCGGCCTCCAGCGCCTCCTTCTTCGCGGCGGCGGTGCCCGAGGAACCCGACACGATGGCGCCGGCGTGGCCCATCGTCTTGCCCTCCGGCGCGGTGAACCCCGCGACGTAGCCGACGACGGGCTTGCTGACGTTGGCCTTGATGTAATCGGCCGCGCGCTCCTCGGCGTCGCCGCCGATCTCACCGATCATCACGATGACCTTGGTGTCGGGGTCCTTCTCGAACGCCTCGATCGCATCGATGTGCGTGGTGCCGATGACGGGGTCGCCGCCGATGCCGATCGCGGTCGAGAACCCGAAATCGCGCAGTTCGAACATCATCTGATACGTCAGCGTCCCGGACTTGGACACCAAGCCGACCGGACCCGGACCGGTGATGTTCGCCGGCGTGATTCCGGCCAACGCCTCACCGGGCGTGATGATGCCCGGGCAGTTGGGCCCGATGATGCGGGTCTTCTGCCCCTTCTCGACGTTATAGGCCCACGCATAGGCGGTGTCCTGCACCGGGATTCCCTCGGTGATGACGACCAGCAGCGGGATCTCGGCGTCGATGGCCTCGATGATCGCGTCTTTGGCGAACTTCGGCGGCACGAACACCACCGACACGTCGGCGCCGGTTTCCTTCATCGCCTCGGCGACAGTGCCGAACACCGGCAGCTCGACATCGTTGTCGTCAGAGTCCTTGTGCGACACCGTCGTTCCGGCCCTGCGTGAGTTGACGCCGCCGACCAGCTGCGTGCCCGCCTTGAGCATCAGCGCGGTGTGCTTGGTGCCCTCGCCGCCCGTGATGCCCTGGACGATGACCTTGGAGTTCTTGTTCAGAAAGATCGACATGGGTTGCGTCCCTTACTTGTTCGCCAGCTCGGCGGCTTTGTCGGCTCCGGCGTCCATGGTGTCGGCCTGGATCACCAGCGGGTGGTTGGCCTCGGCCAGGATGCGGCGGCCCTCTTCGACGTTGTTGCCGTCGAGACGCACCACGAGCGGCTTGTTGGCCTCGTCACCGAGGATCTTCAGCGCGTTGACGATGCCGTTGGCGACGGCGTCACACGAGGTGATGCCGCCGAACACGTTGACGAACACGCTCTTGACCTGCTCGTCATTGAGGATGACGTCCAGACCCGCGGCCATCACCTCCGCCGAGGCGCCGCCGCCGATGTCGAGGAAGTTGGCCGGCTTCACGCCGCCGTGCTTCTCGCCGGCGTAGGCGGTGACGTCCAGCGTCGACATCACCAGTCCCGCGCCATTGCCGATGATGCCCACCGAACCATCGAGCTTGACGTAGTTGAGGTCGTGCTCCTTGGCCTTGAGCTCCAGCGGATCAGTGGCGTCGCGGTCCTCGAACTCGGCGTGCTCGGGATGGCGGAAGTCGGCGTTGCCGTCGAGCGTGACCTTGCCGTCGAGCGCCAGGATCTGATCGTCGGGCGTGCGCACCAACGGGTTGACCTCGACCAGCGTGGCGTCCTCGGCGACGAAGACCTCCCAGAGCTTGGCGATCGTCACCGCCGCGGCGTCGAGCACCTCCTCGGGCAGGTGCCCCTTCTTGGCGATCTCGCGGGCGAACGCTTCGTCGACGCCCTTGGTCGCGTCGACGGGCACCCTGGCCAGCCGGTCCGGCTTGGTGGCGGCGACCTCTTCGATCTCCATACCGCCCTCGACCGAGCACATCGCCAGGTAGGTGCGGTTCGCGCGGTCGAGCAGGAACGAGATGTAGTACTCCTCGGCGATGTCGCTGGCCTCGGAGACCAGCAGCTTCTTGACGATGTGACCCTTGATGTCGAGGCCGAGGATGTTCTGGGCGTGGGTGAACGCGTCGTCGGCGGTGGCCGCGTACTTCACGCCACCCGCCTTACCGCGGCCGCCGGTTTTGACCTGCGCCTTGACCATCACCGGCTTGCCGATCTCCTCGGCGATCGTCTTGGCGTCCTCGGCGGTGTCGGTCACCCGACCGGGTGTGGTGGGCACGTTGTGCTTGGCGAAGAGCTCTTTCGCCTGGTATTCGAAGAGGTCCATTGGCTGTGGAACGTCCCTGTCTCTAGCGCGTCGATTGCGGAGTTGTTGGGCCGAAGGCTCGGAGGAACTTTATCCACACGCCCAGAACGCGTTGGCACCGCCCACCGGTCATGTGGTAGATCTCACCGCCCGGGTCCAGTGATACAAATCACAATCCTCCGCGGAATAGGCTCTCGGCTTGCAGCCGTCGTCGCGAGTTGGTTAACGTGCCTCTGGTCTCGATAACGCTTTGGTCACGACAGGCTTCTCGACAGGCATCCGAAACGTAAGGACACCCCAGGTTGGCTTCGCACCGTTCGTCCGGATCTCATCGCAGATCGTCGACGAACCGGCAAATCAGCCGCCGTGCAAGCGAATCGCCCGCCGAAGTCACCGACATCATTCCGTTCAACGAGTTCGGTGATCTCGATGACGTCGACTTCCGCGAGAACAGCGCTTTCGACCGCGAAGCCCAGGTCATCCACGCTCCCGAACTCGACGACCTGACCGACACCGACAACCTCGTCCCACTGCGTCTCGCCGTGCCCTCCGAGTTCCAGTCCGGACCCCGGCACGCGCGCCGTTCGCACGCCTACCGCGACAGCCACACCGACACCAGCGACGGCATGGACGCGACCGACGTCATCCGGATCGGCAGCCGCACGCCTGCGCACCGCAAGCAGGAAGTGCCCGTCAAGGGCCGCCTGATGGTCGCCGCGATGGCCGTCGGCGCCACCGCCGCGGGCGCGTACTCGATGGCCAATGCCGCGCACGAGAAGTCCTCGGAGACCGTCCTGGCCGTCGAGGGGTCCGCGATCGCCAACCCGCTCGGCGAGACGTCGGGCGGTATGCAGGTGGTCGCCGTGACGCCCGCCGCCAGTTCTGCGCTGCACACCGAGGAGATCCAGAAGGCGGCCGCGTTCGCCCAGGAGCGCGCCGAACGCGAAGCCCGGCTGCAGCGGCCGATGTTCGTGACGCCCACCACCGGCGTATGGACGTCGGGCTTCGGTTACCGCTGGGGCGCCCTGCACGGCGGCATCGACATCGCCAACTCGATCGGCACGCCGGTGCTCGCCGCCTCCGACGGCGTGGTCATCTCGGCCGGCCCGTACGCCGGTTACGGCAACATGGTCAAGCTCCGGCATTCCGACGGCACCGTGACGCTCTACGGTCACCTCAGCTCGTGGTCGGTGGAGGTCGGTCAGCGGGTCTGGGCCGGTGACCAGATCGCCAAGATGGGCAACACCGGTAACTCGACCGGGCCGCACCTGCACTTCGAGGTGCACCTGAACGGCACCGACCGCGTCGACCCCGTGGGTTGGCTGGCCAAACGCGGCCTGTCTTTCGGCAACTAGTCTGGCTGAGTGGCCGGCGACGACGACTCCGATCTGACACGTCAATCACCGTCGAGCGCGGAAACGGGCATCATCCGGCGCCACCCTTCCGGCGAGATCCCGACCGGCCAGGACCCCCAGACGAATATCATCCGCCGCCATCCGACCGGTGCGATCCCGGTCGCCGGCCCGCCCACGCAGATGGCGGACGGAGGCGCGACACAGATGTCGGACCGTCCCGCGCCCGAGACGAGTTATATCCCCCGGGCCAGGCCCGTGGCCGTGTCCCCGGCCGGATCGCCGCCGGCCAACCCGAAGACCGCGATCGCCACCGCGGTGACCAGCATCCTGACCGGTTGGGCCACCGCCGTCATCGCCACCGACCTGATCACCGGCTGGTGGCGCTCCGATCAACTGTTCTGCGTCGCGGTCGGCTTCCTGACCGCGATATCGGCGGCCGCTCTCATCGCCGGGCTGATCGGACTTCTGTTGCGCCGCTGGGTTAGCCGCCTCCTGGTCATGGTGGGGTCGATGGTGGCGCTGCTGATCTTCTCCAGCCTGTTTGTCGCCGGGGCCAAGCTGCCCGCCGTGGTGTACGCGATCCCGGTGCTGCCACTGGCCAGCATCGTGCTCGCCGCGCTGCCGGCCACCGGACGCTGGGAACGCTCCGGTTAGAGCTTGGTGATCGGCGCGTGGTTGTGCATGAGCTTGACCCGACCGGAGCTGCCGAAGTCGATCAGCGACATCGCCGACTCGCCCACGCCGCTCACCTCCTCCACGCGGCCCAATCCGTACTTGTCGTGCGTGACCCGGTCGCCGGGCTCGAGCACCAGCAGTGGGCGCTTGCCCGCACCCGACCGCGTCGGCGACGGTCTCGGGGTGCCGAACCGGCCCGCCCCGCTCACCGGTGCGCTGAACGACGGTGTCGGGTCGGTGCGCCGCCAATCGATCAGATGTTGCGGAATCTCCTTGAGGAAGCGGGATTCCGGGTTGAGCATCGGCTGGCCCCATGACGAGCGGACCTTGGCCCGGCTGAGGTAGAGCCGCTGCCGGGCACGGGTGATGCCGACGTAGGCCAGCCGGCGCTCCTCGGACAGCTCGGCGGGGTCGCCCAGCGCCCGCATGTGCGGGAACATGCCGTCCTCCCACCCGGTCACGAAGACGACCGGGAACTCGAGGCCCTTGGCGGTGTGCAACGTCATCATCGTGACGACACCGGCACCGTGCTCGGGAAGCTCGTCGGCGTCTGCCACCAGTGAGACCCGTTCCAGGAACTGAGCCAGCACTCCGGTCTCGGGGATGTCCTCGTCCAGCTGCTCATCGTCGAGCGCCTGCGCGTTGGCCAGGTCGGTGCTGAATTCGTGTGCGACGCTGACCAACTCGTTGAGGTTGTCCAGCCGCGCGAGATCCTGCGGATCGCTTGACGACTCGAGTTCGGCGCGGTACCCGGTGCGGTCCAGCACCGCCTCGACCAGTTCGCCGAGTTCATCGTCGAGGCGTCCGCGCAGATCGTCGAGTATCTCCACGAACGCCGAGATGCACTTCTCGGCACGGGTGTTGAGCATCGGCACCTTGCCCTCGGCGGCCGCCTGCAAAGCGTCGTTGAAGCTGCACCCGGTGTTCTCGGCGTACACCGCGACGCAGGCTTCGGCGCGGTCGCCGATGCCGCGGCGCGGAGTGTTCAGGATCCGGCGCATGCTCACCGAGTCGCCGGGGTTGTCCAGCACCCGCAGGTACGCGACGATGTCGCGGATCTCCCGACGTTCGTAGAACCGTACGCCGCCAACGACTTTGTAGGGGATGCCCGCGCGGATGAACACCTCTTCGAGCGCACGCGAGGAGTTGTTGGTGCGGTAGAACACCGCGACATCTGAGTAGCTGCCACCGCCGTCGACGAGCGCATCGATCTCCTGCGCGACGAATCGCGCCTCGTCGTGCTCGTTGTCGGCGACGTAGCCGACGATCAGCTCGCCCTCCCCCTCGTCGGTCCACAGGCGCTTCTCGCGTCGGCCGGCGTTGCGGGAGATCACCGCGTTCGCGGCGTTCAGTATGTTCTGCGTGGAACGGTAATTCTGTTCCAGCAGAATGGTTGTCGCATTCGGATAGTCGCGCTCGAAATCCTCGATGTTGCGGATCGTCGCGCCGCGGAACGCATAGATCGACTGGTCGGCATCGCCCACCACGCACAGTTCGGCCGGCGGCACCGCGGCTGGATCATCTTGCGAGTCCGCCGTCCCGACCAGTTCACGAACCAGCACGTACTGGGCGTGGTTGGTGTCCTGGTACTCGTCGACCAGGATGTGCCGGAACCGGCGCCGGTAGTACTGCGCGATCTGCGGGAAGGCCTGCAGCACGGCGACCGTCTCGCCGATCAGGTCGTCGAAGTCGAGCGCGTTGGCCGCGCGCAGGCGGCGCTGGTACTCGGCGTAGACCTCGGCGATGATGCCGGGCAGCTCCTCGCCGGCCTCCGAGGCCTCGGCGGCCGCCTGCTCCGGGCCGACCAGCTCGTTCTTGTGGTTGGAGATGGCGTTGGACAGCAGCCGCGGCGAGTACCGCTTGGTGTCGAGCCCCATGTCCTTGCCGATCATGAGCAGCAGGCGTCGCGAGTCGTCGGCGTCGTAGATCGAGAAGTTCGAGTTCAGGCCAGGCAGCAGCGAGGCCTGGTTACGCAGGATCCGCACGCAGGTGGAGTGGAACGTCGACACCCACATGCTCCGCGCGCGGGGGCCGACCAGGCCCACCACCCGCTCGCGCATCTCGGCGGCGGCCTTGTTGGTGAACGTGATGGCCAGCACCTGCCCGACGCCGACGTCACGGGCGGCGAGCAGATAGGCGATCCGGCGGGTGAGCACAGCGGTCTTACCGGAGCCGGCACCTGCGACGATGAGCAGCGGCGAGCCCTCGTGCAGGACGGCTTTACGCTGCTGCGGGTTGAGCCCTTCGAGCAGTTGGTCGGATTCGGTGGCCCCGTTCGGTGCGATCAGGTTCGGTGCGCTCATGTCGGTATCGAACTTACCGCCGTGCGGGGACACGCCCGCGGTCGAATCGCGCATCGGCTCCGCGGTCGAACCGCTGCACGGCTTTGCGCTGTCACAGCCTTTGGTGGCACACTTTGTCCCGTGCTCAGCAAACAGCGATACATCCACGGGTGCCGGTCCGCGGTGCCCGTGGTCTGCTGCTTCTGCGAGAGCTCCGCGGTCCGCTTCGGAAAGACCCGCGGCTCGTCTCCTGTGTGAGGCCAAGGACCGGACGAGGACGAGACCTCGAACCCACACCAGAGGCGGTGAAACCCATGACGACCGGAACCGAGACTGTGCCCGATATCGATGACCTGCGCCGGGAGATCGACCGGCTGGACGCCGAGATTCTGGCGGCCGTGAAGCGCCGCACCGAGGTGTCCAAGATGATCGGTCAGGCCAGGATGGCCTCCGGTGGCACCCGCCTGGTGCACAGCCGCGAGATGAAGGTCATCGAGCGCTACAGCGAACTCGGCCCCGACGGCAAAGACCTCGCGATGCTGTTGCTGCGGCTGGGCCGCGGTCGCCTCGGCCACCAGTGACTTCGGTGTCCAAACAGTCGCTGAGCGACTGCTAGAGCACCGAAACCGCCGCTTCAGCGCAGCGCGTCGGTCAGCCACGGCGTCAACCACTCGACCGCTTCGGGCGTGGGATGCACACCGTCGCTGCGGATGCGGATGCCGTCGATCCAGTTGGTGTACCCGCCGTTCGGGCCGAGCTTGCGGTTCAGGTCGAGCACGGTGACGTTCGAGCGGTACTTGACGGCGCTGCGCAGCAACGCGTTCCAGTCGTCGACCCGATCGGGATCGTCCTCGGGATACAGGCTGCCGTCGCGCTTCTCGGCGCGGCGGTTATAGGGCTCGGTCGTGACGACGACGCGCGCGCCGGTCGAGGACAGGATGTCGAGCGCGCGGTTGAGTTCGGCGCGCAGATAGGCGTCGTACGTCGGCTCGCCGATGTGGGTCCACACGCCTTCGTTCATCCGGTCGACGACTTCCCACCGGCCCACGATCAGCAGCACCACGTCGGGCCGGTCGTGTTTGACCCGCTCCGACCACCTGCTCGGCCACGAATCGCAGGCGGGCTTCTGGTTCAGCGTCTGACCGACATAGCGGTACGGCCCGCCGCGCGCGATGCCGCATCCGATCGTCGTGTAGTCGGTGAATCTGAGCCCCGGCGTCTCCGGCAGGTAGCGCATCAACGTCCATGCCACCGAGTCGCCGAACACCGCGACGGTCCTGGTGTTCGGATCGCGACTGGTGTGGCGCTGCACCTGGATCGGCACCTCCGGCGCGACCAGTGCCGCGGAGTCGATGCTCGGATCCTCCATCGGCGGCCCTGTCGGTACGCCGACGGGCAACACGGTCATCGTGATCACCGCGGCGGTCGCCGCCGTCGCACCGGCCAACGGCAGCATCGGCACGATCACCGGCCGCCAGCGCCGGATCGGCTGCTCGAGCAACCACCACGACAGCGCCGCGACCGCCAGCGTCGCCGCACACCGCAGTGCGAACAACGACCAGCCGGACCACCCGGTGCGTTCACCGTTGAGCGCCAGGAAGATCGGCCAGTGCCACAGGTAGACGCCGTAGGAGATCGCCCCAAGCCAGACCAGCGGCCGCCACGCCAGCACGCGCGCGACCGGCCCTTCCTGATCCATCGCCGCCGCACCGATCACGCAGGCGGCGGCGAGCGCGACGACGATCAGCAGGCCCTTGCGGAAGTCGCCGGCGCTGCCGGTCGCCGTGTGCACCGCGTACCCCAGGACGACGACACCGACGACAGACACCGCGCGGGCGACCCCCCGTAGCCATCGCGTCCTGATCACCGGCCCGGCCAGCGTCACCGTGGTCCAGTCCCGCACCAGCAGCGCCGCCGCCGCCGCGCCGACCAGCAGCGCCTGCGCGCGGGTGTCGGTGCCGAAGTAGATCCGGTTCAGCGTCCCGTCGTCGACGAAGACGATCGCCGCCGCCGCCCCCGCCACCGCCCCCGCGCCGGCAACGCCCAGGACCGCCCATCGCAGATGGGTCGGGTCGCGACGACAGAAGACGAACGCGACGGCGATCAGCAGCAGCGGCCACAGCAGGTAGTACTGCTCCTCGACCCCCAGCGACCAGGTGTGCTGCAGCGGCGAGGGTGGCGCCCCCTGGGAGAAGTAGTCGGTGCGCTGGGCGACGAACGCCCAGTTGGCCACCCAGAAGAACGAGGCGACGGCGTCGTCGCGCAGGTTCGCGACCGCCTCCGTCGAGAAGAACTCCCGCGCCGCCACCACCGCGAGCACCATCAGCAGCAGGGCGGGCAGGAGTCTGCGGGCGCGACGTATCCAGAAGTCGCGCAGCCGGATTCGCCCGGTGCGGGCGTGCTCGTCGAGCAGCAGCGAGGTGATCAGGAAGCCGCTGAGCACGAAGAACACGTCGACGCCGAGGAAGCCGCCGTCGACGCCGGGGATGCCGCCGTGGTCGGCGAGCACGAGTGCGACGGCGACGGCGCGGATGCCGTCGAGGGCGGGGATCTCGCCACGCCGACGCGCACGCGAGGAGGGATGTACTGACAGCGGGCGGCGATCAGCGGGCGCGACGGAGCGACGCGCGTTCACTTGCGAAATCTTGCCCGTGCGAGCGGACCTGCCGCGGCAGGCGCGGCGGCGTGTCGACCTACTTCGTCAGTGCGATGTATTTCACCTCGAGGTACTCCTCGATGCCCTCGAAGCCGCCCTCGCGCCCGAAGCCCGACTCCTTGATGCCGCCGAACGGCGCCGCCGGGTCGGAGACGACGCCACGGTTGATGCCGACGATGCCGGACTCAATGCCTTCGGCGACGCGCAGCGCGCGGTCCAGCGACTGCGTGTAGATGTAAGCCGCCAGCCCGTACTCGGTGTCATTGGCTGCGGCGACACCCTCCTCCTCGGTGTCGAATCCGGTGATCGGCGCGACGGGCCCGAACACCTCCTCCTTGAGGATGCGGGCGTCGGCGGGCACGTCGGCCAGCACCGTGGCCGGGTAGAAGTTGCCCGGACCGCCGGGCGCCACCCCGCCGACGGCCACCTTCGCACCGCGCGACACCGCGTCGGAAACCAGGTCCTCGACCGTGGCGACCTGTTTGGCGTTGATCAACGGTCCCAGCGTGGCCGATTCGTCGACTCCCTTGCCGAGGGTGAACTCGCTCATCCGCTTGACCAGCTTTTCGGTGAACTCCTCGCGCACCGAGTTCGCGACGTGGAAGCGGTTGGCCGCGGTGCATGCCTCCCCGCCGTTGCGCATCTTGGCCAGCACAGCGCCCTCGACGGCGGCGTCGACGTCGGCGTCGTCGAACACCACGAACGGGGCGTTGCCGCCCAGCTCCATCGACGTGCGCAGCAGCTTGTCGGCCGACTGTTTGACCAGCGCCTTGCCGACGCCGGTGGAACCGGTGAACGTCAACTTGCGCAGCCGGCCGTCGTCGATCAGCGCGGCGGTGACGTCGCCGGGGTTCTTCGTCGGCAGCACCGACAGCACACCCTTGGGCAGGCCGGCCTCGTCCATCAGCTTGGCCAGCAGCAGCATGGTCAGCGGCGTTTCCTGCGCGGGCTTGACGATCATCGTGCACCCGGCGGCGAACGCGGGCCCGATCTTGCGGGTGCCCATCGCCAGCGGGAAGTTCCACGGCGTGATCGCGTAGCACGGCCCGACCGGTTGTTTGGTGACCAGGACACGTCCGCTGCCCGCGGGGCTGGGCGTGTAGCGGCCCGCGATGCGCACCGCCTCCTCGGCGAACCAGCGGAAGAACTCGGCGCCGTAGGTGACCTCGCCCATGCTCTCGCGCAGCACCTTGCCCATCTCCAGGGTCATCAGCGTGGCGATGTCCTCGGCGCGTTCGGTGATCTTCTCGAACACCGCGCGCAGAATCTCGCCGCGTTCGCGCGGAGCGGTGGCCGCCCACTCGGCCTGCACAGCGCAGGCGGCGTCGAGCGCGGCAATCGCATCGTCGGCGGTGGCGTTGGCGACGGAGGTGATCACCGAGTCGTCGGATGGGTCGAGCACATCGAAGGTGGACGCGCCGTCGCGTTCCTCACCGCCGATCCACAGTCCGGTGGGCACTGACGACAACAGCTTCGCGGTATCCATAACTCTTCTGTACACCTTTGGTCTTTTCGTCGCACTAGGGTCATGTTCATGAATGCCGACCCCGACCAGATACCCGATATCACCTCGACTCCGGCGTGGCAGGCGTTGCAGCGGCATCACGACGAGATCGGCGCGAAACACCTGCGCGAGTTTTTCGCCGAGGATCCGGCCCGCGGCACCGAGTTGGCCACGACGGTCGGCGACCTCTACATCGACTACAGCAAGCACCGGGTCACCCGCGAAACGCTGGACCTGCTGGTGGATCTGGCCCGCGCCGCCCGCCTGGAACAGAAACGTGACGCCATGTTCTCCGGCGCGCACATCAACACCTCCGAGGACCGCGCCGTACTGCATACGGCCTTGCGATTGCCGCGCGATGCCGACCTGGTGGTCGACGGGCAGAATGTCGTCGCCGACGTGCACGAGGTGCTCGACAAGATGGGCGACTTCACCGACCGGTTGCGCGGCGGCGAGTGGACCGGCGCGACGGGCGAGGCCATCAAGACCGTCGTCAACATCGGCATCGGCGGGTCGGACCTCGGACCGGCGATGGCCACCCTGGCGTTGCGGCACTACGCCGACGCCGGCATCTCGGCGCGGTTCGTGTCCAACGTCGACCCGGCGGACCTGGTGGCCAAGCTCGATGGACTCGACCCTGCCACAACGCTTTTCATCGTCGCATCGAAGACGTTTTCGACGCTCGAGACGTTGACCAACGCGACGGCGGCGCGCCGGTGGCTGACCGACGCGCTCGGCGATGCCGCGGTGTCGCGGCACTTCGTGGCGGTCTCGACGAACAAGAAACTGGTCGACGATTTCGGCATCAACACCGAGAACATGTTCGGGTTCTGGGACTGGGTCGGCGGACGGTACTCGGTCGACAGCGCAATCGGTTTGAGCGTCATGGCTGTGATCGGCCGCGAGCGGTTCGCCGAGTTCCTGTCGGGCTTCCACATCGTCGACGAGCACTTCCGCACGGCTCCGCTGGAATCGAATGCGCCGGTGCTGCTGGGGCTGATCGGGCTCTGGTACAACGAGTTCTTCGGCGCGGAAACCCGTGCGGTGCTGCCCTATTCGAACGATCTGGCCCGCTTCGCCGCTTATCTGCAGCAGCTGACGATGGAGTCGAACGGCAAGTCGGTGCGCGCCGACGGTACGCCGGTCACCACGAGCACCGGTGAGATCTTCTGGGGCGAGCCGGGAACCAACGGCCAGCACGCGTTTTATCAACTGCTGCATCAGGGCACGCGTCTGGTGCCGGCCGACTTCATCGCGTTCTCCCAACCGACCGACGACCTGGCGACCGCAGATGGCAAGGGCAGCATGCACGACCTGTTGATGAGCAATTTCTTCGCGCAGACGCAGGTGCTCGCATTCGGCAAGACCGCCGAGGAGATCGCCGCAGAAGGCACACCGCCGAATGTGGTGCCGCACAAGGTGATGCCGGGCAACCGGCCCAGCACGTCGATCCTCGCGACCCGGCTGACCCCGTCGGCGCTCGGACAGTTGATCGCACTGTACGAACACCAGGTGTTCACCGAGGGAGTCATCTGGGGTATCGACTCGTTCGATCAGTGGGGTGTCGAACTCGGTAAGACCCAGGCCAAGGCGCTGCTTCCGGTCATCACCGCCGACGGCTCTCCCGCCGAACAGTCGGACTCCTCCACCGACGCGTTGGTGCGCAGATACCGCAGCGAGCGCGGCCGATCCGCCTGACTCAGCGTGCGGCGCGAGCCTTCACGAACGAGCGCACACCGACGATCAGGTACACCAGCAGCAGAACGAACATGATGGTGCTGGTGATGACGGCCGCGGGTCGCTCGGCCGTGCCCGCGAACACATCGCCGAGACCGAACACGTTGCGTAGCGCACCGAGCGCGGCGAGCAGCGCGATCGCCAGGGCCGCATGCGTCGCGTGCTGGCGGGCCCGGTCGGAGCGACGCCCGATGAGCGCGGCGATGAGCAGCAGGACGCCGACGAATGCCGGGATCAGCGCGGTGATGCTGACCGCTCCGCTGGCGATGTACGCGATCACCCCTGTCGCGACGAGCAGTCCTCCGGTCCAGGTGGTCAGGGCGAGCATCGGGATCCTTTCTACGGCTGTCGCCGACGACTCTACCCACGCAGCGAATCTCAGCGCGGTTCAGGCGTCGGGGTCCGGCCGGGTCCAGCCCAGGATCATCGCCGGCGCGCAACCGCCGAACACCAGGACGGCCAACGACATCAGCGCGCCCGAATAGGCCACGTCGGCGTCGGTGTCCTGCAGATAGATCGACGCGACGAGCAGGTAGCCGATCGGGATCAGCATGAGGTACTGGGTGATCGTCAGACCGACCGAGCGGGCGCTGTTGCGCTGCTGCACTTCGTACTCGTCGAGGGCCGCCTCCGGGGCGTCGCCCTGCCTGCCGGACACGATCTGCAGCATCGTCCATAGCGGGAGGAAGACGATGCACGCCGCCAGCCATAGCACGGGCGCCCACCGCAGTCCGAATGCGCTCAAGACGCTCACCACGAATAAGGACGCGAACGTGATGGCCAATCCCACGACGAGAATCCGGCGGCGGGACCGCGTGCGCCACCCGGGAAGCAAATTCGCGTACGTGCGCTCTCGCTTGAGAAACCGCCGGGTGCGCGATTCCTGATAGCGGTCGAGCAACGTCGGGTCAGCCTGCCGGGTCGACGGGGACATCACGGTCTCCTCCTTGCGATCGGGTACTCGTGCGGTAGAGCTCGGTGGACAACGGGGTGAACTCCGTTCGGGAGAACACGGCCTCGACGGGGAGACCGAAGACATCGCAGATCCGGAATGCCAGGTCCAGGCTCGGATAGTGGTCGCCACGTTCGAGCGCGCCGACCGTCTGGGGGTTCACGTCGATCAGCGCCGCGAGCTCGGCACGGGTCATACGACGCTCCGCGCGTAGGACACCGATTCGATTGTGGATGGGGAGTGTTTTGCCCCTTCTCACCGGACTCACACAACATAGTGTTGGGAAAACACAACAAAAAGTCAAGCCATTAGGACGTGTGCACCGGCGCGATGGTGCGAATTCATACGCCACACGCCGTCGGCGGGGGACCAAACCGCACGGTCGGCGTCGAGCCCCGGGGCCCCACGGAAAAAGCGACGCGGCGCACGCTCGACGAGGAGCGTGCGCCGCGTGGCCGGGCGCTGGATCGAGCTGCTAGTCGTTACGGGGCGGGGATGTTGATGCAGCCGACGTTCGGCAGGCAACCGCTCGCGCCGCCGGGGCCGGCAGTTCCACCGGGTCCGTTCGGAGCCAGCGACCCGCTTGCACCGCCGGGTCCGGCCGTACCGCCGGGGCCACCCGGGATCACACCCGAGGCGCCGCCACCGTCAGCGGTGCCTTGGGGACCACCGGGGACGTTCACGTCCGCACCGCCACCGGGAGAGGCGTCGATGTTGCCGGTCACGGCGCACGGGGTGCCGTCGGCATTCAGACACGGAGGAGGTGCCGGCTGCGCACCGGCCACCGGCGCGACGGCGATCGCAACTGCCGCGGCGCCCGAGAACAACAGGGGCATCATCTTCGTCAGTTTTACGTTCATGTTCTGAGGGCTACCACGTCAGCGGTTTACTAAAACCTTCAAACTTTCTCCGCCGGATGAGGCTCCTGTCACAGCCTGCCGACCTGCTTGAGTCCGGAAACGGTGTCCGCCAGCGTTTCCTGCGGATCGCGGTACGAGATTCCGAGTTCGGTTTCGCTGGGCGAATCGTCAGAGGCCGGCATCTGCGTGTAGTACTGCATCGCCGCCGCGGTGACCGGCGCGTCGAAGGGCAGCAACGGGCCAACCACGTCGACCACCCTCCCGATGTTGCGCAACACCGTATCCGGCACCGGGTACACCCGCAGCGACTTGTTCGCCGCCTTTCCAATCATCGACGCCAAGTCGGCGATCGGAACTCGCTTGCCGCCGGCCATGTATCGGCGTGGCCCCTTGCCGGGTTCGAGCAGCGCCGCGTGCAACGCAGCCAGGTCTCGAACGTCGACCACGATCCATGCGGCGCCGCGGCCCGGCACCCCGCGCATCTGGACCGCGGCTTGAACACCTTCCGCCGCTTCACCGAATTGGTCACCCGCGGGCGGTCCCAGCACCATGCCCGGGTACGTGATGCTCACCGGCGCACCCGCATCCTGTAGGCCTCGCGCGTACTTCTCCACCTCCGCCTTGGACTTCCCGTAGCCGTCGGTCCCTCCCACGACTGGAAGATCGGCGTGCAGCACACTGCGATCCGGGTCGAACAGTGCCGTGAAGCTGGAGACGTGGATGATCGGGTCGAGGCCACGCTCGGCAGCCCCACCGAGCACGTTGTGGGCGCCGTCGAGGTTGGTCCGCAGCATCTTGTCGGCCTGCCGAGGGTCGACTGAAACCATTGCCGCGGAGTGGATTACGGCATCGCAGCCGTCCATAGCCGCGGCCGTCGACTCAGCGTCGGCGATGTCGCCGACGGCGTAGTCGTCGGTCGCGACACCGATCTGCGCGGCGCTCGTCTTCAACCGTGCCGCATCGCGGACCAGAAATCTCACCTGATGGCCCGCCTCAGCCACGGCCTTCGCCGTCCACGCCCCGACAAAACCGGTACCCCCGGTCACCAGCACCCTCATGAAAACCTCCTCTAGGAACTAGCGCTGCGGGTTCCCCCAAGCGCCAGCCTCTACACGGAGGCCTACGCGAACGGCTTCGTCAACCGCGGCGGCAGCACCCGCAGCACTCGAACCAGCGGGGCCCACGGCCACCACGGAACAGCCGCGCGCCCACTTTCGCGTTCGATCACGGCGACCATTGCCCGGACACCGGTTTCGTTGTCCACCATCAACGTCGTCGACTCGGATCTGGCCGTCATCTCGGACTCGATGTAACCCGGCTCGAGCACCGTGACCTTGATCGGCCCGCGCGCATACTCCGCGCGCAGGGACTCCCCGAGTGACGACACGCCGGCCTTGCTGGCGGCGTAGGCGGCCTTGACGCCGGGCACGCCCTTGTTACCGAGAACCGACGAAACCAGTACCAGGTGTCCGCCGTCGGCCTTCTTGAACATCTCCAGTGCGGTCTCGATCTGAACAAGCGCCGCAACGAGATTCGTTTCGATGGTGGCCTTGTTCGCCCACAGTTTGCCCGAGCCCAGCGGCGCACCCTTGCCGACACCGGCATTGACGATGACGCGGTCGATCCCGCCGAGTTCGTTCCACAGCTCGGCGAACACCTTCGGGACCTGCTCGTGATCGTTGACGTCGAGCGCGGCCACAGCGACGTTGATCCCGCGATGCCGCTCGAGCAGCTCGGCCTTTAGCTCATCGAGTCGGTCGACGCGCCGGGCACACAACGCCAGGTCACGACCCTTCGCGGCGAATGCGCGGGCCATCCCGGCGCCCAGCCCCGAGCTAGCGCCGGTGATCAGGATCTTCTGGCGAGTCACCCCGACAGACTAGGCGAGGCGATCGCCGTCAGAATGGCCACATGGTTCTCCTGCGGACAGTGACATTCCTGCTCGCCGCGCTCTGCGTCGCGCTCTCCCAGACGGTCGCCGCCGCCCAACCGGCTTCTGACCTGTACCGGCTGGTCGATACGGCCGCGCAGCGCCTGGCCACGGCCGACGCGGTCGCAGCCGCCAAGTGGATCAACGGCGGGCCGATCACGGACGCACAGCGCGCCGATGCGGTTCTGGATGCGGTGGCCGCCGACGCCTCTGCGCGCGGCATCGACCCGGGGTACGTGCGCGCAATATTCGCCGACCAGATCGACGCCACCGAGGGCGTCCAGTACACCCGATTCGGCCAGTGGAAGTTCGACCCGGCCACCGCGCCCCACACCGCTCCGGACCTCTCCGAGACACGTTCGCAGATCGACGAATTCAACAAAGCGATGGTCGACCAGATTGCGCTGCAGTGGAATTCGTTGCATAGTCCGCACTGCGCAGCCATGCGGGAGGATGCGACAGCCGCCGTCGCCGATGCCCGGCGGCTGGACCCGCTCTACCGGCACGCGTTGTCGGCGGCCACCCGATCGTACTGTCGCGCCGGCTGAACAGACGTAGGATGAGCGCATCGACGAACCCCGGAAACGACCCCGCCAGAACCGGTCCCGAGACACCGTGGAGGTGCTGCTCGAGGCCGCGGCTCAGGTTTTCAATCGCGAAGGCCTGAAGGCGACCACGAACCGGATCGCCGATCGCGCCGGCGTGTCGATCGGCAGCCTCTACCAGTACTTTCCGAACAAGCAGGCGTTGATCCGGGCGTTGGCCGAACGCCACGTCAACGAGGCTCGAGCGCGCATGGATGCGGTCTTCAAGCGGCTGCGTGACGAGGAACCGCCGTTCGAGGAGTCGATGCGCATGATTCTCGAGGCGGTCGTCGACCTGCACCGCGACCGTCCGGGTCTGCACCGGCTCATGCACCGCCTCGGACCGCGCCTGCCGTCCGACCTCGACGCGCTGGGGTCGTTCGAGGACGACATCTCCGGCGAGGTGGCTTACCTCTTGGGCCGGTGTGGCCGCGGCGGCGATGACGCGGAATTGACCGCCCGGACCGTGGTTCACATGGTCGACGCACACCTTCACCGGGTGATGACCGGCCGCGATATGGACGTCGAGCAACTGGTGGCGCTGGTGGACCGGCTGGCGCCGCCGTCTTAGCGCCCTCTGTCCGCCGAACCGGACAGCACGTCGTCGCGAACCGCGCGTAGCGTCGCCACCATCTGGGTGAGGCCGGGTTCCTCGATCGGGTAGTGTCCGCAGTTCTCCAGCAGCACAAGCGATGTCGGCGCGGCGATGCGGTCCAGGAACCGGGTGCTCAGTTGCGGCGGAGTCCAGCGGTCCGCCGCCGGGTGCACCAGGGTGACCGGTGCCGCACGGAACGCCTCGGGTGCCGCGTGCCGGAAGTTCAACCAGCTACTGAGGAATCCGAGCGGGACCCGCACGCCGCCGCCTTTGGGGTCGGTGACACACAGCCGGGTCAACTCCGGGTCGTGGCTCATGTTGTTCATGTCGACCAGCCACCGGATCGGCACCCGGATGCGGCCGAACAACGGGTCGACCGCCTTCATCAACGCCGGCGCGATGGGCCCGATCGCCGAGGTGCGCGCGGCCGCCCGTCGGGCTTCGGGGTCGGCGGGATCGAGCAGACAGGTCGCCACGACGTGCGCGACTTCGCCTGTGCGCGCGGCCACCTCGTAGGCCATCATCCCACCCATACTGGCGCCCAACAGGACGAGCGGTCGCCGGTCGTCGGCGCGTTCGGCGGTGACGAGATCGGCGAGCATGTCCAGCCAGTCCGGATAGTGGACCGACCCTGGATCAGGCTCGACGGTGTCGCCGTAGAGCGGCATGTCCGGCGCGAGCACTTCGACCCCCTCCCGTGCGGCGGCCGCCGCGATCGGCCACAGCGCGCCCGAGTAACCGCCACCGCCATGAACGACCATCAGTCGCATCGCGGCGTCCGGTGCGCTCGCGCGCGCGACGTGGATTCTGCGGCCGCGCCAGGTCCACCAGGTCGACGTCGGGTCGATCGGTGGGTCGGGGCGGTGGCGGGCGGGGATGAACGATGCGTATCGGGCGTATTCCATGCCTATCAGCGTCGGGCGGCGATCACCGGCTGACAACTCGCGTTAGCGGACCGCGCTGCCTGCAGCGACGCGCGGCTGCTCACATTTACTTGAGCAGCCGCGACAGTCGCCGGTCGGCGAGCACCTTGCCACCGGTCTGACAGGTCGGGCAGTACTGGAAAGACTTGTCGGCGAACGACACTTCGCGCACGGTGTCCCCGCACACCGGGCACGGCAGGCCGGTTCTGGCGTGCACCCGCAGCCCGGAGCGCTTCTCCCCCTTGAGCGTCGCGGCCTGCTGTCCGACCGAGCGAGTCACCGCATCGGAGAGCACACCGATCATCGCGTCGTGCAACGCCGACAGTTGCGCGTCGGTCAACTTGGCCGCCGTCGCGAAGGGCGAGATCCGCGCGACGTGCAGGATCTCGTCGCTGTAGGCGTTGCCGATACCGGCGATCACCTTCTGGTCGGTGATCACCGTCTTGATCCGACCGCTGTTGCCCGCGAGCAGGCTTGCGAGGTCGTCGGGCCCGATCGACAGGGCGTCGGGCCCCAGCGTGGCGATGCCGGGCACCTTGGTCGGATCGTCGACGACCCACACCGCGAGCCGCTTCTGGGTCCCGGCCTCGGTGAGGTCGAAGCCTGCCCCTTCGCCCGGAGTCCCGAGGTGCACGCGCAGCGCGATCGGCCCCTTGCCCGGCTTCAGCGGCGCTGCGGCCAGCTTGTCCGACCACCGCAACCACCCGGCGCGCGACAGGTGGGTGATCAGGTGCAGGTCGCCGACTTGCAGCCCGAGGTATTTGCCCCACCGGTTGGCGTCTGTGACGGTCTGACCGTGCAGCGCCGTGATCGGCGGGTCGAAGGTCTTGAGCACCGAAAACGCCGAGACGTCGATGCGCGCCACCGTGCGGCCGACGGCATGGCGGCGCAGGTGGTCGGCGAGTGCTTCGACTTCGGGGAGTTCGGGCATGGTTCCAGTGTGCCGGTCAATCGCTTCGCGAGGCACCGCCGGCGATCAGCGACAGCAGCCAGCTCACGACGGACAGCACGATCGCGGCCCAGATCGCCGTCCACCAGAAGTCGTCGATGTAGAGCCCCCAGTGCGTGGTGTGCTCGGTGATCCACGACGTAATCCACAACATCAACGCGTTGATGACGACGTGGATCAGCCCGAGAGTGAGGATGTAGAGCGGGATCGAGATGATCTGCACGATCGGCTTGATGAACGCATTGACCAGACCGAAGATCACCGCGACGACGAAGATGATGCCGACTTCCTGCAGTCGCGAGTCGGCCCCCACGAACCTGATTCCGGGAACAACCAGTGTCACCACCCACAGCGCGAGACCGGTCAAAGCGGCCCGCAGGAGGAACGACATCGCATTAGCCTAAACCAGTCGACGCACCGGAGGGGCAGCCGTGGATTTCATTCAGCGAACCATCGACCTCGCACGGCGAAACGTCGAAGAGGGTGGTCGCCCGTTCGCCACGGTCATCGCCAGGGACGGACAGGTGCTGGCCGAGAGCGCCAATCAGGTTGTCCAGACACATGATCCGACCGCGCACGCCGAGATCCTCGCTATCCGGCAGGCGTGCACAATGCTCGGCACCGAGCACCTGGTCGGCACGACCATCTACGTTCTCGCCCACCCCTGCCCGATGTGCCTGGGCTCGTTGTACTACTGCTCCCCTGACGAAGTGGTCTTCCTGACCACCCGCGACGACTATGCGCGCTACTACGTCGACGATCGAAAGTACTTCGAGCTCAACACGTTCTACGACGAGTTCGCCAAGAACTGGGCGCAGCGGCGGCTACCGATGCGCTATCAGCCCGAAGACGCCGCCATCGACGTCTACCGGTTGTGGATGCAACGCAACGCTGCCGGACGCCCCTAGTCCGGCCCAGTAGCGCTCTTAAGTGGTTGATTGCACGCACCCGATACGTGCGATCAACCCGTTAAGCACCTCCGGTCGCCGACCGCAGCAGATAGGTGTCCATGATCCAGCCGTGACGGGCCCGCGCGTCGGCACGCACCCGGGCGATCTCCTCTCCGACGTCGCCGACGGTGCCGGCCATCAGCAGCTCGTCGGGCGTACCGAGATATGCGCCCCACCAGATGCGCGTGTCGGGCGGACACGTCAGGAATGAGCAGTCGGCGTCGAGCATCACGACCGCGCTTCCGGTCAGCCCGCGGTCGCGCAGTTGCCTGCCGGTGGTGATCAGCACCGGTTCGCCGACGTCGTTGAGCGGGATGCGATGTCGCGCGGTGAGCGCCTGGATCGCGGTGATGCCGGGAATGACGTCGTACTCGATGTCGACGTGAGTCGCGACGACTTCGAGGATGCGCAGCGTGCTGTCGTACAGCGACGGATCGCCCCACGCCAGGAAGCCGCCAACGCCGTCGGGTGCGAGTTCGGCCTCGATCGCGTCGGCCCATAGCCGTGCCCGCGCGGCGTGCCAGTCGGCCACCGCCTTCCGGTACGCCGGCCCGTCGGCAGCCTCCCTGACCCGCGGCGGGTCGCGCAGTTCGACGAACCGGTATCCGGGCTCGCGGATGAAGCGTTGGCAGATGTGCCGCCGCAGCGCCACCAGGTCGTCTTTCGGGGAGCCCTTGTCCATGACGAAGAACACCTGCGTGTCGTTGAGCGCGGCCACCGCTTGGGCCGTGACGTGGTCGGGGTCGCCCGCGCCGATGCCGATGACGTGAATTCGACGGGTCACGCCCGCGAGTATGCCTTCAGTGTTTGCGGCCGCGCGAAAGCCGGAGCCGCCTGGCCCGCTTGGCGTCCTTCTTCTCGGCGGCCTCTTCCTTGCGGATGTTGTGGTCGTCCTTGGGCGGCAACTGCAACTCGTGTTCGGCGGGCAGACCGGCCTGCAGTTGGCGGCCTCGCTCGATCTCGGCGTCCACCTCCGCGCCGAACAGCAGCGCCAGGTTCGTGATCCACAACCACAGCAGGAACACGATGACACCGGCCAACGCGCCGTACGTCTTGTTGTAGCTGCCGAAGTTGGCCACGTAGAGCCCGAATGCCAGCGACGCGAGCAGCCACACGACGATCGCAAGCGCCGCGCCGCCGCTGATCCATCGGAATTTCGGCTGCTGGACGTTGGGTGTGACGTAGTACAGGATCGCGACCGCAATCACGACGAAGAGCAGGATCAGCGGCCACCGAACCACGTTCCACGCCGTGACCGCCGCATCCCCCAACCCGATCGCATCGCCGAGCGCCTGGGCCACGGGTCCGCTGACCGCCAGCATGAACACCACGGCGGCCGCCATCACCAGACCGATCAGCGTCAGCAGCAGCTGCACCGGTCGCAGCTTCCACACCGGTCGGCCCTCGTCGATCTCGTAGATGCGGTTCATCGCACGGCCGAACGCGCCGATGTAACCCGACGCTGTCCACAACGCACCCACGATGCCCGCCACCAACGCGAATCCGGCGGTCGGTGCGTTGACGAGTTGTTCGATCGTCGGCCGCAGAGTGTCCAGCGCCGACGCGGGCGCCACATCGGAGGCGATGTCGAGCAGCGCATCGACCGTGCGCCTGCCCTGACCGAACACGCCCAGCAGCGACACCATGACAACCAGCGCGGGGAAGATCGACAACACCGCGTAGTAGGTCAGCGCTGCAGCCAGATCCGTGCACTCGTCCTTCTGGAATTCGCGCACCGCCTTGCGCATCGAATACAGCAGGGACGGTCGGGTGAGATCGGTCGGCGACTCGGGTTTGCGGGGATCATCCGGGTCAGGAGCCGCAGCGGTCCTGTCGTCCTCGTCGGTTCGCATACCACCCGATACCCCGGACCGTCTCCGGCAAACGCATCCGTTACCGCAAGTATGCGGTACCGCCGGTATTGACATACGTCTGCGGCCTACTTACCTTGAAGCCATGAGGACGCCGGTCAGCAGCTCCCGTCCGACGCGCGAAAACTTCGCCGACCGCCTGCTCAAGGGCTCGGCCAAGAAGTCGTATGCACCCACCGTCGACATCGACTGGGATGCGCCGCTGGACCCCGACAAGTTCTTCCTGCCGCCGCACACCGTGACGCTCTACGGCACGCCGATCTGGGACGCCATGACCCGCGAGCAGCAGATCGAGCTGTCCCGTCAGGAATTGGTGAACATCCTGTCGGCGGGCGTCTGGTTCGAGAACATCCTGAATCAGGCGCTGTTGCGCGATCTGATGCACAGGGATGTGACCGCGGCGTCGACGCACTACTCGCTCACCGAACTCGGCGACGAGACGCGCCACATGGTGATGTTCGGCAAGGTCATCGAACGGATCGGCGCAGAGCCGGTGCAGCCCCGCCGGTACCAGCGGATGATCATCAACGCGCTGCCGCTGCTGTTTCGCGGACCGATCCTGTGGGGAGCCGCGCTGGTCGGCGAGGAGATCTTCGATGCGCTGCAGCGCCAGATTCTGGAGGATCCCGACCTGCAGCCAATCGTGTTGCGCCTCATGCGCATCCACGTGACCGAGGAGGCGCGCCACATCCAGTACGCGCGCGACGGATTGCGCCGGACCAGGCCGCACATGGGTGTTGTCCAGCGGTTCGTGCTGAGCAACCTGCACGGGGTCGGTGGACCGTTCTACCGCTACCTGCTGACCATTCCCGTCCCGTACCGGCGCATCGGGCTCGACCCCCGTGCGACCCGCCGGATCGCACGGGCCAACAAGCACCATCGCGATGTCAAGGTGGCCGGCTTCGCACCGCTGGCAGCCTTCTTCGAAGACGTCGGCCTGATGGGACCGATCGCCCGCAGGATGTGGCGGCGCAGCGGGTTCCTACCTCGATGAGCGACGTGTACGACGGGGTCGCGGCCGTACGGCTGCACGAGGAGGATCACGGCGTACGGGTGCGCCTTACCGGTCACCTCGACCCGATTGACGGCAGATACCACTGGCGCGGAATGGTTTTCGATCTGGCCTCCGATATGCGGCTGCCCCAGACCGTGCACATCTCGATCGGCGACCGCACTGCCGAGGGCCAGCTGACCGAGGTGACGCCGTGGGGCACACACTGCGTGGCGGGCGTCGGCGCCCCGCCGTACCCACTGGACTGCTAACCCGCGGCGACGAACTCCGTCACTTCACCCCGCCGTCACGTCGCTCCGCCGCTACTCGGGGTTCTCCGACGTCAGCGCCTGGAAGCTCTTGGCCTGGCCACGGGCCAGCGCCGCCCGCACCACACCGATGAGCAGACCCTGGATCGCCGCGGCGATGAAGACCTCCCGCGTCGCGCGGCTGAGGTCCTCCGGATCCGGCTCCTCGTCGTCCGGGTGCATCCGCTGCCAGATCTCGGTGAAGATCTTGCCGGCGATGAGACCGCCCACGACGCTGCTGACCATCGACAGGGGTTTGTATATAGCTTTGGCCGCACTCACGGCGTCCAGATTCCCGGTGTGCCAATACCTAAACCACGAACTAGAACACGTTCTAGTATTACCGGGTGCGGTTCACCTATGCCGAAGCCATGACCGACCCGACGTTCTACATTCCCCTGGCGCAAGCCGCGGAGGCGGCCGGGTACCACGCGATGACGATCGCCGACAGCGTGGCCTATCCGTTCGAGTCGGACTCCAAGTACCCCTACACCCCCGACGGCAGCCGCGAATTCCTCGACGGCAAGTCGTTCGTCGAAGCGTTCGTGCTCGCCGGGGCGCTGAGCGCGGTCACCACGACGATGCGGTTCAACTTCTTCGTCCTCAAGCTACCCATCCGGCCGCCTGCGCTGGTGGCCAAGCAGGCCGGCTCGCTGGCCGCGCTGTTCGGCAACCGCCTCGGCCTGGGAGTCGGCACCAGCCCGTGGCCCGAGGATTACGAACTGATGGACGTGCCGTTCGCCAGGCGCGGTAAGCGCATGGACGAGTGCATCGAGATCATCAAGGGTTTGACGACCGGCGAGTACTTCGAATTCCACGGCGAGTTCTACGACATCCCGAAAACGAAGATGACGCCGGCGCCCACCAAGCCGATACCGATCCTCATCGGCGGGCATGCCGACGCCGCACTGAGGCGAGCGGCACGCAACGACGGTTGGATGCACGGTGGCGGTGAGCCCGAGGAATTGGATCGACTCCTCAAGCAGCTCAAGCAGTTCCGTGAAGAAGAGGACCGCGGCGGCCCGTTCGAGATCCACGTCATCTCCGCCGACGCCTACACACCCGACGGCATCAAACGGCTCGAGGACAAGGGCGTCACCGACGTCATCGTCGGATTCCGCGTTCCCTACATCAAAGGGCCCGACACCGAACCGCTCGACGCCAAGATCCGCCACCTCGAGAAGTTCGCCGACAAGGTCATCGCCAAGCTCTGAACCGTGCCATCGACCCTGACAAGGCGTAGCGTCGACGTCAGGAAGGGGTTACCAGCGGGGGCTATGGGTAACCGGTGCGCAATGCAAAGCACAGAGTCTGGGCAACAATTCCCGCTGTCGGTCGTGGCGGTCGGCGCCTCCGCCGGGGGTGTGGAAGCGTTGACGCAGCTTGTCGGCGGCATGCCTTCAGACCTGCCGTGTGCGGTGCTGATCGTGCTGCACATGCCGCCGAACGCACCCAGCGTGCTGGCCAAGATCCTCGACCGCTGCGGACCACTCCCCGTGGAGACCGCCACCGACGGCGCAGTGATCGAACCGGGCCGGGGATACGTATGCGCACCGGATCACCACCTCCTGGTCGCCGACGGCCACGTGATGCTGTCGAGGGGTCCCACTGAGAGCGGCCACCGGCCGGCGATCAACGCTCTGTTCCGTTCTGTCGCACTGAGTTTCGGCCCGCGCGCCATCGGAGTCCTGCTCTCCGGCGTCCTGGACGACGGCGTGCTGGGCGCCGCCGCCATCCGTTCCCGGGGCGGCGTCACCGTGGTGCAGGCGCCGAGCGACGCACTGTTTGCAGCCATGCCGCTCAACGCAATCCATGCCGGCGTCGCCGATCATCAAGCCGCGGCAAGCGACATCGGCGGCATCGTGACGAAGCTGCTCGAACGAGAGATCGAGGTTCAGGATATGGAACCTGACAAAGCCATGGAACTGGAGAACCGCATCGCGATGGGGCGCCGATTCTCGACGAACATCGATGCCGAGGATCTGGGCCCGCATTCGGGTTACATCTGCCCCGACTGCAACGGCTCGCTGATCGAGGCGGGTCCGGGCAGCTATCGATGCCGCGTGGGGCACGCCTGGACCGCCGACGCGCTGTTGAAGGCACGGGACGACGAAATAGAAAGCGCCATCTGGGTGGCGCTGCGCAGCCTGCGGGAGAAGGCGAAGATGTCGCGCAGACTGGCCGACACCGTCGGTCCAGGCACGACCCAACGGCGCTATCTGGAGACCGCAGAGGAGGCCGATCGCGCGGCGACAGTGCTCGGTGAGCATCTGTCGGCGTCGCCGGGGGAATCCGGTGTCGGCTGACTCCACCCCGCTGACCGTCCTCGCCGATCCGTTGGGTGATGTCACCACGGTGCGCGCGCGTGGTGTGCTGGACAGCCGCACGTACCGGCCGCTGCGCGACATGATCATCAAGACGGCACTGGAAGAACCGCGGGCCGTGATCGTCGACATAAGCGACCTCGAGGTGCCCGCGGAATCTGCATTGGCCGTCTTCACCAGCGCCCGTTGGCATGTCGGCCGCTGGCCGGAAATACCGATCCTCCTGGTGTGCGAACATCAGGCGCTGCGGTGGGCGCTCGCGCGAAACGGCGTCACCCGCTATGTGCCCTCTTACGACAGCATGCAGGCCGCGATCGACGCAGTGGCCGACGGCACCACCGTTCAGGTGCGGCACCGGGCGAGGGCCGAGCTACCCAGGACAGTGGCCAGCCTGCAACGTGCGCGAGAGTTGGTCGTCGAATGGCTGACGGCTTGGTCCGCACCCGAATTGATTCCGACCACCAAGGTGGTGGCCACCACGCTCGTCGAGAACGTCTTGCAGCACACAGAAGGCCGGCCCGGGTTGCGGATCGAGTCGAAGGACTCGACCGTGACGGTCGCGGTGAGTGACGCCAGCAAGCAGCCCGCGGGACCACGTGAAGACTTTGCGCACAGCCCGACGCCGTGGGGTCTGCGGATCGTGGCAGCCTTGTGCCGCGCGTGGGGCAACGCACCCGACACGGCGGGCAAGACCGTTTGGGCGGTCATCGGTCCGGAGAACGCCCTCTAGTGAGTATCTTCGGATCTGCGGCTTCAGCGAGCGGACGGACACGGGTTGAGCGAACAGACAGAAGAGGCGTTCGAGGCGCTTCTGCGCTATATGCGCGATTCGCGCGGATTCGACTTCACCGGTTATAAGCGCACGTCGCTGATGCGCCGGGTGCAGCACCGGATGCGCCAGGCGGGCGTCGAGTCCTACGAGGAATACCTCGACCACCTTCAGGCCGGCTCCGATGAGTTCAACGCGCTGTTCAACACGATCCTCATCAACGTCACCGCGTTCTTCAGGGACCCGCCGGCTTGGGAATATCTCTGTGACGAGGTCATTCCCGCGATGTTGGCCGAACGCGGACCCAACGATCCCATCCGGGTGTGGAGCGCCGGATGCGCTTCGGGTCAGGAGGCCTACACGCTCGCGATGGTCCTGGCCGACGCCTTGGGCCCGGACGCCTTCCGGCAGCGGGTCAAGATCTACGCAACCGACGTCGACGAGGATGCGCTCGCCGAGGCACGGATCGCGGCGTACGACCAAAAGGCAGTCGAGTCGGTACCCGCGGAGTTCCTGAACAACTATTTCGAGCGCGTCAACGGCCGGTATGTGTTCCGCAAAGATCTGCGCAGGGCGGTCATCTTCGGCCGCAACGACCTGGTCAAGGATGCTCCGATCTCGCGGGTGGACCTGCTGGTGTGCCGCAACACACTGATGTACCTCAACGCCGAGACACAGCGAAACGTGTTGAGCCGCTTGCACTTCGCGCTGGCCCCGCAAGGGACGCTCTTCCTCGGTCACGCGGAGATGCTGTTGAGCCACACCGACCGCTTCACTCCGCTCAACCTCAAGCACCGCATCTTCCGCAAGGCGGTCGGGTCGCACAACGGCGTCGAGCGACAGCAGAACTCGGCGCCCGTCAACGACCCGCAGGGCGACCTACCGGGGCTGGACCCGATCCGCGAGCTCGCCTTCCGCGCCGGACCGGTCGCCCAGATCGTCGTCACCAGCGATGACACCGTCGCGATGATCAACCAGCAGGCGGAGTCCACCTTCGGCTTGTCGGCTCGCGATATCGGCCGGCTCCTGCGCGACCTCGAGGTGTCCTACCGCCCCGTCGAACTGCGCGCTTATCTCGAGCAGGCCAAGGTCGAGCGGCGGTCGGCCCGAATCCAGGATGTGCAGTGGCATCGTCCCGGCTCAGACGTGGTGTGGTTCGAGATCCACGTCAACCCGCTCGTCGACAGCGCCAACGGACTACGCGGTGTGTCGATCGTCTTCTTCGACGTGACCGCGACCCGCGCGCTTCTGGACAAGGTGGTGGAGACCAACCGTCAACTGGAGACGGCATACGAGGAACTGCAGTCCACCAACGAAGAACTCGAGACCACCAACGAGGAACTGCAGTCAACGGTCGAGGAACTCGAGACCACCAACGAAGAACTGCAGTCCACCAACGAAGAACTCGAGACCATGAACGAGGAGCTGCAGTCCACCAACGACGAGCTGCACACCATCAACGACGAACTGCGCCAGCGCAGCCTGGAGGTGGATGAGACGAAAGCCTTCCTCGATTCGCTGGTGAATTCGATCCACTTCGGCCTCATCGTGGTGGACCGGGAGATGCGGGTCATGTTGTGGAATCGAGGTTGCGAAGAGCTCTGGGGTCTGCGCGCCGACGAAGCCCAGGGATCGGCGCTCGCGTCGCTGGACATCGGACTGCCCACTGACGACGTCAAGCCGTTGATCGGCCAGGCCTTCGTCGACCCCGGCGTCACCACCGAAGCAATCTTGGACGCGGTCACCCGCCGGGGCCGACAGGCCCGCGTGCGCATCGTCTGCAGTGGCTTTCGCGCTCCCGAGGAAACCACCAGCGGGGCCTTGCTGCTGATGGAGGTCCAAGGCTAGCGACGCGTGTCCTCCTCCTCCAGCACCTGCTCGTCCTGGGCGGCCTGGTGATGGCGGAGCGCCGCATCACGGTGGCGTTCGGCGGCGTCCTGATGGAGACCGACCGCTCGGGCATCAGCGCGCAGGGCGGCCTGCTCGTGCGCGGCCGCCGCCCGTAGGTGTGCTTGTTCGGCGTCGTCGTGCCGGCTGGCCGCACTGTGATGTGCTCGGCGTGCGCGGTCCAACGCCTCCTCCGCACGCCGCCGCGCGTGCGCCGCGGACTCCGGAGTGGTGGAAAGCCCTCTCTCCAGTTCGCTCTGCCGCTGACGCAGCTCATCGGCCCGCGCGCGAGCCACTTCACCCCGCGCGACGGGATCGAAGGTGTCCTCACCACTCATGGGCCGCTCCGGAGGGTCAACTCTGCCGCCGAATTTACGCCGTCTGTCGTCGGGGCGTCCGCGCTCGCGACTATCCACGCAGCGTGGTGTGCGGGCTCTGCCCATAGGTCTGGCGGTACAACACCGCGAAGCGTCCGGTGTGGGCGAACCCCCACCGCGCGGCGATCTCGGTAACCGTGTCGTTGCTTCGGTCGGCGGCCAGCAGCTGTTGATGCGCGTAATGCAGTCGGAGGCGACGTAGGTACTGCAACGGAGTGGTGTCCAGGTGATGCCGGAACATGTACTGCACCGCCCGCGGCGTGACGTGGACGGCCTCGGCGATGTCGGCGAGAGCGATGTCGTTGGTGGCGTTCGCGTCCATGAACTCAATCGCGCGCCGCAACAACTCCGGTTTGTGGTCGGTGCGGTCGTGCGGTCTCGGCTCGGTGGCCGCTGTGTTCGCGAAAGTCGCCAGCGTCACCGCCGCCAGCAGTCGACTCGCGTGCCCGACAACCAACGGTGTAGCGAGGGCCTCGTCGGACAGCACGGCGTCCCTGACGTAGCGGACTGTGCTCTTCCACGTCTGGGCCGCGGCCGCGTCGACGGGCGAAAAACTGTTGAAACGGATCGGCAGCGGCGCCTGTCCCCTGGGAAGACCGGTAGCCACACCCGCCACGACCGCGGGATCGATGAAGACCGCCGTGACGCGCGCATCCTCGGAATGGGCCCGGTACGGGAGGTGGGGTTGTGTCAGCATCCCAATCTCGCCGGTCGTCACCTCGGATCGCACCCCCTCGCAGGCGCTGGCCACCCGACCGCCCGTAGGCCAGATGGCGGCCACCTGATTCAGCGGATCGGGGCGGACCTCGATCTGGCCCGCGACGAAGATTTCGTCGAGCATCAGCGGACCGACCCGTACGCGGGAATGTGTGAGAAGCGGCCCCTCCCGTCGAGGTGACGGTTTGCGGGAAAGCCTCAACTTCACGCCGTAGGCGTCTTCGAGGTACTCGTCCGCGTCGGCGAGATCACTGATCTCCACCTGTATGCGTTCAGGCCGGTGCGCTTCGAAAGCTGCGGTGCTGATCGGGATCACCTCATCGAGACGAGGCATTGCGAAGCTGTCATCTCAGCCCCAGTGCCAGCAGCGTACCCAGTCGCAGGGTCCCGGAAACGAAAGCCGAGCCGTTTTCGGCGCGTCGTTGCGCGTTCTTACCCGACAAGCAGGAAAGCCTTCTCAACCATCGGCCGTGAGCGTTTGTCGGCCGGGGACCTGCCATCTGCGCCAGAATTGCACCGGTAGGAGGTCCCATGTCGTCGCACCTGGAAGTCTCGAAGCCGTCGGGGCGGGAGCTGGTGCCGCTGCACGGTCAGCGGGTGACGCTCGGCAAGGCCTCGACCAACGCGGTGTCACTCGAGCACGACGAGACCGTCTCCCGGTTGCACGCCGTGCTCGAGAACCTCGGGTTTGCCTGGTCCATAAGGGATCTCGGGAGCCGCAACGGTACCTATCTCAACGGCGAGCGGATCACCGCCGAACGGGTGCTGCGGTCCGGTGACGAGGTGCGCCTGGGCAAGTCACGCTTGATCTTCTGGGAGGTCAGGGACAGCGGGGACGGCAGGCTCGACGAAGAGACGGTCACCGCCCAGCCCGTCGAGCCCCCGCCACGGCTGACCCGGCGCGAACTCGACGTGCTCGTCGTGCTGTGCCGGCCGCTGGTCTCCGACGACCCGTTCCCCGAACCCGCATCGGTCCGCCGGATGGCCGGTGAACTGTTCGTCACCGAGGCCGCGGTCAAACAACACCTGCAGAACCTCTACGACAAGTTCGCCGTCCCCGCTGAGGGTGACCGCCGGGTGCGGCTGGCCAACGAGGCACTGCGGCGCGGCGCCGTCACCCTCGCACAACTGCGATCTATGTGAACTCGAGGACCTCCACGGTCGCGACGGGTCCTTCGTGGGTCGGCCGGTCGGCGCCACCGATGCAGTACACCGCCGAGCCGACCGCGGCCACCACGTGGCCGTGCACCGGAGTTCCGATGGGCGCCGCCGTCGTCCACTTCCCGTTGGCGATGTCATACATCTCGACCGTCGGCAGCACACGTGTGGGCTCCTCGCCACCCACCGCGACGATTCGGCCGTCGATGTAGGCGGCGCCGTAGCTGCCGCGCGGAGTCGGCATGTCGGGCAACGTGTTCCATTCTCCCGAGGAGGGATCGAACCGTTCGAAGGCGGCGGTGTTCTCGTCGGCGCTCAATGACCGCCCGCCCACGGCGTAAACGTAGCTGCCGTCGGACACCGCGGCCAGATGTTCACGCGGCGTGGGCATGTCGGCGCCCTGCGTCCAGGACTCTCCGTCGAACACCTCCGTCGGCACGACAAGCTGTTTGTCGCTTTGACCGCCGACCACGACGAGTTTGTCGCCGACGACTGCCGCCGCCGCTCCCGCCCGGCCGTGCTGCAGGGCAGGCAGTTCGGTCCACGTGCCGTCACGCAGGGCGAACACCTTGTCCGAGGGTTCTGCGATGTTGTCGGTGGCACCGCCGAGGACGACGACCTCCCCCTTGTAGGTGGCGGCTGTCGCATGGTGCAGCGGGATCGGCAACGACGGCTGAGGCTGCCAATCCTCCGTCCGCGGATCGAAGCTTTCGACGGTGTCGAGGGTTTCGCCTTCGCGGATACCACCGGCGATCCAGATCTTGTCGTCGAGCACCGTCCAGGCCATCATCAACCGCGGGGTCGGCGCATCCGGCAGGACACGCCACTCGGCAGCCGGTTGCGGTTGGCGCGCAGGAAGTTTCAACGTTTCGGCTGACGCGGTGATCTTGTCGTCGCCGACGCCCGTCGACCCGCCGATGGCGTACACGCGATTACCCACCGCGGCCACCGCCATACCGTGGCGGGCGGTTCCCATGTCGGGCAGACCGGACCACGTCGTCGTCGACAGATCGAACGCGAGCACGCTCTTCAGGGCCTGCCCTCCGGATGCACCGCCGACCACCACCAGACGCTCATCGGTGGCCGCGATGCCGAAATCGCTTCGTGGTTCGGGAATTTCGGGCAGGTTCGTCCATGTGTCGGCGGCCGGGTCGTACGCCTCGACCGTCGCCAGGTCGGCGGTTCCGGTTGTGCCGCCCATCGCGTACACCAGCTTGTCGTCGGACGCCGCACTCAACATCTGACGTGGCGTCCGGATCGGAGCGCCGAGCCTCCAGGAGGTGCCGTCGAAGACCTCCGTGGTGTTGAGCAGCCTGCCCGCGGAGTCCACGCCGCCGGTGACGACGATCCGGTCACCGACCACCGCGGCGGCCCCGGCGGCGCGGGGCTGCAACAGTGGCGGCAGTTCGGTCCAGCGACTGTTGACCACCCGCCACACCCGATCGGTCGCGATCTTGGCGTCGTTTCCCTCGGTGCGCCACCCGCCGAGTACCACCGGGTTCTCCCGCCATGTCACCGTCATCGCGTGCTGCACGGGGACGGGCAGATCCTCGCCGCTCTTCCAGCTGTCGATGGCGGGGTCGTAACCCTCGTGCCTGCCGCTGACGCGACCATCGGCGCCCAGGCCGCCGAAAACCCAGATCGTGCCGTCGGCCTCGGTGGCGGCCACCGCGTCGCGGGCGACGCGTGCGTCGGCGATCGGCCGCCAGGCCGCTTGCGCTTCAGCGGCCGGTTTTGCGGGGGCCGCGCTCTGGCCACCACCGGAATCCCGCGAGGCCATCACGAAGACACCGCCGGCCACCAGCAGCAGCACCGCCACCACCGCACCCGAGACGAGCAGGACCCGTTTCCGATTGCGCGTCCTCGGTGGGGCGGGCTCCGCCGGATCGGGTCGTGTGTCCGGCGGCACCTGCCGAGGCGGGCTCGACTGGCTGATCGACGCCGTGTGCGCGAACATCCCCGGCTCGGGCACGGGCGCGCCGGACGTGTCGGGTTTGCGCGGTGCGGCCGGTGGGAGCGGTTGCGCGTGAGCGGAAACGGACGGTTCGACAAGCTCGGAAATCGGCACCGCCTGCGTACCTTCCGGTTGCTGGGGCGGAGCGCTCGGCTCGCTGAGAGCCATCACGTCCGCGGTCAACCCGTTGTGTCGCTGCGCCACCTGCAGCTCGTGACCGAAGTCCCCCGCGGACGCGTAGCGGTCGGCGGGTTCGCGGGCCATCGCCTTCTCGACCACGGCGCACACATCGGCGGGAATGCCCTGGGGGCGCAGATCCGGTATGGGAGTCGAGGTGATGCGCAGGTAGTGAGCGATCAGATCCTCGTCGGTCTTGCGCTCGTGCGGCGGCTTGCCCGCGATGAGCGCGTAGATCGAGGCGCCGAGCGAGTACACGTCGGCCTCGACGGTCGGCGGGTTTCCCTCCAGCACCTCCGGCGCGGTGTAGGACAGCGTGCCGGTGAAAAACCCGGTCACCGTCTTGTATCCGCCCGCGATCCGGGCGGTTCCGAAGTCGCTCAGCTGTGGTTCGCCGTAATCGTTGAAGAGCACATTGGCGGGTTTGATATCGCGGTGCAGGGTGCCGGTCCGATGCGCGGTTTCCAGTGCGCCGCAGAGTTTCACGCCGATCCGCAGCGCCTCGGGCCACCCGATGCGGCCCTCGCGGCGCAGCCGCTCCGCAAGGGATCCCTCACGGTGGTAGGGCATCACGATGAAGGGCCGGTTGCCCTCGGTGACACCGACCTGCAAGATGTTGACGATGTTCGGGTGCCCGGAGAGCGCGCCCATCGCGTAGCCCTCGCGCAGGAACCGTTCCCGGTCGTCGTCGTCGAGATCGGATGCGAGCACCTTGATCGCGACGCTCCGCGCCAGTGACTGTTGATAACAGCGGTAGACGACGCCCCCGCCACCCCGGCCGATCTCGACGGCGTCGGTGAAGCCGGCGGCCGCTAATTCAGTCGCTATCAGCCCGGCCATGTGCCACCGCCCTCCGGTGAACTGCGGAATGCGTGCTCTCAACGTACCGAGCAAGCGCTCCGGTGACGTCCGATTCCGCAGTTCTGAAAGGAATGCCCGTAGTGGGATGTACAGCCGGCGACGAGGCAGAGTGTTGCGGCGGATGCCGCCGACGGGTTCGGTGCCGACGCTGACCGGCGAAAGTCATACTTCAACGGTGTCATCGATCGCCGTCACCGTCGACGAAATCGTGGTCGCCGATTCGACCGAGGCCTGGGCTCGAGCCGGCTTCACGGTCGACGAGGATGCCACCTGCCGAGTGGGCGGCGTGCGCATCCGGTTGGTGGGCTCCGACGGGGGCAGCGGCATCGTGGGATGGTCGCTACGCGGATTACGCTGCGAGAAGGCGCTTTCCGAGGTCGACGGCATCCCGACAACGGTGTCGGATGCCGCTTTCGCGACGGGGGCCACGCACGCGAACGGGATCACCGCGATCGACCACATCGTGGTGCTCTCCCCCGATCTGGACCGGACCGTTCAGGCCCTCGCTGCGGTCGGCGCCGCACCGCGGCGGGAACGCGACGGTGAACTCGGCGGCAGGCCGATCCGGCAGATCTTCTTCCGGTTCGGCGAGGTGATCGTCGAGGTCGTCGGCTCACCGGGAACCACGAGCGAAGCACCGTCCACGCTGTGGGGGATCACCTACGTCGTCGCCGACATGGACGCGACCGCGGCGTTCTTCGGTGACCGCACCGGGCCGGTCAGGGACGCGGTGCAGCCCGGACGCCGCATCACCACACTGCGGCATCAGGAGTTGGGGATGTCGGTCCGGACGGCGATGATCTCGGCGCCCGCGCGTCGCTGAGCCGACGTCTCGGGCTCGATGCTTATCCTCGTCGGGTGAGCCAGGACCCGGTCGTCATTCACACCGACGGCGGCTGCCGGCCCAATCCGGGTCCCGGCGGTTGGGGCGCGGTGCTGCGTCAGCGCGGCCACGTGCGGGAGATGTGCGGCGGCGAGGCGCAGACGAGCAACAACCGGATGGAGCTGACTGCGCCGATCATGGCGTTGGAGGCCTTGACGCGGCCCGTCGTGGTGCACCTGTTCACCGACAGCACCTATGTCCGCAACGGCATCACCAAGTGGGTGCTCGGCTGGGAGCGCAACGGCTGGATGACGGCCGCCAAGCAGCCGGTGAAGAACGTCGATCTGTGGCAGCGGCTCCAATTGGCGTGTGCGGGACACCGAGTCGAATGGTTCTGGGTGAAGGGACACTCGGGGGTGGCCGACAACGAGCTGGCCGACCAGCTGGCGACGCGGGGGATGCTCCAAGCGGTCGAAGCCAGGACTACTCTGGCCTGACTACTCCCACACGACCTCGCCGGGCTCCTTGTCGGGTCGTAACCCACGCCAACTCGCTTGGCGTAGACGGTTATCGGAGGTGCGTTCGCTGTAGCGCACCTCGCCTACCAGTTCTGGTCGCACGAACGTCACACCCTTCGCGTCCTGGCGCGGCAGCCGTTCGTTGAACGGGCTCTCTTTGGTCTCGAGCGGTTTGAGGGTCTTCTTCAGTTCGGCCAACGCCTTGTCCGTGAATCCCGTGCCGACGCGGCCCACGAACTGGAGCCCGCCGTCTGCCGGTATGCCGAGCATCAGCGAGCCGATGCCGCTCGAGCGTCCGCCCTCACCCTGTCGCCAGCCCGCGATCACGACTTCCTGTGTGTTCCAAACTTTGTCCTTGATCCAGGCCTTCGACCGCCGGCCCGGCTGATAGGTCGAGTCGCGCTTCTTCGCGACCACGCCCTCCCAGCGCATCTTGCGTGCGTACTCCATCGCCTCGGGGCCGTCGCCGGGCAACTGGTCGGGCACGATCAATCCGCCGCCCTCGGCCAGTGCCTCGAGTATTCGGCGCCGGTCGGAGTACTTGGCGCGCAACAGCGAGCGACCGTCGAGGTGCAGGATGTCGAACGCCCAGAACTCCACCCGGGTGGAGCGGGCGCGGTTCTGCATCTCCGAGAAGCTGGGCACACCGGACTCGTCGAGTGCGACCGCCTCGCCGTCGAGGATGACATGGTGGTCGGCGAGATCGGCCGCCACCGCCTCGAATTGGGGAAATTCACCGGTCACGTCGCGGCCACGCCGGGAGCGGACCGTGAGCCTGCCCCGGTCCGCGTCGACGATCACGCGGTAGCCGTCCCATTTGCCCTCGAACGCCCACTGGCTCGCCTTGAGCCTGGCGACCGAGCCCTCGGTCGACAGCATCGGCGCGAGATCGCCTGCGTGCGGGCGCTTCTGGTCCTTCATGCGATGCGCGAGCCAGTTCTTGCCATCGGTCTGGATCAACGCGTAGCGGCCGTCGACCTTCTCGCCGCGCAGGTTGATGATGACCTCGCCGCCCTCTTTGGTGCTGTCGGGCGGCACGTCGTTGAACTTCTCTGCCTCGTAGGTGCCGGTGTCCCAGATGATCATCTTGCCGCCGCCGTACTCCCCCTTGGGGATCTCGCCGTGGAAGGTCAGGTACTCCAGCGGATGGTCCTCGGTATGGACGGCGAGGTGGTTGACCGACGGGGTGTCGGGCAGGTTCTTGGGCACCGCCCAGCTCACGAGCACGCCGTCGCGTTCGAGCCGCAGGTCGTAGTGCAATCTGCGGGCGTGGTGTTCCTGGATGACGAACTTGTCGTTGTTTCCGGTCTTGGGCGCCTTGTTCGGCACCGGCTCGGGGGTTTTCGACGCGTCACGCATGCTGCGATAGGTGGTCAGCCGGTCCGGTACGGGCACCGCCTCGTCGAGCGGTGCCAGCAGGTCCCCCATCTCCTGCACCCGGTCAAGCACCTCGTCGAAGTTCAGGTGTCGTAGTTTGGGGTCTTCGATCTCGTCCCAGGTGCGCGGTGCGGCAACGGTCGGATGTTCGCGTCCGCGAAGCGAATACGGCGCGATCGTCGTCTTGGCGCCGTTGTTCTGGCTCCAGTCAACGAAGACCTTGCCGGTGCGCGCGCTCTTGGTCATCGTCGCGGTCACCCGTTTGGGCATCGTCTTCTCGAGCTGTTGTGCGATCCGCCGCGCGAGCACCGATGCGCCCTGGGAGCTGATCGGCTCCTCGAGCGGGACGTACAGGTGCAATCCCTTGCTACCGCTCGTGAGCGGGAAGGTGGTCAACCCGATGTCGGTGATGAGGCCGCGGACCTCGTGGGCGACCTCGCAGAGCTGGCGGAAGGACACCCCCTCCCCGGGGTCGAGGTCGAAGACGATGCGGGTCGCGGGACCGGGCGTCGGCGGGCCGTCGTCCGTGGAGACGAACCGCCACTGCGGGACGTGCACCTCGAGTGCGGCCTGCTGCGCGATCCACGCCAGGCCCTCGGCGGTGTTGATCAGCGGATAGGTCGCCGTCCCGGAGCGGTGGGTGACCGACGCGCGCTCCAGCCAGTCCGGTGCCGACGAGGCGAGTTGTTTCTCGAAGAACGACGGTTCCTCGACGCCGTTGGGCCAGCGCTTGCGGGTCACGGCGCGGCCCGCGATATGGGGGATCATGGCCTCGGCGATGCCGACGTAGTAGTCGAACACTTGACCTTTTGTGACGGCCTTCGGCCGATCGCCCGTTGCCGGGTACAGCACCTTGTCCGGGTTCGTCAGCTTCACCCGGCCGAATCGATCCACAGTGTGAACGTATACCCGCTGCTACGTTGAACCCGTGGCGAGAATCTCCTCGGCGGTGCTGGTCGCGGCGGCGGGTCTGCAAGCGGCGCTGATCGCGGCCGCCGCCCTGCTGGCGGCACCGCAGGCCGCGGCGGATCCGCAGGATCTCGTGCCCTACTGCTCGGGCGACCAGACGCCGATGGACAACAACTGCCGCCCGCCGGCGCACCAGGAGTTCACCCACTCGCCCAGTGGACTCGACCCGAATCTGGCCGACGGCCTGGACCCGGGGAATCCACAAGTCGTGGGGTGACTGCTCGTCCGAGAGGTCGAGCAGTCGCGGCGCCGCTGCATCAGGCCGCATCGGGTTCCGGCCCGTGTGTCTCGCTGCTGGCCGAAGCCGAACTCGGGTCCTCAGCGTCGACTTCCGGCACTTCGGGGTCTCCATCCGGTGGACGGTGTAGTCGTTCCGGACGGTGGAAGTCGTTGACACGGGCTTGTCCGGTGTCGAGGTGCGGGGGCGGTATCCACTCGACATCGTTGGTGTCGTTGACCCGGGTGGTCCAGCCGTCGGGGCCGACCATGCGGTTGTCGGGCCCACACGCCAAGCCGAGTTCGTCGACGTTGGTTTGCCCGTCGTTGCCCCAGTCGCAGGCGGCGTGATGAACCTGGCACCCGTACGCCGCCACGGTGCACCCCGGCTTCGTACAGCCGCCGTCGCGGGCGATGAGCACGATTCGCTGGGCCGGCGAGGCCACGCGGCGGGCTCGGAACAAGTCCAGCGCCGATCCGGTGGCCTTGTCGAACACCGCCAGGTAGTGGTTGGCGTGGGTGCCCATGCGGATGACGTCGGCGATGGGGATGACCGTGCCGCCACCGGTGACGCCAATGCCCGCAAGCCTCTCGAGTTCTCCCAAGGTGGTGCGGACGATGACCGAAGTCGGTAACCCGTTGTGCTGACCCAATTCACCGCTTTCCAGCACGCTGCGCCCTATCGCGATCAACGCATCGTGCTGACGTTGAGCCAGACTACGGTGGTCCTGGTCGATCTGCTCTTGTGTCGGTGTACCGGAGACACAGGGATTCTCGTCGTCGGGGTTGCACATGCCCGGCGCGGCCCACTTGGCGAAGACGGCCTCGAATATCGCCCATGCTTCGGGAGTCAGCGTGGCCCTCACCGGGATCATCTTGTCGGGACCCTGCGGCCCCTTCCACAACCCGCGGCGCCGTGCGCGCTCCCTGTCGTCGGGTTCGGGGCCGTCCTGGTCGAGCAAGAACAGGATGCGGTCGGCGTTGTCCTTCAATACCTTTGGGCCAACGCCGGCGGCGCAGCGGGCCAGGTCGACTTCGATCTGCGCCCGGGTGAGGGAATCGACCGCTGCCGGAATGCGGCCCATCGCCTCCCGTACGACCTTGACGTGTTCACGGTTGATGAACCCGTGCGCCTGGGCGATCGCGGTCGCTGGCAGCACCGGCTCGAGTGGTTCTCCGGTCAGTGTGCGCCGTGGCGCCAACAATGCTGCCTCATCGAGTCGGCGGCGCGCCTCGCTGGCAGAGATACGCCACCGGATGGACAGAACGTCGCACCACGACTTGGCGCCCATCTCCTTGGCGGTCTTCTCGACCTGCAAGCGCGCCAGCAGGCGGTGGCTCTGCGCGGGCATCTGGCAGGTGAGGGTTTCGAGCTCGTCGAGCACGCCGACCAAATCCGTGGCCGGGAGCGTGTCGATGGGCAGCGCGGCCAGTTCGTCGAACGCGGCGCGCAGCGTGGCGACCGCTGCTCGCACCGCTTCGGAGTTCATACGATCGAACATATGAGCGAACTCTAAGGACTTGGCGACGTATCTCCGAAGAATTCTCTAAGAAGCTTCGTCGATTGCTTTAAAGTGTTGTCACACAAGAGGTTCAGCCTTCCTCGAGCTTCCAACAACGGCTCTGCCGGCCCGCGTTCGGATGACGCGCGAGGCAGATTCCCGGAGGAGGCGCCATGAGGGCCCTGGTGATCGGGGAGGCCTTGATCGACGTCGTCGAGCAAGGCGGGCGCGTCACGGGTGAACACGTCGGCGGGAGCCCGCTCAACGTGGCGGTCGGACTGGCCCGCCTGGGCCGCGGCGTCGACTTTCTCACCCACATCGGCGACGACGAGCGTGGTCGGCGCATCGTCGACTATGTCAAAGATGCTGGGGCGCAACTGGTTACGGGAAGTACGAATGCGACCCGAACCCCGACGGCGTTGGCCACGCTCGACGAGCAGGGCTCGGCACACTACGAGTTCGACATCGAGTGGCAACTGACCGGCACACCCGAAGCCGGGCCGCCGCTGGTGATGCACACCGGTTCGATCGCCGCGGTGCTCGAACCCGGATGCCGTGCCACCGCCGCACTGGTCGACACCTACCACCCCTCGGCCACGGTGACGTTCGATCCGAATGTGCGGCCGGCGCTGATCGAGGACGCCGACGCCGCGCGCGCCCGCATCGACCGGCTCATCGAGCGCTGCGACGTGGTGAAGGCCAGCGATGAGGACATGCGGTGGCTCGATCCGGGCCGGCCGCCCGAGCAGATCGCACAGACGTGGCTGTCGCTGGGCCCGTCGATCGTCGTGGTGACGATGGGCGGGCAGGGGTCGTTCGCACTGTGTGCGCAAGGTCTGGTGCGCGTGCCGGCGTTCGAGGTCGACGTCGTCGACACCGTGGGCGCGGGCGATGCGTACATGAGCGGTCTGATCGACGCGCTGTGGGCGTTGGGGCTGCTGGGCGCCCAGCAGCGCCGTGACCTGGCGCGGATCGGCACGGCCGACCTGAGGACCGCCATAGGCACCGCCGCGATGTCGGCGGCGCTGACGGTCGCCCGCGCCGGCGCCGACCTTCCCGATCGCCGTAGCCGCGATGCGGCCCTGGAATCGGCCATACTGGGGTGATGCGTTCCATATGGAAGGGTTCGATCGCGTTCGGCCTGGTGAACGTCCCGGTCAAGGTCTACAGCGCGCAGCAGGACCACGATGTGAAGTTCCACCAGGTGCACGCGAAGGACAACGGGCGCATCCGGTACAAACGCGTCTGCGAAATCGACGGTGAGGAAGTCGAGTACCGCGACATCGCCCGGGCCTACGAATCCGACGACGGCCAGACGGTGATCATCACCGACGAGGACATCGCCACGCTGCCCGAGGAACGCAGCCGCGAGATCGAGGTGCTGGAGTTCGTCCCGGCCGCCGACATCGACCCGATGATGTATGACCGCAGCTACTTCCTCGAGCCGGAGGGCAAATCGTCGAAGTCGTATGTGTTGCTGACCAAGACGCTCAAGGAGACCGACCGGGTCGCGATCGTGCACTTCGCGTTGCGCAACAAGACCCGGCTCGCGGCGCTGCGGGTTCAGGACTTCAGCAAGCGCGACGTCATGGTGATCCAGACGCTGTTGTGGCCCGACGAGATCCGCGATCCCGATTTCCCGGTGCTGGACAAGGAAGTTGACATCAAGCCCGCCGAGCTCAAGATGGCCACCCAGGTCGTCGACTCGATGACCGATGACTTCAACCCCGACCGCTACCACGACGACTACCAGGAGCAGTTGCGCGAGCTGATCCAAGCGAAACTCGAAGGCGGCGAAGCGTTCACCACCGAGGAGCAGCCGCAGGAACTCGACGAGACCGAGGACGTCTCCGATCTACTGGCCAAGCTCGAAGCCAGTGTCAAGGCGCGACGCGAGGGTCGCGGCGGCTCAAAGAGTTCCGACGACGATAAGCCGGCCAAGAAGGCGCCCGCGAAGAAGAGCGCCGCCAAGAAGTCCGCCGCGAAGAAGACACCCGCCAAAAAGGCCGCGAAGAAATCGACCGCCAAGAAGTCTCCCGCGAAGAAGTCCGCCGCCAAGAAATAGCCAGTCGCCGCCAGCCGCTCGGCGCCGTCGCCCTTGATTCTCGCGAGACGTACACCAGGGTCGTGCTATCCGGTCGAAGTACCACCCTGTTGTACGTCTCGCGAAAAGTAGAACGTGTTTCAGAAACCCCTCACGCACGGCGCCGCGCCCTGTTACGGTTCGCCGGCGAGGGAAGGATTCGAAACGTGATTCTTGACAGATTCCGGCTCGACGATCAGGTCGCGGTCGTCACCGGCGCCGGTCGCGGCCTGGGCGCCGCGATGGCGCTCGCATTCGCCGAAGCCGGTGCAGACGTAGTGATCGCGGCCCGCACACAGTCCCAACTCGAAGAGGTCGCCGAGCAGATCAAGGGCGTCGGTCGCAAGGCGCACGTCGTGGTCGCCGACCTGGCCCACCCCGCCGACACCGCCACATTGGCCGGTGCCGCGATCGAGGCGTTCGGCAAACTAGACATCGTCGTCAACAACGTCGGCGGCACCATGCCGAACGCACTACTGAACACCTCCACCAAGGACCTGCGCGACGCGTTCACGTTCAACGTGACCACCGCGCACGCGCTCACCACCGCAGCGGTTCCGCTGATGCTCGAGCACTCCGGCGGCGGCAGCATCATCAACATCACCTCGACGATGGGACGGCTGGCCGGCCGGGGTTTCGCCGCCTACGGAACGGCCAAGGCCGCGCTGGCCCACTACACCCGCCTGTCCGCGCTCGACCTGTGCCCGCGGATCCGGGTCAACGCGATCGCGCCGGGGTCCATCCTCACGTCGGCGCTCGACATCGTGGCCTCCAACGACGAGCTGCGTAAGCCGATGGAGCAGGCCACCCCGATGCGCCGGCTCGGCGATCCGCAGGATATCGCCGCCGCGGCGGTGTATCTGGCCTCGCCCGCGGGCAGCTACCTGACCGGTAAGACGCTGGAGGTCGACGGCGGTCTGACGGTGCCCAATCTCGACATGCCTATCCCGGATCTGTGAGAGGACTTCCATGACGATCAAGGTGGCCGCGGTCGGCACCGGCAACGTCGGCAGGCACGCGCTGACACAACTCATCAACGATCCGCAGTACGAGCTCACCGCCGTCTGGGTGTCGTCGGAGGCCAAGGCCGGCAAGGACGCGGGTGAGCTTGCCGGCCTTGGTGTTTCGACGGGCATCACCGCCACGACGGACCTCGACGCGGTTTTGGCGACCAACCCCGAGTGCGCGGTCTACACCGCGATGGCCGACAACCGACTGCCCGAGGCGCTCGAGGACTACCGACGCATCCTGGCTGCCGGCGTCAACGTCGTCGGCAGCAGCGCGGTCTTCCTGCAGTACCCGTGGGAGGTGCTGCCCGCCGAACTCGTCAAGCCGATCGAGGAAGCCACGCAGGCGGGCGGATCGAGCGTGTTCGTCAATGGCATCGACCCCGGCTTCGCCAACGACCTGCTTCCGCTCGCGCTCGCCGGAACCTGTCAGAGCATCGAGCAGATCCGGTGCATGGAGATCATCAACTACGACACCTATGACAGCGCGACGGTGATGTTCGACGTGATGGGCTTCGGCAAGCCGCTCGACGAGATCCCGATGCTGTTGCAGCCCGGCGTCCTGAGCCTGGCCTGGGGATCGGTGGTGAGGCAGCTGGCGGCGGGGCTTGGCATCGAACTCGACAAGGTGTCCGAAACCTATGTACGCGAACCGGCTCCCGAGGATTTCGACATCGCCTCGGGCCACATCGCCAAGGGCACCGCGGCGGCGCTGCGCTTCGAGGTCCAGGGCATCAAGGACGGCAAGGTTGCCGTCGTGCTCGAACATGTCACCCGGCTACGCGACGACCTGCACCCGGACTGGCCGCAGCCCGCCCAGGAAGGTGGCTCGTACCGCATCGAGATCACCGGCGAACCGTCGTACACGGTGGACCTGTGTCTGAGCAGCCCAAACGGTGACCACAACCATGCCGGACTCGTCGCGACGGCCGCCCGCGTCGTCAACGCGATCCCCGCGGTCGTGGCCGCGCCGCCGGGTATCCGCACCACACTCGACTTGCCGCTGATCACCGGAAAAGGGTTGTACGCTGTGCGTTAAAGCCGGGGGTCGATCAGAATCGAGGACGTGCCTATGCGGACCACACTTCGTCATCTCGCACCGGTGATCGCTGCCGGCGGTATCGTCGCGGCGCTCGCTGCGGCCGCGCCGGCCGTTGCCGAACCGGCTCCGAACCCGAACCCGACCCTGCCGCAGTGCGTCGACACCGGCGGCGCCCAAGCCATCGGCGGATCCACCACCGAGTGCGTGACGCCGGGCAACGTCTCCATCAACGCGACTCCCGCCGAACAGGAGTATGTCGGCCCTTGGGGCAGCATGTGGGAGGGCGACGGCTTCTTCTTCCCGTGATCGTGCGGGACTGACTCACAACGTTTTTCGCAGCGCTCGCTATTTGCGTGACCGCTGACCAGAAGTGCCCCTGGCCGAGGAGGCCGATCATGAAGGCCCGATTCCGTTATCTCACAGCGGCTCTCGCGGCGGGCATCATCGGTGTGCTGACTCTCGTCGCACCCGTCGCCGGCGCCGCGCCGCAGTGCACCAACATCGGTCCCAACACCACGCAGTGCCAGACCAACGGAAGCTCGCAGATCGTCACGTCACCGTCGGTGCAGACCAGCCCGTACTGGGGCTGGCCATGGGGCGGCGGCCTCATCATCGGGCTCGGCGGCGGGCACAAGTAGCCCCACCCGCCACTGAAGCCCGGGGTTTCGGCTACCCTAACTTTTCTATTCGCGGTTCCGGATAGAGAGGGGTGGGGTGGGCCAGGGCACCGAGGTGAAGGCGCGCCGCAATTGGCTGCTGCTCGGACCGGCGTTCGTGGCTGCCATCGCCTACGTCGACCCCGGCAACGTCGCCGCCAACGTCAGCGCCGGCGCCCAGTTCGGCTTCCTGCTGATCTGGGTGATCGTGGCGGCCAACGCGATGGCCTGCATCGTGCAGTACCTCTCGGCCAAGCTCGGCCTGGTGACCGGCATGTCGTTGCCGGAGGCGGTCGGTGGCCGGATGCGCCGCCGTACCCGGCTGACCTACTGGCTGCAAGCCGAAATGGTCGCGATGGCAACCGATCTCGCTGAGGTCGTCGGTGGTGCGATCGCGCTGTACCTGCTGTTCGACCTCCCGCTGCTCACCGGCGGCATCATCACCGGCGTCGTCTCGCTGGTTCTGCTGATGGTCAAAGACCGTCACGGCCAGAACTCGTTCGAACGTGTCATCACCGGGCTCCTGGCGGTCATCGCGGTCGGCTTCCTCGCCAGCCTGTTCGTCGCTCCTCCTCCGCTCGACGAGGCGGCGACGGGGCTGGTGCCCAGATTCGCGGGCACCGAGAGCGTGCTGATCGCGGCGGCGATGCTGGGCGCGACCGTGATGCCGCACGCGGTGTATCTGCATTCGGGGCTGGCCCGGGACCGGCACGGCCACCCCGAACCCGGGCCGATGCGGCGGTTGCTGCTGCGCGTCACGCGCTGGGACGTCGGCATCGCGATGGTGATCGCCGGCGCGGTCAACCTGTCGATGGTGTTGGTCGCCGCGACGAACCTGCGGGGTCAGGCCAACACCGATTCGATCGAGGGCGCGCACGCCGCGGTCGGCGAGACCCTGGGGCCGACGATCGCGCTGCTGTTCGCGATCGGCCTGCTCGCCTCCGGGTTGGCGTCGTCGTCGGTCGGCGCGTACGCCGGAGCGATGATCATGCAGGGCCTGCTGCACCGCTCCGTTCCGCTGGTGCTGCGCCGCCTCATCACGCTGTTGCCCGCGCTGGCGGTTCTGGCGATCGGCCTGGATCCCAGCCGGGCGCTGGTGTTGTCGCAGGTGGTGCTGTCGTTCGGGATACCGTTCGCGCTGATCCCGCTCGTGCGGCTGACCAGCGACCGGACCCTGATGGGCGACGACGTCAACCACCGGGTGACGACGGCTGTCGGGTGGGTGATCGCCGGCCTGATTACTCTTTTGAACGTGGTGTTGATCTACCTGACGCTGACGGGTTGATGCACGCCTACTTCGCCTACGGCTCGAACCTCAACGTCGCGCAGATGGCGTTGCGGTGTCCCGACGCGGCCCACCCGCGGCCGGCGATGCTGACCGACCACGACTGGCTGATCAACGAGCGCGGTGTCGCCACGGTCGAACCGTTCCACGGCTCCGAAGTGCACGGCGTGCTGTGGCAACTCAACGACCGCGATCTGGCGGTGCTCGACAGCGCCGAAGGCGTTCCGGTGCGTTACCGCCGCGACCGGCTCACCGTGCACACCGACGACGGGCCCGCCGAGGCATGGGTGTACATCGACCATCGCGTCGAACCAGGCCCGCCGCGACCGGGTTACCTCGAGCGCATCATCGACGGCGCCCTGCACCACGGCCTGCCACCCCGCTGGGTCGATTTCCTCAAGCGGTGGGATCCGGCGCACTGGCCGGGGCGCTCCGGCCAATCGGATATCCCTGCCCCGCAGTCGCTTTCGGAGCTCCTGGCGCAGCCGGGCATCGTCGAGGACCGAATCCTGCGCTCGCGCTTCGGGTTTCTGGCCATCCACGGCGGCGGCCTCGAGCAGATGACCGATGTGATCGCCGAACGTGCCGCCGACGCCGCGGGCGCCTCGCTGTACACGGTGCGCCATCCCGACCACTATCCGCACCATCTGCCCTCGGCGATGTACCTGGCGCGGGAGTCCGTGCGCCTCGCGGAGTTCCTCGACCACGTCGACGTCGCCGTGTCACTGCACGGGTACGGCCGCATCGGTCGCAGCACACAGTTGCTCGCCGGCGGCCGCAACAGCGCACTCGCCGAGCACCTCGCCAAACAGGTCGAAGTGCCCGGCTATCAAGTCATCACCGATCTCGACGCGATCCCGCGGGAACTGCGGGGGCTGCACCCCGACAATCCCGTCAACCGCGTCCGCGGAGGTGGCGCGCAACTCGAGTTGACGCCGAGGGTGCGCGGCATCAGCCCGCGCAGCCAGCTACCGGGTGACGACGGCCTGACCCCCGCGACCTCCGCGCTGATCCACGGGCTCGTCGCCACCGCACATTCCTGGGAACTCCGCTCCACCTGAGCACCCATCCGCCTCGCGTGTGGCTCCGAATACCGCTATGTGGATGGCTCGTACCTGTACCGCACCCGGACGGCGCACCTGCGTCGTGCGCCGGTGTACCACCATTTCGAGCATCACGGATACAGCTGGCTGGTCGACGTCGACCGGCTCCCCAGGGTGCCGTGGTGGCTGCGTCCCTTCGCGCGCTTCGACGCCCGCGACCACCTCGACGGTGCGCCGGGGGACTCGCTGCGGCAGCGCATCGACGCGTTCCTGTTAAACCGCGGCGTCGACCTGGGCGGCGGGCGGGTCACCGCGCTGCTGCAGGCCCGGGTGGCCGGCTACGCGTTCAACCCGGTGACGCTGTACTGGTGCCACGACTCGGCGGGCGTCGTACGCCACATCGTCATGGAGATGCACAACCGCCGCGGTGAACGCCATGCGTACCTGCTGCCGCCGAGCCCCGACGGGACGTCGATGGCACCGAAGAAGCTGCGGGTGTCGCCGTTCAACGGCGCCGACGGCCACTACTTGGTGCGCGCGCCGCACCCCGACGACGAGGTGAACGTGACCGTATCCCTGCACCGCGGCAACGGCCCGGCATTCATTGCCACCGTGCGTGGCACACGCAGGCACGCGGGCGTCGCCGAGGTGCTGCTGATGCAGGCGAAGGCCCCGCTCGCGCCGCTGATGACCGCGCTGGAGTACCGGCTCCAGCACCTCACGCTGTGGCTGCGGCGGGTGCCCGTGGTACGCGATACCGAAGTGGTGGGCGAAACCGTCGCTCCGACAGAGGTTTTCGCCGGCAACGTGGCCAGATCGCGATATTCATGACGGTGTCCACGCGGGTGGCTAGGCTACCGCTGGTGACCACGGACCTCGACGAACTGCTTCGCCAGGTTGCCGAGGAGGACGTCGAGGCTTTCGCCACCTTCTACGATCGCACCCGTGCGCGGGTGTACGGCCTGGTGACCCGGGTGCTGCGCGATCCCGGGTACAGCGAGGAGACGACGCAGGAGGTCTACCTGCAGGTGTGGCGCACCGCGGGAAGTTACGACCCCTCGGCGGGTTCCCCGCTGGCGTGGCTGATGACACTCGCACACCGCCGCGCGGTCGACCGGGTGCGGTCCGAGCAGGCGGCGACGCAGCGGGAGGACCGCTACGGCGCGACCACCGTCGAAGCGCCCGCCGATCACGTCGTCGACTCGGTGATCATGCGCGACGAGCGCCGCCAGGTCGCCAACTGCCTGGGATCGCTCACGGACGTCCAGCGGGAGTGCATCCAGCTGGCTTACTACGACGGGCTGACCTACGCCCAGGTCTCCGAACGACTGTCGGCGAATCTCGCCACGATCAAATCGCGGATGCGCGACGGCCTCCGCGGTCTCCGCAAGTGCTTGGGGATGGCATGACCGAGCCCATGGATTCCGACCTCGGCGCCCTCGCGGCGCCCTACGCCCTGGACGCGATCTCCGACTCCGAACGCGAGGAGGTCGACCGCCGCCTCGCGGCCGCTCCGCCCGCCGTCGCGCAGGCGTTCGCCGAGGAGGTGCGCAACGTCCGCGAGGCCATGGCGGTGGTGTCGGCCGCCACCGCGACCGAACCGCCCCCGCAGCTTCGCGAGCGCCTGCTGGCCGAGATCGGTGGCGAGCGAGTCGAGCCGGTACGCCAGTTGCGGCCGCGGCCGACGCGCTGGCAGAAGGCCGCGTTGGCCGCTGCCGCCGTGGTCGTGGTCGGCGCGGGCGCCCTGGGCGTCGGTCTCGCGCTGCGACCGGCCGACACACCCTCGACCGCCGAGCAGGTGTTCGCAGCGCCCGATGTGCGCACCGTCTCGGGCGAGATTCCGGGCGGCGGCACCGCGACCGTGGTGTTCTCCCGCGAGAAGGATGCCGGGGTGCTGGTGATGAACAACGTCACCCCGCCGCAACCCGGCACCGTCTACCAGATGTGGCTCGTCGACGCCGAGGGCCCGCATCCCGCGGGCACCATGGACGCGCAGGCCGTTGCCCCGTCGACCACCGCCGTGCTGCCCGACCTCGGCGACTCGAGCACGCTGGCCTTCACCATCGAACCGCCGGGCGGTTCGGCGGAGCCGACCAGCGCGCCGTTCGCCGAGCTGCCCCTGGCCTAGGTGCCCGCCATCGTCGCCTCGGCCGCCTCCGCCAGGACATCGCGCACGTCCCGGCGGCGCTGCCACGCCCGCCGCTGCCGGATGGCGCCGTTGCCGTGTTCGGTGACGCGGCGCAACTCGTCGAACACCAGGTCGTAGTCACCCACGGCTTCGAGCGCAGGCCGTACGTGCTCGACGAGGCGGTCCAGCAACTCGCGGGCGGGCACGCGTTGGTGGCTCTCCAGCAAGTCGACCGCATCGCCGTCGAGGCCGTCGCGCGCGGACTTCCAGTACGCGGCCTTGAGCGCATGCGCGGCGAGCGGCGGCGTGGGCTCGCCGCGCCGCTCGTCCTGCAACGCCGTCATCACCGCGGCCCGGGTCAACGCGGCCAGCAGCACGGTCTCGGCCACCGTCGCGGGCACGTCGGCGACGCGCACCTCGATCGTCGGGAAGTTCTTCGACGGGCGCACGTCCCAATAGACCATGCCGTCGTCACGCATCGCGCCGGCCTGTTGCAGCATCGTCACGACGGCGTCGTACTCGTCGACGGAGTCGAAGTGCGGCGGTGGGCCCGCACTGGGCCACCGCGCCCACAGCACGCTGCGCCAGCTGGCGTAGCCGGTGTCGGAGTTGCGGTAGATCGCCGAGTTCGCGCTCAACGCCAGCAGGGTGGGCAGCCATGGTCGCAGCCGGTTGCTGACGCGGATCGCGGCTTCGCGGCTGGGCACCGCCACGTGCACGTGGCAGCCGCAGATCCCCTGCTCGTGAGCGATCATGCCGAACTTCTCGCCGATCTCCCGGTACCGCGGGGTGTCGGTGATCGGAAACTCCCGCGGAAGCGTGGGCGGCAGCCCGACCGCCAGCAGCCGTGCGCCGGCGGCGTCCGCGGCCTCGGCGGAGAGCCGGCGCAGCCGCAGCAGTTGGTCGCGCAGTTCGCGGGTCGAGCCGACCACTTCGCTGGTGGTCTCGACCTGGCAGGTGGTCAGTTCGAGTTGCAGTTTCACCCCACGGTCGGCGGCCTCGCGGGCGACGGCCTCGTTGAGCGCGACCGGTTCCCCGCTCGTGGGGTCAACGAGCAGGAACTCTTCTTCGACGCCGATCGTGGGGTGCGTGGCCATGGGCAGAAATATTGATCCGGCCCGTCGGATGGTTCACGACGGGCCGGATCGGGGCAACAAGTCCTTCGGCTAGTGGGACTCCGGGAGGTCGGAGTCGGCGTGAGATTTATTGCCCCGAGCGTGTGTGCGCCAAACATTCCTTTGTCGACCTGCGACCCTCCTACGATCGATCCGTGACCAAACCGTTCCGGTTCGGCGTCGGACTGCAGGCCGCGCGCCGTCAGAAGTCGGTGCAGGAGTGGGCGCGCCGCGCCGAAGACATGGGCTACGACATCGTCCACGTCGCCGACCACCTCTACACCACCGCGCCGTTCCCGATGATGACGGCGATGGCGATGGCGACCGAGCGGCTCCGCGTGGGCACGTTCGTGCTCAACGCCGGCTTCTACCGGCCCGCACTGCTCGCGCGCGAGGTGACCACACTGCGTGACCTCAGCGGCGGGCGCTTCGACCTCGGCCTGGGCGCCGGCTATGTCAAGGAGGAGTTCGAACAAGCCGAGCTGCCGTATCCCACGGCCGGCCAGCGCGTGGACTGGCTGCGCCACGTCACCGAGCACATGACCGAGCACGCACCCGATGTGCCGATCCTCATCGCGGGCAACGGTGACAAGCTGTTGACGCTGGCCGCGCAGCGCGCCGACATCATCGGGCTGACGGGCGGCGCCCCGATCACCGCGACCTCCGATCCGCTCGCCGACCGCATCGGATTCGTTCGCCAAGCGGCCGGCGACCGGTTCGACGACCTCGAGCTCAACCTCGCCGTCACGGCCATGCCGACCGACGATTCCGGTGAGCCCGATCTGTCGATCACCCGGCGATTCCTGCCCCATCTGTCAGAAAAGGAACTGCTGGCGACTCCCGCGGTGCTGTCGGGGTCGACGAGCGAGATCGCCGACACACTGCGCGGTTACCGCGAGACGTATGGGATCAGCTACATCACGGTCCAGCAGCTGCATGCCGAGCCGTTCGCCAAGGTAATCGCCGAGCTATAACGGTTGCGCCGCAGCGGTATCGGCCGACCGCACCACGAAGTCCGACCACTCCGGTTCCCGCACCGCGTCGTGGTATTCGTAGAGCTTCCAGGGGCTGACGGTGTGGATCTCGCCGCGGGCGTTCTTGAAATAGGAATGCTTGATCGACGGGTGCGCCCAGACCGTCAGCTTGATCGCCTCCTGTGACCGGCGGCGCCAGTCGTCGGTGGCGTCGGCCTTCGGTTCGATCGAGTGCAACCCGTCGGCCAGGGCGCGCAGGCACTGGCCGATGTAGCGCATCTGCAATTCGGAATTGAAGATGAGGCTGCCGCCGTGCGCCAAATGCGTGCCGGGGCCGTAGGTGAGGAAGAAGTTCGGGAAGCCCGGAACCATGATCCCTCGGTACGCGTACGGCCGGTCCCCCCAGACGTCGCGCAGATCGATCGGGTTGCCGTCGCCGTCGCGGCCGGTGATCCGCAGCGGCCACAGCACCTCGGTGGCGCGAAAACCCGTGGCGTACACGATGACATCGGCGCGCCGTTCGCGGCCGTCTGCGGTCACCACGCCCGTCGGCGTGATCCGCTCGATCGGCGTGCGGACCAACTCGACATTGTCGCGGCGCAGGGTACGCAACCAGGTGCCGTCGTCCTGCAGCGTGCGTTTACCCGTCGCGGGGTAGTCGGGCAGGACCTTGGCGAGCAGTTCTTCGTCGCCCTCGACCTGGGTGGTGATCCAGTCGGTGAACATGATCCTCGCGGCGGCGTTCATGTCGCTGACCGCGTAATCACCTTGTTGATAGGCGGGATCGACGCGTGCGGCGTCCAGACCCTTGTCGGCGCCCGGCCACAACAACAGGAAGCGGTACCAGCGGCTGTAGAACGGCAGATGTTCCATCGCCCAGCGGGTGCCGTCGCCGACTTCCTTGTGGTACATCGGATTCGGGAACATCCACTGGGCGGTGCGCTGGTAGACGTCGAGATGCTCGACCCGGTCGGCGATCGCGGGCGCGATCTGGAATCCGCTTGCCCCGGCGCCGATCAGCGCGACACGCCGGCCGGTGACGTCGACGCCGTGGTTCCACGCGGCGGAGTGAAAGGCGGGGCCGCCGAACGTGTCCGCTCCCTCGATGTCGGGCACCTGCGGCCGGTTGAGTTGGCCGACCGCGCTGATGATCGCGCGGACGGTGACCCTCGAGACACGGCCGTTCTTGGCGCGCAGGGCGACGGTCCAGGTACCCGACGCGTCGTCCCATTCGGCCGAGACCACCTCGGTCTCCCACCGCACGTGTTCGCCGATACCGTGTTTGTCCATCACGTCGACGAAGTACTGCCGCAGCTCCGGTTGCTCGGCGAAGTAGTGGCTCCAGTTGTTGCTGGGTTCGAAGCTGTAGCAGTAGAAGTGGTTGGCCACGTCGACACGGGCCCCCGGATAGCTGTTCTCCCACCAGGTTCCGCCGGGACCGGCGTTCTTCTCCACCACGGTGAACGGCAGACCGGCCTGCTTGAGCCGGATGGCGGCGAGCAGTCCGGACTCACCGCAGCCGATGACGAGCACGGGTAGCGTTGCCGCCGCGTCCGGATCGATGGGTTCGGGCTTGCGCGGATCGGCGCCGTCGAGGTCGAGTTCCTCGGTAAGCAGCGGCAGGTACTCCTCGCCGACGGATTCGCATGCGGCCCAATCCATCATCTGTTTGACGACGGAGGCGCTCAGCGGTGCGGGTTCGGGGCAGCCGCGGTCGCGGTAGGCGGTGATCACCTCCAGCGCCTCGGCCCGCGCACGGGCCTTGTCCTCTTCGGACATGAAGCCCTGGACCTCGTTGAGGAACAACCCGGCCTGGGCGTAGTCGCGGATGAAGCGGGTGTCGCCGGTGATGTGCACGAGGCTGAGCAACAGCGTCGGGACGCTGACGTCTTCGAGCGCCCGCTGGATCTCTGCGGTGGGCGTTGTGAACGGCGTGCCCGCGTAGCGACTGCGCACGAGACCTCCTCCTGACCGCGACGGCCGCATGCAATTACGGAACTTACAGTAGCGTAATCGACGCCGGACTCCGGCAGTGACGTTTGATTCGCGGCCGTCGGTCAGCCGGTAAGCTCCCAGCGGTCCGCCCTCGTAGCTCAGGGGATAGAGCACGGCTCTCCTAAAGCCGGTGTCGCAGGTTCGAATCCTGCCGGGGGCACTTTGTATTTTCGCAGCTCAGAGGTGGTATTCGACCGTCAGGTCAGCGGTGCAGACCACGTCAGGATGGTTCCGCCGCCCGGGGCGCCCTCGACGGTGAGCCGCCCACAAACCTCCTCGGCGCGGGCGCGCAGGTTGGCCAACCCGCTGGGCGTCACGTCGGCGGCGATACCACAACCGTTGTCGACGACCTCGATACGCAGATCGTCTGCGACGGTCACGCCGATCTGCAACGCGGTGGCGTCCGCGTGCCGCACGGCGTTGCTGACCGCCTCGCGCACCACCGCTTCCGCGTGCTCGGCGAGTTTGTCGTTGACGACCGACAGCGGACCCGAGAATTTCGTCGTGGTGCGCATGTTCGGGTCGGCGAACTGATCGATCGCCTCGTCGAGCCGCTGTCGGAGGGTGACGCCCGGTCGCGAGTTGTGCAGGTCGAAAATCGCCGTCCGGATCTCTTGGATGACTTCCTGGAGGTCGTCGACGCAGCCGGTGAGCCGCTCCTGCACCTCCGGGGTGCGCGCCCGCGGGATCGTCCCCTGCAACGCCAGCCCGACGGCGAACAGTCGCTGGATGACATGGTCGTGCAGATCGCGGGCAATGCGGTCCCGGTCGGTCAGTATGTCGAGTTCTCGCATCTGCCGTTGCGTGCTCGCCGACTGCCATGCCAAGGCCGCCTGATCGGCGAACGCGGCCATCATGTCCATGTTCTCGTCGCTGAAGGGCGGCGCCCCGACGGGCCGGAGGGCAACCAGAACTCCCGCGACGTCATCGACTGCGCGCAGCGGTAACAGGAGCGCGGGGCCCGTTCCGCCTTCACCCGCACCGAGGCCCAGACCGTCGAACCGCATCGGCGTGCGCCCAGTGAACGCGTCACCAACGGGGCTGCCTACGACAGGAACCGACTCCACATCCAGGGCGGTCTCCCCCGCGGCCGCCGCGACGACGAGCTCGGTCGCTTCCATCGGCGGCAAATCGCTGTCCTCCGGAACGAACACCGCGGTCAGAGTGGCTCCGCTGAGCTGACGTGATTTCTCGGCGACCAACCGGAACACCCTTGCCGGATCGGCGCCCGAGAGCAGCTCGGTGCCGATGTCGCGGGTGGCCTCGATCCACGACTGCCGGTCCTTGGCCTGCTGGTAGAGCCGGGCGTTCTCGATGGCGATCCCGGCGGCCGCGGCGAGCGCCTGGACGAGGACCTCGTCGTCCTCGCTGAACGGCTGCCCACCCGCCTTCTCGGTCAGGTAGAGGTTGCCGAAGACCTCGTCGCGGATTCGGATCGGCACGCCGAGGAAGGTGACCATCGGGGGATGGTTCGGCGGAAATCCAACGGACACGGCGTGGTGCGCGATGTTGTCGAGCCGAATCGTCTTCGGGTCGTCGAGAAGGAGCCCGAGGACGCCGCGCCCCTCCGGCAGGTGGCCGATCGCCGCCCGCGTTTCGTCATCGATGCCCTCGTAGACGAACTCGACGAGGTCGTGGCCACGCCCGCGCACGCCCAGCGCCCCGTAACGGGCGTCGACCAGCTCGATTGCGGTGTGAACGATCGTCTTGAGTGTCTGGTCGAGTTCCAGCCCGGACGTCACGACGAGCATGGCGTCGAGTAACCCCTCGAGGCGATCGCGTCCTTCGACGATCTCCTCGACGCGGTCCTGGACTTCCGAGAGCAACTCGCGAAGTCGCAACTGGGACAAGGTGTCCCGGAGCGGACGCTCGCCGGCGTCGCTCCCGGACCGGTCTCTGTCGGTCACCGCTCTGCCGTTCCGCTCCTGTTCGACGATCACCATCCCGCAGGGGCCGATGCTACGCGTCCGGCGTGGATCGCACGCAAACTTGGTGGTGAAGCTTCAAGCCGCGTAGCGGTCGGCGAAGAGACGAAAGTTCCCGCGATACCGACCAAGCTCGGTGACGCCGGCGCCGCTGGAGCGGGCACCTGCCGGAGCCGACGGCATCATTTGGCGGGTTTCACCACCGTCGCGGACCACACCCGGCTGCGCCTCGGCTACCCCGGTGCGCGAATGTTCGCTGACGCCAGGGGTATTCATCGCGCGGCGATGGACAACACCCCGATATTCAGTCGCGGACCGCTTCGCTCTCACCGCTGATCTGGAGGGGCTCGGGCACTACCTCGAAGAACCGCTCGACGTCGGCGCGGGTGCAGGCCGCCGTTCCGGGCATCAGCAGCTTGGCGGTTGCGGCGGCGATGCCGAACCGCACCGACTCGACGAGCGGCCAGGCCCGGGTCAAGCCAACCGTCATACCCGCGACCATCGCATCACCCGCCCCCACGCTGCTGACCGCCTGAACGGGCAGGGGTGGGAACCGATAGCCGTCATGAGGTGTCACCAGCAGCGCTCCCTCCGCGCCCAGCGAAACCACGACCGCCTGTGTGACTCCGTTCTCGATGAGGCCCTGAGCCGCCGCCAACTGTTCGGATTCGGTCTCGAGCGGAAGGCCCACACATTCACGGAGTTCACGCACGCTGGGCTTCATCACGAACACTCCCGACTTCACGTGACGCAGTCCCCCGCCCCACGTGTCGAGGATCAGCAGGACACCGAGCTCTCGGCAGAGGCCTGCGACCCGCTCGAAGAAGTCGGCAGGCACACCAGGTGGGAGGCTGCCGCTGGCGACGACGAATTCCGCCGACGCCGCCGCCGATGCCAACTCATCCAGGCACCGATCCTGCTCGCCAGGGTCGAGCCGCGGGCCGGGGAACACGAACCGGAACTGGTTTCCGGTACTGCGTTCGTTGACCGTGAAGCTCTCCCGCGTAGCGTTCGCGATCGGGACGCGTCGTGCCGGGACGTCGGCCTGGTCGACCAGTTCTGAAACCATTGCACCCGTCGGTCCTCCCGCGGGATAGACCGCCGTCACCGACTCGCCGAGCGCCCGAACGAAGCGCGCCACGTTGACACCACCGCCGCCCGGGTCGTACCGGGCTCCTTCACACCGGACCTTGTCGGTGTGGCGCACGATGTCGGCATCGATGGTCACGTCCAGTGCCGGGTTCATCGCCAGGGTGACGATCATCGGCCTGGCATCGGCAGAGGATTCGGGCGCCCCTCGGTGCTCCGTCGGCTCGAAATCGGGCGGTGATGCAACCGCCCGAGGCTCTTCGGGCATTGGGTGACCGTACCCGTCACGCACAGCCGGCCACGCTGGATGAAGACGCCATGCCCACCGCCGACGGTTGCTCGTCGAATTCGACGGTGCCGCCGGCACACAGGATGTGCGTCTCGCCACGGCATTCCACCAGCACGGGTGCGGCATCGCCGGGTTCGGCGCTCAGCGTGGCGCTTCGGCCGAAGACCCCCAGTCGCAGCCGGTGCCCCCGATAGCGGAAGGTGAACTCCAGGTGTCCAAGCGATTTCGGCCACGACGGCCCCAGCGTGATGCGGTCGCGCCGGATCTCCAGCCCGGTGAAGCACCGCTGGAGGAGGTCGATGCTTCCCGCCATCGCGGCCAGGTGGATGCCCTCCGCCGTTGTGCCGCGCTGGATGTCGACGATGTCGGAAGCCAGCACATGCCCGAAGAACTGCATCGCCTGATGCCGGTTCCCCCGAGCCAATACCCACGCGTGCACGACGGCGCTCAACGTCGAACCGTGCGAGGTCCGCACCCGGTAGTACTCGATGGTTCTCGGGATCTGCTCAGGAGTGAAGCGATATCCGAGCCGGTCGAAGAGCTCGTAGAGTTCGTCGGCGGACAGCAGATAAAAGAGCATCAGGGCATCGGCCTGTTTGCATGCCCGATAGTTGTTGACGCTGTCGTTCTCGGCCTCGAGGATGCGGTCGAGCCGCTGCATGTTGTCGTACCGGCTGCGGTAGTCCTCCCAGTCGAGTTCCTTGAGTTTTTCGTAGCCTTCGAATTGACTGATCACGCCGTCGTGGAAGGGCACGAACATCCGCCGGCTGACATCTTCCCAGAGCGCGAGGTCCGCGTCGCTGATGCCGAGCGTTTCCAGCAATGCGAGCCGGTAATACAGCGGGATCCGTTCGAGGGCTTCCAGGGCCCTCATGATCACCCAGACCGCCATGACATTGGTATAGGCGTTGTTGTCGATCCCGTCGTATTCCCTTCCGGGATAACCGGAATGGAACTCGTCGGGCCCGATGACCCCGCAGATCACATAGCGTTGCCTGGTCGAGTCGTATTCGGCCATGCTGACCCAGAACCTCGCGATATCGGCGAGCATCTCGGCGCCGTAGTCGATCAGGAATCCGATGTCGCCGGTGACCTCGTAGTGCTGCCACACGTTGTAGGCGATGGCAAGCCCGATGTGGTGAGCGCGAGCGCTCGCATCCGGGTTCCACCGGCCGGACCGGGGATTGAGGTGCAGCCGTTGACTTTCCTCACGTCCGTCGCTTCCGGACTGCCACGGATACATGGCACCGGCATGACCCGCCTCGGCGGCGGCCAGGCGGGCCTCGGGTAGGCGACGGTAGCGGTACATCAACAGCGATCGGGTGACCTTGGGCAGTCGCATGTTCGTCACCGGGAAGACGAACAGCTCGTCCCAGAACACGTGTCCCCGGTACGCCTCACCGTGCAGCCCACGAGCCGGGACGCCGACGTCCAGGTCGGCGGTATGGGGAGACAGTGTCTGCATCAGGTGGAGTTGGTGCAGGCGCACGATGCGACGCAGGTCCGCATCCGCACCCATCTCGATGTTGAATCGCTCCCACAGGTGTGCCCACGCCAGTTGGTGTCCGCGTTCGAGTTCGGCGTATCCACCGATCCGGCGCAGTTCACGTTCGGCAGCCGAAACCGGACCGGAGATTCCGTGGTCACGGCTCGTGTACAGCGTCACCACCTCTTCGAGCGTGACCGCTTGTCCCGCACTGACATCGAGGGCGATTTCACGTCCCACCTGCATTGGATCGTCGACAAGGCGACGGGCGGATTCGAGGCCTTCGCTCTCGCCGCGCAGCGTGCTGCGCTTTGCGATGGCGACTTCGATGTTCGACTCGACGGTCCGCACCGCCAACAACACTGAGTCCTCGGACATCTCGCGCGTTTGGACGACGTTGACGTGGCGCGACGACAGTTCGCGGTAGCGCTCGACTCCATGGTTCTGGATGTCGCCGTCGATCATGGTGCGAAACTCGAGCCGTCCGGACCAGTTGTCGGCCCGCACTGTGGTCTGGATGGCGGCGGCGTGGGAAAGGTGCATCGCCACGAACCTGCTCTGCGACACCCGGGTGGTCCGTCCGGCCCGGTCGGTGAACGTGAAGTCACGCCACAGCGTTGCCCCGCGCAGGTCGATCGAGACCAGGTACGAGGAGACGTCGACCTCGTCGATGTCCAGCCACGGTCCGTCGTCGATGCGGAAGGTCACCGGCAGCCAGTTCGGCAGGTTCACCAGGCTCTCGTTGTCGATCACCGATCCCGCCACCTCGTCGGTCAGGCGGTTGTAGACACCCGCGACGTACAGTCCCGGGTAGTGGAACTCCCCGGCAGCGCATTCCGGTGCCGCGCCCCGTACGGCCATGTAGCCGTTGCCCATGGTGCACAGCGCTTCTCGCAGCTTCTCGTCGGCTGGGTCGTAGCCGCCGAACGTCAACTTCCACGGATCATTGGCCGTATCCCGTTCTGCGGCCAACTGGTCGGTGAGCCGGCCGAGGAACCGACACACGTGCTCGGGCCCCTCCAGGGTGAACCGGGCCGCCGATCGCCTGTCCCCCGATTCGTCGCTGCGGACCGCGACGCCGATGCCCTTGTGGCGCACTGCGTCAAACGCATCTTCATCGGTCAGATCGTCACCGATGTAGATGGGTAGCAGCGGCCGCGAGCCGTCGACCTGATCGAGGATCCATTCCAGCGTCTTACCCTTGTCCCATCCGACGTCGGGCCGGAGTTCGATGACCTTGCGCCCGCCGCCGATTCGAAACTTGTGGTGTTGCCCCACTGTCCGTACCGCGGCGACCACCCGGTCAACCTGTTCGGGTTGGACGTTGCGGTAGTGCACGGCCACCGAGAACCGCTTGTTCTCGATCATGATCCCGTCCACACCGGTCAGCCGCTCACGGAGTTCTGCCGTCGCAGTGGCGAGCGTGCGAATCGCTTGTACCCCAGCCTCATTCTGATGATGCGAGCCGTCAGGGGCCACGAGCTCGAATCCGTGGCTGCCCGCGTACCAGAGGCCGGGAACACCGACCCGCGACCGGATGTCGTCCAGACTCCGGCCGCTGATCACCGCGACCGGGCAGCTGGCGGCCAGGGACGCCAACATCTCACCCGCTCCGGAGATCAGGGTCGCCGCGTCGGGATCGTTGACGATCTGGGAGATGGTTCCGTCGAAGTCCAGCAGTACCGCTGGTTGCCGGGTGTCGGCCAAGGGTGCGATCTGGCTGTACGACAGCAGTGCGTCGGCCGTGGCGGAAAGGCGTTTGTAGCCGTCGCGGACCGTCACCTCGACGAGATCGCCGACCACCACATCGGCACCGGCCCGAAGCAGCGCTGCACCGTCTCGGGCGGGGTCCACCCCGACGACCAGTCCGAATCCGCCGTCGCGTCCCGCCGTCACCCCCGCTACGTCGTCGTCGACGACGACGCAGCGCGCAGGAGCTACCCCGAGGCTTCGCGCCACGTGGTGCAGGACGTCACGGTGTCGGCCCTGCGAATTTTGGAGGGTCGGGTTCGAGGAAGGATCGATGCACATCGAGAACAGGTCGCCTGCTGCCGACCGGGCGACTGCGCTGCCATTGCCGCCCGACGAGACGACCGCGGTCGCGATATCGGCGGCCCTGAGGTGGCGCACCAACTTGACGGTGGACTCGGCCAGGGGCAAACGGTCGGCCGGTGTTTCGGCGGTATCGGCCACAACGCCGTCTAGGCCGAAGATCACCGCGTCGTGATAGCGCGGGTCAACGAACACCGGAAGCTTCATCGCCCCTCCTCCGAAGAGATCGTGTTCCCATCGGATCTCCTCAGCGGTCCCGGGGGAAGGGACCGAAGTCACTCATCGAACCGGTTAGGGACTTAAGCACTTCCGCGGTCGGGACGTTGGTCCTCGACGTCGTGGCCCTCCGACGGTACGTCGAACACGGCGTCCAGAGCAGGATGAGCCCTATGGACGTTCGAGACGATCTCACCTTCATCCGCGATATCTCCGAGCTGACGATCGCCGATGCCGAAGAGGCCGGAGGCAAGGGCGCCAACATGGGTGAGTTGGTCGCCGCCAACCTGCCCGTTCCACCCGGATTCGTTCTGCTGCGGGATTGTTACCGCCGGTCCATGAGGTCCGGCGGGGTCGAAGCCGAGCTGAACGCGTTGCATCGAGAGGCGCTCGACGCCGTCGCCGACACCGCCAGGCTCACCGAGCTCTCTGAGCGCATGCAGGGCATGGTGCGGAAGGCCGGCGCCGACGACGAGGTGCGACGGCTGATCCTGACCGCTTACCACGGCTTGGGGCCGGGTGCGGTGGTCGCGGTGCGATCCTCTGCCACCGGCGAGGACGGCGCGGACGCCTCGTTCGCGGGAATGAACGCCACCATCACCAACGTCACCGGCGACGAGGCGCTGGTGGAGGCGGTGGTGCGGTGTTGGATGTCGCTGTTCAGCCCGCGCGTCATCACCTACCGCGCCAGCCGCGGCTTCACCAGTGACCCGGCGATGGCGGTCGTCATACAAGAGATGGTCCATTCGGAAAAGGCCGGCGTCGCATTCACCGCCGACCCCAGCAACGGCGCCCAGGACCGAGTCGTCATCGAGGGAGCGTTCGGTCTCGGCGAGGTCGTGGTGTCCGGAGAGGTCGAGCCGGACACCTACATCGTCTCCAAGGAGACGCGCCAACCCCTCGATGTCCGACTCGGCCACAAGGCGTTCAAAATCGTGCGTGGTGACGACGGGCACGATGCCGTCGTCGACCTCGACGAATCCCAGGCCGATGCCCGCGTACTGACCGACGACGAACTGCGCTCGATAGCCGAACTGGCCATCGCGACCGAGCGACACAACGGTTGCCCCCAGGACACCGAGTGGGCGATCGCGGGGGGTAAGACATATCTGGTTCAGGCGCGGCCGATCACCACGCTGGGCCACACCACTCCCGCCGCCGCAGACAAGCACCTGGTGCTGGCCCGCGGCCTGGCCGCGGCACCCGGACTCGCCTCGGGAAAGGTGCGGGTGCTGGAGTCCCCCGACGAGGGCGCGAAGTTGGAGGAGGGCGAGATCCTCGTCGCGCAGATGACCAATCCCGACTGGCTGCCCACGATCCGCCGAGCGGCGGCGCTGGTGACCGACACCGGCGGCATGACGTGCCACGCCGCAATCGTGGCTCGCGAATTGAGCGTGCCGTGCGTCGTCGGGACCCGGACTGCGACCAGAGACCTCCACGACGGTACGACGGTCACGGTGGACGGGGCCCGCGGCGAGGTGGTGTCCGGTCGGGTGCGGCCGTCGTCGACGACATCGGCGATTGAGCGGGGCGCCCCGAGCCGACCGCAGAGCGAAGCCACCGGCACGAAGGTCTACGTCAACCTGGCCATGCCCGAGTCCGCGGAAACCGTTGCCGCACAACCGGTCGATGGTGTGGGGCTGTTGCGTGCCGAGTTCATGCTGACCGAGGCGCTGGGCGGCCGTCATCCCCGCGATCTCATCGCCCACGGAGAGCAGGCCACGCTTGTGGACAAGTTGGGGGCGTCGGTCGGGCGGATCGCCGCAGCGTTCGCCCCGAGGCCCGTCATCTACCGAGCGACGGACTTTCGCACCAACGAATTTCGCGGCTTGAAGGGCGGGGAGACCTACGAGCCGGTCGAACACAACCCAATGATCGGGTATCGCGGCTCCTACCGATATGTGAACGAGCCGGACCTGTTCGCGCTGGAACTGGAGGCGCTGGCAAGAGTCCGGGAGCGGTCGCCCAATGTCGGGCTGATGATCCCGTTCGTCCGCACCAAATGGGAACTCGAGGCTTGCCTCGAGCTCGTCGACGCGAGTCCGCTCGGCCGGCAGCGGGGTTTGCACCGCTGGGTGATGGCCGAGGTGCCTTCGGTCGTGCATTGGCTTCCCGAATACATCGGGATGGGCATCGACGGAGTGTCGATCGGAAGCAACGATCTGACTCAGCTGATGCTCGGGGTGGACCGCGATTCCGATGTGTGCGCTGAGTTGTTCGACGAATCCGACCCCGCCGTGCTCGATGCCATCGGCCAGATCATCGGCACGGCAGGGAAATACGGCATCACCTCGTCACTGTGTGGTCAGGCGCCGTCCACGAACCCGGCATTCGCCGAATACCTGGTGCGGATGGGCATCACGTCGGTATCGGTCAACCCCGATGCCGCTGATGCCACCCGGCGGGTCATAGCCGCAGCCGAGCGGCGGCTGCTACTCGAAGCCGCACGGTTGAGGTGAGGCGGGCATGGATCCAGCCGACGGCAAGGCCATGAGATGACCCCGACCGAGCACGACGAGGAGACCGGGGAGAGGCGTGACACGATCGTGTGGGGTTTCTTCCGCTCGGAATTCGCCGGACCGATCTATGTCGACTGGCCGATCGACCGGCGCCTGGACGCCTACCTGTTACATCATGGGCCGGCCGAGCTTCTGATCGACGGCTCCGCCTACGACGAGTTGCTCGAGCGCGTCATGGCCAACATCGGGGTGGCGCAGCGCAAGGGCATCCTGCCACCGTTCAAAGCAATTCATCATGACGAAGCCGGTCATGTCGAATGACGGCATCGGGGAATCCTCCATCCACAGCCAGCTGAAATATCCGGTGCGCCTCGTTCACCGATTCCTCGAGCGGACAAGCGGTGTCGATTCGGTGGAATGGGCCCGTGCCTGCGTTCTCGCCGAGCGCGACGGCGATCTGTGGTGTCGCATCCGAACTCGACGGCCCTCTGGCCACGACCCGTTCGGCGGCCTGCGACGGCGACAGCGCACACACGAAATGCACTAGCGCCGAGGAGGTTTCGTTGGCCAGTCGGTACGCCCTCTCCTGTTGCTGCGCATCGCGCCAGGTGCCGTCGAGCACGACTGTCTCACCGGTGGACAGCAGCGCGCGGGCTCGACGCAGCACCTCGTCATAGACGGCGCGCACGTTCTCCGGTGCATACAGTCCCGCGTGCAGCTCGCCGACTTGTCCGTTAATGAGGCCGGACCGTTGTAGCTCGCGGCGCACCTCGTCGGTGGAGATGACCCGGGCGTTCACTTGTTCGGCCAGGCCGTGCGCGACGGTGGTCTTGCCGGTTCCCGGGCCGCCGCCGACGATGACCAACCGGACGGTGCACGATCTCAGGTGGGCGAGAGCGATGTCGAGATGGCGTATCGCGTCGGCCGCCGCTTCGCTGTGCCCTTGATCGACGCGGATGCAGTCCACCTTGGCCCGCACCACGGCGCGGTACGCGACGCTGAAATCCCTCAGGGACCGCGGTGCTGGGTCGTCGGCCCGTCGCAGGTACTCGTCGAAGAAGTGCTCGGCGAGGTCTTTGCGGCCGAGGAACTCCAGGTCCATCGCGAGGAAAGCGGCGTCGTCGACACCGTCGACATAGCGCAGTCGATCATCGAATTCGAGGCAGTCCAGCAGAACCGGACCGTCAGGCGTGCAGAAGATGTCCTGCGTCAGCAGGTCCCCGTGACCGTCGACCACGCGGCCCGACGCGATCCGCTGCGCGAACAGCTGGTCACGGCCGGCCAGGTACCGATCGGCCAGGCGTATGACCTCGCGAAGCGTCGCCTCGGGGATGACGCTGTCGACGTATCGCCTCAGCTCAGCGTGATTCTGGTGCCAGCGATCCGAGATCACCGCAGCCGTCGCCTGTTCGTCGATCTGTGGGCCCCGTAGCGCCTCCCGGTGGAACCGCGCCAATCGGTCCGCGATGGCGGTGAGGTATCCGTAGACAGGATCACCGTTGCGGACGAGCGCGGCGAGCCGGGCGGATTCGGGATATCGACGCATCACGATGACGGGTTCGGCGGGTTCTCCCGGCGCGGCGAAGTGGCCGACACCGAGATAGCTGTCGGGCGCCAACCTGCGATTCAGGGCCACTTCGCGTTGACACGCCTGCTCGCGAAGCTCGCAGGTGCCGAAGTCGAGGAAGTCCGTGACGATCGCTTTCTTCGTCTTGTATGCGCGGTCCCCGATGAGCGCAACCAGCCCCGTGTGTGTCTCATGGACCTCGGCGTGGAGATTCCCGTTGCCGGTCAACGGGTCTCGGCGGGTGCTCGCAGTAACCGACGCGGTCGTCATATCTGAACTCTCTCGCAGCCACCCTCTCTGCAACAGGGCCGGAAGACCCTAACCGCGAGAGACGGCCGGCCCGTCATCGGCTCGGTCGGCAGACCATGACCGGAATGGTGGCGTGTTGCAACAGGTTCAACGCGGTCGACCCCAGGATGGCGCTGGTGAGCGCGGGCTTCCGATGGCTTCCGACCACCAGCAGCTGCGCGCCGTCCGCGTGAGAACGATCGATGAGTGCCGCAGCGGGTTTGGCGTGTTCGACGAAACACGGTGCCGAAACCTGTGGGTAGCGCTGGTTGTATCGGTCGACGTCATTCGTCAGCTGCGCCCACTCCGCCGTCTCGAGCGCATCCCAGTCGATCAGCAGAGGCAGTCGCGTGGCCACCGCGCGCAGCGGCGACGACGTCGATCGTACGGCCGCCAACTTCGCGTTGAACCGTTCGCAGAATTCGAATGCGTTCTCCAAGGCGGCCGTAGACGATGGTGTCCCGTCCACCCCGACGACTACCGGATCGTCCGTCGGCACGACGTTTGACCCTCGCCACGCGACAACGGGGCAGTCGGCACGCGTGGCGACGGCCAGTGTCGTCGAGCCCAGCAACAGTGCACCCGCAGCGGTGACTTCATCGTTGCCGACAACGATCATCCGTGCGCTCTTGCCGAGTTCCACCAGCACCTCGGTGATGGGAACATCGGTGGACAGAGTCGTCACCTCGAGTTCGGTTTCCTGCGCGCGCACGATCTCCTCCGCGCGGCGCAGAATGGCGTCGGCATTTTCGCGCTGGTGCGCGAGGACGGCCGCTCGCATCGCGGCGACGGTGTCCGTCAGGTTGTGCCCGACGGCCGGTAGCGCATGCACGATGTGCAACGACGTGTTGTATATCGATGCCACCGCTGCCGCCCATCGCGCGGCATTGTCCGCGGCATCGCTGCCGTCCACGCCGACCACCACCGCACCTGTTCGCATGGAAACTCCTGTCTTCGGGATTCGTTAGCCCGTGAAGCCATCATGACCGGTGTCGCGCGCTGCGGCGTAGAGGCGAAAGTCCCTGGGCGTCAGCGCCGAGCGATGATGACCGGCATGCGTGCCGCCTGCGCGACCGCCGAGCTCACCGAGCCGAGCAACATCCCGGAGAAGCCGCCGAGACCGCGGCTGCCCACCACGAGGAGTTGGGCGCGCTCGGACTCCTCGAGCAGCCGGCGGGCGGGATCACCCGGGCCGACGATGCGCTGAACGACGACATCGGGATAGCGCTCGCTCCAGCCGGCAAGGCGTTGCGCCAGTTCCTCTTCCGGCCGTGTACCGCTCTCCTGTGCGCCGAGATCTCTGCTGCCCGTCCATACGTGCACGGCGAGCAGCCCCACGCCGCGACGATCGGCCTCGTCGAAGGCGATCTCGGTAGCCAGCTCCGAGGCGGGCGAGCCGTCGATGCCGACCACCACCGGAGCCGTCGCCGGATGATCCATCAAGGGGTCCTCGTCATGGATCACCGCCACCGGGCAGTGCGCGTGATGCACAAGACCCGAGCTGACCGAGCCGAGCAGCAGACCCTTGACGCCCCCCAGGCCGCGGCAGCCGACGACGATCAACTCGGCGCTCTGGGACAGGTCGACCAGTTCGGGAACCGTGGCGCCGGTGAGGACGCGATGCTTGATCTCGATGTCGGGCGCGGCGCCGAGGGCATCGCTCACGAGCCCGAGAGCGTCGTCGATCACCGCCGTCCCGCGGCGCTGCCGCTCGACGGCGAAATCGCTGGACGTCGGCAAGTCCAGCCATGTGCCGTTCGACGGCAGCACATGGACCACGGTCAAGGGCACGCCACGCAACGCTGCGTCACGCGCGGCCCAGTCGGTCGCCACCCGAGACGGCGGAGACCCGTCTACTGCGACCACGATGCCGCGCGGACCCGGCTTCGCTGCCGTCGAGCTCATCTCCTCCTCCTGACCGGCGTCGAGTAAGCCACGCCCCCAATGCTCGACGGTGAGCGGGGCGTATCGAAGAGTCGAAGGTCACCAGCTGCCGATGGATCCGACTGGTGACTTATCGAACGGCTCGCGGTTCAGGCGCCGCTGCGCGTGTCGATGACACGCGTTGCGACGTCGGCGAGCTTGACGTTGCTGTCCTGGGAGAGCTGTTTGAGCATCTCGAAGGCCCGCATCTCGTCGACGCCGTAGCGCTCCATGATGATGCCCTTGGCCTGGCCGATGCGATCCCGGGTGGCCATCGCCGACTTCAGCTGTTCACCTTCCCGGCTGGCCAGGATCGCCGCCGCGGCGTGTGCGGCCAGCACCGTGCCGATGGTTTCGTCCTCAGCATCGAAGGCGTTCGGTTTGAAGCCGAACATGTTGAGCGCTCCGGCGCTGCGATCGGCGGTATAGAGCTTGACCGACAGACCGCTGAACACACCGTGCTCGACCGCGGCCGCGGCGTATAGCGGCCAACGCTCTTCCGTGCGGAAGTCATCGGTTCGCAGAATCGATTCGTTCAGCGCGGCCTCGACGCAGGGGCCCTCGCCGGACTGCATCTGGATCTCGTCGAGTGCGTGGGGTAGCTCTGACGTCCCGGCCAGCGATTCAAACTTGCCTCCCCTACCGATCAGCAGCACGCCCACCGTGTCCGCACCGGGCATCAGCTCGCGCGCGGTGGCTGTGACGTCGTTCAGCACGTCGTCGACCGTGCGCGGCGGAGCAGACGCCCGTGCGAGCTCGGCCATCCGCTCAGCCAGTTCATGCGTACGAGGCTGCGTCATGGCCAGAAGTCTTCCCCTTCGGGCTTCGGTGTACACGATTGTTTGGCGTTCTTGGTATTGGGCATGTCGTGGTTCAAGCTCGGGTGACGGTCGACCGTTACTCGCGCTGAGGTCTCGTCGGTTCAGACAGGAGCCGGCGGGGCCGCCCTCTTCGGCCATCCCCGGGAGGTCACTCTCTTAGTTGTAGTACCGTCTCTGTCATCGACGGTCGCACCGCCGAGACCCCAGTTTCATCGGCGGGAGGGCCTGACATGGGCAGCGCGAATGTGGAGATCGTCGGCAAGTACCTCTCGACGCTTCCGGATGACGACGACCACCCCTACCGCACCGGACCCTGGCGTCCCCAGAACACGGAGTGGAATGCCGACGACCTCGCGGTGGTCGAGGGCGAGATCCCGTCCGACCTGGACGGTGTCTACCTGCGCAACACCGAGAATCCGCTGCATCCGGCGTTGAAGCTCTATCACCCCTTCGACGGTGACGGCATGGTGCACATCGTCGGCTTCCGTGACGGCAAAGCGTTCTACCGCAACCGCTTTGTCCGCACCGACGGTCTGCTGGCCGAAAACGATGCCGGCGGACCGCTGTGGCCGGGGCTGGCCGAGCCGATCGAGTTGGCCAAGCGCGACTATGGCTGGGGCGCGCGGACCCTGATGAAGGACGCGTCGAGCACCGACGTCATCGTGCATCGCGGCGTCGCGCTCACCAGTCACTATCAGTGCGGCGATCTCTACCGCGTCGACCCGTTCTCCGGCGACACCCTCGGCAAGGAGGACTGGCACGGCCGGTTCCCCGCGGACTGGGGCGTCTCGGCGCACCCGAAGGTCGACGACCGCACCGGCGAACTGTTGTTCTTCTCGTACAGCAAACAGGACCCGTATATGCGCTACGGCGTCGTCGACGAGGGCGGCGACCTCGTCCACCTCACCGACGTACCGCTTCCCGGTCCTCGGCTGCCGCACGATATGGCGTTCACCGAGAACTACGCGATCCTCAACGACTTTCCGATGTTCTGGGATCCCGAGCTGCTCGAAGCCGGCATCCACTTTCCCGGTTTCCACCAGGACATGCCCTCGCGATTCGCCGTGATCCCCCGCCGCGGAGGAGCCGCCGACATCCGGTGGTTCGAGGCCGATCCGACGTTCGTGCTGCACTTCACGAACGCCTACGAGGACGGCGACGAGATCGTCCTCGACGGGTTCTTCCAGGGCGATCCCACACCGGTGGGCACCGGCGACGTGTACCAGAAGATGTTCCGGTACCTCTCCCTCGACGGGCTGCAGACTCGGTTGCACCGGTGGCGGTTCGACCTCGTCACCGGGCAGACCACCGAGGAGCAGCTGACGGACTCCGTCACCGAATTCGGCATGATCAACAGCGGTTACGCCGGTCTGCCCTACCGCTACACGTACGCGGCCACCGGCAAGCCGGGCTGGTTCCTGTTCGACGGCCTGGTCAAACACGACCTGCAGACCGGTGCCGAACAGCGGTTCAGCTTCCCCGACGGCGTGTACGGCAGTGAGACCGCGGTGGCGGCACGTCCGGGGGCCACTGCCGAGGACGACGGCTACCTGGTCACCATCATCACCGACATGATCGCCGACGCCTCCTACTGCCTGGTGTTCGACGCGGCGAGGGTCGACGACGGACCGGTGTGCAAACTGGCACTGCCGGAACGCATTTCCAGCGGAACGCACTCGACGTGGGCTCCGGGGTCGGAGCTGCGACGGTGGCGGGAGACCGAAACGGCGGCCGAGGCCATCGGCCTGTAGGTGCCCCCATCCGAGCCCGTGTCCGAGCCGAACGCCGTCGCCCGCATGCTCGGGTTGCTCGGCGACGAATGGACGCTGCTCGTCATGCAGCAGGCGCTGCTGGGGGCGACCCGGTTCGGTGACTTCAAGTCTCGCCTGCCGATCTCCAACTCCGTGCTGACGGCGCGGCTTCGGATGCTGACGGATGCGGGACTGCTCGAGCGTCGTCAATACCAAGACCGGCCACCGCGTTTCGATTACCTCGGCACGCGGCGCGGCCGGTCGCTGTGGCCGGTGTTGCTGTCTATCTGGGAGTGGGAGCGGCGCTGGGTGCCCGGCCACGCCCAGCCGCTGCCCGCCATGCGCCATGCCGCATGCGGCGCCGATTTCACCCCGATGGTGACGTGCCGTTCGTGCGGCGAGAGCGCAGGCGACAAAGACGTTGTCGCTCAATGGGGTCCGAGTGGGTCGTGGAAGCGGTCGGTGCCCTCGACCACCATGACGCGCAGGCGCTCGGCGACCGATCAGCAATCGTCTGCGGGTCTGTTTCCGCAGACGATGAGCGTCATGGGGAACCGCTGGGGCTTCGCGCTGCTGGTAGCGGCATTCGTCGGCGTTCGACGGTTCACCGACTTTCAGGCTCAGCTCGGCGCGCCGCCCGGATCGATCGCCGACAGGTTGGCGATCTTCACCGCCAACGGGGTCCTCGTCGACGTCGGCAACCGGTACGAGCTGACCGAGAAGGGCCGCGCCCTGTTCCCGATTCTGGTCTCGGCTTTGCAGTGGGCTCAGCGCTGGTTCACCGACCTCGAGGGGCCCGCAGTCGTGCTGACCCACACCGCATGCGGGCACCGCTTCACCGCCGTCTTCACATGCGACGGATGCGGCCGACCGCTGGCGGGGGCACAGGTCTCGGCCGTGGAAATCTCCTGAAAAATTTCTGGCACTCTCTGGTGCCGAGTGCTAATATCGCAGGTGCGCACAGTGATTTGGCTGCCCGCCAGGGTGGCGGGCTCTGAGAGGCGTAGGAGGTGAATTGCTGTGCTTCGCTTTGATCCGTTCACCGAACTTGATGCTCTGACCCGTGGCCTGCTGACGAACCAGACCGGATCGAATCGTTCTCCCCGGTTCATGCCGATGGACCTGTGCAAGGTCGACGACCACTACCTGCTGACCGCGGATCTGCCCGGCGTGGACCCCGGCTCGGTGGACGTCAGCGTCGACAACGGCACGCTGACCATCTCCGCACACCGCACAGCACGCTCGGATGACGGTGTGCAGTGGCTGGCCAACGAGCGGTTCTTCGGCACCTACCGCAGGCAGCTGTCCCTCGGCGAAGGCATTGACGCGTCGAAGATTTCGGCCACCTACGAGAACGGCGTGTTGTCCGTGACCATCCCGATGGCCGAACGCGCCAAGCCGCGCAAGATCGACGTCGCCCACGGCGGCGATCAGAAGTCGATCGAGACAACCACCGTCGAAGCCGGGTAACCGCACCCAATCGAGACTGCGGTCAGATCGCGTTCCAGTCCGATCCTGCGATCTGGCCGCAGTTTCGGCGTGTCTACGCGCCCCTCTGCGACAGATCTACGCATCCGCGCCGATGTTTCGCCGTGCTGACGGCCGCACGCTGGTTAGCATGACTGGAATCGACGCGGCGCCGTTGAACTGGAGCGACTTGGGCGTGAGCGAGCTGGTACCGACCGGAACGGTGACGCTGCTGCTGGCGGACGTCGAGGGATCCACCCGGCTCTGGGAGACCCAGCCCGATGAGATGACGGCGGCCTTCGCCAACCTCGATCGAACGCTGGCCGAGGTCATCGGCGCGCACAGCGGCGTCCGGCCCATCGAGCAGGGCGAAGGTGACAGCTTCGTCATCGCGTTCGGGCGTGCAAGCGACGCGGTGGCATGCGCCCTTGACCTACAGCGCGCTGCACTGACACCGATCCGGCTGCGTATCGGCTTGCACACCGGAGAAGTGCAATTGCGTGACGAGGCCAACTACATCGGCCCCACCATCAACCGCACCGCCCGGATCCGCGATCTTGCGCACGGCGGGCAGACCGTCTTGTCCGGTACGACAACCGATTTGGTGTCCGACCGCTTACCCGTAGATGCATGGCTCGCCGAACTCGGGACGCATCCGGTTCGCGACCTACCCAAGCCTGAACGCGTGGTGCAGCTGTGTCACCCCGCAATCCGTAACGACTTTCCACCGCTACGCACCGCCAAAAGCTCACGCTCACACAATCTCCCGGCACAACTGACCAGCTTCGTCGGCCGCGCTCAACAGCTGGAGGAAGTATGCCGGCTGCTCCTCGACAATCGCCTTGTCACCCTGACAGGAGCCGGTGGTGCCGGTAAGACACGTCTCGCCATTGAGGCCGCGAATACGTTGTCCGGAGAATTCGACGACGGCCTGTGGTGGGTCGACTTGGCAGCCATCGCCGATCCGGCGGTCGTCTCGATCACGATCGCCCGCACGCTCGGCCTGCCCGACCAGCCCGGACGGTCCCCCCTTGAGACGGTGCAGCGCTTCATCGGTGACCGCGAAATCCTGCTCCTACTGGACAACTGCGAACACCTCTTGGACATATGCGGTGACGTGATCACACGACTGCTGAGCAGTTGCCCGCGGTTGACGATTCTCACCACCAGCCGTGAACCGATCGCGGTGTCCGGAGAGATCACGTGGCGGGTGCCCTCTCTGTCGTTGCAGAACGAAGCCGTCGCGCTGTTCACCGACCGGGCTCAACGGGCGCGGCCCACGTTCCACGCAATAGACGACGACCTTCAACTGGTGACGGACATCTGCCGTCGACTCGACGGGATGCCGCTCGCGATCGAGTTGGCGGCGGCGCGGGTCCGCGCTCTGTCGCTGCAACAGATCGCCGACAGCCTCAATGACAGGTTCCGGCTCCTCACCGGCGGCGCCCGAAACACCATGCGGCGCCAGCAGACCTTGCGCGCCTCGGTCGACTGGTCTCATGCGCTGTTGACCGGACCCGAGCAAGTCCTGCTCCGCAGGCTGGGCGTATTCATGGACGGATTCGACCTCGACGCCGCGCGCGCCGTCGCAGCCACCAGTGAGGCCGAGGAGTTCCAGATTCTCGACCAGCTGACGCTTCTCGTCGACAAGTCGCTCGTCACCGCTGACGAAGAGGCGGCCACCATGCGGTATCGCCTGCTCGAGACCGTCCGCCAGTACGCGCTCGAAAAGCTTGCCGAATCAGGCGAAGCCAGCCTGATACGGGCTCGGCATCGAGACCACTACGTCGCCACGGCCGTACAGCTGGGAGGCGATGGCCGGCTCGTCGGATGGGCCGAACGGGAAACCGGAAACCTCCGGGCGGCCCATGCCTGGAGCATCGACTGCGGGGAGTTCGAGCCAGCCCTGCGCCAGATTTCGGCCCTGCAGCGGCTCTGGGAGGCCCGCGGTCGCATGGGCGAAGGCATTGCGGCATTTGATCTCACGTTCAACGACAACCGCTATCGAGACGACGACGTCGCCCCGGCTGTGTGGACGCGCGCCGTCGCCGATAGGAGCCTCCTCGCCGCCTGGACCGCCGAGCCGGCCAGCTTGGAACGCGGGCAGAAGGCGCTGGCCGCTGCCCGCGAAACGGGTGACCAGGGACTTATCGCGTCCTGCCTGGCGGCTTGCGGTGGGCTTGCCTATTACAACCCGGAGGTGTCCCAAGCGTATTGGGCCGAAGCGATCGATCTCGCGCGGAAAACCGGCGATCGATCGAGGCTGTGCTACTTCCTCAGCTGCCTGGCCGTCGCGACGAGTGTGGCCGGCCAACCCATCGCCTCGCAACTGGCGGCCGGGGAGGGCCGTGACGTCGCCGAGGCCATCGGCGACGGCTTCGTATCACGTTACTGCCGCACCTGGCTCGCAACTGCCATGGGCTGGCGGGGCGGGACGACCGAAGCAGACGCCGTGATTCGGGATGTCAGCAAGGAGGCGCAAGCCGCCGGCGAGCGCATGCTCGAATTGTTCGCCCTGAGCTGTGAAAGCAACTCCTTCGCATACCAAGGAAAGGCATCTGCGGCGCGTGCGAAAGCCGAACAGGCGCGCGAAGTCTCGATCGCAATGGGCGGATTTCACGAAGACCTTCTGCACACCACCTCGGCCCTTGCGGCCTTGGCGGCCGGAGACGCCGACGCGGCGAAAGCCGCCTGCGAGGCGGCGGTGGCGTTGGTATCCCCCGACAGGATCCCGTACATGCGATCCCTCATTCCGATGACCCTTGGGTTGTTGAGTTGCGGCGAACTAGCCGCCGCTCGCAAGTGGGCCGATGAAACCATCACCCTGACGGTCGGCAACTATCGACAGAACGCCATCGTCGCGCGCGCTCACGTCGCGCTGGCTCAGGGCGAGACCGACCAAGCCGAGCGGGACGGCCACGCCGCATTGGCGCTCGCCGCAGACACCGGCTCGTTCGTGAACGTGCCCGAAGCGCTCGAAGCCCTCGGACGTTGCGCGGTTCATGACGGCAATCACCGGCACGCGGCCCGCCTTTTCGGTGCGGCCACCGCGGGCCGAAGCGCGATGGGCGTGGCTCGGTGGCCCGTGTACGCGATCGGATACGACGATGCGGTTGCACTGTGCCGAGAAGCCCTGGGAGAAGGCGTGTTCAACACCATCTGGGCCGAGGGTTCGGCCATGTCGACCGAGGAAGCCATCGCTTACGCCCAGCGTGGAAGGGGGGAACGGAAGCGGCCCACGAGCGGGTGGGAGTCGCTGACGCCCACCGAGCGGGACGTCGTCCGCCACGCCGTCGACGGGTTCGGCAACAAGGACATCGCCGAGCGCATGTTCATCTCGCCGCGTACGGTGCAGACGCATCTGACCCATGTCTACGCCAAGCTCGGATTTACTTCGCGGATTCAGCTCATCCGAGAAGCCGCACGTCACGTGTGACGGTTCAACCGGTACCGCAGGTTGTTCCGCACAGCCGGCCACTCGACGTCGAGGATCGAATACACCACCGTGTCCCGGCGTGACCCGTCGGGCAGCAGCTGGTGGCTGCGCAGGATTCCGTCGAGTTTCGCGCCCACGCGCTCGATCGCCGCGCGGCTCGCCGTATTGAAGAAATGTGTGCGGAACTCGACTGCCACACAACCCAACTCGTCGAACGCATGGCGGAGCATCAGCAGCTTGGTCTCGGAGTTGATACCACTGCGCCGCGCCGAGGCGACATACCAGGTGTTGCCGATCTCGAGTCGCCGGTTGGCGCCGTCGACGTTCATGTAGCTCGACGACCCGACCAGTGTTCCGTCGTGGCGCCGCACCACGAAGGTCAGACCGGTGTCGGGCGCCTGAACCGCCAGTCTGGCGTCCACCCATCGCTCGACGGAGTCGGCTGCGGGTGCCGCGGTGAACCACAGGCGCCCGAGTTCACCGTCGGCGGCGACGGCCGCGATCTCCGAAATATGTTCACGGCGCAGCGGTTCCAATGCCACCCATTGGTCGCCGGTCAGGACGACCGGCTCGACGAACCCGCTCACCGCCACCTACGCGACCGTCGCCCACGCGGCCACCATCGCCCACACCGACAAGACCACCGCCACCACGGCGACGGCGGCGCCGAGGTAGAGCCCGTAGCCGGCCGACACCGGTGGGTACACGTAGAGCCGGTAGTACCACACGGCGAGGACCACCAGTAGCACCGAAATGGCCAGCGCGGCAGTCGATGCGATCCGAGCCGAGAATCCTCGCGCCGACATCGCACCCGCGACGATCAGCAACGAGGCCAGCAGCACGATCAACTGGCCCACCCCGAATCCGGGCTTCGGCGTGGGCAGGTCACCGAAGATGCCGCCTATCGCGCTGACCCGGCCGCCGTTCGCGGTCAGCCACGGCAGCCAAGCGCTCACCGACACGATCGCCCCGCACAATGCGACCAGCCATCCGGGGCGCACTCGCGACATGCCACGAGCCTATCGGCTGGATCGCACCGCCCCGGTCTCTAGTCTGGAGTGTCCAAAACGAAAAAGGCAGGTACTGGAATGACCGATCTTCCGGAATGGGCGCAGCGCCTCGACCTGTCCCCCCATCCGGAGGGCGGCTGGTACAGGGAGACGTGGCGCAGTGACCTGATGGTGCCGCAGTCCGCACTGCCGCCGGACTACACCGGCCCGCGCAGCGCCGGTACGGCGATCCTCTTCCTGCTGATGCCCGGTCAGCAGTCGGCATGGCACACCGTGCGCAGTGCCGAGCTGTGGCTGTTCCACGCGGGCAGCCCGCTACTGCTCGAGGTCGGGCCCGAACAGGACCGCGCCACAACGCAAATACTGGGTGTCGACATCCTTTCCGGCGAGCAGCCCCAGTTCGTTGTGCCGCCGGGCCACTGGCAGCGCGCACGCCCCCGCGACGACGAGCCGAGCCTGGTCAGCTGCGTCGTGGTGCCGGGTTTCGATTTCGCGGACTTCGAGCTCGCAGCCCCGACAGGCTGAACTTCATCGAGCCCGCAGCCTCTCCAACATCCGGCGATCCCGCTTGGTCGGCCGGCCCGCACCGCGATCGCGCGCCGCGAATTGCACCGTTTCGGTGACCGCAGGCTTGGGTGTCCGGTCGAGATAACACGTCGACGCGTCGGCCGCGCCCACCCGCTTGTGGATCACCCGCAACACCTCCACCACGCGCGTGGTCTGCCCGAGGCGGGCCCGCACCTCGTCGCCGGGCGATACCGGGGTGGCCGGCTTGGCGGGGCGCCCGTTGATCCGGACGTGCCCGCCCCGACATGCCTCGGCGGCGTCGGGCCTGGTCTTCGCCAACCGGACCGACCACAACCACCTGTCTATGCGGGTCGACTCCACGCCACCATCATGACCGACGGCTACCTTATTGTGACCTTAGATAGACCTTATTTTTCTTAGAAATAGGTGTACGGTTGGGGCCACGCGGGCGCGCAGCGACGGAAGGAGCCCGACATGGATCACCAACCCGAACGAATCGTCCTGGTCACCGGCGGCTCGAGAGGCCTCGGCGCGCGTGTCGCGCGCCAGCTCGCCGGCGCCGACACCCACGTCGCCGTGACGCGCGACATCTCCGACGAGGTCGAATCCGCGGAGGTGATCGACGGCATCGCATCGCGCTTCGGTCGGTTGGACACGTTGATCCTCAACTCGTCGGACGCGCTGGACACCGGTGCGGACCCCGACTGCGCGATGCGCCTCAACCGCGACGCCCAACGCCGGCTCGCGCTGGCGGCTCTACCGCTGATGCCGGTCGGCGGACGGATCGTCTTTGTCACCAGCCATCAGGCCCACTTCTTCCCCGACAAGGCGGTGCCCAAGGGCTACACGGCCGTCGCGGCCAGCATGCGGGCCGGCGAAACCGCCTTGCTGACAAGGCGTTCGGAGTTCCGCCAGGCCGGCGTGCAGCTCACGGTGGTGTCCGGCGACATGAGCCACATGACCTTCGCCGACGCCGTCGTCGACGCGGCCATCACGCCGAACCCGGCGAGCATCGTCTTCGTCGGCAGGACCGACTACCTGATGACCGCCTGACGCTCGCTCACCGCAGCGAGGACAGGTTGAAGGCCGCCCCGGTGCAATCGGCCACCGCGGCCAACCGACCGTACGGCGTGTCCTCGGCGCCGCGAATCACGGCGCCGCCGTTGTCGAGGACCAACTGCACGGTCTTGTCGACGTCGTCGGCGCCCAGAAAGAAGTTCCAGTTCGAGGGCTCGGCCTCGGGCAGGAAGGCGCCGCCGTCCATCAGGCCGAGCAACGCCTCACCGTCGAAGTTCGCCGTGCTGTAGCGGAATTCGTCGGTGTCGGACACCGTCTCGAGCTGCCAGCCGAACAGGTCGCGGTAGAACTGCTGCGACCTGGCGTAATCGGGGCCGGTCCATTGGAAGTACACCGGTGCCCCGTGCTCGTTGACGACCTCGAATCCGCGGTGCCCACCCGGCTGCCACAGCCCGACGAACGCGCCGCTGGGGTCGGACAGCATGCCCATCCAGCCCTTGTCCTTGACCTCCATCACGGGCGCTCCGCACGTCGTCGCGCCCGCGGCGATCGCCGCGTCGAGGGTGGCGTTGGCGTCGGTGGTGTGGAAGTAGGTGGTCCAGCCGTCCGGGCTGTTCCACTGCGGGTCGTTGAACATCAGGCCGGCGATCGGCCTGCCGTCCTTGGACGCGGTGACATAGCCGCCGTATTCGGGGCCCGCCGACTCGAACGTCCAGCCGAACACCTCGCCGTAGAAGGCCTGCGAGCGTTCGACGTCCGAGGACGCCAGGTCGATCCAGGTGGGGGCGCCCACGGGGGCGGAATTGCGGATGGGCACGATGGTCTCCTTCTCGGTGGGTGGTCAGTCACCGGTGCAGACCGCCGTCCGCCCGAAAACTCATCGGACTAGCGCGTGACCCCCAGGACCCGCAGCGCGTTCTCCTTGTAGATAAGCGACTGCACCGCCGGGTCGATGTCGAGGGTGTCGAAGTCGGCACGCCACCGGTCGATCTGGATGTACGGGAAGTCGGTGCCGAACAGGACCTTGGTGCGCAGTTGCCGGCTCATGGCCCGGACCAGCTGCGGCGGGAAGTACTTCGGGCTCCAGCCGGACAGGTCGATGTATACGTTGGCCTTGTGCGTGGCGATCGCGATCTGCGAGTCGACCCACGGCACCGCGGGATGGGCCATCACGATCGTCAGATCCGGGAAGTCGGCGGCGACGTCGTCGAGCAGCATCGGATCGGAGTAGCGCAGCTTGATGCGGTGCCCACCCGGGAGCCCCGAGCCCATCCCCGTCTGCCCGGTGTGGAACAACGCGGGCAGTCCGGCCTCGGTGATCGCCTCGTAGATCGGGTAGAAGCGACGGTCGTTGGGTTCGAAAGCCTGCATGCTCGGGTGGAACTTGAAGCCCTTGACCCCGTAGTCGCGGATGAGCTCGTGCACGCGGTGCACCGCGCGGCGCTCGTGCCACGGGTCGACGCTGCCGAACGGGATCAGCACGTCGTTGTTGCGCGCGGCGCCGGCGACGAGTTCCTCGATCGAGTTCGGTACGTGGCGCATCGCCGTGCGCGCGTCGATGGTGAAGACGACGGCAGCCGTGTTGTGCTGCCGGTACAGGTCGGCGACCGCGTCGACACCGGCCGTCGCGCCCGGTGGCATCTTGAAGTATTTCTCGGTCGCCTCGACGAGCTCGTCGACGTAGGCCTTGTGGCCGTGGCAGTCGATCTCGACGTGGGTGTGGATGTCGATCGCCGCGATGCGGTCGAAATCGATGCCGTATTCGTACTTCTCGCCTCGTACCGTCACCCACGTGACGATATACGCGCTGAACCGCTTGCGATTCGGGTGTCCAAACAGTCGAACAGCGACTGTTTGGACACCGAAATCCCTATCCGGCGGCCTCCGGCGCGTAGCCCAGCGCGGCCTTGATCTCCAGGAACTCGTCGAACGCGAAGTGGCCCCACTCGCGCCCGTTGCCGCTGCGCTTGTAGCCGCCGAACGGAGCGGCCATGTCGAAGCCGTGGTTGATCGCCACCGAGCCCGCACGGATCCGCCGCGCCACCGCGCGGGCCTTCTCCAGATCGGCGCCCGAAACGTAGCCGGCCAGACCGTATTCCGTGTCGTTGGCGATCTCGAGCGCCTGATCGAGGTCGTCGTAGCCGAGGATGCACAGCACCGGCCCGAAGATCTCCTCGCGGGCGATCGTCATGTCGTTGGTGACATTCGCGAACACCGTCGGCTTGACGTAGTAGCCCTTGTCGAGCCCGTCCGGCCGTCCGGTGCCGCCGACGGCGACGGTCGCGCCCTCGTCGATCCCCTTCTGGATCAGGCCCTGGATCTTGTCGAACTGCGCCTTGGAGGCCACCGGTCCGATCGCGGTCTTGTCGTCCGGGTCGCCCACCTTGACCGCGCCCGCCACCTCACGGGCGATCGCGATCGCCTCGTCCATGCGGGAATTCGGCACCAGCATGCGCGACGGTGCGTTACAGCTCTGGCCGCTGTTCATCATCATCACCGAGACACCCGCGGTCACGCTCTTGGCGAAGTCGTCGTCGTCGAGGACGATGTTCGGGCTCTTACCACCGAGTTCCTGGGTGACGCGCTTGACGGTCAGCGCCGCGTTCTTGGCGACGTCGACACCCGCGCGCGTCGACCCGGTGAAGGACACCATGTCGATGTCGGGATGGGCCGACAACGCCGCTCCGACGCCCGGCCCGTCGCCGAACACCATGTTGTACACCCCGGCGGGAACGCCTGCCGAGTCGAGGATTTCGGTGAAGATCTGGCCCGAGTACGGTGCGACCTCCGACGGTTTGAGCACCATCGTGCAGCCCGTGGCCAGCGCGGGGAACACCTTGCAGGCGATCTGGTTGATCGGCCAGTTCCACGGCGTGATCAACCCGCACACCCCGATCGGCTCCTTCACGACGAGCGTCGCGCCGTGCTGCTCTTCGAACTCGAAGTTCTTCAGCACCTCGATGGCCGTGGTGAGGTGGCCGAGCCCGAGGTTGACCTGCGGGCCGGCCGCCAGCGACGCCGGCGCGCCCATCTCCTCGTTGACCGCGTCGGCGAGGTCGCCTGCGCGCTTCTGGTACTCGCCCATGATCGCCTGCAGCAGGTCGAGTCGTTCGTCGCGGCTGGTCTGTGACCAGGTGTTGAACGCCCGGCGGGCGGCCTGCACCGCGACGTCGACGTCGGCCGAGGAACCGATCGCGATCTTGCCGGAGACCTGTTCGGTGGTCGGGTTGTCGACCTCGAGGCTGTTGGGCCGGATCGGGTCGACCCACTGGCCGTCGATGTAGAACTTCAGATATTCACGCATGGCTCTACTCTTCTCTATTACGTGGTCCTACTGCGTGCCTTCTGCATACCAGGTGCGGAATCGGTCGTACTTGGGCATCTCCTCGGAGTTGGCCTTCGGGTCGATGCAGACGTGCACGACGGCGGTCTTACCGCTGGCGAACGCCCGCTTGATCGCCGGGCCGATCTCCTCGTCCTTCTCGATGTACTCGCCGTGGCACCCGAAGCCCTCGGCGACCTTGTCGAGCCGGACGTCCTTGCTCCAGTGCACACCGGGTTGCGGCGACGGCTGTTCGAACGTGCGCTTGTAGACGCCGACCTCCAGGCCCCACTGATGGTCGACCCCGACGACGCAGACCAGCGGCAGGTTCTCCCGCACCGCCGTCTCGAGTTCGGCGATGTGGAACAGGAACGCCGAGTCGCTGGTGAGCAGCATGACCGGGCGTTTGCGGCCCTCGGCGACCGATGCGCCGACCGCGTACGGCAAGCCGGTGCCGAGATGGCCGAAGTTCTGGTTCCAGATCACGTCGCGTGGCTTGGTCTGCGAGTAGGTCCACTGAAAGATCACCGTGGCGCCGCCGTCGCGGACCAGGATGCCGTCCTCGGTGCACTCGTCGAAGGCCTTCGTAGCCTCGACGACGTAGCGGGCCGGGTGAATCGGCGAGCGACCGCTCGGCGCTTCTTCGGCCACCCGGGCGAGTTCGGCGGCGTCCGCCTTGATCAGTGCCTCGAAGTCGGCCGACGGTGTCCGCGGGTTGTCGCGCAGCGCCTCGACCAGCTGCGGCACCACACCGCGCAGATCGCCGACCAGCGGCACGTCGATCGGCCGGTTCACCCCGATCGCGGTCGGATCCTGTTCGACGAGAATCCATTTGCGGTTGGCGTCGCCCTCCGCCCAGTGCTGGGTCCGGCCGTAGTGCATGGGTTCACCGAGCTCGGTTCCCAGCGCCACACACAGATCGGACTTCTCGACGGCCTCGTTGGCCGCCGGAGAGAACAGGTACGGGAACGTGCGGTCCTGCAGACCCGGGATGAACGACGTGCCACCCGAGGTCTGGATCACCGGGCAGGCCATCAGCTCGGCCAACTGCCTGACCTGCTCCTGGGTGCGCGAGGTGTGAACTCCGTGGCCCACCAGCAGGATTGGGCTCTTCGCCGCCTTGATCAGCTTGACCGCCTCGGCGACCTCGCGTTGGCCTGCGCCCTGATTGACGAGGCGATACCGGTGCGGCGGCAACGGATCCGGCACGTCGAGTTCTTCGAGGATGACGTGAGACGGGTACTCGACGTAGCTGGGGCCGGGGGTACCGGACATGGAGCGACGGATCGCCTCGCGGATGATCTCGTCGGTCTGGTCGGCGTACTCGATCGAGCTGCTGAACTTGACGGAAGCCTCGAAAAGCGGTTCCTGCTGGATGAATTGGATGCGACCGCGACGCACTCGACGCTCGGTGACGCGGGCGCGCTGTCCGCCGAGGAAGATCACCGGTGAATTCTCGACGAGCGCGCACTGGATCGCGCCCGCGATGTTGGCCATACCCGGACCCAGCGTTCCGATGCACAGTCCCGGCGTGCCCGTCATCCGCGATGCCGCTTCGGCCATGAACCCGGCGCTTAGCTCGTGGTGCGGCGCGACCACCGACCATCCGCGGGCGTCGGCTTCGGTGAACATGTGCACGAAGTTGGGGTCGGGGATGCCGAACAGCGTGTTGACGCCCTCGGCCTCGAACAGGTCGAGTATGCGCTTGTATACGGGTACACCCATGTGAAGCTCCTTTACTGGTAGCGCTTGGCTAGTTCTTGGCGGTGTGCTGACGGAGAGCCGAACAGTGATCGGTTCAGGGTGGCGCGTTTGAGGTAGACGTGGATGCCGCACTCCCACGTGTATCCGATGCCGCCGTGCAATTGCATGGCCTTGCCGGCGATGTCGACCGCGGCCGCGCAGGCGTACGACTTGGCCATGGAGACGGCGACTCCGGCCTCCGGTGCGTCCTCGGCGACGGCCTGCACTGCGGCACCGACGAGTTGGCGGGACACGGAGATGCTGACGAGCATGTCGGCACAGGCGTGTTTGACGGCCTGGAACGAGCCGATCGCCCTGCCGAATTGCTGACGCACCTTCACGTATCCGACGGTGGCGGTGAGCATGGCCTCGCTCAGACCGAGGCTGTCGCAGGCGATGGCCGCGGCGGCGCGCTCGTGGAGGCGTTGCACGGCGGTGTCGTCGGCGAACGGCAACAGTTCGGCGCCCGCCGTATCCCGTGACACGGCCGCCAGCGACCGCGTCTCGTCGACGACTGGGCGCGGCGTGGCTTGTTGTTCGGTCACGGCGATGCCGCGGTCGGTGACGATCAGCACCCGGTCCGCGCCCTCGGCGTCGGGCACGAAGTCGTACGGTTCCAGCGCGACGGTCATCCGGGTCGCGCCGCTGGCGAGTTCGGTGAGCAGATTGTCGCGAGTGTCGCTGGGCCGCACCGCGTTCAGCGCTGCGGCGGCGAGCACCGCGCTGCCGAGGAAGTGAGTGGCGCCGGCGGCGCGTCCGATCTCCTCACAGATCACCGCGACCTCGGCGAACGACGCACCCGCCCCGCCGAACTGTTCGGGCACCTCCAGCCCGACCCAGCCGGCATCGATCAGCGTCGGCCATTCGAGGTTGCGGTCCTTGGCGAGCAGATCGCCGGCCACCGAGCGCAGTTCGTCGTGGAATTCGGTGAAGTCGGTCATCAGACGGCGCTCGGTTCCCGCGGCAGGTCCAGTCCGCGCTCGCCGATGATCGTGCGCTGGATCTCACTCGCCCCGCCGGGGATCGTCCATTCCCACGATCCGATGAAGTCGAGCACCCATGCGCCCGACTCCCAGCCACTCGACATCGGCTTGGCCAGTTCGGTGTGGGCGGTCACCCCGCCGATTTCCGCGCCGAAGTCGGTCATGCGCTGAAGTAGTTCGCTGTAGAAAAGTTTGACGATCGAGGCGTCGGCCGGGCCGGCGGTGCCTCTCTCGTTGTCCTCGACCACCTTTCGGCACAGCGCCCGAAGCCCGGTGATCTCGGTTTCGAACTGCGCCAGCCGGTCGGCGACGATCGGGTCGTCGACGGGAGCGCTTCGGACCAGCCAGCGAAAGCCCGCGTTGCCCAGCCGCTCGGCGAGTTCGAGCATCGTCATGCCGCGCTCGGCGCCCAGAGTGGCCTGGGCGACCCGCCAGCCGTCGTTCTCCGCCCCGATCAAATTGGCCGCGGGGATCGTCACGTCGTTGAGGAAGATCTCGCAGAAGTGCGAGTCGCCGATCGCATTGCGGATGGGACGGACCTCGACGCCGGGAGTGGTCATGTCGAGCAGGAAGTACGAAATCCCCTTGCGCTTCGGCGCATCCGGGTCGGTGCGGGCCAGCAGCAGGCACCAGTCCGCGTGCTTGCCTCCGCTCGCCCACAGCTTCTGGCCGTTGACGACGTACGAGTCACCCTCTTTGCGCGCGGTGGTGCGCAGGCTCGCGAGGTCGGAGCCGGCCTCGGGTTCGGAGAAGCCCTGCACCCAGATCTCGCCGTCGAGGATCGCAGGCAGGTGCCGTCGCCTCTGTTCTTCGGTGCCGGCAACCAACAGCGTCGACGCGGCGTGGTGGATGCCGACGAACGCGAGCACCAGTCGCGGGGCGTCGTGCGCGGCCAGTTCCTGATACAGCACGACCTGTTCGGCCACCGACATGCCGCCGCCCCATTCGGCAGGCCAGTGCGGGACGGCGAAGCCGGCGCTGTGCAGTTCGGCGAACCACTGCTTCTGGAAGGCGACGAACTGCTCATCGGTTGCGCCGGTCTGTGTTTCGCGCCAGTCCGGCGGGATGTGCTCGACGCACCACTGCCGCACCATCTGCCGAAACCGGTCGAGCTCGGCGGTCATAGGCACACCGCCCCGGCCCGCAGGTGGTCCATCACGCGCGCGACGGCCAGGCCGTCGTCGAAGCCCGGGGTGATCTGAGTCCCGCTGCGCAACGCCTCGGCGACGTGTCCGAAGAACGCCGAGAGCGCAGGCGGGGGTGAGCGCCGCGGCGGCGGTGCGAACTCAGTGGTCTCGGGATCAGCGCCGGGCCGGCGCACCACCAGCGTCGTATCGGCGGTCAGTTCGACGGTGCCGTCGCTGCCCAGCAGCGTGACGGACGGCGGCGTGGGCACCGCGGCCGCGAAACCGGTGTCGTGAGTGGCGGTGCAGCCGTTGGCCATTGCGAACCATGCCGAGTAGGCATCCTCGGCGGTGGCCTGGTCGGGCGAACCGTCGATGCGGGTGATGCCGCCGCACTCGGTGATCTCGCTGCCGAAGAGCCACCGGGTGAAGTCGATCAGATGGGAGCCGTAGGCGCCGATCCAGCCGCCGCCGAGTTCGCGGTCGTTGATCCAGCCCAGTTTGCGGCCGCGCAGCCCGCTTCCGAAGAACGTCCAGTGCAGGTGCCTGGGTGTGCCGATCGTCCCGCCGTGGGCCAGCTCCTTGAGCCGTGACCATGATTCGTTGAACCGGAACTCGAAGTTCAAGAAGTGCAGGACGCCCGCATCACGCGCCATATCGCGCATCTGCACCGCCTCATCGGCGTTGCGTCCGAATGGCTTGTCACACAACACCGCATGCCCGTGTTCGATGGCGCCGGTGACGTGCTCGAGGTGCAGGAACGGCGGGGAGTGCACGGAGATCAGGTCGACATCCGAGGCCAGCGCGGCCTTGACCGCGGCGTCGTCGCGCGGGCTGACGACCTCGACGTCGAAGCCCGCTGCAGCGTACGCGGGGGCCGCGGCGTGCTTGCCGAAGCCGGTGCCGATCACCGCCACCTTCATGCGTACAACCCCGTCAGGCCTGCGCGCCCCGCCTCGCGGGTCAAGGCATCGCGGGTCGCCGACAGCCCGAGAGGCAGCCGTCGCAACGGCTGGCTGTAGCGGGACAGCCACGACAGGGTGGTCTCGTCGCAGAAGCCGACCGCCCCGTGCAACTGGTGGCATACGCGGAACACGACTTCGGCGGCTTCGAGCGCCGACAACCGCAGTGCGAGTGCGTCGGTGAGCGCCTCGGGCCGGGCGGTGGCGATGCTCCACAACGCGTACTTGGCGAGGATGTCGAGGCCGCTGCGTTCGACCTCGGCGTCGGTCAGCTGGAACTGCACACCCTGAAACGACGACAGCGTCTGGCCGAACTGCTTGCGCAGGCTGACGTGAGCGACGGTCAGCTCGATCGCCCGGTCGAGCATGCCGAGCAGCGTCCAGCACGGCAGTACCAGACCGAGTGCGACATCCGCGGCACCCCGGTCGTCGACGACGGCCGTCCTCAATTCGGAGACGAAACCCGGCCCGACGGGACCGATTTCGGTCACGGTGCTGCGGGTGCCATCCAGCGTGACGGTCGTCCAACGGCTCTCGGTCCCGGCCACCGCTGCGGCGGGCCGGTTGCCGGCCACCACGATCAGGCCGTCGGTGTCCAGATCGGTCGGGGCGGCCAGCCGTTCGGCGACCGGATACGGCAGCGCCCAGTATCCCGCGCTGCGGCACAGTGCCGCGGCCGCTTCGAGGCCGTCGGCATCGCTGCGCGCATCGAGTTCCCAGGCGCCGAGCCCCGCGAGGCTCGCGCCGACCAACGACTCACGGGCCTCGGGTTTGGCCTCGGCCTGTTGGACGAGCTCATCGCCGCCGGCCGCCTCGAACGCCCGAAGCGCCTCGCGCCCATACTCTTTGGAGTCATCGGAGAGGTCGAGGATCATCTCGCTCATTTCGACGCCGCCAGCAGGGCGCGTGACAGCAGGATGCGCTGCATTTCGATGCTGCCCGACGACACGGTCGAGGCCTGCGAGTACTTCCAGTGGTCCTCGACCTCGCCGAGGAACCAGGAGGCGCGGGGATCGTCGTGCGACACCTCTGCCGCGATGTCCATCAGGACTTCGGCGCTGTCCTGGTCGAGCTTGGTGACCGCGATCCGGTAGGCCGCGGCGTCACCGGGCTGGATGCGTCCGCTGCTCTGCAGCGACACCACGCGGTACGCCATCAGCCGGGCCCGCCGGCAATGCGTCAGCATCCGCACCCACCGCCCCCGTAATTCGGCGGGCAGCTCGTCCCACCGCTCGCCGAGCACGGTGGGCGCCGCGGCCAGCAGTCGTTCGCAGCGTGCGTAGCGGGCGATGCCGACCCGCTCGAAGGCCATCACGTCCTGCACCACCGACCAGCCCGCATCGACCGTCCCGAGCACATCGGCCTCGGTGACCCGCAGGTCGTCGAAGAACACCTCGTTGAGGTGATGCGGGCCCATCATGCAGCGGATCGGCCGGACCTGGATCGCCGGATCGTCCATCGGGACAAGGAAAATCGTGAGGCCCTGCTGCTTCTTCTCACCGCGCGAGGTCCGGGCCAGCAGGAAGCACCACTGCGCCATCGTCGCGTAGGAGGTCCAGATCTTCTGCCCGCTCACCAGCCAGCCCTCACCGTCGCGCCGGGCGGTGGTGCGCAGCGATGCCAGATCGGAGCCGGCCTCGGGTTCGGAGAAGCCCTGACACCAGATGACCTCGCCGCGCGCGATCGGCGGCAGGTGTGTGCGCTGCTGCTCCTCGGTGCCGTGCCGCATGATGATCGGTCCGACCCAGTTGACGCCCATGTACTGGGCGCCGCGCGGTTCGTGGTGGGCCCACATCTCCTCGCGCACGACCGTCTGCTCCCACACCGACGCCCCACCACCGCCGAACTCCTTCGGCCACGACAGGCACAGCAGTTCGCGTTCGGCCAGCATGCGGCAGAACCGTTGTGCGATCTCGAGATCGGCGGGGTCGTCGGTGAACGCACCCAGATAGTTCTCGGGCACATGCTCTTTGACCAGTGCGCGCAGCTCATTGCGTAACTCCGCGGCCTTGGCGCCCATCGCGAAGTCCATGCTCAGCCCACCTCCGACGCGCCGAAACTGCGGTTTTTGACCAGATTCGGCCCGTTTCCGTCAGAAAGCGCAGTCTCGGCGTCAGGGGGTTCGGCGGGAGGGGGCTCGGCGGGCTGAGGCGTGCCAGCGGGCTCGGGCGCGGACGCCGACTCGGGCGCTGCCGCGGCCAGGCCCAGGTCACCGAGCTCTTGGAGAACACTGTCGGTGTCGGCGCCCAGCGTCGGTGCGGGACCCGCGACCTTTCCGGGGGTGCGGGAGAACCACGTCGGCACCCCGGGGAAGCGCACCGGTCCGTCCGCGGTCTCGACGGTCTCGAAGAGTCCGACCGCGTTCAGGTGTGCGTTGTCGAACAGCGCGTCGGGGGTGTTCAGCGGCGCGGCGGGAATCTCGAGTTTCCCGAACAGGTCGAGCCATTCGGCGGTGGTGCGTTCCGTCATGGTCTGAGCCAGCAGCCCGTACACGACATCGATGTTGTGCGCACGCTTCTCGAGGGTGGCGTAGCTGTCGTTGTTCCACGCGGGCCGCACCGCGTCGATGAACGCGTTCCAGTGTTTGTCGTTGTAGATCAGAGCGGCGATGTACCCGTCGCTGGTCCGATACGGCCTGCGGTTCGGTGCGACCGTGCGCGGGTACACCGCGGGACCCAGTGGGGGGTCGAACATGGCGCCGTTGGCATGTTCGACCAGCATGAACGACGCCATCGTCTCGAACATGGCGACCTCGACCTCCTGGCCCTCCCCGGTGCGCTCGCGATGAAACAGCGCCATCATCGTTGCGTAGAGGGCGGTCAGCCCGCCGACCTTGTCGGCCATGATCGTGCCGACGAAATCGGCCTCTCCGGTCAATTGCTTTTGCACCGCGGGCAATCCGGCCTCGGCCTGGATGGTGTCGTCGTAGGCGGGGCGGTCGCGGTCGGGCCCGCGGCGGCCATAGCCGTAGCAGTTGGTGTAGATGATCGCGGGATTGATGGCCGCGACGTCGTCGTAGCCGAAGCCCAACTTGGCGACCGCCTTGGCGCGCATGGAGTGGATGAACACGTCGGACCGTTCAATGAGCGCGCGCATCGCCGCCTTTCCGTGTTCGGTCTGCAGGTCCAGCACCACGCTGCGCTTACCGCGGTTGACGTTGACGAACACCCCACTCATCCCCGGCGAGGGACCCACGGAGATGAAGCGGGTGTTATCCCCCTGCGGCGGTTCGACTTTGATGACGTCGGCGCCCATGTCCGCCATGATCTGGGTGCAGTACGGACCCATCACCATCGCGGTGAGGTCGACGACACGCACGCCGGTCAGCGGGCCGCTAGGCATGCACACCGCCCTTCTGCGCCATCGCGAAGCTGTACTTGATGTGATCGCCGTGCCCATCGGGCACCACGGGAAACACCACCGGTTCGGACATGTCGCGGATCGCGCCGATCTGCGCGCCGACGTCCTCGATCGACCACGACGGCCGGTAGACCCCAGGCGTCTCCACGACCACGGCCCGAGCGATCCGGCCGGCCAGCGCGATCAGCGCTTCACCTGTGATCGAACATGATTCGTGCGCCAGCCACCCCACCGCGGGGGCAACCAATTCGGCGCCCATCGGTGGATACGCGGATGTGTCGATGCCCTCGGCCATCCGGGTCACGGCGGCGGGCACGATCACGTTGCTCTTGACGCCGTGTGCGGCGCCTTCCATCGCGGCCACGTTGGACAGCCCGACGACGCCGGCCTTGGCGACCGCGTAGTTGGCGACCTGGTGATTGCCGTACAGGCCGCCGATCGAGGACGTCAACACGATGCGCCCGTAGCCCGCGTCGCACATCGCCGGAAAAGCCGGGCGCACAACGTGGAACGCACCGCGGAGGTGCACGTCGAGCACCGCTTCGAAGTCGTCATACGTCATCTCGGCGAGCGGAGCGCGGCGCACGATGCCGGCGTTGTGGATCAGGACGTCGATGCGCCCGTAGTGCTCCAGGGCCGATTCGACGATCGACCGTCCACCGGCCGGGGTGGCCACCGAGTCGGTGTTGGCCACGGCTTCGCCTCCGGCAGAGGTGATCTCGCGGACCACTTCTTCGGCGGGGCCCGATCGATCGGATGGCGGGTGGACCGGATCGTATTCCTCACCGGCCAGGCTTCCGCCCGGATCGTTGACGACGACCTTGGCGCCCCGCTGGGCCAACAACATGGCGTATGAGCGGCCCAGCCCCCTGCCGCCGCCGGTGACGACGGCCACTTGACCGTCGAAGCGCAGCTCATCCATCGCTACTTCTCGAGTACCAGGCCATCGAGATCGCCCTTGTCGCGCCACTCCTTCAGCAGGTCGCCGAACGCGTAGAAGCCCGGACCGTAGGGTTCGCCGAGGTGTGAGCGGATGCCCTCCCCGCCACCGCCGCCCTCGTTGTTGTAGTAGCCCGGAGTGCAGGATGCGTCGAAAGCCGAGTTGTCGACGGCGGTTTCGCGAATGGTCTGGCACCACTGCTCCTGGGCGTCGGGCGTCGGCTCGACGACGGTCGCGCCCCGCTTCAGCGCCTCGGCGATGATGTAGGCGATGTGCTCGCCCTGCAGTTCGTAGTTGGCCGCGATGTTGGCCGAGATGCCGACCTGGGTGAAGCCGGTGAAGAACTGGTTGGGGAAGCCGCGGCTTGTCATGCCGTGCAGGGTCTTGTAGCCGTCGTGCCAGTAGTCGTAGAGCGACACGCCGTCGCGTCCTTCGATCGCGTCGATCGAATAGCGCCTGCTGATCTCGGTGGTGATCTCGAAGCCGCTGGCGTAGATGATGCAGTCGACCTCGTACTCCTGACCGTTGGCGACGATGCCCTTCTCGGTGATCCGCTCCACACCTTTGGAGTCGGAAACGTCGACCAACGTCACGTTGGGCCGGTTGAAGGCGGGCAGATAGTCGTCGTTGGACAGCGGCCGCTTGCACAGGAAGCGGTAGTACGGCTTGAGAGCCTCGGCGGTGTCGGCGTCCTCGACGATCTCGGCGATCCGGCGGCGCAGCCGCTCCATGATCTTGTAGTCCTCTTCCTCGCGGATCGCCATGAACTGTTCGGGCGTCATCGACGCGGGATCCTCGAGCGAGAGCACCCGCGCCGCGGTGTTGCGACCGAGTTCGGTCCAGAAGTCGCACACCAGGTCCGGCTGCCCCAGAGCCATGCCCTCGAACGTCCACGAGTGGAAGTTGCGCTGCCGCTCCTTCTGCCATCCGGGCTGCAGGGTCTTGACCCATTCCGGATCGGTGGTGGTGTTGTTACGCACGTCGACCGTCGACGGGGTGCGTTGGAAGACGTACAGGTGTTTGGCATCTCGGGCCAGGAACGGCACCACCTGGATGCTGGTGGCGCCGGTGCCGATGATCGCGACGCGCTTGTCGGCCAGCTTGTCCATACCGCCGGTGTAGTCGCCGCCGGTGTAGTCGTAATCCCACCGCGACGAGTGGAAGCTGTGCCCCTTGAAGTCCTTCATGCCCGGGATACCGGGCAGCTTGGGCCGGTGGAACGGCCCCGACGCCAGCACCACGAACCGTGCGCGGATGTCGTCGCCGCGGTTGGTGGTCAGGCGCCACCGCTTGATCTCCTCGTCCCAGCGCATGTCCCGCACCTGGGTGGAGAAGATCGCCGAGTCGTAGAGGCCGAAGTGTTTGCCGATGCGCCGGCAGTGCTCGTAGATCTCGGGGCCGTCGGCGAACTTCTTGCTCGGGATGTAATCGAGCTCTTCAAGAAGCGGTATGTAGCAATAGGACTCGTTGTCGCATTGGATGCCGGGATACCGGTTCCAGTACCAGACGCCGCCGAAGTCGCCACCCAGCTCGATGATGCGGACGTCCTCGACACCGGCCTTCTTCAGGTGCGCCGCCGACAGCAGCCCGCCGAAGCCGCCGCCGAGCACCGCGACGTCGATGTCCTCGACGATCGGGTCACGCGGCGCGACGGGCGTGTACGGGTCCACCTCGTAGTAGCCGGCGAAGTCGTCGGTCAACTCGACGTACTGCTTGGAACCCTCGGGCCGAAGCCTTTTCGCCCGCTCCTGGGCGTACTTCTCCCGAAGCGCGTCGATGTCGATGTCGTCGGGCGTCTCGGTGGGCCCGCAGGTGTCGAACATTGTCATAGCTCAGAGCTCTTTCGGTTCGCCGGTGCCCATGTACTTGGACAACTGGTAGTGGAGGTTCACGGTGCTGCGCTCGCGGTACGGGTTGGGTTTGGTGCCCGGGAAGCCCAGCGACTTCATGCCCTGTTGCACGGCGGCCATGTTCGAAAAATCCTGGGGCAGCACCGACAGCCAGTTCGGGCTGTCCTTGGGCGTGTACTCCCAATGTGTCTGCGGCTCTTGGCCCTTCGGGAACAGCTCCAGGGTCGCCACTTCGAAGATGCACTTGTTGGGGTCGTAGCTCGGGTGGGGCCTGGCGCTGTAGCACAACGCGGTCGTCAGGCCCTGGCCGATCTGGAAGTTCGGGAAGACCTGCCACGCCGTACCGGCCTGCCCGAGGATGTCGGGCGGAATGGTCGGCCAGACGACGCCGCGAGCCTCGTCGTCACGGCGTGCCGAGGCCAGCCAGTGCTCGAGAACCTTGTCGGGGGGCGTGCCCTCGGGCAGTTCGTCGACCAGCCGCTTGGCCGCGTTCACCAGCGTCTCGGTGGTCGTCGCGTTGGTCTGCTCCCACGTGTACATCTGCATCTCCGCGGTGGAGACGCGCGGGTCGTCGCCGGTGCCGAGCCGGATCTTGGACTTGGTGGCCTCCATGTCCTTGGGCGCGTCGTACCCGATGTTGCTGTGCCTGCCCTGCGCCTTGGCCCACCCCTTGAACTCACCGAACTTGTTGAATTCCGGATGCGTGGTGAACACGTGGTAGGTCTCGTTGAAAGCCTCCAGCGCGACCTTCCAGTTGCAGTCGAAATACAGCCATTTGCGCCACTTGTAGCGCATGTTCTCCAGCCCGAACGGGTCGAGGATCTTGGCGGCCGGGAACAGGTAGTCGGCGAGGGGTTCGCAGTCGGGATCCATGTTGATGAACAGCCAGCCGCCCCAGGTGTCGACCCGGACCGGAACGAGGTGGGTGTTCTCCGGAGTGAGCGCGCCCTTCCAGTCGTCCTGTTCGCGGATGTGGGTGCACGCCCCGTCGAGACCGTATGTCCAGCCGTGGAATCCGCAGACGAACGATTTGCGGGCGCGGCCGACGGCGTTCTTCTCCCCGTCGGGAGTGTCGACGAGGCGCCGGCCGCGGTGCATGCACACGTTGTGGTGCGCCCGAAACTCGTTTGCCCCCGTGCGCACCACGATAATCGAGTCGTCGAGGACGTCGTAGGTCAGGTAACTGCCGACCTCGGGCAGTTCCTCGACGCGACCGACCTGCTGCCACACCTTGCGCCACAGCTTGTCCCGCTCGGCGCGCGCGTACTCCTCCGAGACGTACGCCTCGACGGGGATCGTCAACGGCTCCGAAAGCTCCTCCGGCACTTCTACTTCACGGTCCTGCGTATCGGTCATCTCAAACTCCTTAGAACCGACTGATCTCTGCGCGGAAGGTTTCGTCTTTCAAGAACAGCGACGTGTTGTCGGCACCCAGGTGCGTCCACTTCAGGTTGAGCCCACCGTCGACGAGAATCGTCTGCCCGGTGATGTAGCTCGACAGGTCCGAGAGCAGAAACAGGATGGCCCCCGCCTGTTCTTCGGGCCGACCGCGCCTGCCCATCGCGATCGCGCGCCGATCCCGGTCGGGGTCGACGTCGACGTAGGTGCGCGATGCGGCGGTCTCGGTCACCCCCGGGGCCACCGCGTTGACACGGATGTCGTCGTGCGCCAACTCCGCGGCCATGGTGCGCGTCATCGCGACCACCGCCGCCTTCGCCGTGCCGTAGGCGATGTGGAACGGCGCGGTGTTCATCCCGCTGATCGACGACACCGAGACGACCGAACCCTTCAGGCCACGGTCGCGTAGTTCTGCGCATACCGCCTGGCTCATGAAGAACGCGGTTTCCAGGTTCGCGGTGAACAACGCCCGCCAATCCTCGCGCGTCACCCGGGTCGACGGCATCCATGTCGACGGCGCCGCGCCGCCCGCGATGTTCACCAGTCCGTAGAGATCGCCATCAGTGCGACGGACCCGCTCCATCACGGTGGCGATGCCCTCGTCGGTGGAGGCGTCGGCCGATACGGCAATGACCGGCAGGCCCTGGTCGGCGAGGGGCCCGATGTGTTCGTCGAGGTTCTCTTTCGACCGGCTGACGGCCACCACCGTGGCACCGGCCTCGGCGGCCATCCGGGTCACGGTGGTGCCGATTCCGCCGCCGCCCGCACCCGAGACCACGACGATCCGGCCGTCCAGCCTCAAGAGGTCGTCCATGCTATTTGTCCGGACAACGAGTGTTGCTCTCCATGTTGCAGAACACTATTCCCCAGCGTGAATCGACCCGTCAAGGCCGGGATGACTTCTTTCCGAGCCTATTGTCTGGACTAAGCGGGCTTGCTAACGTGCCAGGTCATGACGCAATCGGCGACGGGGTCCCTGCAGCAGTCTCGCTATCCGGGCGGAAATCCGACCGCCGCGGCCGGATGGCGAGTCGAGCGGATCACCGAGCCGAGCCGGCTGTTCGGTGCGAACGGTCTGCGCACCGGTCCGGACGGCCGCGTCTACGTCGCCCAGGTGACAGGCAGCCAGATCAGCGCGCTGGACCTGGGTACCGGAAAGCTCGAGACCATCAGCGCCAAGGGCGGCGACATCGTCGCCCCCGATGACGTCGCCTTCGACGGTGACGGCAACCTGTTCGCGACCGAGGTGATGGACGGACGGGTCAGCGTGCGTGACGCTGCGGGCCGCACGCGGGTGCTGCGCGACGACCTGCCATGCGCGAACGGCATCACCGTGCATCAGGATCGCTTGTTCGTCAACGAGTGCCGCGACGGTGGGCGGCTGATGGAATTGGACCGCGGCACGGGTGCCGAGCGGATCCTGTTGGAGGATCTGCCCTCACCGAACGCCATGGAGGTGGGTCCGGACGGCCTGCTCTATTACCCGTTGATGACGGCCAACGAGATCTGGCGCATCGACCCCAATGGCGGTGAGCCGCAACGGGTGGCCGCCGACCTCGGCGTCCCCGATGCGGTGAAGTTCGATTCGCAGGGCTATCTGGTCTCCACACAGGTGGCCAGTGGCCAGGTGCTGCGCATCGATCCCCGAAGCGGGGAGAAAATCCTTCTGGCCCAGCTGAACCCGGGGATCGACAACCTGACGTTCGTCGGGGACCGGCTGTTCGTCTCGAACTTCACCGGGGAGATCACCGAGATCGTCGGTGTGGGTCAGACCCGCACATTGCTCGGCGGCGGGTTGAACTGGCCGCTGGATCTCGCCTTCGGTGAGGACGGTCGGCTATACGTCGCCGACGGCACCTACTTCTACACCGTCGCCGATGACGGCTCGCTGCAGACGGTCGGCATGCTGTTCTCCCCGGGCTACCCCGGCTTCCTCCGCGGGGTGGCACCCGTCGGAGACAACGCATTCGTGGTGTCCACGTCGGGTGGTCAGATCGGTCGGTACCGCCCCGCCGATGGCTTGACCGACTATCTCGCTGACGGTTTCGACCAGCTCTACGGGGTCGCGGTCGGCCCGAATGAGCGGATCGTGTTCACCGAGCTCGGCACCGGACGTGTGCACGCGCTGGGGTCGGGCGGTCCCGAGGTGCTGGCGACGGATCTGCGGGATCCGGTCGGGGTGGTCTTCGACGCCGACGGTCGCCCGCTGGTCGCCGAATCCGGCGCGGGACGGGTGGTCGCCGTCGGCGGCGCGACGGAAACGGTGGTCGACGGTCTGCAGCGACCGCAGGGCATCGCGGTCGCCGACGGGGTGCTCTACATCGTCGACGCCGGCGCCAAGGAGGTCGTCGCGGTGAACCTGGCCACCGACGCGCGCACCACGATCGCGTCGGACCTGCCTGTGGGTCCGCCTCCGGGTGTGCAGCCCAAGCCGCTCAAGGGCATGCCGCCGTTCTCCGGACCGCAGGGGCCGTTCGCGGGTATCGCCGTCGGCCCCGACGGCACACTGTATGTGTCGGCCGACGGCGAGGGCAGCGTGCTCGCGCTGCGGCGCACATGACCGTCAGCCCCACCGACCATCGCTACCTGCAGGTGGCGCGGACCCTGCGCAAGGAGATCGTCGACGGGATCTATCCCGTCGGCTCGCAGCTTCCCACCGAACAACAACTGTGCGAACGCTTTGCGGTCAGCCGCTACACCGTCCGCGAGGCGCTGCGCCGGCTGCGGGAGGACAACCTGATCGCGTCGCGGCCACGCGCCGGAACGCTCGTGGTTCCCCGACCCGCCTCCAATTCCTATGCCCAGGACGTGGTTTCGATCGACGACCTGCTGGCGTTCGCGGCGGGAGCCCAGCTCACGATCGAGTCCAACGCGATGGTCACCGTCGACGACGACCTGGCCGACCACACCGGGTTGAAGGCCGGTACGCAGTGGCTCGCGGTCCGCGGGTGCCGGCAGGCCGAGGGCAGCGACACCCCGGTCTGCACCACCGAGTACTACATCAATCGGGCCTTCGCCGCGGTCGGGCGTCTGCTGCAACGCCATTCGGGACCCATCTTCCCGCTGATCGAAGACCTGTTCGGGGTCAGCATCGTCGAGGTGCATCAGGAGATGGCGGCCATCACCGTCTCGCCCGAGCTCGCCAACGCGCTCAAGGTCGATGCCGGCAGCGCCGCCCTGGAGATGCGCCGCGCCTACACGACCTCCGACGGCGAGGTCGCGCAGGTGACCATCAACACCCATCCCTCGTCGCGGTACCGGCACTCGATGACGATGCGCCGGATCAAGGGTTAGGCCGTGCGGGTCGACGAGAAGCGCAGCGCCGACGCCTACCGGCGCGGGCTGTGGGTGCACGACACGCTGGCCGACGCACTGCGCGACGCGGCGGCCTCGACGCCCGAACGAACCGTGTTGGTGGACGGCGACATCCGACTCACCTGCCGCGAACTGCACGACCGGGCAGTGGCACTGGCACACGCGTTGATGTCGCGGATGCCCGCCGGCAGCGTGGTGTCGTTCATGTTGCCGAACTGGCACGAGGCCGCCGTCGTCTACCACGGGGCGACGCTTGCCGGCATGGTGGTCAACCCGATCCTGCCCTCGCTGCGCGATCGCGAACTGGCGTTCATTCTGCTCGACGCCGACGTCCGCGCGGTCTTCGTGCCGTCCGACTTCAACAAACACGACTACGTCGCAATGCTCGACCGCGTGACCGGCGCGATGTCCGCCCCGCCCGAAGTCGTCGTCGTACGGGGGGACGCGGGCGATCACACACCGTTCGAATCACTCCTGGGCGGCGGGGGCACGGGCGTGCTGCCGGTGTTGAACGCGGACACGGTGCGCATGATCCTCTACACGTCGGGGACCACCGGCCGGCCGAAAGGCGTGTTGCACACGCACAACTCGGTGCACGCGCTGATTCGCCAGATCGGCCGGCATTGGCGCGTGGCGCCCGGAGACACGTTCCTGGTGCCGTCCCCGATCGCGCACATCGGCGGGTCGATCTACGCGTTCGAATGCCCCCTGCTGCTGGGCAGTACGGCCGTGCTGATGCAACGGTGGGATCCCGACGCCGCGGTGGTGTTGATGCTCGACGAGCGGGTCACGCACATGGCGGGGGCCACGCCGTTCCTCGACGGATTGCTCGGTGCGGCCGAGCGGGCCGGGACGCGGCTACCCGAACTAAAGGTCTTCATCTGCGGGGGCGCGTCGGTGCCGCCGTCGCTGGTCCGAAGCGCCACCGCATATTTCGACAACGCGGCGGTGTCGCGCGTCTACGGTTCGACCGAGGTTCCGGTGACCACGGTCGGCTCGTTGGACGACGCCGACCACGCCGCCGACACCGACGGCAGACCGGGGATCGCCGACGTCAAACTCGTCGACGGCGAGATCCGCGCCCGCGGGCCGCAGATGCTCGTCGGCTACCTGCACCCAGAAGACGAGACCACCGCCTTCGACGACGAAGGCTACTTCCGCACCGGCGACCTCGGCCGGTGGGTCGACGACGGCTTCCTCGTCGTGACCGGTCGCGCCAAGGACATCATCATCCGCAACGGGGAGAACATCTCGCCCAAGGAGATCGAGGACATCCTGATCGGACATCCTGGCATAGCGGAGATCGCGATCGTCGGTGTGCCGGATGAGCGCACCGGTGAGCGCGCGTGCGCCGTCGTGGTGGCCAGTGACCAGCCACCGCCGGATGTCACGGCCATGCGGACCATGCTCGAGGAACACGGGGTCGCGCGGTTCAAGGCACCCGAGCAGGTGGCGGTGTGGGAGTCGTTGCCCAAGAACGACGCCGGAAAAGTGTTGAAGCATCGGATACGAGCGGCGCTGATATGACCGCGGACGCGAGGAGCAAGAATGGTTCAGGTAGCGATCGTGACCGGGGCGAGCAGCGGCATCGGCTTCGGTTGTGCGACCAAACTGGCCGAGGCGGGCATGGCGGTGCTGGGCACCGGCCGCGACGAGACGAGGCTCGCCGGGTTGACGAAGGCCGTCGGTGACCCCGACCGCGTCGCGACGGTTGCGGTCGACCTCACCGCCGACGACGCTCCGCAGCGGATCGTGCAGGCCGCGCTTGACCGTTGGGGTCGCATCGACTTCCTGGTCAACAACGCCGGCGTCGGCAGTCCCAAGCCGTTGCACGAGACCGACGACGAATCCCTGGACTACTTCCTGGGATTGATGCTGCGGGCACCGTTCCGGCTGGCCCGCGACGTGATCACGCACATGGAGGCCGGCTCGGGGATCGTCAACGTGACGTCGACCTTCGCCGTCGTCGGTGGCCTGCGCGGTGGCGCGTACTCCGCGGCCAAGGGCGGGTTGACCTCGCTGACTCAGCACATCGCATGCCAGTACGGCCCGCAGGGAATCCGCTGTAACGCAGTGGCTCCCGGGGTGACGCTGACGCCGATGGTGGCGACGCGTCTTGAAGATGAGCGGTTCCGCAAGATCAACACCGAGATGACCCCGTACCCACGGTTGGGCGAGGTGAACGACATCGCCAGCACGGTGGCCTTCCTGTGTTCGGAGGGTGCGAGTTTCATCAACGGGCAGACGATCGTCGTCGACGGGGGTTGGAGTTCGACGAAGTACCTGTCGGACTTCGCGCTGAACGCCGAATGGGTGGCCCGGCAGTGAACCTGTTCGCCCTTCTCGATCAGGCCGCGAGCCGCTTCGGTGACGGTGGCGCGGTGTATCACGGTGAGCGGCAACACCAAACGTGGGCGCAGCTGCGGGACCGATCCCTGCGGTTGGCCGCCTCGCTCGGCGCGCCGGGCACCCGGATCGCGGTCGCCAGCGAGAATTGTCCGGAGATCATCGAGCTGATGTTCGGGGTGTGGGCCGCCGAATGTGTGTATGTGCCCATCAACTACAAGCTGCACCCGCGCGAGATGGTGCAGATCCTCGAGGATTCCGGCGCCGCGCACGTGTTCGCCTCGCCGAAGATCGCGTCAGCGCTCGAATCGGAGACGGGGGTCCCGATAACGGTCGTGGGCACCGACGGCTACGAAACCTGGTTCAGCGCAAAGCCTTCGGAACCGCCGACCACCGATCCGCAGGCTTTGGCCTGGCTGTTCTACACCAGCGGAACGACCGGCAAGTCCAAGGGCGCGATGCTGTCACACCGCAACCTGATGGCGATGACGGTGTCGCACCTGGCCGACTTCGACTGTCCCGACGAGAACTGCGCGCTGGTGCACGGCGCGCCGATGTCGCACGGTTCGGGGCTCTACATCCCGCCATACGTGCTGCGCGCGGCGCGCCAGGTGATCCCCGAGTCGGGGGCGTTCGAGCCGAACGAGTTCCTCGACCTGTGCGAGCACCATCCCGGGTGCAGCGCGTTCCTCGCGCCCACCATGGTGCAACGCCTGGTGCAGACCGGTCGCGCCCGTCCGCACAACCTGCGGACCATCGTCTACGGCGGCGGCCCGATGTACGTCGAGAGCCTGAAGAAGGCGATGGCCGCGTTCGGTCCGGTCTTCGTGCAGCTGTACGGCCAGGGGGAAGCGCCGATGACCATCACGGGGTTGCGCCGAGCCGATCACGTCGGCGCCGACGACGCCGTTCTCGGATCCGTCGGCTATGCGCGCTCCGGGGTGGACGTGGCGGTGCGTAGGGCCGACGGAACACCCGCCGATGTCGGCGAGATCGGCGAGATCGTCTGCCGCGGTGACGTCGTGATGTCGGGCTACTGGCAGAACCCCGAGGCCACCGCCGCGACGCTGCAGGACGGCTGGTTGCACACCGGCGACATGGGCTCGTTCGACGACCGCGGCCTGCTCACGCTGCGCGACCGGTCCAAGGACGTCGTGATCAGCGGCGGCAGCAACATCTATCCCCGCGAGGTCGAGGAAGTGCTCCTCGAACATCCGGGTGTCGTCGAGGCCGGCGTGGTCGGCGCACCGGACGAGGAGTGGGGCGAGGTGGTGGTCGCGTTCATCGTCGGGTCGGCGTCGGCCGACGAGTTGGATGCACACCTGCTCGACCGCATCGCCCGGTTCAAGCGCCCGAAACGCTACGAGTTCATCGACGAACTGCCCAAGAACAGCTACGGCAAGGTGCTCAAGCGGGAGTTGCGCGACCGGGTGCGATCGGTGCCGCGGTAGCACCCGTGTCCGTCATCACAGATGATCTTGGTTTGGAGCCGATTCCGTCGGGGTATCAAGCGGGCTGCTCTACCGAAGGATGACGATGACCGACCACATGCCGACCGCCGACGGGTCGCCCACCTCAGATGGGCTGGCCACGCTGGCGCTGCTTCTGCATGCGATGGCGTTGTTCGCCTCGACCGCCTGCCTTGCCGCGTTCCTCATCGGGCATTCGACCGTCGCCCTGACGGCCGGAGTTCTCGCGGTGCTGCACCTCGTCGGCGCCAGAGCCACCGTCTTCCTCGACAGCAGCCTCGAGAAGCGCCGCCTCGGCCGAGAGGCATCGGCCCGGCCGTTTGGCGAGTACGCCCTAGCCGCCGGCTCGCCCTGACGCGAAGAACCGACCCGCCTACTGGGCCGGCGCGAACACCGACTTGAACCGGTTCAGCGACTCCTGGATATCGCTTCTGAGGGCTCCGGCGACCACCATGCCGATGGGACCGAACAGCGCGGGACCGCCGAGATGCACGTCGAACGTGACCGTCGATCCGGTGGGCTCCTTCTGGGCCGGTCGCACCTTGCCGATCAGCTTGACCTTCACGCCGCCCTTACCGTCGCCGTTGAGCGTCATCGCCTCCGGCGGACGGTAGTGCACGATGGTCCACTTGATCCGGTTCGGCATGCCCTTGACTTCGACGATCGACTCCAGCGTCGTGCCCTTCTCGAGCGTTTCGGGCAGCTTGGTGCGCCACACCCGGTGGATGCTCAGCCACTCTTTATAGCGCGCGAGGTCGGATGCGCACGACCAGGCCTGCTCCGGCGGCAGGGGGACGTCGACGGATACGGAGAGCTTGGCCATGGCTCAGGGCTGCGGTGGCTGCTGCTGCGGCGGAGCCTGCGGCGGTTGCTGCTGCGGCGGAGCCTGCGCAGACGGGTTGTCCTTGTTCACGTAGTTGCGCGCCGCGTCCTGGACCTTGTCGACGTGCTGAGCGTATTTGCCCTGCGTCTTGCGGTCGACGATGTCACCGGCCTTGTCGATCGCGGTGTCCACCTTGTCGGCGTTGCGGGCCAGCAGATTCTTCACCTTGTCGAGAAATGCCATGCACTAGAGGCTACTCGGCACGCCACAGCCGACGTCGCTCTCCCAATACCGCGCCCTGCACCCACCAGATCACCTCGATCGCGGCGGCGGCGAGAACGCCGATGGCAAAAGCGATCGACGTCGTCTTGACGTTGGAGATGTCGAGCATGAACAGCTCCTGCGCCAGCGGTATGGAGAAGATCACGACGTAGGCCAGCCCGGAGACCGCGACCAAGGCGACCCGCCACCACTCGTACGGCCGGGCCACCACCGCCAGCACCCAGATCGCCCCGACCAGCAGGGTGATCAGCGCCGCGGTCGACGCCTGGGTCTGCTCGACGGCCGTGGCGTCGCGACCCTGGTACGCGGCCAGATACGAGACGAACGTCGCGACGCCGATGACCAGCCCCGACGGCAGGGCCGCCGTCATCACGCGTTTCACGAATCCGGGGTGCGCGCGCTCCTTGTTCGGCGCCAGCGACAGGATGAACGCCGGGATGCCGATCGTGAACCACGCCGCGATCGTGACGTGTATCGGCTGGAACGGGAACAGCAGCGGGTCGGTGCCGAAGAACTTCGACGCCAGGCCGGCCAGGCCGACGAACGTCGCCAGCAGCACCGAGTACACGGTCTTGGTCAAGAACAGGTTCGAGACGCGTTCGATGTTGCCGATCACCCGCCGTCCCTCACCGACGACATACGGCAGCGTCGCGAACTTGTTGTCCAGCAACACGATCTGGGCCACGGCGCGCGATGCCGAGCTGCCCGACCCCATCGCGACACCGATGTCGGCGTCCTTGAGCGCGAGTACGTCGTTGACCCCGTCACCGGTCATGGCGACCGTGTGCCCGCGGGACTGCAGGGCGTGCACCATCGCGCGCTTCTGGTCGGGGCGGACCCGGCCGAAGGTGGTGTGCGACTCCAGCGCATCGGCCAGCTCGTCGGTGACCTCCGGCAGATTCCTGGCATCCATACACTCGCCGTGCAGGCCCAGCGAGCCCGCGACCGCCCCCACGGACACCGCGTTGTCCCCGGAGATGACCTTGATCGAGACCTTCTGGGAGGCAAAGTAATCGAGGGTGTCGCGAGCGTCGGGCCGCACGCGTTGCTCGAGGACGACCAGCGCGGCGGGGGTCACGGTCCCGGGAGCGTCGGGGTGGTCGACGGGCAGGTCGCTGGCTCCGAGCAGCAGGACCCGCAGCCCGGAAGAGCCGATCCGTTCGGCCTGTTCGGCGATCGGGGAGCCCGGTGCGCACAGCACGTCGGGGGCGCCGATCACCCAGTTGCCGTGCTCGCCGTAGGACGCACCGCTCCACTTGGTGGCGGACTTGAACGGCGCGGTGGCCGTCGCGGTCCAGCCGGGGGGCATCTTGTAGGCCTCCGCGATGGCCTGCATGCTCGCGTTCGGGCGGGCGTCGTCGGCGGCGAGCTGCGCCAGGATGTTTCCGACGTTCCCCAGCTCGCACGTGAGCCCAGCCTCGTCGAGCCGCTCGAGATCCGAGACGCGCATACCGTTCTCGGTCAGTGTGCCGGTCTTGTCGGCGCAGACGACGTCGACGCGGGCCAGACCTTCGATCGCGGGCAGCTCGTTGACCAGACACTGCCTACGGCCCAGCCGGATCACGCCGACCGCAAACGCGATCGACGTCATCAGGACCAGGCCTTCGGGCACCATCGGCACCAGCGCACCCACCATCGCCAACACTGAGCGCTTCCAACCGGATTCGGTGGTGAACAGCTGGGTGTAGATGGTCAGCAGCCCGGCGGGGATCAACAGGTACGTGATGAACTGCAGGATCTTGTTGATGCCGCTGCGCAGTTCGGAGTTCACCAGGGTGAACTTGCTGGCCTCCTCTGCAAGCTTGGCCGCGTACGCTTCCCGGCCGACCTTGGTGGCGCGGTAGGCTCCACTGCCCGCGACGACGAAGCTGCCCGACATGACTTGGTCGCCAACATCTTTCGCGATCGGATCGGCTTCCCCGGTGAGCAGTGACTCGTCGACCTCGAGGTTGGTGTCCTCGACCACCTCACCGTCGACCACGATCTGATCGCCGGGCCCGAGTTCGATGATGTCGTCGAGGACGATCTCGCTGGGACTGAGCTGCTGGGTAGCGGAGCCCGCACCGGTCTGCCTGCGCACCAACGGTTTCGTCTGACCGACGATCGCGAGCTTGTCCAGCGTCCGCTTGGCGCGCAGTTCCTGGATGATGCCGATGCCGCTGTTGGCGATGATCAGCAATCCGAAGGCGCCGTTGATGATCGAGCCGGTGGACAGCACGATGATCAGCAGCACGCCGAGGATGGCGTTGATGCGGGTGAACACGTTGGACCGCACGATGTCGGATACGCTGCGCGCCGCCCGTGTCGGGACGTCGTTGGTCTTGCCGTCGGCGATGCGTTGGGCGACCTCGGCTTCGGTCAGCCCGGCGGCCTGGATTTCGGGTGCGGCGGTCACTTGACGAACGTGCCCTTCTTGAACGTGTCGTAGTACTCCAGTATGAGCTTGTCACGGTCGACCCCATCGAACACCGCGGTGGAAACCGTTCCCGGCGGTGCGTTTTCGGTGACGAAGGAGAACGTGAAGGTGTTGCCGTCCCAGTGCTCGAGCGGCACGTCGAGCTTCGAGCCGAGCGCCAGCCGCAGCTCGCCGTTGCGTTCGGTGACCCGGGCGGGCCCCCAGTAGTCGTTGCGGTAGGTGCCGACGTACGACGCGAGTGGCGCTGCGGGTACCGGGTTGGCCGGCGGCTGCTTGCCGACCAGGGACCCGACCGGCTTCTCCATCTCGGCGAACGCCCCGCTGTAGAGGCCGTACCAGTCCTCGCGCACCTCGCCGAACTGCACCAGGTCGGCGAATTGCGCGGCCAGCGATTCGGGCACACCCGAAGGGGTGGCGTTGGTGAGCGCGACGATCGCGACGTCGGCCGACGGCAGGATCAGGAAGGTCGTGCCGGCGCCCAGCTCGAAGGCGCCCGAATGGCTCAGCTCCATGCGCGCCGCCGAGGTCGAGCTGACGTTGAAGCCGAAGCCGTAGAAGCCCGACCTGGCCGCGGGCTCGGTGGCGGGGCTCGACACGATCTGCGGGGTGAGCGCGGGCAGCAGGGCCTTCGGGGCGACGATCTGTCTGCCGTCATGGCTGCCGTTGGCGAGCACCATGGCCAGCCATCGGGTCATGTCGTTGACCGACGAACTCGCACCGCCCGCCGGGGCTTCCGGGTCGGCGTCACGGACGAACGCCGGTTCGTAGCGCTCGTCCATGTGGATGTGGCCGACCGCGCGGTTGGGTCGGGCCCGATAGTCGGTGAACCGGTAGCTGGTCTGCCCCATGCCGAGCGGACGGAACAGCACCTCGTCGGCCAACACCTCCCACGGCTTGCCCGCACCGACCGCGACCGCCTCGGCGCCGGCCGTATACCCGAAGTTGGTGTAGGCGTAGGAGATCCGGAACGGGTCCAGCGGAAGCTGGCGCAACCGTTCCAACACCTGCCTGCGGTCGTAGCCAAGATCTTCGAGCATGTCGCCGGCGTGGTCGGGCAGCCCGGACCGGTGCGACATCATGTCCCCGACGGTCACCATCGAGGTGACCACCGGATTGGACAGCGCGAACCACGGCAGCTCGGACACGATCGGGGTGTCCCAGCTGACGGCGCCCACACCGACCTGGCGGGCAACCACGGTCGCCGCCAGCGACTTCGACACCGACGCGAGCTGGAACACCGTGTCGGGGTCGACCCGGTTCTCGTCCCCGTCCGGCTTGGTGGCGTCCTTGACTCCGAACCCCTTGGCATACACGGTCTTTCCGCCGTGGACGACGGCGACCGCCATACCGGGGAGTCCGGACTTCCGCATCAGGTCCTCGGCCATGCCGTCGAGTTCGGCCACCGCGTTGTCCACCGCGTTCTCCGGAAGGGGCATCGCGGGCACCAGCGGCGGGGGTACGTCGGGCTGCGCACCCGGGGAGGCCGGCGGGGACGACGGAGCGGGTTCGGGGCGATCGGCACCGCAGCCCGCGACGAGCAGCACCCCGACGACGGCCACCCTGGCCAGTGCTTTCATGAGCTGAACGGTAACCCGGCCAGCGCGCTGTTGTGGTGCTCGAACCGCAAGTGCGTCTGCAAAAGTGTGCGCGGGCAGGCGGGGCTAGAACCGCCACCACGGGTCGAGCGCCGGCGCCGCGTCCAACCGGACCCGTTGCCCGGGCTTGGGCACCGCGATCTGCACCTTCTCCGCGTCGGCCGCCCGCAGTAGCCGCTCGACCGGTTCGGCCCACGGGTGTGGCGCGAGCCGGAAGGTGGCCCAGTGGATCGGCACCAGCAGCCCGCGGTCGGCGTCGGCGACGTCCAGGTGCGCCTTGACCGCCTCTTCGGGGTTCATGTGGATGTCCGGCCACGCCGGGTGGTAGGCGCCGACGGGCAGCAGCGTCATGTCGAACGGCCCGTGGTCCATGCCGATCTGGGCGAAGCTCTTGGTGTATCCGGTGTCGCCGCCGAAGAAGGCGCGGTGCCGGGGGCCGATGATCACCCAGGATGCCCACAGCGTGGTGTTGCGGGTGAACTGGCGACCGGAGAAGTGCCGCGCCGGGGTGCACACCAGGGTGAGCTCGCCGATGGTGTGGCTCTCGTTCCAGTCGAGTTCGACGATCCGGCTCTCCGGTATCCCCCATTTGCGCAGGTGCGCCCCGATGCCGAGCGGAACGACGAACGGTGCCCGCTGGGTGCGGACAAGTCCGGTGATCGTGTCCATGTCGAGATGGTCGTAGTGGTCGTGGCTGACGATGATCGCGTCGACGGCGGCCAGTGCCTCGAGCGGAGCGGGCACCTCGTGCATCCGCTCCGGACCGACGGTCTGAGACGGCGAGCACCGGCGGCTCCACACGGGGTCGGCCAGCACGCGGTAGCCGTCGAGCTCGACGAGCGCCGACGAGTGGCCGAACCAGCAGGCCGACACCTGCGTCGAGTCGAGCTCGGTCGGTGACGGGGTGACGACCGGAATCGGGCCGTCGGGTTTGGCGACGCCGCGCGATCCGATCAGCTCGCGCACCAGCAGTCGCTGCTGTTCGGCGTCGATGCTCATCATCGACGCCGGTTCGAGGTTGACGAACACACCGTCGCGGTAATTCGGGGAGTGCCGTGCGACGCGTTCGATCTCGGTGGGCGAAGCGCCCAGCGCCGCGGGTGCGCCCTGCAATGCGCGTACCAGCCATCCGCCGGCCAGCAGTGAGGCCGTGCCGAAGCCGAGGCGCAGCGCCGACCGGATCATCAGGCCCCCTTGAACCTCGGGGGTCGCTTCTCGATGCGGGCAACCTGAGCCTCGATGATGTCCTGGCTCGCCCACGCCCGGTCGAACAGATCCTTGTGCGCGGGCCAGGGATCCTCGTACGCGCCGTCGTCGTTGAGCACCCGCTTGGCGTGCTGCAGGGCCAGCGGCGCGAAGCCGGCGATCTCCTGCGCCCAGGCCTGCGCGTCTTCCAGCGTGCCGATGCGGTTGGCCATCCCGGTCTGCAGCGCGGCGTCGGCGGTGAGCCGCTCGGCCGCCAGCAGCATCCCGCGGGCCCGGCCCGCCCCGACCAGCGTCGTCAGCCGCCGGATACTCCAGTTGTCCAGTGCGATGCCGTATTTCGCGACAGGGAACTGGAAGTACGCCTCGGGGGCGACGACGCGGAGGTCGCAGATCATCGACAGGATGACCCCGGCGCCGATCGCTGGTCCGTTGATGGCGCCGATGACCGGTACGGGTGCCGCGTCGATGGCCAGGTTCAGCGCCCGGGCCTTGTCGGGCAGCTCGTCGGCGACCCCCTGGCCGCCGGAGAGGTCGGCGCCGGAGCTGAAGACGTGGCCCTGGCCGGTCAGCACGATCGCGCGGACGTCCTCGGCGGTGGCCTTCTCGATCGCTTCCCGGAGCCCGTCGACGAGTTCGGCGTTCAGCGCGTTGCGGCGCTCGGCGCGCTGCATCTCCAGGGTCATCACGTGGCCGTCGCGGGTCACACCAATCATGTCGCCAGCCTATATAGGCTCGCGTGATGAGCCGGATCGGTGCCCTCGAGGTGTGCGATGCCGTGCTGGACAGCGAGTCGTTCCGCAGTTGGGACGGCCCTCCGCTCGATGTCGGGGCCGACGGCGACTATCGGCGGGCGTTGGACGCCGCGGCCGCCAAGACCGGTCTGGACGAGTCGGTGGTGACCGGAGAAGGCACCGTGTTCGGCCGCCGCGTCGCCGTGGTGCTGTGTGAGTTCGACTTCCTGGCCGGCTCCATCGGGGTGGCGGCGGCCGAGCGGATCACCGCGGCGGTGCAACGGGCGACGGCAGAACGGCTGCCGCTGCTGGCCTCGCCCAGTTCGGGCGGCACCCGGATGCAGGAGGGCACCGTCGCGTTCCTGCAGATGGTCAAGATCGCAGCGGCCGTCGAACTGCACAAGCGCGCGCATCTGCCGTATCTGGTGTACCTGCGGCATCCCACGACCGGCGGGGTGTTCGCCTCGTGGGGATCGCTGGGGCATGTGACCGGCGCCGAGCCCGGTGCGCTGATCGGCTTCCTCGGTCCGCGGGTGTACGAACACCTCTACGGCGAGCCGTTCCCCGAAGGCATCCAGACCGCCGAGAACCTGCACCGCCACGGCGTCATCGACGGCGTGGTGCCGCTCGACGCGTTGCGCGCGACGCTGAACCGGACGCTGACCGTCGTCGCCGATCCGCCGGGCCCGCCGCCGTCTGGGCCCGAACTCGGGCCGCTGCCCGACGTGCCGGCGTGGGAGTCGGTGGAGGCCTCGCGGCGGCCGGACCGCCCGGGCGTGGGATATCTGTTGCGGCACGGGACGACCGAGCGGGTGCTGTTGTCGGGCACCGGGCAGGGCGAGGCGGCGACGACGCTGTTGGCGCTGGCCCGGTTCGGCGGGCAGCCCGCGGTGGTGCTCGGACAACAACGCGTGGTCGGCGGAATGGTCGGGCCTGCGGCGCTGCGTGAGGCGCGGCGGGGTATGGCGTTGGCCGAAGGTCTGCAGCTGCCGCTGGTGCTCGTGATCGACACGGCGGGCCCGGCGTTGACCGTCGAGGCCGAGCAGGGTGGGCTGGCCGGCGAGATCGCGCGCTGCCTGGCCGAACTGGTCACCCTGGACACTCCGACGGTGTCGGTGCTGTTGGGTCAGGGCAGCGGCGGGCCGGCGCTGGCGATGGTGCCCGCCGACCGGGTGTTGGCGGCGCTGCACGGCTGGCTGGCGCCGCTTCCACCGGAGGGTGCCAGTGCGATCGTGTTCCGCGATCTGGAGCATGCCCCGGAACTGGCGGCGGCGCAGGGTATTCGGTCTGCGGACCTGTTGCGCAACGGCATCGTCGACGTGGTCGTGCCCGAAAATCCCGATGCCGCTGACGAACCGCTGCAGTTCACGCAGCGGTTGTCTGCCGTCGTCGCCAACGAACTGCATGCGCTGCGCGCCGTTCCGGGCGAGCAACGGTTGCAGGCGCGGCTGGCGCGTTACCGGGGAATCGGACTGTGAGTCAACCACCCAGCTCGGAGACCGCGGTATCGAGTTGTGCTGCCTGCTCTTCGATTTCGCGGTCGGACGGCGAGTCGCCGAGGCGCTGCACCAGGTCGTCGCGGGCCACCACCTCGAGGGCGCCGCGGTAGTCGGCCGACGCGAGCCGGCCCGCGCCGATCACCTCGACCCGGCCCTCGATGACGACCAGTACGGCATTCTTCTCTTCGGACTTCAGCAGAGCGCGTACATCCTGGGCCGAGATCATGATTGGTTCCGTCCTGTCTGTTGTTGCAGCCGGTCGATCATCTCGGAGGCCTGGGCCTTGGTCAGGTTCTCGGAGACCTGCTCCCCTGCCTCCTGGGCCAGCGTCGTCAAGTAGCTGCGCTGCGGACCGGTCATCGGCTCGTCACCGGTGACCCAGTCCGAGCGGTCCTTCTGCGGGTTCTCCTGTGGCGCGCGGCCGGCGTCCTCACTCATGGCCCTAGCTATGCCCGCTGATCGCCCGTTTATGCGACCGCCAGCGCGGCAAGCATCGCGATGCAGGTGACGAGGTCCAGCGGTAACCGAAGCCGGCTGCGCCAGACCCAGCGCAGGCCCGCGGCCTCGTCGACCTCGGCCGGGTCGCATTTCTCGAACGCCACGGCCTTCGGGATGAAGTCGACCAGCGACCACACCCGCATCGCTGCGTGGCCGGCCAGCGCCACCAGCAGCGCGGTGCGCACGTCGGGGTGAGACCACGAACCGACGAGCGCGAGGGTCAGTAGCACCTCGAATGCGGTGTGCGCCGGGATCCAGAACCGCCGGCGGGAGAGCCCACCGTTGTGCGCCTGGATGATGCCGGGACGCTTCGGCCAGGCGGGGTCGACGACGATGGTCTCGTAGAGGCCGCCGCCGAACACGACACAGGCCAGCAGCGTGGTGGCGGCGATCAGGATAAGCGTCGGGGTCCACATCACCGCCGATTATCACGGGCCGTCCACCGCCCGGCCGCGGCTGTGTACGTACAGCACGGCCGCGGCGACGGTCGCCTCGGCCATGGCGACCACGGTGGCCAGCGCCATGACGGTTGACGGCGCGGTGGTCGGCGCTGCGCCGTGGTGGTGGCCGGCCGCGGGCAGGTGCAGTGCGATCATCGCCAGGTTCATCAGCGCGACGGCTAACCACGTGCGCTGGCGTCCGTCGCGCCACAGGTCGCGCGCGCAGTACAGGCATGCCGCGACCATCGCCGCCATCAGCATCGCCGCGAACGGGGTTTCCGCGTGATCGAGCATCGTCGCGTGTAGGCAGGCCGAGCCGGCGGCGAGCACGGCGCACGCCCGCCGTCCCACTGTTGCGATCGCCGTCATACAGATATCGACTCCCGCCGACGCCGGAATTCATCCCGTGACAGGATCCGGACATGGCAGCCATCCGCCCGTTCCGCATCGCAGTTCCCGACGCAGATCTCGAAGATTTGAAGGTCCGGTTGGCGCGCACGCGATGGCCCGAGGCCGAATGCGTCGACGACTGGAGTCAGGGAATCCCGCTGGAATACACCCGCGAACTGGCCGGGTACTGGGCCGAAGAATACGACTGGCGGGCCCGCGAAGAGGCGTTGAACCGGTTCGACCACTACACCACCGAAATCGACGGCCTGGACATCCACTTCATCCATCAGCGTTCGTCGCGGCCCGACGCCTTCCCGTTGCTGATCACCCACGGCTGGCCCGGCTCGGTCGTCGAGTTCCACAAGGTGATCGAACCGCTCACCGAACGCGGCTTCGACGTGGTCTGCCCATCGCTGCCGGGTTACGGCTTCTCCGCGAAGCCCACCGCGACGGGCTGGGGCATCGAGAAGATCGCCTCGGCCTGGGACACCCTGATGGGCGCGCTGGGTTATGAGCGGTTCGGGGCGCAGGGCGGCGACTGGGGTGCCGCGGTCACCACGCAGATCGGCCGCAACGGGGGTCGTTGTACGGCCATCCACCTGAACATGCCGCTCGGCTTTCCGCCCGGCAAGCTCGAGAACCCGGCCGAGGAGGAGCAGCGGGCGCTGGAACGCGGCTCCTACTACCAGAAGTGGGACTCGGGCTATTCCAAACAACAGTCCACCCGGCCGCAGACCCTCGGCTACGGGCTCGTCGACTCCCCTGTGGGCCAGCTCGCATGGATCGTGGAGAAGTTCTGGTCGTGGATGGATTGCGACGGCCATCCGGAGAACGTGCTGACCAGAGACGAACTGCTCGACAACGTGATGTTGTACTGGCTGACCGCATCGGGCGCGTCGTCGGCCCGACTGTACTGGGAGAGCTTCAACGCGTTCGGCGGATTCGACCGAGTCGAGCTCCCGACCGGCATCGCGTCCTTCCCCAAGGAGATCCTGCAAGCCCCGCGCAGTTGGTGCGAGAACGGATACAACATCACCCACTGGACGACGATGCCGCGCGGTGGTCACTTCGCGGCGTTCGAGCAGCCCGACCTGTACGTCGACGACGTCGCGAAGTTCTTCGCTAGCGTGCAATAAATGGGGCGGACACTGCAGGCCGACTACCTCGTCGTGGGTGCGGGCGCTATGGGGCTCGCGTTCACCGACACGCTGGTCCAGGAATCGGATGCAACGGTCGTGGTCGTCGACCGCAACGACCAGCCCGGCGGGCACTGGACGACGGCGTACCCGTTCGTGCGGCTACACCAACCGTCGGCCTACTACGGGGTGAACTCCCGTGGGCTGGGCAGTGACACCGTCGACCAATTCGGGCTCAACGCAGGCTATTACGAGTTGGCCAGTGGCGCCGAGGTGTGCGCGTACTTCGACGCGGTGATGACCCAGCACCTGCTGCCGACCGGCCGGGTGACGTACCTGCCGATGAGCGAGTACCTCGGCGACGGACGGGTGCGCACCTTCGGCGGCGAGGACATCGAGGTGACCGCACGGCGGGTGGTCACCACGCGGGTGGAGGTTGTCGTCCCGTCGATGCGGCGCCCGACCTACACTGTCGCCGACGGCGTCCATGTCGTGCCGCCCAACAGCCTGCCGCGCCTGCCCGATCCGCGTGACCGCTATGTCATTGTGGGAGCGGGGAAGACGGCGATGGACTCATGCCTGTGGCTCCTGCGTCACGGCGTCGCACCGGAGCGAATCACGTGGATCAAGCCCCGCGAGTCATGGGTGCTGGACCGAGCGGCCATCCAGCCCGGACGACAGTTCGCGAAGCACACGATCGGCGACTTCGCCAACCAGTTGGCCGCGGTGCGCGAGGCGGAGTCGCTTCCTGACCTGTTCACCCGGCTCGAGGACAAGGGCTGCCTGCAACGCATCGACCGGTCCGTCGAACCGACCATGTACCGGTGCGCGATCCTGTCGCAGGCCGAGCTGTCCGAACTGCGCCGCATCACCGACGTCGTGCGGATGGGCCACGTCCAGGCGATCGAGCCGGGCCGGATCACGTTGGACGCCGGCGTCCGCGACATCGACGGATCGGTGCTCTACATCGACTGCAGCGCAGACGGTTTGGGTAAGGAACCGGTGACGACGATCTTCGACGGCGACCACATCGCGCTGCAAACGGTGCGCACCTGTCAGCCTGCGTTCAGCGCGGCCGTCATCGCTCACGTCGAAACGGCGTACCCCGACGACGACGCCCGCAATGCATTGTGCCGGCCGGTGCCCTACCCACATGTACCGACCGACTGGCTACGAATGATGTTGATCTTCAACCAGAATCAACTGCAGTGGTTCTCCGACCCGGACATGATGGCGTGGGTCGACGCCGCGCGCCTCAACGCGTTGCACCATGTGACCGCCAACGTCAGCGAGCGTGCGCGCGACCGGATCATCTCGATGCTCACGTCGGAACTGCCGGCGGTCAACGAGAAGCTCCAAGAGCTGTTGGCGCAGGCCTGACTCCGACGAAACTGAACTTGTGCGCGAAGTTTCGCGCCGGCCTCGCGGATATCTTCAGTTTCGGCGGCGGGTCTCAGGCCAGCGACTCGACCCACGCGCGGTGTAGTGCGGCATAGTGGCCGTCGCTGCGGGCGATCAGATCCGTTGGCGCACCGTCCTCCACGATGCGCCCGTGCTCGAGCACCAGCACCCGGTCGGCGACCTGCACGGTCGACAAGCGGTGCGCGATGACCAAGGCGGTCCGGTCGGCGAGCACAGTCTCGAGCGCTCGCTGCACCATGCGCTCGCTGGGGATGTCCAACGATGAAGTGGCCTCGTCGAGGATCAGCACTGCCGGGTCGGCGAGGAACGCCCGCGCGAACGCGACGAGTTGCCGCTGACCCGCCGAGAGCCGACCCCCACGCTTGGCGACGTCGGTGTCGTAACCGTCGGGCAGTGCCGCGATGAAACGGTCGGCGCCGACGGCCTCGGCCGCCGCGGCGACCTCGGCGTCGGTCGCGTTGGGTCGGCCGAACCGGATGTTGTCGGCGATGGTTCCGTCGAACATGAAGTTCTCCTGGGTGACCATCACGACATGGCGGCGCAGGTCGCTCTGCGAAAGGTCGCGCACGTCAACGCCGTCGAGTGTCACCGATCCGGATGTCGGGTCGTAGAACCGCGCGATCAGCTTGGCGATCGTGGTCTTGCCCGCGCCGGTGGTGCCGACCAGCGCGACGGTCTGGCCGGCCGGCACTTCGAGCGTCAGCCCCGGCAGGACGGCGCGGTTGGCGACGTACTCGAATTGGACGTCGCGGAAGGCGATTTCGCCGCGCACATCGGTCAGCGCGACGGGGCGCTCCGGGTCCTTGATGCCCGGCCGCTGGGCGAGCACGCCCGCGAGTTTCTCGAGTGCCGAGGCCGCCGATTGGAACGTGTTGAAGAACTGCGAGATCTCCTGCATCGGCTCGAAGAACATGCGCAAATAGAGCAGGAAGGCCGTCAGCGTGCCGATCGTCATCTCACCGTTGAGAACTCGGTAGCCGCCGTAGAGCAACACCACACCGGTGGTGAGGTTGCCGACGAGCTTGACACCGGGCATAAAGATCGCGAGCAGTTGGAAGGTGCGCTCGTTGTCGACCTTGTAGCGGTCGGCGATGTCTTCGAAAATCTGCTGGTTGCGCGGTTCCCGGCGATAGGCCTGCACGGCCTTGATACCCGTCATCGTCTCGACGAACTGCACGATCACCAGGGCCGCGCTCTCGCGCACGCGGCGATATGTTCTCGCGGACTCGTTCCGGAACCACCACACGAGCCCGATCAACAGCGGGAAGGCGCCCAGGCACATCAACCCGAGCCGCCAGTCGAGTACGACGAGCAGGATGGCGGTCCCGAACAGTGTGAGCACCGCGGTGACCAGGCTGTCGAAGCCGGTCTCGAGCATGTCCTGGATGGCTTCGACGTCGTTGGTGGACCGGCTCACCACCCTGCCCGAGGTGTACCGGTCGTGGAAGGCGATGTCCAGGCGCTGGAAGTGCCGAAACACCCGGCGGCGCAACTCCAGAAGCACCTTCTGGCCGATGCGCCCGGAGCGGCGGAGGAAGAACATCCTGCTGGCGGCCTGGACCGCGACGACGAGGGCGAGGGTGCCGACGATCATCAGCAGTGTGTGGGCCGGGCCGCCGTCGACGATCGGCGGGATGCCCCGGTCGATGCCGCGCTGCACGAGGATCGGAACCGACAGGCGTGCCGCGTTTTCCACGACCACGACGAGGGCGAGCAGCGCAACGGCGTAGCGGTAGGGCCTCAGCAGGTCACCGAGAAGTGAACGGGCCTCCCGGCGGCGGTCGAGGGTCTCGTCGATCGGGAGGTCGTCGTGTTGTTCTTCGAACTTGCCGCGCCATTCTGGTGTCGCGGTATCCGGGGTGTCGGTGGCGGTCATCGGCGTTCGGCCTCCGAGGCGGCGAAGCGTCGCTGCGCAGGGTCGCGGTGCACCGCCTCCTGCTCCTCCACGACGTGGTCGAGGCGGCTGCGGTCCCGATCGTCCTCCCACGCGCACGCGCGCTCGGCGCCGTCGTCGAGTTCGTCATCGGCGGCCAGCAGGTATCGGTACTGCGGCACCCGCGCCAGCAGTTCGGCATGGGTGCCGACGTGGGTGATGGTGCCCTCCTCCAGCAGGGCCACCTTGTCGGCGAGCAGGACGGTCGACGCTCGGTGCGCCACAACGATTCCCGTGACGGAGTGCAGCACGCGACGCAACGCCTCCTCGACCACCGCTTCGGTGTGCACGTCGAGCGCGGACAACGTGTCGTCGAGCACGAGAATTTTGGGCGCCGCCAGGATCGCCCGCGCCAGCGACAGCCGCTGCCGTTGCCCGCCGGACAGGCTCATTCCCTGTTCGCCGATGCGGGTATCCAGGCCGAACGGCAGCTCGTAGACGAAGTCCGCGGCCGCGACGTCGATCGCTTCGGCCAGGTCCTCGTCGGACGCGTCCGGCCTGCCGAGCTTGAGGTTCTCGGCGACCGACATAGAGAACAGCGTCGGGTCCTCGAAGGCGGTGGCCACGGTTTCGCGCAGCGCCGACAGGGTGAGGTCGCGGATGTCACCGCCGTCGATGCGGATGGATCCCTCGGTGACGTCGTACAGCCGAGACAGCAGTGCGGCCAGCACCGACTTCCCCGACCCCGTCGACCCGACGAGCGCGAGCGTCTCCCCCGGCTCGACGGTGACCGTGACATGGCGCAGCGCAAAATCGTCCGAGTCCGGGAATCGGAATCCGACGTCGTCCAGTTCGAGGCGCCCGCCGCTGGGCGGTTGGTCGACGGGACCGTCGACGATATCGATTGGCGTATCGAAGATCTCGGTGATCCGGTTCGCGGCGGTGAACGACTCCTGCGTCATCGACAACAGAAAGCCCAGAGAGGCGATCGGCCAGACCAGGGACAGCATCATCGTGATGAACGCGACCAGGGTGCCCAGGGTGACGTGACCTTCGCCGGCGGCGTAGGCGCCGAAACCGAGCACCACGATCAAGGTCAGGTTCGGGATGACTTCGAGCAGCGTCCAGAACTTCGCCGAGACCGACACCCGATCGATCTGCGTGTCGTAGAGATCGGTGAGCTGTTCGTCGAACCGGTCATAGACGTAGTCCTCGCGCCCGAAGGACTTGACCACCCGCAGCCCGAGCGCGGACTCCTCGACGTGGGTGGCGACGTGGCCCGCCTGATCCTGAGCCAGCCGCGACAAGCGGGTGTACTCCTGCTGGAAATGCAGGACGGTCAGTGTGATCGGCACTATCGACACCAGCACGACCACGCCCAGCGGCCAGTACATCGCGAGCAGGATGGCCGTCACGACGGTGATCTGCAGTCCGTTGAGCAAGAGGAAGAGCAATCCGAAGGACATGAAGCGACGAATCGTGCTGAGGTCGTTCATGATTCGCGAGAGCAGCTGGCCGGACTGCCACCGTCCGTGAAAGCTCATCGGCAGCACCTGCAGCCGGGCGTAGAGGTCCTTGCGGATGTCGGCTTCGACGCCCATGGTCGCGCGCGCCGCCAGCCAACGGCGGATGAACCACAGCACCGCCTCGGTGATGCCGACGCCCATCGCGGCGGTGCCGAGCAGCCACAGTCCCTGCTGGTCCTGGTGGCGCACCGGACCGTCGATGACGGCCTTGGTCATCAGTGGGATCGACACGGTGGCGGCGAGGCTGGCGATCGCGACGGTGACCATCGCGATCCAGCGCGCCCGGTACGGCATCAGGTACGGCAGCATCCGCCACAGGTCCGAGCTCGCGCGTCGGCGTTGCGGTGGCGGGGCGATGGCCGGCGCTGAGCGCAGGGCCTGGATTTCGGGGGCGACCACTTAGGCCATCTTCCCATGCGGGGCAAACGGATAACGGCCGATCACGCGGCTGCCGTTTCCTGGGCTCCGAACTGGGTTTCGTACAACTCGGCGTAGCGGCCCCGGTTGGCGAGCAGTTCGAAGTGCGTGCCCCGCTCGACGATGCGGCCGTCCTCGACGACCAGGATGAGATCGGCGGCACGGACGGTGGACAACCGGTGCGCGATCACGATGGACGTCCGGCCGGCGAGGGCCTCGGTGAGCGCCTGCTGAACGGCAGCCTCCGATTCGGAGTCCAGCGAGGCGGTGGCCTCGTCGAGCACGACGACCCGCGATCGGCCCAGCAGCAGGCGCGCGATCGTCAACCGCTGGCGCTGCCCGCCGGACAGGCGATATCCCCGCTCGCCGACCACGGTGTCGAGACCGTCGGGCATCTCGGCGACCACGTCGGCCAGCCGGGCACGGTCGAGTGCCTCCCACAGTTCGTCATCGGTGGCGTCGGACGCCGCCAGCGTGAGGTTGGCCCGGATCGACTCGTGGAACAGGTGCCCGTCCTGGGTGACCACGCCGACCGTCTCCTTGAGCGACGCGAAAGACACGTCGCGGATGTCGACGCCGTTGAGCGTCACCGTACCGGAGTCGACGTCGTAGAGCCGGGCGAGAAGCGAGGCGATCGTCGACTTGCCTGCTCCGGACGAGCCCACCAGCGCCACCATCTGGCCCGGCCGCGCCGTGAACGAGATGCCGTGCAGCACTTCATCTCCGCCGCGGATGTCGAGCTCGGCGACCTCCTCCAGCGAGGCCAGCGACACCTTGTCCGCCGAAGGGTAGGAGAAGCGCACGTTGTCGAACTGCACCGCCACCGGGCCGGCGGGCACGGGGACGGCATCCGCCTTCTCGGCGATGAGCGGTTCGAGGTCGAGCACCTCGAAGACCCGCTCGAAGGACACCAGGGCGCTGGCGATCTCGACGTGCGCGTTGGCCAGTGCGGTCAGCGGAGCATAGAGCCGCGTCAGCAACAGTGCCAGCGACACGATCGCGCCGGCCTGCAGGTGGCCGCCGATCGCGAGGGCACCGCCGAGCCCGTAGACCAGCGCGAGCGCAAGGGCGGACATGAACGTCAACGAGTTCATGAAGACCGACTGCAGCATCGCGGTTTTCACGCCGATGTCGCGGACGCGGCCCGCGCGCACGGCGAACTCGCGAGATTCTGTCGCGGGATTGCCGAACAGCTTGACCAGCGTCGCGCCGGGCGCCGAGAACCGTTCGGTCATCTGGGTGTTCATGGTCGCGTTGTGGGCGGCGGCCTCGCGCGACAGCCGGGCCATGGTGCGGCCGATCCGGCGAGCCGGAACGATGAACAGCGGTACGACCACCAGCGAGAGCAGGGTGACCTGCCAGGAGATCGACAGCATCACAACCAACGTCAGCGTGAGCGTCACGAGGTTGGACACCACACCCGACAGCGTGTCGGAGAAGGCCCGCTGCGCGCCCATGACGTCGTTGCCGAGCCGGCTGACCAGTGCGCCGGTTCGGGTGCGCGTGAAGAAGGCGACCGGCATCCGTTGCACGTGGTCGAACACCGCGGTGCGCAGGTCGAGAATCAGACCTTCGCCGATCGTCGACGAGAGCCACCTCGTCACGAGGGAGGCGCCGGTCTCGGCGATGGCCACCGCCGCGATGATGACCGCCAGGACGAGCACCGTGCGGGCTGAACCCGCTGTGATGGCGTCGACGACCTTGCCCGCCAGCACGGGGGTGGCGACGCCGAGGAGTGCCGCGACGACGCTGACGGCGACGAACGCGCGCAGCCGAGGATGGTGGCGCCCGGCGAAGCGCCAGATGCGACGCAGTAACGCCGCGTTCAGCAGCGACCGCAGGTCACCGCCGCGGGCATGCGACTGCCGGTAGAGCGCCTGCCGCGCGACCGTTTCCATGCTCATGAAATCACCGTAAAACCTCAACAATAGATGAGGTCAACGGCTTCCCGCTGCCGCTGACCAGGGCACATAGGGGGTACCCAGGTTCGGCGACTCGCTTACACGGTGCGGGCGAGCCGCTCGGCGATGAGCCCGGCGAACTTGGCCGGGTCGTCGGGTAGGTCGCCCTCGGCCAGAAGAGCCGTGCCGTAGAGCAGTTCGGCGGTGTCGTTCAGTGCGGCTTTGTCACCGCTGTTCTTGTGCGCCTGTCGGAGACCCGCGACCAGCGGATGCTTCGGGTTGAGTTCGAGGATCCGCTTGGTGACCGGAACCGTCTGCCCGGAGGCCCGGTACATGCGGGCGAGCGCGGGCGTGATGCCGAAGGTCGGCGTGATCAGGCACGCCGGCGAGTCGGTCAGGCGGGTGGAGAGCCGGACCTCCGAGACGTGCTCGCTCAGGGTCTCCTTCAACCAGTCGAGCAGTTCGGCGAACTCCTTCTGCTGTTCCTCGCGCTCGGCGTCGCTCTTGTCGTCGTCGGAGTCGAGGTCGACCTCCCCGCGCGCGACCGACTGCAGCGGTTTCCCGTCGAACTCGGTTACCGAGCCGACCCAGATCTCGTCGACCGGGTCCGTGAGCAGCAGCACCTCATATCCCTTGGCGCGGAACGCTTCCAGATGCGGTGACTTAAGGAGTTGCTCGCGGGACTGTCCGGTCGCGTAGAAGATCTGCTCCTGACCGTCCTTCATCCGCTCGACATATTGCGCGAGGGTGGTGGGTTCGTCGTCGCTGTGAGTGGAGGCGAACGACGAGATCTGCAGCAGGGTGTCGCGGTTGTCGACGTCCGACATGAGACCCTCTTTGACGACGGACCCGAAGTGGGTCCAGAAGGTGCGATAGTCGTCGGGCCGCTCGGACTGCAACTCCTGGATCGTCGACAGGACCTTCTTGGTCAGCCGGCGGCGGATCGCAGTGACCTGGCGGTCCTGTTGGAGGATCTCGCGAGAGACGTTGAGCGACATGTCCTGTGCGTCGACGACACCCTTGACGAAGCGCAGGTACATGGGCATGAGGTCTTCGCAGTCGCCCATGATGAACACGCGGCGGACATAGAGCTGGATGCCGACCTTGGCGTCGCGGGTGAACAGGTCGAACGGCGCTTGCGACGGGATGAACAGCAGCGCCTGGTACTCAAAGGTGCCTTCGGCCTTCATCACGATCACCTCGAGCGGGTCGTCCCAGGCGTGTGCGATGTGCTTGTAGAACTCCTTGTATTCCTCGTCGGACACCTCGTCCTTGGACTTGGCCCACAGCGCCTTCATCGAGTTGAGGGTCTGCGTCTCGACCGTGGCGGTCTCCTCGCCGCCTTCCTCGGTCGGCGGGGTCCGGCGCTCGACATCCATCCGGATGGGCCACGCGATGAAGTCGGAATACTTCTTGACCAGCTCCCGGATCTTCCACTCCGAGGTGTAATCGTGCAGCTGGTCCTCGGCGTCCTCGGGCTTGAGGTGCAGGGTGACCGAGGTGCCCTGCGGGGCGTCGTCGACGGATTCGATTGTGTAGGTGGCTTCGCCGCTGGAGACCCATCGGGTGGCCTGGCTCTCGCCGGCCTTGCGGGTGAGCAGCTCGACCTTGTCGGCGACCATGAACGTCGAGTAGAAGCCGATCCCGAACTGGCCGATCAGTTCCTCGGCGGCGGCCGCGTTCTTGGCCTCGCGCAGCTGCTCGCGGAGCTGGCCGGTTCCCGACTTGGCGAGCGTGCCAATGAGCTCGACGACCTCGTCGTGGGTCATGCCGATGCCGTTGTCGCGGACGGTCAGGGTGCGGGCCTCTTTGTCGGGGATTACCTCGATGTGCAGGTCGGAGGTGTCGACGTCCAGGTCCTTATTGCGCAGCGACTCCAGCCGCAGTTTGTCGAGCGCGTCGGACGAGTTCGAGATCAACTCACGCAGGAACGAATCCTTGTTGGAGTAGACCGAGTGGATCAGCAATTCCAGGAGTTGGCGGGCCTCTGCCTGAAACTCCAACTCCTCGACACGAGCAGTCATGCGCCCTCCGTTTGACTATCCAGTTTGCGAAAGTCCGCGAACCATATTACTGAGAGGGTCTTGACCACTGATCATGGCGATCAGGGCTGCCCACGGTGGCGTTGCCATGGCCCCGTCCGCTGGGCCTGCAAACAGCGACAAGTGCATGCCGCGTTTGGCGCGTGTCGTTGCTAGGGTGATGCGGGGCGCGGCCGAACACGTCGGCTCCACCATTGGGGGACGTTCCGTCCATCCGGCGTGAAATTCGAGGAGAAGCGTTGACGAAGTCGAAGCTGACGATCAGCGGCCGCACAGCGGTGATCAGCGGCGCTGCGTCGGGTATGGGCCGGAGTTTGGCTCAGCGGCTCTCCGCTCACGGCAGCCCGGTTGCGATAACCGATGTCAATGAAGCCGGCTTGAAGGAAACCGAGGCCAGTCTGAAGGGCCCCGTGCTGTCGCGGGTCCTCGATGTCCGTGACGCGCAAGCCCAGACGTCCTTCGCCCAAGAAGTGCGTGACTGGACACCCGCGCCGGTCGGCGCTGTCTTCAACAATGCGGGAGTGGTGCTGGCGTCCGCAATCCTCGGCGGTGACCCCGCCGACGATGAATGGCTGTGGGACATTGATTTTCGCGGTGTCGTCAACGGAACGCGGGCGTTTCTTCCGATCCTGGTCGATCAAGGCGACGGAGCGATCGTGAATACCTCGAGTGTCTTCGGCTTGGCCGCCGTGCCGAACCAAAGCGCATACTGCGCGGCGAAGTCAGCCGTACGTGCTTTCACCGATTCCTTGCGCCATGAGCTGCGAGGCACCGGGGTAAGAGCCATCAACGTATTCCCAGGTGGTGTGAACACCAACATCGTGCGCAACGCTCGGTTCGCCGAAGGCCCTGATGGGCTCGGTCTTTCGCGCGAGGCGATGATCGAGGAATTCACGGCGACTTCGCTGACACAGCCGGACAAGGCCGCCGAAATAATCCATCGCGGCGTGGAGGCCGGCAAGGCGCGGATCCTCGTCGGGCCGGACGCACACCTCTTCGACCTGCTGACCCGAATCACTCCTACTCACTACATGGATGTGATGTACAGATTCCAGGGCATCGTAGACAAGGCTCGGCGTGCGCCCAGCCTGATTCGTCAACGTTGAATTGCCGTCGGCTCGAATTGAATTCGGGTTTGTCAGGCAGTCTGGAGCAATCCGAGTAGTTCCAGGTCCGTGACGTACTTGACGATGACGGGCGCCGAAACGTGAGGGATGTCCGGGTTGTCTTTGTCAGGACCGATCTTGGCCTCCCTCACCGCGGCCCTGAATCGATCGGTTGGCCCGTAAGCACCGCGTGTCGGCTCTGGCGGTTCCAGTATCTTCATGCCGTGCAGCAACACCAGCAGCATCTGTAGTACAGAGTGCTCGCGCTGCAGATCAGGTAGGGCCCGGAGCGCACTCTCGAATTGGTGCAGCCACTCATCGAAGTCGTCGATGCGCTCGATGTGATAGCCGGCCTCGACGAGCCAGTCGACGTATTCGTCGAGACCGATTCCGTCGTCGTGCGGATTCATCACGTGATAGGTCTCGAACCCGTCCAACAGCTGGATACTCAGCGTCGCGATTGCTTCGGCAACGAAATCGACGGGTAGCCCATCGAAATGCGCTTGCTGCCGATTTCCCGCGGCGTCACGCCGGTAAAACGAGCCGGGTGCCACACCGGTGGCCACGAGGCTGAGCGCCAATCGGGTCGCGTGGTCCGAGATATTGAGCTGCCCAGCGTATTTCGTATCAGCCATGATCATGTCGCAGCGGAACACCGAGACGGGCAGCCCGTACAGGGCGTGTGCCCCGCGTAGCAGTACCTCGCCGGCCCACTTGCTCGTGGCGTATCCGTTGGCGAAGCTGCCGTCAAGAGTTCGAGTCGGGCTGATGACGCGAATGTCGGCTTCCTCGGTGAATGACGATGGCTCGATCTGCTTACTCACGTCGGCAGTCGACGCGAATGCATATGACTTGTGCTTGGAGGTGAGCGCGAAGCGAATCAACTCCGCGGTGCCTACGACGTTCGGGCCGAACAATTCGTTGTACGGCAGGATGCTGTTCACCAGGGCCGCCGTGTCGACGATCAGATCGACGTTCTCGGTCAACCGCCGCCACACGTTTTCCGCTAGGCCGAGGTTGGGTTGAGCTTTGTCGCCCGCGACTACCTTGAGATGCTGTGCCGCTAGCGCATGAAAATGCCGCAGAAGGTGGGGGTCACCGCTGTCGAAGGTCTTCTCGAGGCGCCGGCGGGCATCTTCGTCCGAGTGGCCGCGCACCAAACAGATCAGCCTGCCGTCAACGCGCTCCATCTGCTCTAGCAGCTCTAGAGCCAGGTGGCGCCCGAGGAAACCGGTTGCTCCCGTCAGCAAGACCGTCCGCACTTCAGCGCTAGGGCCAGGTAAGGCATGGGCGGCGCCCAGAGTTTCGGCATCGATGAACTTGTCGAGCGTGAGATCACGGGCGTGAACCTCCGTTGCCCCGCGCCCATGAACCGCGGCGAACAGCGCGGCGGTGACGCTGTCCGTTGGTGCTTCCCCCGTCTCAAGCCGGTGACTCAGGCCGCTGACGGTCGGGGCATCGAACAACGTGTGTACGGCCAGGTTTGCCTCGAGGGCGGTGTTGATAGCCGCCGTCACCCGCATCGCCGAAATCGAGTCTCCGCCGAGATCGAAGAACGAATCGTCGACGCCAACCCGTTCTACACCCAGAACCTGGGCGTAGACACCCGCAATGATCTCCTCGACCGCACTGGACGGAGCACGGTATTGCACGGCGTTCCCGTAGTCCGGTGCCGGCAGTGCTCGGATATCCACCTTGTTGTTGGCCGTCAGGGGTAGCGAATCCAGCACGATGATCGCCGCCGGCACCATGTACTGCGGTAGCCGGACGGCGAGCTCAGCGCGAAGGTCAACCGGATCCGCGTCGCCGGTGATGTAGCCGATCAGCTTCTTATCACCCGGGCGGTCCTCGCGCGCGATGACCGCCGCATGGTCGACGCCGGCGAGGCCGGCGAGCGCAGCCTGGACCTCACCCAGTTCGATGCGGTAGCCGCGAATCTTGACCTGCTCGTCGGCTCGGCCCAGGTACTGCAGTTGCCCGTCCGGGCCCCATCGCACGAGGTCACCGGTGCGGTACATCCGCGCACCCCGCTGCCCGAACGGGCATGCCACAAACCGCGCCGCGGTCAGATCAGGGTGGCCCACATAACCGGCGCTGACCCCGTCACCAGCCACATATAGCTCACCCACGACGCCGACGGGCACTGGGCGCAGCCAGGAGTCCAGCACGAACACTGCGGCCCCCGGAACGGGCGAACCGATCGGGACCACACCGCCTTCACCCGCCGCCAACGGCGCGCTTATGGCCACACACATGGTGGTCTCCGTCGGACCGTACGCGTTGATCATCACCCGGCCTGGTGCCCAGCGGTCTACCACCGACGTCGAACAAGCCTCGCCGACCACCGCCAGCGTCGTACCCTCCAAACCTTCAGGCGATAGCATCGCCGCCGCCGATGGCGTCTGAGTGAGAACGGTGACACTCTCGCGGATCAGCACGTCGCGAAAGCCGGCGGGCGAGCTGACCACGCGTTCAGGGACAACGACCAGTCGACCGCCATGCAGCAATGCACCCCACATCTCCCACACCGAGACATCGAACGCCAAGGAATGGCATAGCGGCCAGATGCCCGGGTGCGTTAGACCCGCATCCAGTGACGCCATCAGTTGCGTGACATTCCGATGGGTCACCGCCACCCCTTTGGGGACTCCGGTGGTCCCAGAGGTGTAGATGATGTACGCCAAATCCTCAGGGGCCGGCTTCGTCATAGTGACGTCGTCGGCCAGACCGTCGTCCGGCGCCTCAAGATCGATGACCGGACGATCCAATCCATCGAGCCGCGAGCGCATTTGAGTAGTAGTCAGCACCGCCATCGGGTCCGCATCCTCGAGGATGAACTCCAAGCGGCACGCCGGCACCGTCGGGTCGATAGGCAGATAGGCCGCTCCCGTCTTCAGCACAGCCAAGACCGCGATCACAGCCTCAACCGATCGCTCGGACAACAGCGCCACGCGCTGGCCGGGCCCTACACCCTGCGCCGCCAGTACGCGTGCCAACCGAACCGCAGCCTCGTCCAACTGCTTATAAGTCAGCGAGCGGCCTTCTGCCGTCAGTGCTATCGCATCAGGCTCGCGCGACGCCTGCGCCTCGAACAGCGCCGTGATCGAAGGCGGTATCGGCTGCGGATCGCATAACGCCGCCCGATTGCCCCACTCATCGAGCTGGTCATACTCGCTGCCCTCGAGGAGGTCCATCGATGAGACCTGCGCTGTTGGATCAGAAGTCATCGCTACCAGCGCCCGCTCGAACCGTTCGATCCACGTCTCGATGAGCGATTCGTCGAATACGCCGGCGTCGAATTCCACCCGCAGGCTCAACTCGTAGCCAGGTATCGCCACCACAGAGAGCGGGTAGTGGTTGTACTCACGGCCGGTGCATTCGGTGATGGCCAACTCCCGGACGCCCAGCAATCCTGCGACGTCGATGGGATAGTTCTCGTACACAAAAACCGTGTCGAAAAGTTGATCGTGTCCGGTGACGTGATGAATTTCGTTGAGCGACAAGTGCTCGTGCTCAAGCGTGTCGTTATGCACGCTCTGGAGTCGATCCAGCATATCGGCGACGGCCATGTCCGGGTCGATGCGTACGCGCATCGGCACGGTGTTGATCATCAACCCGACCATCGAGTCAGCGCCGGGCAGATCAGCCGGGCGTCCCGACACCGCGGTGCCGAACGCGACGTCGTGGTTGCCGGTGATCGTCATCAGCAGCTGTGCCCATGCGGCTTGGAGCACGGTGTTGACGGTGGTGTGGCAAGTACGGGCCAGATCGCCGAGGTTTTGGGTTGTCGCAGCTGACAGGTGGAAGGACCGTTCGCTTCGCGGCCCCGGGTGAGCCGACTGTGAGATGAGCGTCGGTGTGTCGAACCCTTCGAACAATGTGCGCCACGTCGCTTGTGCGGCAACACGATCCTGTGAGGTCAGCCAAGTGATGAACCGCCGGTACGGCGCCGGTGCCGGAAGCCGTTCCTGGAAGTACGTCGCGAAGATCTCCTGCAGCAGGATCGGCTTCGACCAACCGTCAAGGACGATGTGGTGGTTGGTGAGCACGAATCGGTGATCGTTGTCTCCGGTGCGGATCAACGCCGCACGGATGGGCGGCCGATCGGTCAGTTCGCAAACCGCGGCACGTTCGGCCGCGCACAACTGCTCCAATTCCGAGTTGGACCTGCGATCGTCCCAGCGAAGGTCGAGATACCGCCATGGAACAACTGGGTTGGCCGGGATTACTTGCACCGGATCGCTGTACTGTTCGCAAAAGCGTGCCGCCAGATTTGGATGGCGATGGACCACCGTCTGCACCGCTTCGCGCAACCGGCGCGAGTCGAGTGGCCCGGTTATCGCGATTTCAAGCTGCACCGCGTATATATCGTCACCGGAACCCTGCCCGAGTCGTGCGTGGAAGAGCAGTCCTTGCTGCAAAGGGGTCAGGGGTAGGACGTCGGCGGGGTTGTGTCGGCGGGTGAGTTCGTCGATCTGTTGTTGGGTGAGTCGGGCCGGGGCGAGGTCTGAGGGGGTCAGCCCGCCGCCGCCGTTGTTCACGTGGGCGCAGATGCCGGCCAGGGCCTCGAACCACAACTGATTCAGCCGCTGGACTTTGTCTTCGTCGAGTGCTGAGGGGGCCCACGCCCAGGCCGCCTGCAGTTGCGGGCCATCGGCGGTGTCGATGGTGCCGACGTTGAGTTCGATCGTGTGCACCAACGGCATCCGCACCGCCCCGGCCACGTCGGCCCACGCCAAACTGTCGGCACTGATCCGCCACAGCTCCTCGGACAACTCACCGGCGCCAGCACCCAGACGTCCCAAATAGTTGAACCCGATCACCGGATCCGGACCCGAGAGATTTACATCGGGGTTCAGGTAGCGCAACAGGCCGTAGGTCAAACCGTCGGGCAGGGCGCGCAGTTGCTCCTTGACCTCCTTGATCACCGCACCCAACGCGGCATCACCGGCAGCCACCTGCGCCCACGACACCCCGCGGCCGACGGTCAGCGCGACCGGATACTTGGTGGTGAACCACCCCACCGTGCGGGAGAGGTCCACATCGGCGGCCAACTCCTCGTTGCGGCCGTGGCCCTCGACGTCGATGCCGATCGGCGCACCGGCGGTTTCCAGAAATTCCGCCCACGCCAGCCCGAACGCGATCAACAGAATGTCTTGCACGCCAGCGTGAAACGCCGCGGGCACCTCCCCCAGCAGAGGTTGGGTGATCGCCGCGTCCAGTGACGCGGTCAGACGCCCGGCGGTGGCGAAGGTGTCGGTCTCGGGCTGCACCGCCGGCAGTGCGGCCGCAGTCGAGGCCACCTGCCGCCACGTCTCGGCGTGTCCCGCGACGTCGGCCGCACCGGCATGCTCGGCCAGCAGCGATGACCATCGGGCGAAAGATGTTCCCCCCGTGGGCAACTCGGTCGGCTGACCACTGTGATGCTGCGCCCAGGCGATGTTGAGGTCTTCGAGCAGGATGCGCCACGACACCCCGTCCACCGCCAGGTGGTGGATCACCAATGCCAGCTGAGCAGCGTCCGGCATCCACACCGCGCTGAGCATCACCCCCGCACCCGGGTTCAGCCGCGACCGCGCCGCCATCAACGCCTCATCGGACAACGCGTCGACGACCTGCACCAGATCGCGCGCCTGCACCGCGCCGGGCTCGGGCACGACCAACGACCACCCGTCGCCACCGTCCTCGGCGCGCAACCGCAATGTCGCGTGCCGATCCAGCAGCGCCTGCAGCACCACTTCGACATCGGCCTCACCCACGCCCGCGGGGGCTTGCACCACCAGCGTCTGGTTGAACTCCTCGGTCGGGCCGTCGATCTCGCGCAGCCAGCGCATGATGGGCGTCGCCACCACCGAGCCGATGCCCTCATCGATGACCGCGGCCTCCCCGCCGACGACCTTGGTCACCGCCGCCAGACGCGCCACCGTCTGCTCGACGAAAATGTCGCGCGGCCGGCAGAACAACCCCGCCGCCCGAGCACGACCCACCACCTGCATCGACAAGATGCTGTCGCCACCCAGATCGAAGAACGAATCGTCGACCCCAACCCGCTCCACACCGAGCACCTCGGCGTAGATCCCGGCCAAAATCTCCTCAACCGGGGTGCCCGGACCGCGGTAGGCCGCATGGTTGCACACGTAGGTCGGTGCGGGGAGAGCACGCTTGTCCAACTTGCCGTTGATCGTCAACGGGAGCTCGTCCAGCAGCACGATGGCTGCGGGAACCATGTAGGCTGGCAGGGTCTGTGTCAGAGCGCTGCGCAAACCGGCCGGATCGGCGGTTCCGGTGATATAACCCACCAGCCGCTTGTCGCCGGGCCGATCCTCGCGCGCGATCACGACCGCCTGGTTGACCCCGTCCAGCTTGGACAGGGCCGCTTGAATCTCCCCGAGCTCGATTCGGTAGCCACGGATCTTCACCTGCTCATCGGCACGCCCCAGGTAGAGCAGGTGACCATCGTCGGTCCAGCGGACCAGATCACCGGTGCGATACATCCGCGCGCCGGGCCCGCCGAACGGACATGCCACAAACCGCGACGCCGTCAGACCCGCCCGCCGTACATATCCGCACGCGACGCCCCGACCGGCCACATACAGCTCGCCTACAGCGCCGATCGGCACGGGCCGTAGCCATCGATCGAGGACGAACAGCGCGGCGCCCGGCACGGGCGAGCCGATGGGCGCTACGCCTGAATGCGGTACCAACGGTGCACTCATGGCCGCGTAGATCGTTGTCTCGGTCGGGCCGTAGGCGTTGATCATCAGGCGGCCGCACGCCCAGCGATCGACCAGATCGGTCGGGCAGGCTTCGCCGGCCACGATCAGGGCCGTCGACTCCAAGCCCTCCGGCGCCAACATGCCCATTGCCGAAGGGGTCTGGCATAGAACGGTCACATTCTCAGCGACGAGCAGCTCGTGCAGATCAATCGGTGAACCGGCCACCGAATCCGGAACCACCACCAATCGGCCACCCTGTAACAGCGCACCCCAGATCTCCCACACCGAGACGTCAAAAACCAGCGAGTGCCACTGCGACCACGTTTTCCCTGCCCCCGTTGGAAGATCCCGGTGAAGTGACGAGACCAGTGAGGTCACATTCTGGTGAGTGACCACCACGCCCTTTGGAACCCCGGTAGTGCCCGAGGTGTACGTCATGTAGGCGAGATCTTCAGGCGAGGGTCCGGACATCAGCCTTTGGGGGCGAGGAGGGGCGGGGTCGTCGACGGCGACGACGGGTAGCCGTGTTCGGGCCAGACGTTGGCGCAGCTTGCGTGTCGTAACTGCCGCTATCGGCTCTGCGTCTCCGACTATGAAATCTATTCGCGCATTGGGATACGCGGGGTCGATCGGAAGATAAGCCGCCCCGGTTTTGAGCACTGCCAAGATGGCCACGATCGCCTCGGCGGAGCGCTGAAAGAACAGCGCAACGACCTCGCCTGCGCCCGCGCCCTCGGCTGCCAGGAGGTTGGCGAACTCGTCGGATGCCGTATCCAGCTCGCGATACGTCCAAGACTTGTCGCCGCAGACTAATGCCACCATGTCCGGGGTGCGGGTTACCTGTGCGGCGAACAGGGACGTGATCGGTGCCGACGAATTTGGTGGCTCGGCCAGAACCGCCCGGTTACCCCATTCAGCCAGCAGGTCATGCTCGGTTCCGTCCAGCGCATCGATCGACATCAACCGCCGATCCGCTCCAGCCGTCATGTGTCCTCCCCCGGACTGCACGTCGTCCACAGCCCCCCGGCGACACGTGGTCGTCGTCGGCGAAGCTGACTCCCCTTACTCATCGTCCGACCAAAAGCGCCGATGGTCAGCGATTTGGGCGAAGAAGGTGCGCTGGCCGGTTCGATATCTATAGATCTCGACGCCTCGACGAACCGTCCACACACCAGGACACAACCGCGGTGATCAGAATCGGAAGCCTGACGGTGGTCACGCCGACCCGAGCCGTGGCGCGTTAGATAACAGCTGGCCATAGGCGGTGCGCTCCTCGTCGTAAACTAGACGAAAAAGCTTGGGTTCGCGGCGTCGGTTGTTTGGGTTCTCCTGGCTGAGAGGGCTTACCGCAAACATACGGCAGGCGACTCCGATGAATCCGTCTTTTTGAACTCTTTACTGGAGGTTTTTCTGTGTCGAAGCGGTTTATCGCCCGATATCGACGGCCGAGTAAAAATTCTATTTCCTTTCCAGAAGATTTCGGTGGGCCGTGCGTCGTCGTTGCTGGACAGCAGACGGTTCGCCGTGCTGTCCCCCTCCGGCCCTCCAGCCCCACCCTGCGACGGTCGGCGCCCAAAGCGGCCAAATATGGCGTCGAAGTGGCTAGAACCTAGTTATGGAATTCGCTTTTGCGTGTTACGGCAGTCGCGGTGATGTCGAGCCGTCCCTCGCCGTCGGGAGCGAGTTACAGCGCAGAGGACACACCGTACGCCTTGCCGTGCCGCCCGACCTGATGGGGTTCGTCGAGTCAGCAGGAGTTGCCGCGGTCCCGTACGGACCTGTCGTCAACGACCTCCTGAACGCAGAGTTCGTGCGGAATTTCTGGACGAACTTCCTCCGAAATCCGGTCAGATCTGTGCAACAAATATGGGCCCCGTTGATCCGAGACTGGGAAGACACGAGCGCCACATTGAAGTCGCTGGCAAAAGGTGTTGACGTGCTCTCCACCGGTATCAATTTCGAGCAAGCGGCGGCGAACGTAGCTGAGCATTACGACATTCCATTGGTTGCGCTGCACCACTTTCCGATGCGGGCTAATGGCCAACTCATTCCTTTCCTTCCATCACCGTTGGTCCGCTGGGGCGGTGCGGCGTCTGAATGGATGTTCTGGCGGGCGACACGAGAGGTCGAGGATGAGCAGCGTCGTGAGCTAGGTCTGCCCAGGGCAACAGCACCCTCGCCGCATCGGTTCGCGGCTCGCGGGTCGCTTGAGATCCAAGCCTATGACGACGCGTGTGTACCCGGCTTGGCGCGTGAATGGGACAGCACGGTCAGCCGTCGGCCGTTCGTGGGCGCCCTCACGTTGGAGTTGGAGTCGGAAGTGGACGAGGAGGTTCGATCGTGGATCGCCGACGGATCACCGCCGATCTGCTTCGCCACTGGCAGCATCCCAGTCACGTCCCCCGCCGACCTGGTGAGGATGATCGCTACGGTGTGCGGACAGTTGAATGAGCGGGCGTTGGTGTGTTTCGGCGGGACCGACTATGCGGCCGTTCCGGATTCCCGAAACGTCAAGGTGGTCGGCCCAGTCAACTATGCGAAGGTTTTCCCGGCATGCCGAGCGGTGGTCCACCACGGCGGCTCGGGAACTACCGCCGCAAGCCTGCGGGCTGGCGCCCCGACGGTGATTCTCTGGAGCTCGGCCGATCAACCCTATTGGGGAAATCAGGTAAGACGCCTGAAAGTTGGTACCAGTAGGCGGTTTTCGGCAATCAGTCGAAAGTCTCTCCTTGCCGATCTTCGTCGTGTTCTGACTCCGCAGTACGCCATCCGGGCCCGCGGACTTGCCTCCCGGATGATTCCGCCCGCAACTAGCCTCCACAATGCGGCTGACTTGTACGAAGAGGCCGCCCGCCGCGGATGCGCGACCTCGTGAGGCCAGGAGGCTCTCGGACGGCACTCGGGTTACGCGTCGCTGCAATTAGACTTGACTCAGTAGTTCGGACAGCTAGCGAACATCTGTTGGATGATCGGAAAGGCCTCAGCCGCGCCTGGATTGTTTTCCACCTGCTTGATCAGGTTCATCCGTTGGTCCGGTGATGACGAGAGGAACAAACGCAGAAATTCTTGGTTCGGCGGGGAGGCGTCGAGGTACTGCGCAGCCATGGGATTCTCCGCGTGGATCGCCGCCATCGCCTGCTCATAACTGCAGGTTGTACTGATCAGTGGTCCGTAGTCCGGATTCGCGGAGGCGACTCCTGTCCCAGCGGTCAGCAATAGCGCCATCCCGCCGACTGCGGTAGTCAGTTTGGTCAACGACAGTTCGGGCATGTGCTGATCCTTCCCCTCCTTGGCGGACGACCCCCACAGACCGACTCTAAACGCCGAGCACGGGGCACGCGCAAGTAATTTCCGAACCATCGACTCGGCGCAGAGGTCATAAGCCGCCCGCAGGTACGTATGTCCAGCCGAATCTCGACCTTCTTACAGCAGCCCGAGCATTTGTAGATCGGTGACATATTTGACGATGACCGGTGCCGAGACATGCGGAATGTCGTTGTCGGGACCGACTTTCGCCTCCCGCACTGCAGCCTGGAACCGATCCGCCGGCGCGAACGAGCTCAGCGTCGGCTCGGGCGGTTGCAGAGCGCCAAGCGCCCGCATCATCAACAGCATCTGCAGCACCGACTGCTGACGCTTCTTATCCGGCAGTGCGCGCAGTGCGGTTTCGAAGCGGTGTAGCCACTGGTCGAAGTCGTCGATGCGTTCGATGTCATAGCCGGCGTCGATGAGCCAGTCGACGTATTCGTCGAGTCCGATGCCGTCGTCGTGGGGGTTCATCACATGGTAGGTGGCGAACCCGTCGACAGTCTGCGACCCAAGCGTGGCGATCGACTCGGCAACGAAATCGACCGGCAGTCCGTCGAAGTGGGCCCGTTGGCGGTTGCCTTGAGCGTCGCGCTGGTAGAACGACGCCGGCGCCACACCGGTGGCCACGATGCTGAAGATCATGCGCGTCACGATGTCGGTGACGTTGAGCTGACCCGCATAGGTCGGGTCGGCCAAGATCATGCCGGAGCGGAACACCGAGACCGGCAGTCCGCAGTGGTCGTGGGCTTCGCGTAGCAGCACTTCACCGGCCCATTTGCTGTTGCCGTAGCCGTTGGCGTAGCCGGAGTCGACGACGCGGGTCGCGCTGATCTGGCGGATGTCGGCGTCCTCGACGAAGGCCGAGGGTTCGATCTGGCGGCCCACATCCGAAGTCGACACAAACGCGAACGCCTTGAGCTTGGTGGTCAACGCGAAGCGGATCAGCTCAGCGGTGCCCACCACGTTCGGGCCGAACAACTCGTTGTAGGGCAGCGCACTGTTGACCACCGCGGCCGAATCCACAATCAGGTCAACCGATTCCGTCAACCGCTGGTAGGTCTGCGGGTCGAGACCGAGGTCGGCTTCACCCTTGTCTCCCGCGACTACCTCCAGATGATTGGCGGCCAGTCCCTGGAAGTACTGCACCAGGTTCGGATCACCACTGTCGAAGGTGTTGTCCAGTCGCTGTCGGGCGTCCTCGTCGGTTTTGGCGCGCACCAGGCAGATCAGTTTGCCGTCGACCTGTTCCATCTGTTCGAGCAGCTGCAACACCAGATAACGCCCGAGGAAGCCGGTGGCCCCGGTCAGCAACACCGTGCGCACCTCAGCAGCCGGGCCCGGCAGTGCGGGCGCCCCGGCCAAAGTGGCCTCGTCGATGAACTTGTCCAACCTCAGATCGCGGGCATGGATCTGGCTGGTACCGCGCCCGTGCACCCGGTCGAAGAGCTCGGCGGTAGCGTCGTCGGCCGACCCCTCTACGCGGTGAGCCAACCCGGCCACCGTGGGTGCTTCGAACAACGCGTGCACCGAAAGGTTGGCATCCAAGGCGGTGTTGATCGCCGCGATCACCCGCATCGCCGAAATCGAGTCCCCGCCCAGATCGAAGAACGCATCATCGACACCGACGCGCTCCGCACCCAGCACCTGGGCGTAGATGCCGGCGATGATCTCCTCGACCGCGCTTGAGGGGGCCCGATACTCGGTGGCGTTGCGGTACTCCGGAGCCGGCAACGCGCGCCGATCGAGCTTGCCGTTGACCGTCAACGGCAACCCGTCCAACGCCACAATCGCCGCGGGCACCATGTACCCCGGCAGACGCTGCGCCAGTGCCGCCCGCAGCTCGCCCGGATCACCGGCACCGGTGATGTAGCCGACCAGACGCTTATCGCCGGGGCGGTCCTCACGCGCGATCACCGCCGCCTGATCCACCCCCTCCAGGGAAGCCAGCGCGGCCTGGATCTCACCGAGCTCGATGCGGTACCCGCGGATCTTGACCTGATCATCGGAGCGGCCCAAATACTCCAACTGCCCCTCTGCGTTCCAGCGCACCAGATCCCCGGTGCGATACATCCGCGCCCCAGCCTCGCCGAACGGGCACGCCACGAACCGCAACGCCGTCAACTCCGCACGATTCACATACCCCACGGCCACGCCACGCCCGGCCAGATACAACTCACCCACCACACCAGCGGGCACCGGGCGCAACCACTCATCAAGCACGAACGTCGCTCCGCTGGGCACCGGCGAACCGATCGGCACCACCGCAGCACCAGGGGTGAGCGGAGCGCTGATAGCGGCGTAAATCGTCGACTCGGTCGGACCATAGGCGTTGAGCATCACCCGCCCCGGCGCCCACCGATTCACCACCTCCGTGGGGCAGGCCTCACCGGCGACCACCAGCGTCGTATTCTCCAACCCCTCCGGCGACAACATGCCCACCGCCGACGGGGTCTGATACAAGACGGTCACACCCTCGCCGACCAACAACTCATGCAGATCATCTGGCGAAGCGGCCACCGCCTCGGGCACCACCACCAACCGACTGCCATGCAACAACGCGCCCCAGATCTCCCACACCGACACGTCGAACACCAACGAATGCCACTGCGACCACACCTGACCCGGCCCCGCCGGCATATCGGCATGCAACGACTCCAACACCTGAGTCACATTGCGGTGCGTCACCGCCACACCCTTAGGCACACCCGTCGTCCCCGACGTATAGATCAGGTACGCCACATCATCAGGAGCCGGCGGCAACAACGTGGTGCGGGGGTACAGATCGATCGCGGGATCATCGACCTCGACGATCGCGATGTCGAAGCCGTCCAAGCGAGAGCGCAGGTCCGGCGAGGCGATGGCCGCGACGGGCTCCGCATCGCCCAGCATGAACTCCAGCCGCGCGTCGGGTACAGCCGGATCGATCGGCACATAGGCCGCGCCCGTCTTCAGCACCGCCAGCATGCCCACGATCGCGTCGTCGGAGCGGGGGACGAACAGCGCGACGGACTTCCCTGGTCCGGCGCCGTGCATGGCCAGAAGCCCCGCGACCCGGTTTGCGGCCTCGTCGAGCTCGCCGTAGGTCATCGAGCGATCGTCGAACGTCAACGCGATCTGGGCGGGGGTGCGATCCACCTGCGCTTCGAACGCGGCCGGGATCGAGGTCGGCGTGGCGACCGGCCGGCTCAGAATCGCCCGGTTCCCCCATCCGTCGAGTTCCTCGTATTCGTCGGTGTCGAGGGTGTCGATGGTGGCCAGTTGTTGGCTGGGGTCGGTGGTGGTGGTGGCCAGGATGCGTTGGAACCGCTCGATCATGGCGTCGATGTCGGCGGTGTCGAACACGGTGGTGTCGTATTCGACACGCAGACCCAGTTCGTGTCCGGGCAGGGCCATCACCGACAACGGGTAATGGTTGTACTCACGGTTGGTGAACTCGGTGACCGCCAACTCCTGCAACCCCGAGAGCGCGCTGGTGTCGATCGGATAGCTCTCATACAAGAACAGCGTGTCGAAAAGCGCATCATGCCCAGCAGCGTGATGAATCTCGGTCAACGCCAAATGCTCGTGATCGAGGGTGTCGTTGTGGTGGCGCTGCAACTGCTCGAGCAGATCGGCCACCGTCGCCGAAGCCGACATATCCGCCCGGATCGGCACCGTGTTGATCATCAACCCGACCATCGCCTCAGCACCAGCCAGATCCGCCGGGCGACCTGAGACCGCGGTACCAAACGCCACATCATGCTGACCGGTCAGCGCCATCAACAACTGCGCCCACCCAGCCTGCAACACGGTATTGACCGTCGTATGGCACGAGCGGGCCAACTCCCCCAACTCGCGGGTCAACTCCGTAGGCACCCGATACGACGCCACCCCACGCGGGCCCGGCACCCCCGGCGGGGCCACCAGAGTCGGGGTCTCAAACCCGGCCAACACCTGCTGCCACGCCGCGCGCGCCGCCGCGCGGTCCTGGCCGGCCAGCCAGGTCACGAAATTGCGGTACGACGGGGCCGCGGGCAGGCGCTGTCCGTAGTAGCTGGCCAAAATCTCCTGCAACAGGATCGGCATCGACCAGCCATCGATGACGATGTGATGGAAGGTCAACACGAACCGGTGCTGATTGCCCGCCGTGCGGATCAACGCCGCCCGGAAAGTCGGCCGATCCGCCAAATCGCACACCGCCGCGCGCTCAGCAGCGCACAACGCCTCGAGCTCGGCCTCAGACTTGCGGTCATCCCAACGCAGATCCAAATACCGCCACGCCATCACCGGATTGGCCGGCAAGATCTGCACCGGCTCACCGAACTCCTCGGAGAACCGCGCGGCCAGGTTCGGGTGGCGCTGCACCACGTTTTGCACCGCATCACGGAACCGATGCGCATCCAACGCCCCAGCCACCGTGATATCAAGCTGCACCGCATACACGTCATCACCGGTGCCGCGCGCAATCGCCGAATGAAACAACAACCCCTGCTGCAGCGGGGTCAGCGGCAACACATCAGCAATGTCGTGCTCGGCGCACAACTCGTCGATCTGTTGCTGGGTCAACCGCGCCGGGGCCAAGTCCGACGGCGTCAACCCGCCACCGCCGTTGCGCACATGGGCACTGATCCCGGCCAGCGCCTCAAACCACAACCGGCTCAGCCGCTCGACCTGGTCGCGATCCAGCGCCGAGGGCGCCCACGTCCACGCGGCCTGCAACCGCGGGCCCTCATCGGTATCCACCGTGCCGGCGTTGAGTTCCACGGTGTGCATCAACGGCATCGCCACCGCCGACACCGCCTCCGACAACGCGAAACTGTCCTCACTGAGCTGCCACAAGTCCTCGCCGAGATCACCCGCACCAGCACCCAGGCGACCCAGATAGTTGAACCCGATCACCGGGTCGCGACCCGACAACTCCACATCGGGATTCAGGTAACGCAACAGACCATAGGTCAGCCCATCGGGCAGCGCGCGCAACTGCTCCTTGGCATCCTTGATCAGCGCACCCAGCGCGGCGTCACCGGAGGTCACCTGGTCCCAGGACACGCCGTCAACGCTCAGCGCCACCGGTGACTTGGTGGTGAACCACCCGACCGTGCGCGACAGATCCACATCGGCGGCCAGGTCCTCGACGCGGCCGTGGCCCTCGACATCGATACCGATCGGCGTTTCGGTGGCGCCCAGGAATTCGGTCCAGGCCAGACCGAACGCGATCAACAGGATGTCCTGGACGCCGGCATGAAACGCCGAAGGCACCTCGCCCAGCAGCCGCCGGGTGGTGTCCACATCCAACGGAACCGACAACTGCCCGGCAGTGGCATAGGTGTCGATCTCGGGTTGCACCGCGGGCAGCACCGCCGGAGCAGCCTCCACCCGTCGCCACGTCTCGGTGTGTGCGACAACCTCCGGGCGCTGGGCGTGCTCTGCCAGCAGGTTGGCCCAGTGCTGGAACGAGGTGCCGCCCACCGGCAGCTCGATCGGCTGACCGCTGTGGTGCTGCACCCACGCGATGTTGAGGTCCTCGAGCAGGATGCGCCACGACACCCCATCCACGGCCAGGTGATGCAACATCAACACCAACTGGTTCGTCGAGGCCACCCACACCGCCGAGAGCATCGCGCCGGCGCCCGGGTTGAGCCGCTTCCGCGCTCCCACCAACGCCTCATCGGTCAAGGCGTCGACCACATGCAGGTAGTCGCGCGCGTTGACGGTTTCTGGCTTGGGAACGGTGAAGGACCATTCGCCGGCGCCGTCATCGTCGACATAGAGCCGCAAGGTGGCATGCCGGTCCAGCAGGGCTTGCAGCACCACCTCGACGTCGGTCTCAGTGACCGCCGCCGGTGCCTGCACGATCAGGGTCTGGTTGAACTCATCAACCGGGCCCTCGACCTCTTGTAGCCAGCGCATGATCGGGGTCGCCACCACCGGGCCGATGCCCTCATCGATGACCGCGGCTTCCCCGCCCACAACCTTGGCCACCGCCGCCAGCCGGGCCACGGTCTGCTCGACGAAAATGTCGCGGGGTCGGCACACCAGACCCGCGGCGCGTGCGCGACCGACGACTTGCATCGACAGGATGCTGTCCCCACCCAGATCGAAGAACGAATCATCAACCCCGACCCGATCCACACCCAACACCTCGGCGTAGATCCCGGCCAGGATCTCTTCGACCTGCGTGGAGGGCGCGCGGTAGTCCGCGGCCGTACTGCGGTACTCCGGCGCGGGCAGGGCGCGCTTGTCGAGCTTGCCGTTGACGGTCAGCGGGAGCGTTTCGAGCACCACGATGGCCGTGGGCACCATGTAGGCGGGTAGACGCTGGGCCAGCGCGCCGCGCAGTTCGGCCGGATCGGCGGTCCCGGTGATGTAGCCGACCAGCCGTTTGTCGCCGGGACGGTCCTCACGCGCGATCACCGCCGCGTGATCGACCCCGTCCAGTTTGGCCAGCGCGGCCTGGATCTCGCCCAACTCGATGCGATAGCCGCGGATCTTGACCTGCTCATCGGCGCGGCCCAGATACTGCAGTTGACCGTCCTCGCCCCAGCGCACCAAATCCCCGGTGCGATACATCCGCCCACCAGGCTCACCAAACGGGCACGCCACAAACCGCGACGCCGTCAACCCCCCACGATTGACATAACCGGCGGCCACCCCGGCACCGGCCACATACAACTCACCAACCACACCCTCAGCCGCCGGACGCAACCACTGATCCAGCACAAACAACGCCGCCTGCGGCACCGGCGAACCAATCGGCGCGACCCCCGAATTGGCCACCAACGGCGTGCTCATCGCCGCATAAATCGTCGCCTCGGTCGGCCCGTAGGCGTTGATCATCACCCGATCACCGGCCGCCCAGCGGTCCACCAACTCCGTCGGGCAGGCCTCACCAGCCACGATCAACGTCGTGGACTCCAACCCCTCCGGTGACAACATCCCGGCCGCCGACGGCGTCTGGCACAACACACTGACCTTCTCGGTGATCAACAAGTTGTGCAGATCCATCGGTGAACTGGCCACCGACTCGGGCACCACCACAAGACGGCCCCCGTGCAACAGGGCCCCCCAGATCTCCCACACCGAGACGTCAAACACCAACGAATGCCACTGCGACCACACCTGCCCCGGCCCCGACGGCAAATCCGCGTGCAACACCTCCACCAGCGACGCCACATTCGCATGCGTCACCGCCACCGCCTTCGGCACACCCGTCGTCCCCGAGGTATACGTCATATAAGCCAGATCAGCGGGCGCCGGACCCGTCGCCAAGACGACGTCGGGCTGACTCGACAGGGCGGGATCGTCGACGTCGATGACCGGCAGGTCCGAAACAGCCAGCCGTGAACGCAGATCACCCGTGGTGACCGCGGCGACCGGCTCGGCATCGCCGACCATGAACGTGATCCGCTCGTCGGGGTGCGCGGGATCGATCGGCAGATACGCCGCCCCGCTCTTCAACACCGCCAAAATCGCGATGATGGCCTCCGCCGAGCGCGGGATCAACAACGCGACGGTGCGACCCGGACCGGCGTCGTGCTCGGCCAAAACGTTGGCCAACCGGTTCGAGGCCTGATCCAACTCCCGATAAGTCCACGACTGATCTCCGCACACCAACGCCACCGCGTCGGGGGCACGCAGGACCTGGGTGGCGAACAAATCAGGGATCGAGACACGACTGTGCGTCGGCTCGCTCAACACCGAGTGGTTACCCCACTCAGCCAGCAGGTCCTGCTCGTCATCGTCGAAAAGGTCCAACGACAGTAAAGTCCGGCTCGGATCGGCGCTCATGACTTCCCCCTCGTATCTACAGTCATAGCCACCAACACACGCTGGAAACGGTCGACCAGCTTTCCGATGCGGGCGCTAGAGAACACGTCCTTGTCGTATTCGACGCGCAATCCCAGTTCGTTACCGGGAACGGCCTGCACCGACAGCGGGTAATGGTTGAACTCGCGATTTGTGTACCCGGTAATCGCCAGTTCCTGCACTTCCGACAACCCCGCTGCATCGAGGGGATAGTTCTCGTAAACGAAAACGGTGTCGAAAAGCTGATCATGGCCAGTGGCGCGATGAATCTCGGTCAGCGCCAGGTGCTGATGCTCCAGCGTGTCAGTGTAAGAGCCTTGCAGTTGCGCCAACAAATCGGCGATGGTCGTCGTCGGTGTGACGCTCGCCCGCACCGGAACGGTGTTGATCAGGAGTCCGACCATGGATTCGGCGCCCGGCATGTCGACCGGACGTCCCGAGACGGCGGTACCGAAGGCGACGTCGGTTTGCCCCGTCAACCAGATCAGGATCTGTGCCCACGCCGCCTGCAGCACCGTGCTGACGGTGGTGCGGCAGGAGCGGGCCAGCTCACCGAGGGCCTGCGTGGTCTCCGCAGAGACCGTGAAGGACTCGACGCCGCGACGGCCCAATGCCAGCCGTCCTGGAGGACCCACAAGGGTGGGCGTATCGAAGCCCGCGAGCACGTTTCGCCACGCCGTTTGGGCGGCATCGAGGTCTTGTTCGGCCAGCCAGTTGACGAACCGACGGTAAGGCACCGGTGGCGGGAGTCGGTGACCGAAGTAGCTGGCGAAGATCTCCTGCAGCAGGATCGGCTTGGACCAGCCGTCGAGCACGATGTGGTGGTTCGTGAGTACGAATCGGTACTGGTCTTCGGCGGTGCGGATCAGCGCGGCCCGGAATGGCGGCCGGTCTGCCAGGGCGCAGACCGCAACGCGCTCACCGTGGCTGAACTGGTCGATCTGCTCCTCGATGTCGCCGATCTCGGCGTCGAGTTCGACGTACTGCCAGGCCAGCTCCGGAGCCGCTGACAGGACCTGGACCGGCGCGCCGAAGTCCTCGTAAAACCGGGCCACCAGGTTCGGGTGGCGGTTGACGACGGTGTGCACCGCGTCGCGGAGGCGCTCGGGCTCGACCCGTCCGCTCACCGAAACGTCCAGCTGCACCGCATACAGGTCTTCGCTGCCGTCGGCTTCGCCGGTATGGAACAGCAGACCCTGTTGCAGCGGGGTGAGCGGCAGCACATCGACCGCCTGGTACTGGCGCTGCAGCAGGTCGATCTGGTCCTGCGTGACGCGTGCGGGCGCGACGTCGGACGGGGTCAGGCCGCCGCCGCCCGACTGCACGTGGGCACAGATACCGGCCAGGGCCTCGAACCACAGCTTTCCGACCCGGCTGACCTGCTCCTCGTCCAACGCCGAGAGCGCCCACGTCCAGGTCGCTTGCAGATGCGGTCCGGCTTCGGTGTCCATCGTGCCGGCGTTCAGCTCGACGGTGTGGCCGAGCGGTGTGGGCACCGCGGTCGCCGCGGCGGTGATGGACACACCCTCGTGGTCGATCCGCCACAGATCCTCGGAGAGCTCGGCGGCGGCCGCACCCAGCCGTCCCAGGTAGTTGAAACCGATCGAGGGGTCGGAGCCGGCGAGGTCTACGTCGGCATTCATGTAGCGCAGCAGGCCGTACGTCAGACCGTCCGGCAGCGCCCGCAGCTGTTCCTTGGCGGCCTTGATGACCGGGCCCAGCTCGGTGTCGCCGGCCGCAACCTGCTCCCAGGACAGCCCGCCGACGGTCAGGGCCACCGGGTATTTGGTGGTGAACCAGCCCACCGTGCGCGACAGGTCTACGTCACCGGCCAGTTCCTCCTGGCGGCCGTGGCCTTCGACATCGATGGAGATCGGTCCCTCGTTGGCGTCCAGGAACTCGGCCCACGCCATGCCGAAAGCGATCAGCAGGATGTCTTGCACTCCGGCGTGGAACGCCGCGGGTACCTCGCCGAGCAGGAGTCGGGTCGTGTCGGAATCCAGCTCCAGCGACAGCTGCCCCGCGTTGGCGTAGGTGTCGACATCCGGTTGTACGGCCGGCAGCGCGGCCGGGATGGCAGCCACCTGTCGCCATGCCTCGGCCAGGTTCACTACGGCCGGCAGGTGAGCATGCTCGTTCAGTATCGAAGACCAGCGGGCGAACGAGGTGCCGCCCGTCGGCAGCTCCACATCCTGGCCTCCGTGATGCTGAGCCCAGGCGATGTTGATGTCTTCCAACAGGATTCGCCACGACACGGCATCGACTGCCAGGTGGTGCACGATCAACACCAGCTGGTGTGCGTCGGCCACCCATAGCGCGCTGAGCATGGTGCCGGCGGCCAGATTCAACCGTGACCGCGCCTCCAGCAGCACGTCATCGGACAATGCGTCCACCGATTGCAGGCAGCTGCGCGCGTCGAGGGCGCCCACCTCGGGGACGCTCAAAGACCAACCGCCGGTGCCGTCGTCGTCGACGATCAACCGCAGCATCGCATGGCGGTCGAGCAGCGCCTGAAGGACGGCCACCACGTCCGCCTCGGTCACGCCGGCGGGTGCCTGCAGCACGACCGTCTGATTGAACTCGTCGATCGGGCCGTCAACACCGTTGAGCCACTGCATGATCGGTGTGACGACCACCGGCCCGATGCCCTCGTCGACTGCGCCTTCGGCGTCGGAGAAGGTGGCCACCTGCGCGAGCCGGGCAACGGTCTGCTCGACGAAGATGTCGCGCGGACGGCACACCAGCCCGGCCGCCCGCGCGCGGGCGACCACCTGCATCGACAGGATGCTGTCACCACCGAGATCGAAGAACGAGTCGTCGACACCGACGCGCTCCACACCGAGAACCTGGGCGAAGATGCCGGCGAGAATCTCCTCGACCGCCGTGCTCGGGGCGCGGTACTGGTCGGCGTCCTGGAATTCCGGCGCCGGAAGCGCGCGAGTGTCGAGCTTGCCGTTGACGGTCAGCGGCAAGGCGTCGAGTACGACGACCGCGGTCGGCACCATGTATGTCGGCAGCCGTTCACCGAGCTTCGCGCGCACCGCGGTGGGGTCCACATGTCCGGTGACATAGCCGACCAGCCGCTTGTCGCCCGGGCGATCCTCACGGGCGATCACCGCCGCTTCGTTCACACCGTCGAGTCCCGCCATCGCCGCCTGGATTTCGCCCAGTTCGATGCGGTAGCCGCGGATCTTGACCTGCTTGTCGGCGCGACCCTCGTACCGCAGCTGACCGTCGGCACCCCAGCGGACCAGGTCGCCGGTGCGGTACATCCGTGAGCCGGGGCCTCCGAACGGGCAGGCGACGAACCGCGTCGACGTCAGCCCCGCCCGGCCGAGGTAGCCCGAAGCCAGCCCCGCGCCGGCCACATACAGTTCGCCGGTCACACCCACCGGCACCTGTCGCATCCACTCGTCGAGCACGAAGAACGCCAGGTGTTCGAGGGGCACACCGATGGGGCTGGTGGTGGTGTCGACGTCGCCGGCGCCGATTTCGCGGAAGGACGCGTGCACGGTGGTCTCGGTGATGCCGTACATGTTGATCATGCGCGGCAGGCCCGGATGGCTGTGCAGCCATGACGAGAGTCGTTGTGGCTCAAGCGCTTCACCGCCGAACACGACGGTCTGAAGCTTGAGCTGCTGACCCAGCTCGGGCTGCAGAGCATCGGCGGTCTGCAACGCGTAGAACGCCGACGGAGTCTGGCTCAGGACACTGACCTGTTCGGTGACGAGCAGGGCGTGGAGCTCTTCGGGCGAACGGACGACCGAGTCCGGCACGATCAGCAGGCGGCCGCCGTAGAGCAGCGCGCCCCAGATCTCCCAGACCGAATAGTCGAACGCCAGGGAATGGCACTGCGTCCAGACCTGCCCGAGGGACAGTTCCACATCGAGCGACTCCAGCAGCTGGGTGACGTTGCGGTGCGTGACGGCAACACCTTTGGGCTTACCGGTGGTCCCGGAGGTGTAGATGATGTAGGCGATGTCGTCGGGCGCGGGCGCCGTCAGCGCAGGCGCGGGATCAGCGTCGGGTGCCTGGTCGTTGACGTCGATGATCGGGACGCCGTAGGACTCCAGCCGCCCACGCAGATCGGCCGTCGTGACCGCGGCGACGGGCGCGGCGTCGCCGATCATGAACTCGATTCGGGCGTCGGGATGCGCGGGGTCGATCGGGAGGTAGGCCGCGCCGGTCTTGAGCACCGCCAGGATAGCCGCGATCGCCTCGGTGGAACGCGGAAACAGAAGTGCCACACGCTGTCCCGGGCCCGCGCCACGGCTGGACAGCAGTGATGCCAACCGGTTGGCCGCCTCCTCGAGCTCGCCGTAGGTCGTCGACCGACCCTCGAACGTCACCGCCACAGCCTCGGGGTCGCGGCTCACCTGGGCGTCGAACATGGCCATGATCGACACCGGCGTGGTCGCGGGCCGGGTCAGTACCGCCCTGTTTCCCCAGCCGTCGAGTTGTTCGCGTTCACCGGATCCGAGCAGCTCGATCGAAGACAACCGCCCGGCCGGATCAGCGACCATGGCCGTCAGCACGTGCCGCAATCGGTCAACGAGCACTTCGATTTCGGACTCGTCGAAGATGTCGGTGTCGAACTCGACGCGCAGACTGAGTTCGTTGCCGGGCGTCACCACCATCGAGAGCGGATAGTGGTTGTACTCGCGGCTGTTGAAGTCGGTGACGGCAAGGTCTTGCACGCTCATCAGCGCGCCGATGTCGATCGGATAGTTCTCGTAGACGAACAGGGTGTCGAACAGACGATCGTGCCCGACGATGCGGTGGATCTCGGCGAGCGCGAGATGTTCGTAATCGAGGGTGTTGTTGTGGTCGCGCTGCAGCTGGTCGAGCAGGTCGGCGACGGTGGTCGCAGACGTCATGTTCGCGCGCACCGGCAGCGTGTTGATCAGCAAGCCGACCATCGAGTCGGCGCCGGGAAGGTCGACCGGCCGCCCGGACACCGCGGTGCCGAAAGTGACGTCGTGATGACCGGTCATCGCCATGAGCAGTTGTGCCCATGCGGCCTGCAGGACGGTGTTGACCGTGGTCTGTTGGGCACGTGCCAACTCGCCGAGCGACGCGGTGAGGTCCGCAGGCATCCGGTGTGACGCGACGGCCCGCGGCCCGGCCTGAGCCGGTGGTGCGACCAAGGTGGGTTCTTCGAAGCCGGCCAGCACCTCGCGCCAGGCCGCGCGTGCCGCGTCGTCATCCTGGTTCGTCAGCCAGCTGACGAAGTTGCGGAACGGCGGAGCGGCGGGAAGCCGTTGCCCGTAGTAGCTCGCGAAGATCTCCTGCAACAGGATCGGGAGCGACCAGCCGTCGATCACGATGTGATGGATCGTGATCACCAGTCGATGTCGATTCCCCGGCAGGCGAATCAGTGCGCCTCGGAACAGGGGTTGGTCCGCGAACTTGCAGACGGCGGCGCGCTCGTCGGCGCACATCTGATCGACTCGTTCCTCGGAGGTGTCGCCGTCGCTCAATTCGAGATACTGCCAGGCGATTACGGGATCGGCCGGGATGATCTGCACCGGTTCGCCGAAGTCTTCGCTGAACCGTGCGGCCAGGTTGGGATGGCGGGCGACGACGGTCTGCACGGCGTCGCGCAGGCGGTTCGGGTCAAGCGAACCGGTCAGGGTGATCCCGAGCTGCACCGCGTAGACGTCGTCGTCGGAGTCCTCGATGAAGCTGGACTGGAACAGCAGCCCCCGTTGCAGCGGAGTCAGGGGTAGCACGTCGGCGGGATGGTGCCGACGCGTCAGATCGTCGATCTGCTGTTGGGTGAGCCGGGCCGGGGCGAGGTCGGACGGAGTGAGACCACCGCCGCCGTTCTGCACGTGGGCGCAGATGCCGGCCAGGGCCTCGAACCACAACTGGTTGAGCCGCTCGGCCTTGTCCTGGTCCAGCGCTGTCGGTGCCCAAGTCCACGCCGCCTGCAGTTGCGGGCCGTCCTCGGTGTCGGCGGTGCCGGCATTGAGTTCGACGGTGTGTGCCAACGGCATTGACACCGCCGCCGCGATATCGGTCAGTGCCAAACTGTCGGAACTGATTCGCCAGAAGTCGTCGGAGAGCTCGCCCGCACCAGCGCCCAGGCGCCCCAGATAGTTGAACCCGATTGCGGGGTCCGGACCGGAAAGGTCGACGTCAGAATTCAGGTAGCGCAGCAGACCGTAAGTCAGACCCTCGGGAAGAGCGCGCAGTTGTTCTTTGATGTTCTTGATCACCGTGCCCAGTGCGGCATCACCGGCACTCACCTGAGCCCAGGTCACCCCGCCCACGTTCAGCGCGACAGGGTACTTGGTGGTGAACCAGCCGACCGTGCGGGACAGGTCGACGTCGGCGGCCAACTCTTCGTGACGGCCGTGACCCTCCACGTCGATGCCGATCGGCGCGCCGGTGGAGCCCAGAAATTCGGCCCAGGCCAATCCAAAAGCGATCAACAGAATGTCTTGCACGCCAGCGTGAAACGCCGCGGGCACCTCTCCGAGCAGCTGGCGGGTGGTCGCCGCGTCCAGCGAGGCGGTCAGGCGCCCGGCGTTGGCGAAGGTGTCGGTCTCGGGCTGCACCGCAGGCAGCGCGGCCGGGGTCGACGCCACCTGCCGCCACGTCTCGGCGTGCCCAACGACGTCGACGGAGCCGGCGTGCTCAGCCAGTAGCGACGACCACCGGGCGAACGACGTTCCTCCGGTGGGCAATTCGATCGGTTGACCGCTATGGTGCTGCGCCCAGGCGATGTTGAGGTCTTCGAGCAGGATGCGCCACGACACCCCATCGACCGCCAGGTGGTGGATCACCAACGCCAGCTGTCGGGCGCTTGGCGCCCACACCGCGCTCACCATCGCACCGGTGCGTGGATTCAACCGCGATCGCGCCGCCACCAACGCCTCGTCGGTCAGTGCGTCGACGGCCTGCACACAATCGCTTGCGTTGACCGCGCCGGGTTCGGGGACCATCAGCGACCAACCGTCGACACCGTCCTCGGCGCGCAACCGCAATGTTGCATGCCGATCCAGCAGCGCCTGCAGCACCGCCTCGACGTCGCCCTCGGTCACCTCCTCCGGGGCCTGCACCACCAGTGTCTGGTTGAACTCGTCGGTGGCACCGGACATCTCGTGCAGCCAGTGCATGATCGGCGTAGCGACCACCGGGCCGATGCCCTCATCGACGACCGCGGCCTCACCGCCGACCACCTTGGTCACTGCCGCCAGCCGTGCCACGGTCTGCTCGACGAAGATGTCGCGCGGCCGGCAGAAAAGCCCCGCCGCCCGGGCCCGTCCCACCACCTGCATCGACAAGATGCTGTCGCCACCGAGGTCGAAGAACGAATCGTCGACCCCCACCCGCTCCACGCCGAGCACCTCGGCATAGATCCCGGCCAAGATCTCCTCGACCGCGGTGCCCGGGGCGCGGTAATCGGCTCTGCCGCCGGTGAATTCGGGCGCAGGTAGAGCGCGGACGTCCACCTTGTTGCTCGATGTCAGAGGCAATGACTCGAGGACGACGATCGCGACCGGCACCATGTAGGGCGGCAGCCGGTCCGCCAGCTGGGCGCGCAGGTCGGCCGGATCGGCGGTTCCGGTGATGTAACCGACCAGCCGCTTGTCGCCAGGGCGGTCTTCACGCGCGATCACCACCGCCTGGTTGACGCCGTCCAAGCGGCCCAGTGCTGCTTGGATCTCCCCGAGTTCGATGCGATAGCCGCGGATCTTGACCTGCTCGTCGGCGCGGCCGAGATACTGCAGCTGACCGTCCTCGCCCCAGCACACCAAGTCGCCGGTGCGATACATCCGCGCACCCGACCCGCCGAACGGGCAGGCGACGAATCGTGATGCGGTCAGATCGGGGCGACCGACGTAGCCAGGCGCCACTCCATCTCCGGCTACATACAACTCGCCGACCACCCCGGCCGGCACTGGGCGCAGCCAAGTGTCGAGCACGAGAAGCGCCGTTCCCGGCACCGGTCGGCCGATCGGCACCACACCATCGCCCACAGCCAGCGGTGCACTGATCGCCACGCACATCGTGGTTTCGGTCGGGCCGTACCCGTTGAGCATCACCCGGTTTTCGGTCGCCCACCGTTCCACCAGCGATGCGGGGCAGGCCTCGCCGATCACCACCAGTGCGGTTTCCTCGAGTCCCGCGGGTGACAACATCGCCGCCGCCGATGGCGTCTGGGTCAGTACGGTGACCCCTTCGCGAACAAGTAGTTCGTGGAAGTCCTCCGGTGAGCTGGTCACGTGCTCCGGCACGACCACTACACGACCGCCGCGAAGAAGCGGATTCCACACTTCCCAGACCGAAGCGTCAAAGGCCAACGAGTGACACTGAGCCCAGACGCCCGGGATTGGCCAGCCGGGATCCAGCGAGCCCAGCAGCCGGGTGACACTGCCGTGGGTAACCGCCACTCCCTTCGGGGTCCCGGTGGTCCCCGAGGTGTAGATGATGTAGGCCAAATCGTCCGGGGACGGCGCGGACAATTCCGCCGAGGAGACCTCCGAAGGCGCGGCTTCAATGTCGATGACCGGAATGTCGAGACCGTCCAGCCTCGAACGCAGGCCCGCCGTAGTGAGCAGAGCCATAGGCGCTGCATCCTTGAGGATGAACTCCAGCCGTGCCGCCGGCACCGACGGATCGATCGGGAGATACGCCGCTCCGGTCTTGAGCGCGGCCAGAATCGCAATCACAGCCCGATCGGAACGGTCGGCGAGCAGCGCCAGGCACTGACCCGGGCGCGCCCCCTGGGCTGCAAGCGATCTCGCCAGTCCAGTCGCGGCCTCGTCCAGCTCGCGATATGTCCATGATCGATCGCCGAAGGCCAACGCTGGCTCTTCCGGGGCGCGCTCCACCTGAGCGGCGAACAAGGCCGGAATCGAGAGCCGGGTCGGTGCGGGATCGGTTAGCACCTGACGCTTCCCGATCTCAACCAGCTTGGCGTGTTCGTCGGAGCCGAGTTCGTCAATCGACGACAGTGGCCGATCCGGGTCGTCGGCCATCGCCGTGATGATCCGCTGCAGGCGCTCGGCCAACTCGGCGGCGTTGAAATTCGCGAACGGTTGCCCTAAACCCGCAGTGCTCAGCGACATCTGGTCGCTCACGCCGGAGAAGAAGAAGCCGTAATGACCGACCGGACCATGGTTGGTGTAAGACGCCGTTGCGGGAACGCCGCCAAGGTCCAGGGTGAGCCGCTGCGGAAGGAAGCTGATCGCTACCCGATTTGCGGTATGCCTAAGGCCGCCTGCACCTTCCAGGGTGTGCACCGGGAACCGCTGATGCTTCAACAACTCTCGAATGCGCACATCGACGTGCTTGCAGAACTCGCCGGCCGACAACTCCGGCGGCGCGCTCAGTACCAACGGCACAACGCCGGCCAGCATGCCGGGAATGGTCTTGGAGTCCTCGGTGACACGCCGGCTCACCGGAAAATCAAGGGCCACTTCGGAACCGCTGGCCGACCAAGACCGAGCCAACAACGCGCACGCCGCGGTTGTCACCGCGTAGCGGCGAATCCGCAACGCCTTCGAGAGCTGTTTGATACTGCCGACGGTTGCCTGGTCTATGTCAACGGACGTGGAGGGTGTGTATGCATCACGCTCCGCCGACTCCTTGGACCCCCGCGGATCCAACCCACTCTCCGGCGGAAGGTTCTCGCTCCAGTACGCCCTGTCTTCGGCGTAGTCATCGGACGCCTCGTACGCGGCCTCGCAATCGACGAGGTCCTGGATCGAGCCGAAGTAGGCGGGCGGGATGGGCTCACCCTTGGCCAACGCCGTATAGATGGTTGAAATGCGGCGGCACACCAGTGCCATTCCCATCCCATCAACGGAAACGTGATGGCCTAACCCGTACGCATAATATTGGTCGGTCTGAGTTTGAAATAACGCAAAAGTGACCATGCGGCCGGTAAGCGGCATTGGAGTGTGCTGAATTGATGACGCTATCTCCCGGACTTTGGCCGCAGGATCGGGCGCATCCCTGACGTCATAGAAGGGCAACTCGAGATCCGAGTAGTCCATCGGGCGCTGGACGATCTGGCCGTCTTGTTCGAAAAACGTCGCCCGGGCCGGTTCGGCTTCCTGCAGCGCCTGCCGCATGGCGTGGTGGAGAAGGTCCGGCTGGATCGGACCGTCGACCCTGACGAGAAGCCCGAGCTGCCACTCGGTGCCGGCGAGACCACTTTCCTGCGAGAGCCAGACGTCCAGCTGGCCTCGCGACAGCGGTAGTGCCCCGTCGTCATGTCCCATTAGTCGACTTTCCCCGCCAAGCCGTTCAGCCGTCGAGGGTCCCGCCGCCCTGCGCCAACCTCTCGCGCAGGCTCTTCGGCCTGATGTCGGGCCAATGCTCTTCTACGTACTCGAGGCATGCGGCGCGGTCAGCTTCGCCATACACCACCCGCCACCCGGCCGGCACTTCGGCAAAGCTAGGCCAAAGGCTGTGTTGCTCCTCGTCATTGACCAGAACGAAGAAGGTACCCTTGTCGTCATCGAACGGATTGATGCTCACGTCTCTCCAGGTTAGTCGTCAGACACCGCAAACCATTGGCGAGCCTATCGCAAAGTTACCGCAGGCTGTAGAGGTCGGCAAATTGTTACCTTACGGTTCCCTGTCGATGCGATTACAGCAAACTTTAGGTAGCTAATCTCTAAAATTAACTGCGGCGTCAATACCGCTAGGGATATGCGCAGCTCAACGGCTACCTTCAGCACCCACCTCGGGGTTGCGGACAAATCCTGCTTATGAGAATTCTGTGACCTCGCTAAGTATAAGGCTCACAATGCCGCCAAAATCTGCGCGCTCGCGCAGCGACTCCAGCAAACGCGCTTGCAAAACCGGATCGGTCCTCGAGCCCGACCAAAGGTTCGACGTGTGAATTATCGCTAGAAGTGGCCACGACCTGCAATTTGCCGTGGTTATCGGCGCACCGAGTGGGCGGGTGCGTGTTTGCCAGGTTCGCAGTACCAGCGATCTCACGTAAACTGCCTCCACCGACCCGGCGAGTCGCTCGGAATCGCGGCTCCTTGTAGCTGCTTAGCAACCGATCGCCGAACTACTGCAAAGCTCCGCCCTGAGGCGCCGATCGTGATTGCCAATGCCGTTCGCGCAGCGCCAGTCGATCTTCGCGAGAGCAAGTACCTGCGATGATCTTGATTTACGCTTCGCCCCGGACCGCCCGCCGCGGGGTCCCGCCGTAGCGGCGCTGCAAGTAGCGGTGGCGGTCTGTCGGCGCACCGAGCGAACGGCGAATCATATCGGGTCGGCCATGTAGTTACCACGGGTCCGGGGCGAGCGTCTTGGAGGGCTCCGGCGACCGACGACGTTGCGCGAGGACGGTGGGGCCTAAGGAGCCCGGTCGAGGGATAACGACTCGAACAGTGTCCCTTTCATTGCGGTCGTGTGCCGACATTCGGCGGCGGCTCATAGCGCGCTTGCGACGTCGTATGCCGGTTACCGCAAACTCTTCGGCCCGCCTCCCGCTTAGTCGCGAACCCGTGACAAGGTAAACAGCCGAAGTGGGCTTTCGGGGCCAACCACTGAGGACACCACCGCGCGTCCCAAATCGTGATAACAGTAGGCAATATCGATGCCAAAATTTATTCTTTAAAGTCTTGACGAATCCTTCACACTGGCGCCAAGTAGGCCAAAGGGTATTAATCCTTGCGGTCTTCGGAGCGAACCTGCAAGCCCTCGATAGGCGAAGACCCAACCGGCATGACCATGATGAAGACGGGAATGCTGATCATGGCGCCACCGGGAAATGGAACCCGAAATTTGAAGGAGACGACCTCCATCTCCAGACGTTTGCCGCGCTGGGTCTGCATCTCCAGTCGACCTGGTAGGTACCTCGGCGTCGCAACCCACTCCAAACCACGTTTGAGTGACTCGAGCAGATTCATCCCTCGACTCTATACCTCGCGGCGCTGAAGATAAGGAATCGAGAAAATCGCATCGGCACCGAGGTCTGCTGCACCGATCACACTCAACCTCAATGCCTTTGGCATTCTTAGCAGTCGGATCGGCTCCGGAGAGCCATTGTCCCGGCCCGACGCTGCTGCCGCGATATCTTGGTGCTGCGTTTCACGGCACTGCCGGCACGCGACGGGGTCCAATGCGGTTGGCCGCGACGACTGTACTTCGAATCACCCACTCAGGCATCGCGGCTCAGCCAGCGGTAGCCAGTTGAGCCGGTAGTCTGGCGGCAATGTGGAGCGCGTTGCTGGGGCTTGCGCTGGTGACTGTTCCCGATCCGCTCCGGCTGGTTGCCATACTGCTCGTGATCTCACGGCCGCGTCCGGTCCAGAACCTCTTCGCTTACTGGCTTGGCTGCTTGGTAATCAACGGGATTGTCCTCCTGACACCGCTGATCGTGCTCTACTACACGCCGGCGCTCAGAGGTTTCGTGCAGGAGTTGATCAGCTCGGCGATGACCGGCACGTCAACCATCCAGCCGGTTCAGGTCGGGATCGGTGTGCTTCTGTTACTGGTTGCCGCCCTTCTGGCGGTGCGGCCAAGGTTGCGGCAACGGGTAAGTGCTGCGGAGAAGTTGCAATCGAGCACTGACACGCGTCCGCGCGCCGCGATCTCGCGAACGCAGACGGGGGATGCGGAAGGCCCGGCGGCCGAATCCGCGCAGCCAATCAGACGGCTCCTCCTCCGCGCCCGCTCAGCCATCTCCAAAGCCTGGAAAGGTGGAGCGCCTTGGGTGTCCTTCTTGATGGGTCTAAGTTACTTACCACCCCAGGCGACGATCGCCCTCGCCATCATCGCGGCATCGGGAGCTGTGATCAGCACGCAGATCGCGGCCGCCTGCGCATTTGTGCTGATCATGCTCGCGGTCGTCGAGATCACCCTCGTCGGTTACATGCTCGCCCCGGCGAAGACCGAAGCGATACTGCGTTCCTTGCATGACAGGGTGCAAGCTCACCGTCGAGTAATTCTGGTCGCCGTCCTGGTTTTGGTCGGTTCGTGGCTTGCCGCTACCGGTTTGCGGCTCATCTGAGAGCATCCTGGCAGGACAATCCAAGCCCAAACTCCTGGCCGCTGGCTACCCCAGTAACGCTTTACGCGTGAAGTTTATGGGGATACGTCGCAGGTGCCCACTGTGCGTCGGAGATCTCATCAAGTGTAGACGGGTCGACTACCATGCGCAGCGCAAGTAGCCGAGTACTCGACGCAAGTGTTGCGGCGGTTGACAATTCAAGATGTAGCCAGCTGCCTAGTCGTCGGCGACCCCGATGGCGGGCTGTTCGGTGGAGTCGATTCTTCACAGCCGGTCTCGATCGCGACCCTTATCGAGGGCTCGATCGGCCTGGAGGCGGCAAACATGCTTCCGGGGTCTCGCAACACTCGAGCTTCCTACCATGAGACACTCGTGCAGTGAGTTCGCTTGCGATAGAGGTCGACGGCCTAACGAAGACCTTCGGCCGAAGCGTACATGCGCTCTCTGGCGTGAGCTTTTCGGTTCCGGCAGGAACCGTGTGCGGAGTTCTGGGGCACAATGGCGCCGGCAAGACAACGACGATCAATATTCTTTCCACTCTGCTTCGCCCGACTTCGGGCAGCGCGGCTGTCGCCGGTTTCGACATCACCCGCGAGCCCGCCGCGGTGCGTGCCAGCATTTCAGTCAGCGGCCAGTTCGTCGCATTGGATCCTCTGCTGACGGGCCGTGAAAATCTGGTGCTCTTCGGCAGGTTGCGAGGCTTACGCCGACAACAAGCACGGGCCCGTGCCGACGAGCTGATCGAACGGTTCGACCTCGTCGCGGCTGCCGACAGGCGGATCACGACTTACTCCGGCGGAATGGCGCGACGCGTTGACTTCGCCGCCGCTCTGATGGTGCTACCGAAAGTCCTTTTCCTCGACGAGCCGACTACAGGGCTTGACCCCCGTAGCCGCCGCGACGCGTGGGCTCTGGTGAGCTCCTTGGCTGAGCAAGGCGTCACCGTGCTGTTGACGACGCAATACCTAGAAGAGGCCGACCTGCTGAGCGACTCAATCGTCGTCATCGACCATGGACAGGTGATCGCCAGCGGGACCGCCGAGGAGCTGAAGCGCCGCGTCGGCGCCAGCTACTGCCAGGTAAGCCCGGCCAACCCGGACGACTTGCCCCGCGTCGCTGCGGCGTTAGCCGGTCTCGAGGGAATGGACGTCGATGAGGATGCGAACTCGTTGTCAGTGTTCGCCCCAGACGGAGTGGCCACACTGGCCGATGTGTTCCGTCGGATCGAGGCGCTGGGCGTTGAACTCACCGACATTTCGCTGCGCAAGCCTTCCCTAGACGAGGCTTTTCTGCACCTCACGAACCGCAGTCTTACGCGGTAATGAGGGGATTAGTTGCTCTCACCGAACGTTCGCTGAGAGCCGGCGCACGCGACGGCGAGATGATCTTCGAGATTCTGGCACCGATCGCATATCTAGCAGGTTTCAGCGTGGCCCTACGGGGCTTGGTAGACACCGGACCTGTCAGCTATTCCCAGTACCTGGTGCCGGCCGTGGTCGTCCAGGCGATGATCTTCGTGGGACTGATCACCGCGGACCGCGCGGTTCGAGACAATGTCAGTTTGTTCGGCACGCGTTTACGAACGCTCCCGATCGCCGCGATAACTCCCGTAACAGCTCGTATGGGGGCGACGCTGGTTCGGGGTCTCTTGGCCCTGTGGGTAGCGATAGCGGCCGGTTATGCATTCGGATTCCGGATGACCGGCGGGCCGGGCTATGCGATCGCCTTCATGTTCGTCGCGTTGCTGCTATGCCTGGCCGTGGCCCTCGGTGCAGACGCGCTGGGCTCGAGCATGAACAGCCTCCAAGGAGCCAGCTACATATTATTTGTCCCCCAGCTGCTGCTGTTCATGTTGTCGACCGGGATCGCGCCCGAAGAAACTTTCCCGGAATGGTTGCGGCCGTTCGTGCGTAACCAGCCGGTCTCACAGGTGGCCGAATCGCTGCGTGGGCTGGGCAGCGGACATGTGACGATGGGCAACCTGGCGCCCTGTCTGGCGTGGTGTGTCGGCATGGTGTTGGTCTTCGGCGCGATCACGGTGCGCATGCAAAGGCGCGAAACTTGATGTCACACCAAAATATGTCAAGCTCCCTGCTTAGGGAGGGCTTGATCGAAGCGGGTCGGCTCCTTACCCGGTGGCGCCGAGACCGCGCGGTTCTCATGGGTTCGCTACTGCTCCCCGTCGCCCTGCTGCTTCTCTATGTGTTGGTGTTAGGCGACCGAGTTAGAGCAATTACCGGAGCCCACAGCGTTTACGGTCTCGTTCCGACGTGTTTGGTGCTATCGGCGCTTTTCGGGACCCTGGGTAACGCAGTCAGCCTCACAATGGATCGCGAGTCGGGACTCCTCACAAAGATGTGGCTTCTACCAGTTCATCGGGCTTGCGCCATCACAGGACGGCTCATCGCGGAGGCTACCCGGGCCCTCATCGGATCGATCCTCATTGCCGCGCTCGGGATGGTCCTCGGTTTGCGCTTCGCTCATGGATGGGCGGCTGCGGTCCTTTACCTCCTGATTCCTTCGGTCGTCGCGATCGGGTTCACTGCTCTTGTGGCAGCCTTAGTGCTTAGCAGCCGCGGGCGCGCCTACACCACGTGGCTAGTCGGCGGGGTGGTGGCGATGGCATTCATCAATCCCGGTATCACCCCGATCGGGTTGTTCCCCGATTGGATGCAGCCCTTTGTTCGATTCCAGCCGATGTCGCCCCCGATCGAGGCCATGCGAGGGCTGGCCTATGGCGGTCCACTCGCATGGCCGCTTGCAATGACATTCATCTGGGCGATTTCTCTCCTTATCGTGTTCCTGCCCTTAGCCGTGCGTTCCTATGGGCGCGCCGCCGAATCCCATGGGTGAGTTGCGTGGCAGGGCATGTTCCCAGAACCGCGGAGACCGCCTTCTCCCTTTCAACGGCCTGAGCGCCGTGTGGTTGATGTCCGACGGGCAGAAGTCAGTTAACGAAATACAGCCGCCAGGCCAAGCCGATCTGATGCAGAACTCGGGGAACGGAAATTCCTGTAGGGTTTGACCTGGCCTGCACGAAAGCCGAGGCGACGTCGAGCCGTCTGCCGCCCCGATTTTGGAAGACTTCTTGGCGAGGATCCCTCGAAACATTGGGACGAACACTCTTCACAACCCCCGGTCAAGGGTACGTCTCGGGCGCCAGTTGCTCGCTGCTGGCCGGAGACGAGTAGGAAGCTGCGGTCGTTGGTTCAAGGAACCGACCTCGTATCGACGGGCCGGAACTTTCGAACGCGCGGGCGCCAATGTAGCCGACTATTGCGGCTTCCGTTGGTTGCGATCCATCACTTCCCGATGCGCGCCAACGGCGAACTTCTCCCAGCGATTCCCAACCCTGGTTCGGTCAACCGGAAAGTTGTTGAATATCTGTTCTGGCGTACGGCCGAGAAGATCGAGAATGCCCAGCGACGAGAACAGGCCTGGCGAAGGTGAGGCCTCCATTACTACCGGCTGAGGCCGCTTCAGCGCTGCTTCAGGTTGTCTCCCAACGATATTTCAAGACCAGCATCGTCATCACCACCAACCGCGGCGTCGGTGCATGCGACGACATCCTCGGCGACACCACCGACGCGGCCGCAACGCTCGACCGACAATTACACCGATCCATAGTCGTCAACCTCGACGGCCAGTCCTAGCGCCTCCGCGATCACCACGACGACGCCGAAACGCTACGCCGAACCACCACGGCACCCGCCAACCACTACATTGGCCGCTGCTCACAGGCAGGGAATTTCAACGAGCACACCCGCGGACTTTCGATGACCGCCGCCAGTCCCTCGAAATCCAAGCGCACGGCGAGGTCTGCCGCCCCCGTTGCGCCGCCCAGTGGGCGAAAATGGAATAGTCGGCGACGGTCTGTGGGCGCCCTGACAATGGAGACGAGCGTGGCAGCCGATGATGACGTCATGCGGTGGATCGCTGACGGATTTGCTTTGCGGCCGAAAGCATACCGGTTCGAATCACCCTCCGACACAGTCGAAATACCCAGCAAAGCGTGCGTACGCCTGGGGCTGTGAGTGTTGATCGACTTCGATGTAACCAACTCTACGGCATTCGACAGCGCGGACATATCTAGGTGGTAGAAGCAGTCAATTACCCTATGGCCTTCGCGGCATGCAGCGCGCAAGTTCACCACGGTGGATCGGGTACAACGGCTGCGAGCATGCGCGCGGGAGTTCCGACTCTCGTACTGTGGAACTCGGCGGATCAGCCGTACTGGGGAGCGCAAGTCAAACAGCTCAAACTCGCTTCTCCTCGGCGCTTTTCGAAGACTACCCGCGAAACTCTCGTTGCAGACCTACACCCAGATCCTAGCCCCGGAGTACGCGGTCAGAGCACGTGATTTCGCCGCCCAGATGACGAAGCCCACTGAGAGCATCGCGCGCCGCTGACCTCTTCGAGAGTCAGGTCAAACCGTAAGGTGACTGCACGGACCAGTCCTCGACACCGAGCAGCGCGGAGGTCGATGCGCTCGGATCGGTCCAAGGCGGAACCGCTTCCAGCTTAGGGGTCTGAGCTTTCGAGGCGAACCCTGTCTACAGGGCCTCAACGTCCTGACGGGACAGAATTATCTCGTACACTTTGCCTTCCCGGCTTTCCAGCACAGTCAGGTCCCGGAGGCGCTTCGGTGCTCCGACGTCGTTTGGCCAGAGATATCGCCATGGCCAGTAGTCATACGGCAGTAAGTAAACGTGAAATCCGAGGTCAAGGAATGGCCGCAGGACATCGATCGGTCGCAAATTGGGATCGGTCCACCATTTTGGGGTCAGCTCAACCATGATCTCGGCATCATCGCGCAGCGAATCGACCGTGGGGAGGATACCGGCCAGCACACGGTCCTCGGCACCTTCGACGTCGATCTTGATCAACCGTGCAGATGCGAGCTCCTCTGCCGTCACCAATGAATTGAGCGGCGCCGCGGAAACCCGCTCCGCTTCTCGTAGAAAGCTATGGGCCACCGTCGAAGTCAGGCCGGTGCCGAAGCTTGGTCCAGCGAACAGCGGGAGCTCACCGTGGTGATCAGACACGGCGGCCGCGACAACTCGAACATTGGCCAGATTGTTCATCGCCAAGGTTTCGTTCAATGCCGCGATGGTCTCCGTTGCCGGCTCGAGCGCGACGACGCCACCATCCGCGCCGACGAGCTTGCCGGCGAGCGCGCTCATATAGCCCACATTGGCACCGATGTCTATGAAAGTGTCGCCCCGCGTGAGCCGACTGCGCATGAACGCTACAAGGTCAGGCTCCCATGTACCGAAGAGGTAGATATACAGCTGGATGATGTCTGGAACACGGCATCGTAGACGAATGCCCTCCAGCGAGGTCCCATCGACGACGAGCGGCTTCCAGAACCCCGCCCGGGCGTACAGCGGCAATATCCCGACGCCGTACGGCCCGATCATGAAGGCCGCGCGGACCACGCGCTCGAGGAGGCCGACTCGTTCTTTATCTGTCCTGAACAGTCGTATGTACCATCGCCACACGGCTGCGATGCGTCGCTCGATCATCATGCCTCCACTCTGCCTGAAATCGTGCGCATGCCATCTGCGCGCATAGGGCGTCGAGCGCGACTGACCAACCGGCAAGCTGACGAAGCCACCCACAGCGGCTGCGGCCCTCCAAAATACGCTCCGTCGCGCGGACGCGGATGGCCGGTTGTGGCTCGACATCGATCGCGCTGCCTCCAGCCATCGCGGCTGACGTGAGAGCACGTAGTCGGGCGTGCCTTTAGGAATCGACGAAGCGGAACGTCGAGTGCTCACGCCCAGGTATTCTTCCGACCGTTGGCAAATGCCGCGAGTTCGATTGCGGCAGCGACAACGGGCGGGCGAAACAGTCGGAATTTCAGACTAGATGAATGCTTACCGAAGTCCTCGAAAACCCTGCGGAAGTCGCGCTCACTCGAGTGGTATGACTCGAATACGCGGTTCAGCGCAAGCATATCTACGGGCCCATCCCGACCGGCAGCGCATAGGGCCTCATAGACCTCCGAGACCCAATGCGTGCCGAAGCGCTCTGTGACGGGGTCGCCGCACCGCTGACGCCGTAGGTCAGGTGTGAGGAACTCGTCGATCGCACCTTCATCACGAGCTTCCACTTCGAATCCCAGCGCCGCGGATACGCGACCGACCTCGCGTCGCCAATCCTCGAGGAGATTGGCGTACTCGACGAATACGCGGGACACGCCGCGAGTAGATCTTTCCGCAAGCAGGTTGTACTTCAGCCACAGAGCACTTGCCAACTCGGGCGAAAGACCCCATGACGACGCGATCGACGAGACGACCTCTTGCGGGTGGCGCAGCACGGTAACGGCCGCGACATCGAATCCGGCGTCACGCGCCGCCTCGAACCACAGGTTGAACAGCACCGTGATCCTCGGCTCCTTGATCACCACAAACGGAGCCGCGGGCAGCGTCGACAGATAACTCGCGATCTCAGCGACGCATGCGGTCCGCGCATCACTGCCATCAGCCAATTCGTCGAGCAACCGAAGAGAGGGGTCAAACCATGCGCTGCCATAGCGGTTGAGTATCGCTTCGTTGAGGCTGATCGCCTTGCGTGGTTCCCAGCAGCCTCGTGGATTTCCTGCATCGGCGCCCAACAACCCGGCTGGAAGCGCTCCCCCACTCAGTGAGAGCACGCGGGTAATCGCCGACGTACCCGACCGTTGCGTACCAAGTACGAATACGGCAACCGGGCGGGCGCGGATACCGTCTCTGACCCCATCCGAGGCTTCGGTCTCGGTGCGATACTCGCACTGATCATGCCTCGACATCGAAATCATCGCGCTTTCAAAGCTTCCGAGCATCGTCGGAGGAATATTGGATTACTGCTCTTTGCAAGGACCCTACATCTCGCGAAATACTTGCGCATGCGATCGGTGGGTTTGGCGGAATTGCCTTCCGCACCGGCGGCACCGTTGCGTCTTAAGAGTTGCGCCGCGCGTCCCGTTCCCTCGGGCTACGCGCCTGATCACTCATCGTGATGGAGTATCCGTCGTTACTTCCAAAGTGAAATACCTAAAAGTACTGCGGCGTGAGGGCTCAAGCGAAATGGAGCTCCCATTCGCCGATGTCATCAACCGGAATGATGTTCCTGTCACAGCGTTCGAGTCGGGCTCGACTCATCGGCGCTTGTCGAACGTCCGGACACAGCCTTATACCTGATCACCCGCGAACGAACTGCTAGTCGGCGGTTCTCCGGCCGGCGCAAGAACGACAACATCCGACTACATGTTTCCCATGCCGCCACCCAGAAGTACATTGGCAGCCGTTTCCGAAACTCTTTGTCGACCCGTTCCCTCATACTCAGCCCGGTCATGTCGTTGTAATTGGCAACGACTAGGTCCATATACCTGATAGCCAACGCCGGGTTCGAGAAGCAGCGGATGTTGTAGTCCCAGTCGGCCCACACCCGGTAGCGCAGGTTGTAGGGGCCGATGCCATCGAAGATTGCGCGACGGTAGAAGATCGACTGATGGCAGATGTTCGTCTCGAACAACAGACGATCGAGATCGAATGCGCCGGCGTGCCGCACACCGGTTGAGCGCATTATCGCGTCGCCGTACACCAGGTCGCTGTGGTCCTGGCTTTCGATGAACGCCACCACCTGGGCCAATGTATCGTCTGCGTGGAGGGTGTCATCCGCGCCGAGGAAGAGTAGCCAGGAGCCGGTGGCCATGCTGACTCCCCGGTTCATCGCGTCGTAGGGACCGTCGTCCGAACCCGAATGTACAACTAGTCGAGTGCCGAGTTCGGAAGTGAATCCTCTTGCGACATCGAGGGTTCCGTCCGTGGACCGCCCATCGACTAGGATCACCTCGAATGAATCCCAAGTTTGACGGACGACGCTGTCGAGGCAGGTTTGCAGCGTCTCTGCAGCGTTGAACGTCGGAATTATGATCGAGAACATTGGGTCAGCCATGGCGCTAGCCACGTTAGCATTGGCAAACGAACTAGTGCGCGGTATCTACGACATCGAGGCGGAGACGGGGCGGCCGAACAAGCGCTGAAAACCGTAAAGGACTAACCGAATCCCGTCTCATCCGTCTCGGCGGAAGAAGATTCCGTCGGCTTGCAACATTTGACCGTTTCGCGGATCCATGAAACACGGCAGCAAAGCGGTCAATCCAAAGCCCATAGATTCAACTAACTCCAGTGATTCACGAATGAGCATTCCGTTCTCATACAACGGGAAGAATGACAATTCTATTTGCAGACCGACACAGCGATCGGTCACGGTATTCGTGGCACCGGCGAGCACCTGCTTCTCGAAGCCTTGAACATCGATCTTGAGGAAGACGGAATCATCTGGTTGTAGAATCTCGCTGGCCAACGCATCCAGCCGACGAATTTGCACCTCTTCGGTGGCGACGTAATTCGCTGGCGGATAGGCATCTTGATGGCGTTTCAGCATCGGCAAGACGGAGCTGCTTTCACCGGCGTTTCCCGCAACATTGACAATAACCGAACCATCCTCGTCACCCAGCGCGCAACGATGGCAATCCCATAATTCGTCCTTAGATGATTCTCGCTTAAGAGCGGAAAACGGTTCGGAGAGCGGCTCGAACGATACGATTCGACCAGTGAAACCAGCCGTTCGGAGACCTCTAGAATATTGTCCAGAATTTGCGCCGACATCGAGGATGATATCCACTACGCGTGACTCGAGCTGTCTTACTAACTCACGCTTCATGTCACGATCTGAATATCGTCTTGACAGTTCAAAAGCGACGTTACGTGCTATCAATCCTGACTGCCGCAATATCCCCACTGGACGACACTAACATGCGGATTTCGGCTAACGCATGTTCGGAACCCGGCGGCCGAGGCCATCAATGCTGTGGCACTCGACATGACGCGTCGTCAGGCTCTGACAACGTCAATGTTGGCTCGATACCACGCGACCGTCGCCTCAATGCCGTCACGGAGGGCCGTTCGGGGCTGCCACCCCGCCTCCGTCAGTCGGGAAACGTCGAGTAGCTTACGTGGGGTGCCATCAGGCTTCGTTGCGTCCCAGCGTGTTTCGCCCGCGTAGCCGACCGCTTCGGCGACCATTTCCGCAATCTCGCTGATGGTGTGGTCAACTCCAGTCCCCACATTGACGTGGTCGGGCCCGTCGTAGCTCTCCAAAAGATGAAGACATGCCCTCGCGAGGTCGTCGACATGCAACAGCTCGCGTCTCGGCGTACCGGTGCCCCAATTCGTCACGGCGGGGGCGCCCACAGCTTTCGCCTCCTCGTACCTGCGAATCAGTGCCGGGAGCAGATGCGATCCCTCGGAAGAGAAATTGTCGCCTGGGCCATAAAGATTGGTCGGCATCGCCGAGATCCAAGACAAACCATGCTGACGCCTAACGGCCTGGACTTGGAGGATCCCTGCGATCTTGGCTATTGCGTAGGCATCATTGGTCGGCTCGAGAGGGCCCGTGAGAAGCGAGCTTTCCCTGATTGGTTGCGGCGCATATTTCGGGTATATGCACGACGATCCAAGGAAAAGCAGCCGCGGCACTCGCGCGGCGGCTGCCGCGTCCATCAGATTAACCTGAATTTGAAGGTTTTCGGAAAGAAAGTCCGCCGGGTAGGTGTTGTTCGCCATGATGCCACCGACACGGGCGGCGGCGACGATGACAACATCCGGCCGACGCTCAAGAACGAAGTCGAAAGTGGCTGCACGGTGGGTCAAATCGAGTTGGGAGTGCGAACGCGTGAGCAGCTTGGTGAAGCCTTCGGCCTGAAAGCACCGGTATAAGGCGGACCCGACGAGGCCACGATGCCCAGCGATGTACACCGGGGCTTCCCGGTCGAGGGTGCCGACTGAAGGTTCTGATACGCCGCTCATGCGGTCCCAAACGTCATCGGCCTGTCGATCCATGGCCTGCCCTCACACTCCAACGCCGCCACGTCGGCATCCACCATGATTTGCGCCAATTCTGCGGTGTGTATCGATGCCTTCCACCCCAAGGTTTGCGCGGCCTTGGTCGCGTCGCCGATCAGCGAATCCACTTCCGTCGGTCGCAGATAACGCTCATCGAATTTCACGTAATCCTGCCAATCTAATCCGGCGTGTTCGAACGCCGCCTGTGCGAATTCACGCACGGTGTAGCCCCGGCCCGTGGCCAACACGAAGTCATCGGGCTCAGGCACTTGCAACATCCGCCACATCCCTTCGACGTATTCCGGTGCGTATCCCCAGTCGCGAACTGCATCAAGGTTTCCCATGTAGACATCTGACTGAACACCGGCCTTGATGCGAGCTACCGCTCGAGAGAGCTTCCGAGTCACGAATGTCTCGCCGCGTCGCGGAGATTCATGGTTGAACAGAATCCCGTTGACCGCGAATAGGTCGTATGCCTCCCGGTAATTCCGCGTCACCCAATACGAGTAAACCTTCGCCGCACCGTAAGGTGAACGCGGATAGAACGGCGTCAATTCATTCTGAGGCGGCGGCGACGCGCCGAACATCTCGGATGACGACGCCTGGTAGAACCGACAGTCCACCCTCGATAGACGAACCGCTTCGAGGAGTCGTATCGACCCCATACCGGTCGTTGCGCAGGTGTTCACGGGTTCTTCGAAGCTCACTCGCACATGCGACTGCGCGGCGAGGTTGTAGACCTCATGCGGCTCGATGGTGCTGAGCAAGGTGACCAGCCGGGAGCCATCGGTGAGGTCGCCATAGTGCAGAAACAGTCGCGCGCCTGGTTCGTGCGGATCAACGTATAGATGGTCGATCCGTGATGTGTTGAACGTGGATGCACGACGGATGAGTCCGTGGACCTCGTACCCCTTGCTCAATAGCAACTCGGCGAGATAGGACCCGTCCTGTCCGGTGATCCCGGTTATGAGTGCTCGTCTCACTGATTCCCAATTCCCTCGTGTTCGGCTCGCCGCGGGTCACCGCGTGCCAAGGCGAAAGACGTAGGGCGCCGCTACAACGGTTGCACGCGACGCTGTCGCCACATAGTAGTTGGCAGCCGTGTTCCGGGGCCCACGAAGTCATGCACATTTCCTTCAGCCGTCGGTACATGCTGCCTGCGAGGTCATGCGTGGGATCTCGGCGTCTATCGGGTAGCGCAAAGTCATTGCACTTCTAGATCAAGCGGGGGACGCCGACGCGAGCAGTGTGGTTCAAACTGACGCGAACAACAAAGATCGGCCTTGCGGTGTCGGTCGAGAAACCCAGCCCGACAGTTTGTTGTGCCTGCTACGGTTCACCTCGAATAGGGGGAAAGCATGACTGGACCGCTGATGGCACTGCGCGGCGCAGCTAAGGCCAGCCGGGAGCGACTATCAGGACTCGCCGGCCAATCGGAGCGCACGATTCTCCTCGGGACGGTGCTGCTGGTCTCGGCATTCTCGGCGACGACGGCTTATGTACTCAGCCAATGGTTTGCAGTTGACGTGCCCGCGTCTCTTCTGAGCGTACCTGAGGACTGCTGGCTCGATTGGGGCATCGGCTTCGGTCGCCATTGTTTTAGTGACTACGCATTGACAGTGGACACAGGACTACGTGCGAATCCCTGGACCTACCCGATATTCCTGCCCTGGGACAGTACCCAGCCATTCCTAATTGGTTATCCAGCCGGGGGCATGCTCCCGGGTGTCATTTTTGGAGTTCCCGCACAGTGGCTGGGAGCACCACAATTAGGGCTTGTCCTGTACCTGATGGCCCTTACGCTGGCCGTGCTTTTGCCCGCGATCTGGGCGGCAAAGGGGACGCGTGGGCTCGAACGAGTGGTGGTGTTCGTCGCCTTGGGCGCCGCAGCAGTGCCGATATGGGCAGTTATCGATCGGGGTAACACTGCGGGCTTTCTGGTACCAGCAGCGCTGCTCTTCCTCATTGCTCTACGTCGGCAACGGTGGGGTCTGGTCGCAATCGCGGTCATCCTGGCTGCATTGGTCAAGCCAATGTTCGCAATATTGGTGGTAGCTCTGCTCGCCGCTCGACAATGGCGGATGGCAGGTCTCGCGGTGGTCGGAGTCGGAATTTCAAATATTGCCGCGTATCTCCTATGGCCACGAGACTTTCCGAGCACCATAGTGCAGACGATTCGCAACCTCTCGATCGATCCCTCGTTCGAAAGCCTTATCTCCTTGAGAAACTTATCCTTCGGGAGAGCGCTTCTGGTCGTCCCCGACATGATGAAATTCGCTCAGACCGGAGGCGAATTACCGGATGACTATCTCGCCGGCGCTAGGTCGCTCATTGGGTACGCTGTCGCACTTCTCATCATGGTCGCTTTGTTCGTCCTTGGGCGACGTATCCCACCGGTGTTGGTCGGCATAGTCCTATTGGCTACCGCCACGCTCCTGCCGCCTGTCGTCTTCTCGTACTACCTGGTCTTCGCTTTGCCGGTCGCCGCCGTCATAGTCCGAGACCCCGAGGGTCCGCGAGCCAGTGGAATATTCGACTATCTTTCGGTCAAGGGAGACCGTCGTCGTTTCGTTGGCATCTGCACAAGCTTGGCGGTGGCACTCAGCATCGCTCAAATGGCGCTGCCTGGCCAAGCCTCCGAAGCGCAAATCTTCGGGCAGCTAGGCGCACAAGGACTAATCGGTACAACCCTCGTAGTGGGCACCACGGTGTTCCTGACTCCATTTCTGTGGATCGCGACCTGCGTCTCCATCATCGTTTCGTACGCGCGAAGGCCAGATGACTCTGATGAAGTCAGGCCGATGAGCGCGGAAGGACAACCCGATACCGAGGGCAACACCACTGCAGGCCAATCTGAGCTGGTGAGAGATTAGACGTATTTGAATCGGCGTAGTCAGGCGTGAGCCGTGGGATCAAAATGCTCCGTAAAGATCGATGCCGGCGCATCAATTCAGCCGCTGTACCCGATGAGATCGGCGACGATGGTACCGCGATTTTCAGTGACCGAAGTTGGAACCAGTCGACCCCTCACTCTCAAGCTGCAGTCGCTTCCCGCGCGGACGGACGCGCAACTGTTAGCGTCACTTCGTCGACAGCTTCTTCTCAAACGTCCAAGTTCCGCCGCGCGCCCCTCCAAAACGCATTCCCGTCGCGGTACGGGGGTTTCCATGCTTACGGCACCGCAGGCCAGCTACGTCGTCTCGGCTCAGAACCTCACATCAACTCGAAAGGAACCGGTTTGTAATGCCCACGGCGGACCTCAACCCAGCCGATGCAGATGGCATGCCCTCCGTGAGCGTTGTCATACCGGTGTATCGCGCCGCTTTGACGTTACGACCTTTGTTTGATCAATTGACTGACACGCTGCATCTCATCGCCCAAGAATTCGAGATAATTTTCGTCGAAGACTGCGGCGGCGACGAATCGTGGTCTATTATCTCCGAACTCGCCTCCACAGACGTTCGCGTGCGCGGTATTCGCATGAGTCGAAATTACGGTCAACACAGTGCCCTTCTCTGCGGCATACGGGCGGCGGAATACGATGTCATCGTCACCTTGGATGACGACCTTCAACACCCTGTAGATGAGATCGCCACACTACTTGCGGCACTCACACCCGAGGTTGATGTCGTCTATGGAGCACCCCAAAACGAACAACACGGCCTATTGCGCGATCTCGCGTCGCGTACGGCGAAGCTGGCATTGGCGAGTGCGATGGGTGCACACACAGCGCGGGATGCCAGCGCATTTCGGGCGTTTCGCACCCGCCTACGACATGGTTTTCAGGATTACCGCAGCCCAACGGTGTCAATCGATGTACTGCTCTCCTGGACCACGTCGCGATTCAAGACGGTGAAAGTACCACACGCACCCAGGTCGACGGGAACAAGCGGATATTCGGCGACTCGACTCATCCGGTACGCAATGGACTTGATCACAGGATTTACGTCGCTCCCCTTACAATTAGCGAGTTTCATCGGGTTTGCATTCGTGTTTCTAGGCTTTTTCATCCTGGCCTGGGTTGGAGTCAATTATTTAATCCAGGGCAGCGCAGTGCCCGGCTTCGCCTTTCTGGCGTCAATGATCGCGATCTTCTCCGGAGCCCAACTTTTCGCCCTTGGAATCATTGGCGAGTATCTCGCCAGGATGCACTTCCGCACCATGGACCGCCCTACGTACCTTGTGAGCGAGACGGTGGCGCGCAAAGATGCTGACCGCTGACCAAGACACCCGCGACAAGAATCGGATGCGATATGCGAGAACCGTCTGAACCGGCTAGGCGATCGCGCAGGACATCGTCCCACGCTGCCACCGACTCTCTCGAAACATCAATCCGGGCAGAGGCCCGGCGATGACGGTTCGAATCCCTTTCAACAAGCCAGCCGTTGTCGGGTCGGAATTGGAGTATGTCCGTGAAGCGGTCGCCGGCGGACATGCCAGCGGAGACGGACCGTTCACCGAGCGCGCGCAAGCCATGTTGGAAGAACGTTTCGGGGCGAACCGGGTGTTGCTGACGACGTCCTGCACTTCCGCACTCGAGTTAGCGGCACTGCTTTGCGACTTACAACCTATGGATGAGGTGATCGTCCCTTCATATACATTTGTATCCACAGCGAATGCGTTCGTGTTACGGGGCGCAAGACCGGTCTTCGTCGATATAAGGCCCGATACACTTAATATCGATGAGAGGCTGATAGAACAGGCCATAACCCCGCGGACGCGGGCGATATTTCCCATCCATTACGCTGGTGTCGCCTGTGAGATGGACATCATCATGGATATTGCCGATCGCCATGGCCTGTTGGTCGTGGAGGATGCAGCACAAGGTGTGTTCGCTCGCTACAAGGATAGATGGCTTGGCACTATCGGCCATCTCGGCTGTTACAGTTTTCATGAAACCAAGAATATTTCCTGCGGCGAGGGTGGCGCTTTGGTCATCAACGATTCAGCTTTGGAGAACCGGGCCGAAATCCTCCGTGAAAAAGGAACCAATCGCAGCCAATTCATACGTGGACAGGCCGATAAATACACGTGGGTAGACATAGGCTCATCGTTCTTGCCGTCTGATATGCTCGCGGCCTTTTTAGTAGGGCAGATCGAAAATATGGAAGCGATCACCGAGCGACGTGGTCGAATTTTCACGCGGTATGCCACCATCCTCGAGCCGTTGGTGGAACGCGGATTAATTCAGATACCGGTGGTGCCGTCGCATTGTGAGGCCAACTACCACATGTTCTATCTGGTAACAGGAAGCGCTGAAGAACGCACAGCACTTATCGCTCATCTGCGTAGAGCAGGCATACTCGCTGTCTTCCACTACGTCCCACTGCACACATCACCGTTCGCACGATCCCTTAACTTGCCGAATGAAGAACTTCCTGAAACCGAGCGGCTGAGCGCCCGTTTGTTGCGCTTGCCAATGTACTTCGATCTCACCGACGAGCAAGCGGACGAGGTGGCTCATCATGTGCTTGATTTCTACGGTGCTTGTCGGCCTTCGGCGGTACATCGGCTATGACATATGTGCCTTGATGGCACCCCGGTAAGGTCGGCAAGCTCGTCGATTGAAACCGACTCTTCGGCCAAAAACCTTACCGCTGATTCGAGAGAAACCAGCGGTGGTACCAGAGTTGCACTGAATGAGGTAAGAAACTGCATTGCATATACGCTCTCTGAGCGCGGATATTGCGGCCCTGAGTGACGACTTGGGCCCGCTGGAACCCATGTTCGCGAAACCATGCTGCCGCTGCGAGCACCAGGTTTCTGCCTGCTCCCATTCCCTGCGCGCTCGAATCGACCCCTAGCAAACCGATCTGTCCGGTCTCCTGATCAAACCGTTCGCAAGTTATGTATCCGATCGGAGCACCCTCAAATTCTGCGATCAGCACGGCACCAGAATGGTCGTCAAAGCATTTCCGCAGCCAAGTCTCGTACAGCAGATCACACTTCTCATCCGGAAAGTTGCGATCGAAGTAGAACCGGGAGTCGTGATAACTTCGTCGCGCGACCGATCGTAGTTTCTGTAGGTCGGCGGCTCCCCCGAGCCGAATGATGATCGGCGTTGTACGTGTGACTTCTTCAGCCGTCGTGACGCTCCGCGTCAACGTGACGCGGATGTCGACCAAGTTGAAGCCGAAGTCCTCCGCTTGACGGATACTCTCGGCGTCATTTGAGTCCGCTAAGAAATAGAGGCAGTCGATCGCATTGTCTTCACACCAGCTACGCACGCTTTCGAGAAAATCCGCAGATAGCTGCTTCGTGCGCAATCGGCCGATTTCGAGACCGAAGAACGTCGAATCCCAGGCCAACCGTTCACACCAGCCAACCCCGGGTTCAGTCACAAAAAGTCCTTTCCATACGTGGTCGCAGCTTTCGCTCGAACCGCGCAGCACCGTCTGATGCTACCTAGTTCGACGCAGTTCCCGTGGATCCTAATTTCGTTCCTGGGCGACGTTCGATAAGGGTCACCGCCACTTCTTTGTCATGCTCACCGCTCACTGCTCACTGCTCACTGCAACAGCGGCGACAGCAAGAACTGAAATACAAGATTCTTTGCGGTCTATAGATCCTGTCGATGTTCGGCATGTGATCGCTGGCATCTGCCCCCTTCGGGCGCCCTGGTCAAGTCGGCGGCGTTGAACCTCGAAACCGAGCCGCATTTCGAGCGCGAGGAAACAGCAACAAGGACGCACGGCCGGGCCGCAGACCCCGACGGTTGGAGGGTGAACTGAGGAGAGGGAAACCCGGGTTCTGCACTCCATTTCCAGCGGCATCATCCAGCCGTCTAGACTCATCGCGGAAGTTGCTGGCATGTGAGATGGGGAGAGCCTTGACCGCAACCGATCGCGATGCGCGATCTCTGTACCTCGACCAGATCCGGCGGGACCTCACCCGGTACGGCATGGACCAGCTCGTACCCGTGGGCTGGCCGCTGAAGATGCGCGCAAATATCGGCTGGCTCATGGGCCTGCCGATACTCAAAGCCCGCAACTTGATGCTTGTGCGCAAGCGTCCGTTCGACAAAGAAGCTCGTGACACAGGCCAAGACTGGCCGGTGGACGCCGAGACGATGATCGGGATGAAACGCCTGACCAGTCTCCAGGAATGTGTCGAGACTGTGCTGACCGAAGACATTCCGGGCGATCTTGTCGAATGCGGGGTATGGCGAGGGGGCGCGTCGATCCTCATGCGGGCTGTGCTCGCGGCTTACGGAGACAAGACACGAAGTGTCTGGCTAGCCGATTCGTTCGAGGGTGTGCCTCCGCCGGACGTCGAGAATTATAAGGAAGACAAGCTGCCGTGGTATGCGATCGGCCTGCACCGCGCGGCGCCGATTCTCGCCGTGTCTCAAGAGGATGTCAAAGCCAACTTCGAGCGCTACGGCCTGCTGGACGACCAGGTTCGTTTCCTCCCTGGCTGGTTCAAAGACACGTTGGCGGACGCACCAATCGAGCGCGTCGCGGTTCTGCGACTGGACGGTGACTTGTACGAATCCACCATCCAAGCACTGGACGCCCTATATCCGCGGCTCTCTCCTGGCGGCTTCTGCATCATTGATGACTACAACCTCCAGGGTTGTCGGCAGGCGGTCTCCGACTACCGACAGAAGCACGGTATTACTGCAGAGATCTCCGAGATCGACCAATGCGGCGTGCTCTGGCGCAATCAGTGAACGCCGCGGGCACTTCTGTTGTTGGTGCCGCCGAAATGCGCTACTGCTCGGGAATGGTTGCACCACAGCCTCCCTCGGTTCGTCTGATCAGTGCACGCTGACCGCCCACGGCAGAATTCGAGGTGTGACGATGAAATTTGTGGTGGCGAGTTATGGCACCAGAGGCGATATTGAACCTGCCGTCGTCGTCGGTCGCGAACTAGCTCGTAGAGGTCACAACGTCTGCATGGCCGTTCCACCGGATTCGGTCGGCTTCGCCGAGTCAGCTGGCCTTTCGACGTTCGCCTACGGTCTACCCACCCAGACGTGGTTGGACGTTTACCGCAACTTCTGGACCTCTTTCTTCCGCGGTTTCTGGAAGATCAGAACTCTTCGTGGGTTGTGGCGCGATATGTGGGATCTCAGCGATCAGTGCTGGACCCAGATGAGCGCCACATTGACATCGCTGGCCGAGGGCGCAGACGTGCTGTTCACTGGACAGAGCTATCAGGAGCCTGTCGCCAATATCGCTGAGCATCACGGCATTCCACTGGTGACTCTGCATCACGTCCCGATTCGACCGAATGGCTACTGGGTTCCGATCCTTCCGCCGCGATTGTCTCGATGGGCCATGGAAATGTTCGACTGGCTTGCTTGGCTGCTCAACAAGAAGGTCGAGGATGCGCAGCGGCGAGACCTGGGCCTACCGAAGGCGAAGAATCACCCTGCGCGACGCATCGCTGAACTCGGAGCGCTGGAAATCCAGGCTTATGACGAGGCATCGTTCCCCAAATTGGCAGCCGAGTGGGCGCGGTGGGAGGGGCATCGGCCATTCGTTGGTGCCCTGACAATGGAGCTGACAACCGAGAACGACGACGAGGTCGCGCAATGGATCGCGTCCGGGCCGCCGCCCATTTGTTTCGCGTTCGGCAGCATTCCCGTCAAGTCACCCACCGACGCTGTCGAGATGATCAGCACCGCCTGTGCGGCGCTGGGGCAGCGAGCTTTGATTTGCGCAGGTTGGACTGATTTCGGCGATATCTCTCACGCCGCCGAGGTGAAGGTGGTGGGTGCGGTGAATTACGGCGTTTTCCGGCATGCCGCGCTGTCGTCCACAACGGTGGTTCGGGTACTACGGCGGCGAGCCTGCGCGCGGGCGTCCCTACGCTCATCCTCTCGATGGACGCCAATCAGACCATATGGGGTGCCCAACTCAAGCGACTAGGTGTTGGAACATCACGCAAGTTCTCCGCGACGACACGGAAGACGTTGGTTTCCGACCTCCGCCGTATTCTCGCTCCGGAGATGGCCGTTCGAGCGCGCGAGCTCGGCACCAGGATGACTGCGCCGACTGAAAGTGCCAGCCGTACAGCAGATCTGATGGAGAAGTTCGCTGGCTCCAGACGGGTCGCCTGACGGGCTACCGTCTACTTCAACGATCGCTCGGCGCGGCACCAGTCCGGCCGACTCCGGACCGCTGTCGGGAAAGCGACCTGACGTGACGGCAATCCCCTACCTGCTAGGATTCGGTAGCCTGACCAACGGTCTTGCCTGACCTGACCCGGATCGTGGCGTACTCGTCAGCAAATCAAAGGCAGCATCGACATCCACCGTAGACCTAGGGAAGCATGACCGGACCGACAGCAAAGCTAAGAATTCGTTGGACTCCCCGACGCCTGACCATTCTCTTCCTCGTATGGCTCGGGAGCCGGCATCCATCTATGGCCTGGCACTACCTCACTGATCATCTCCGGTACCTTTTGGTCAAGCGTGGAATCCCAGCGGAGACGTCGAAGCATGTCGAGCAGGTTCGCGCGGAGTTCGAGGCAAGGGCGTCCCAAGGGCAATTCAAAGAGCTGTGGTTCGACATGAACATACTGCCCTGGTGCGTAACGTTCTCGAAGGTCATCACTCGGACCGACCCTGTACGCATCCTCGAGATCGGGTCCTGGGAGGGCCGTTCGACGCTGTTTTTCCTCACCTATTTCACCAATGCGCACCTCACTGCGGTGGACACCTGGGAAGGCAGTGACGAATGGCATTACAATGCCACTTCCAAGCTCAGCGACCTGGAAGCCCGTTTCGATCATAATGTGGGCCTCGCCGGAGGCAATGTCACGAAGCGCAAAGGCTCATCGCTCTACGTGCTCCCGAAGCTGCTCGATGAAAAAGAGAAATTCGACGTCGTATACGTGGACGGGTCGCATCTGGCAGACGACGCTGTAACGGACGCGATCAACGCGTGGCGCTTGCTCAAGAAAGACGGAATCGTGATATTCGATGACGTCATGTGGCCCGCGTACTCACGCACCCATGCCAATACTGCATGGGCGATCAATACATTCTTGAAGTATTACCGCGGCCAGTACAACGTTTTGCACGCTCAATACCAACTCATCCTCCAGAAAAGGGATGACTTCAATGATCAGCCGGCCGAATGGATTGGCCGGCCCGCACCCGCTGCGGAGTCAGAGCCGACCACAAATTCAGAGTCATCTCGAGAACAGCTGCTCGGCTGAGCGCTCGGCCTCGTCGGTGTAGATCACATATCGGCGGACTCGTCACTCCCCCATTTGAGACTTGAAAGGCTGACCGGCGCAGACGCGAGGGATGCTTGGGAGTTCTAGCCGGTAGCGGCCTGCTGCTGAACAGTGACGGGCGGCAGATCATGTTTCTTACGAAGTATCCGAGTCTTCAAGGCCATTGCGGGCTTTTCGACTACGAACCAACTGAATGCCGCAAGTGGCAGTGTCACCATCAATGCGACGACAGCAAAGAGATAACCACTCAGCACGGTGAGTCCGCAAATCACCAGCAACTGCTGGATGGGCCAAGCATAGATATACACGCCATACGACAAATCCGTACGCAACCTTAGGCGCTCGTTCTTGAGCAGAGCGGCTGAGACGATAAGCGCATATGCCAGCGGAATGGCGGCAACCACTCGATAATTGACCATCAGTAATCCCGATGCGATGACTATGCCCAGACTCAAAGCAACGAGAGACCATCGAGCCGGAATCACATCCTGGAATTGGTGGATCACCATTCCCGCCAAAAATACGACTGCAAACCGCGCAACCATCTGCGGAATGGTCTGCAGTGCATCAACGGGGTAAGACACTATAGCGGACCAGATCACCGCCAGAATAAATGCCGCGAGAACTGTCCATCGAAAGCGCAGAAGGCCAAGGACTCCCGCGATGGCGACCCCGATGTAGCAGAAGATCTCAAAGATCAGAGTCCAGAGCGATCCGTCCCAAACGCCCGGCCACGGGACGTCGCTCGGCGTGCCCGCGATACCCGCGTAATAAACGTTCAATACCGCGTTGTTCAGCACCCATTCGATTGGTGCGGTTGACAGAAAGATCTCGCGTACCGGTCCGCCCTGAATCGCCACAGCGATTGGGGCGATTACGAACGCGACAACGAGTAAACAGACCCACAAGCCTGGAAATATGCGCAGAAATCGTGACACCAGATACTCGCGCAACCGGGGGTTGCGGAGCCAACTCGACGTGATCAGGTACCCCGACATCACGAAGAAGCCGTCGACAAAAGCGTCATCGAGGCTACCGAGGTCGGGACCCTGATGGCCTGGGAGCGGCCAGGAATGGATGTAGATGACGCCACTTGCCATCACCAGCCGCCAGGCATTAAGCGCATTGAGTCGTGGATCGAATACCTGCGCCAGTTTCATGCGCCTCCCCCATCGGCCGACTGCCCCCAAGGTTAACGTCTAGCAAGCTGAACCGTAAGGCGGGTCGTCGTGCGGGTGTCCAGTTTCTGAGTTCGCACTGTATCTCTGCAGCAAACAAGCGGTGGTACCGTGGTGACTCGCCCGAAGAGTTAACCCTGAGCGACCTCTACGAGGACTTGATATTGGCTGACGGCATGACCAGCGCACGTGAGGCTGAGCAGGTTCTCTGGGATGTCATCGTTGTAGGTACCGGCATGGGCGGCGGGACGCTGGGCTACGAGTTAGCTCGGGCGGGTCGTCGCGTACTCTTCGTCGAAAAGGGCCGTTCGACATTGCCTGGTGTCGAGGGAACCATCCGCTCCGCCATGCCTGAAGTAGCCGAAGCGTCTGCTTGCCGAACCAGCGCGGGATATTACGATGCTCTGGCTCGAGCTGGCCGCACAGATGATGAGATCGAGGACATCAGCGGCCGTATCCCCCATCGGTTCATGCCGTTACTCGGCAGCGGTACAGGCGGGTCATCAGCTCTCTACGGCATGGTCTGCGAGCGGTTCTTTGCCCGTGATTTCACACCCCGTCAGGATTTCCCTGACGCCGGAAGATCCACCGTGCCCGATGGTTGGCCGATTACCTACGACGAAATGACACCCTGGTACGCAGCCGCGGAGAGATTGCTTGGGGTTCGCGGTCAGCGGGATCCTTTGCGCCCCGAAGTAGCTGATGCCCTCCCTGCTGCGCCGTCCTTCTCGGCGGCCAACCAGACGCTTGTCAACTACCTGCAAGGTCGCGGATTGCATCCATACCATCTGCCGATGGCCTGCGACTACACCAACCAATGCGTGACCTGCCAGGGCTACCTGTGTAGCCAGTCATGCAAACGCGACGCTGCCCGTAACGGTGTTCTGCCGGCTGTGGTCGACTACGGCGCAGGGTTGCTCACGGAGTGCCGGGTTCTGCGACTCGACGCGGACCGTACGAGCGTCCGAAACGTCTTATGCGACAGTAAATTCGGCGTGCTCACTCTCAAAGCTAAGGTGGTGGTGCTGGCGGCCGGCGCTCTAGTCACCCCAGTGTTGTTGCTGAACTCCCGTTCGGCGGATTGGCCTCAGGGGCTGGCCAACGGCTCGGACTGGGTGGGACGCAACCTGATGCGTCATCTGATCGATCTGATCGAGGTATTTCCTGAGCGCGACTCGAAGATCCTGGACCAGAACAAAGAGATCGGTCTGAACGATTTCTACTTCTGGGAAGGGCAGAAGTTCGGTGCCGTACAGTCATTCGGCTCCATGCCTCCCATGGAGATACTCACGAGCCGTCCCGGCTGGTGGCCAAAGATGTTGCGCGTAATGAACCCTGCGGTTCGCACGGTCTACGAGCGGTTCTTTAACGGGGGGCTTGTGCTGGCGGCAATGATGGAAGACTTGCCTTATTTGGAGAATCGAGTTCTGCCGCACGATCAGCCCAGCCCGCACGGTCGCCAGCGACTGCGTATCCGCTATCGCATCAACGAGAGCGAGAGATCGCGGCGTACGTTGTATCTGGAGCAGATGAAAAAGCTCTTCGAACCGTTCCGGACCATCACGTTACGCGGAGCCGAAGATAACAAGGCCCTTGCCCATGTTTGTGGTACCTGTCGCTTCGGTACCGACCCAAGAACCAGCGTTCTCAACCCACAGAACCGCGCTCATGAGGTCGAAAATCTCTACGTGGCGGACAGTTCGTTCTTTCCATCCAGCGGCGGTGTCAACCCGAGTCTCACGGTCGCGGCCAACGCATTGAGGGTTGCGGCGCACATCAACCAAGCGCACTTCGCCACCTGACGAATCGATCTCTAGTGCACCGCTTCGAATTCCCTAGAAGCTCGCGGGACAGGTCAAGATGGCTGGCGCAGTGGAAGTCCGGCCGCACGGTAGATCGCGTCGATGACAACCATCGTCTCGACCGCGTCTTGCGCCGTCGTTCTCACCCGCTCACCGCGCAGAACCGCCGAGACGAAAGCGTCAAGTTGATACGCATAGGACGGCCGGCGTGAAAAGCGTTCCACACGTTTGCCCTTCGCTGAACGCACCGAGAGCCGATGGAACGCGTGCGGCATCACCGGATTGATAACGCTCAGCCTTCCCTTATCACCCACCACCTTGGCGCTCATTTCAAGCAGGCGCGACGACCACATGGAGCAGCGGATTCGTCCGGTATGCCCTCCCGCGAAGCGTAGGTCCGCTGTCATCGCCCTGTCCACCATGGGATCGCGTAGCTTTGCTTGCGCCGAAACCACTTCCGGTGTTGACCCACCGAACGTACGAACGATGTCGACTGCATAGCACCCGGCATCCATCGTTGCACCACCCGCGAGGGAGTAGTCGTATCGGATATCGGAGAACTTCGGCAGCGGGAAGCAGAGGCTCGCCTCCACCCGGTTTAGCGCGCCCAACTCGCCCGAAGCGATGATCTCTTCGATGCGCAGCGTCAGAGGGTGGTAGCGGTAGTGGAAGGCCTCCATCACGACCCGGTCCGACTGATTGGCGAGATCCGCTATTTCGCGCGCCTCCGCGGCATTGGCAGTGAATGGCTTCTCACAGAGCACATGCTTACCAGCGGTAACGGCGGCCCGAGTCCATTTGCCGTGCAGGCTATTTGGCAGCGGATTGTAAATTGCGTCGATGCCTGGGTCGGCGATCAGCGCGTCGTAGCTGTCGTAAACCCGTGGAATCCCGTGTTCTGCAGCAAACGACTGAGCCCGGTCTCTGTCGCGGGCCGCTACGGCTACCACCGAGACTTCGGGGTTGTCCTTTGCGGGATTGATGAGGGCCAAGGGTGCTATGCGGGCGGCCCCTAGTATGCCGATCCGCACCTTCGCCCCCGATTCGGACACGACGCCGATGGTAGCACCGACGCCAGCCTCCACGAGTGTGCCGGCTAGGACAATTGAGGCTGCCGAGAGATCCAATCTAGAAGCGCGCGCAGACCGTCATCCAACGACCATTTCGGTTGCCACTGCAGTTCGTTCTTCGCGGCATCGATGTCGGAACTTGCAGCGCGGATGTCGCCGTCGCGGAATTTCCCTACGACAATTGGCTCTGGGGCGTTGAAGACAGCGGCGATCTTCTGGGCAAGCTCAAGAATCGTTGTCCTGGTTCCGGATCCGATGTCCAAGCACCGCGCTTTGGTCGCAGGGTTCTGAACCGTGGCGAATACCGCATCAATGACATCGTCGATATAGACCAGATCGCGGATGATCTGGCCATCTTCGTAGACCTCCGAGGGACGTTGTTCGCGCGAAAGGCGCGCGAAGAATGGAACAACGCCCGTGTAGGGATTCGTCAAGGACTGCCCCGGACCGAAGGCGTTCTGCAGTCGCAGGACGCTGAGATTGGTGTCGTGCGCCGCCGCCCAGGCGGTCAGCATGTGCTCTTGGGCGAGTTTCGTCGCGCCGTAGATGTTCGTGGGCCGCGGCTCGGTCTGACCGGCGCAGTGTGGAAGGGGCAAAGCCGGTTCGCCAGTAGGTCCGGGGGGATCCCACACACCTGCCTCGAGCTGAGCGTGACTCCGCGGCGGGGGATAGAAAGTCTCCCCGCCACTCTGCCAGGCGCCCTCCCCATATACCGCCCTCGACGATGTCAGAACCAGGTGTTCAGGCACGATCGCCAAACGGCTCATGGCGTCGAGAAGTTCGGCGGTGCCCACAACGTTTACGGAGCCATGACGTGTCGCGTGTGCAAGAGACTGTCCCGTCCCTGTTTCCGCTGCCAGGTGCACCACCTGAGTTGGACGGAAGAGTCTCAGCACCGCGTCCAGATCAGGAGCGTGGGTGACATCGCCGGTGAAGAATCGCACGGAGTTCGCGAGGTTGATCGTTGGACGATCACCGTGGACCTGCGGAAGCAGCATGTCCATCACGGCGACCTCGTACCCAACCTCGACGAGTCGCCGCGAGAGCGCGGATCCAATGAACCCCGCTCCGCCAGTGATGAGAACGGATGCAGACAAGACTTAGCGCCTCCCCTTCGTAGCTTTAGGCAAACTACGGTACCGAGCTAAGACGTCGCCGGAGCCGCCGGGGCGGGGGACGGTTGACCGGCGGTACCGGTCTGGCGTTCTTTGCGCGCTGCAGCCGCTGATATCGCCGTACATTCCCAAAACCTGAAACGGAAAATGCCCGCGCCCCGATATGCTTCGGCGGGGTACGACGCAGGCGCTATCAGCTCCGTCCGTGATGGGTGGGATCCAGCCTCCGGCAAACCGCCCCGCACGAGGGTCGGCATCTGCACCGTCCTAGACTAATCACAGCCACAGCATGCGAGATTGGGGAGAGGTTTGACCGAGCACAGTTGCCGCATATGCGGCGGCGTTCTAAGTGAGGTTCTAGACCTCGGCCAACAGCCTGTGTCGAACGCTTTCGTCCTCCCAAACCAAACCGACACGGTTCCCTTTTTCCGTCTGCTCGTCGGTCTGTGCACTTCGTGCACGATGGTGCAGCAACTCGACGAATTTTCGCCCAAACAGATGTTTCGCGCCGACTATCCCTATCGCGCATCTGGATCGTCAAGAGTTCGTGAGCACTTCGAGGAGGTCGCTCGCCGAATCGTGCATACATGCCCGGGCGGGCCGAATGGTTTCGTCGTTGAGATCGGCAGCAACGACGGAGTCATGCTGAAAACCCTCAAAGACGCCGGGATGCGGCATCTCGGAGTGGACCCAGCCGCCGGAGCAGGCGACGTCGCCCGCAAGCACGGCATCAACATTCGCACGGATTTCTTCAATGAGGCGACGGCCGAAGACGTTCACGCCGAACATGGCTCGGCAGATTTCATCTTCTCCGCCAACACGATCAGCCATATCTCCTACCTCGACTCGATCTTCCGCGGAGTCGATGCGCTATTGTCGCCCGACGGGCTGTTCGTATTCGAAGATCGGTATCTGGCGGACATCTTGAAGTACAACTACTTCGACCAAATCTACGACGAGCACTTCTATCTATTCTCCGTTCGGTCGGTGCAGGAGTTGGCGAATCGGTTTGGTTTCGAACTGGTCGACGCTGAGCACCTCCCCCAGCATGGCGGCTCGATTCGCTTCACCGTCGCGCGGGCGGGCACTAGGGAGCCGGCGGCCGCGGTGGCCGACTTTCTGGCTCAGGAGAAGGCCGACGGTGTTGCCGATGAAGCGACTTACGCGCGATTCTCCGCCGATGTCGAGCAAGTCCGGACTGACCTCGTTTCGCTGCTGGAAAAGATCCGGTCCGAGGGCAAACGCGTCATCGGCTACGGCGCGACGTCGAGGAGCGCGACGGTGTTGAACTACTGCCGCATCGGTCCGGATCTGCTTCCGCTCGTAGTTGATTCGACGCCCGAAAAACAAGGCCGTCTCACCCCGGGTTCGAAGATCCCAGTGTCATCGCCAGAAGCCTTTTCCGACCCATACCCCGATTATGGGTTGCTCTTCGCATGGAACCACGCTGAAGAGATCATGGCGAAGGAACGTGCATTCCAAGAGAGCGGTGGACGCTGGATTTTGTATACGCCTCAGGTTCACGTCGTCTGAACATCGAGTAGATCTGCGAATACCATTTGTTCGCATCGATGTAACTGGCGATGTTTTACTCGCGCTCAGGAAGCATAGCGCTTCAGGCTGTGCGCCTCGACCGCCTCGTGTGAGCGAACTCCTCCATGAGATCAGCGGCCCGACTAACGCTTTCACTCGCTTTGGTCATGCTCGTGGCAAAATCACGTGCGCGAGCGGCGTACTCCGGTGCAAGAATCTTGCGGAGGTCTGCGACCAGTGACTCACGAGTCGTACTCACCAGGCGCCGCGATCTCCCCACCTTGAGTCTCTTCGCCATCGCTCCCCAAAGTTGCTGATCGATCAGCGTCCACAGGATGAGCGAAGGAACTCCGGCACGCAGACTCGCGGCGGTCGTACCGGAGCCACCATGATGCACGACGGCCCGACAGGCGGAAAACGCCGCTGAATAGTTCACCGCACCCACCACCTTGACGTGGTCTGGGTATACGTCACCGAAATCAGTCCAACCGGCGCAGATCAGCGCCCGCTCCCCTAGCTGTTCGCAGGCCGCACTGATCATCTCGAGCGTTTCGGCGGGCGACGCTGCTGACATGCTGCCGAATGCGAAACAGATGGGCGGTGTCCCGTCCGCAATCCACGACGCGACTTCATCGTCGGCGTCGGTGGTCAATTCCATTGTCAGCGCACCGACAAAGGGGCGCTGGCCGTTGAACTTGGCCCACTCGGTCGCCAACCCGGGAAAGCACGCCTCGTCGTACGCTTGGATCTCCAGCGCCGCGCGTTCTGCCAGCCGTTGGGACGACGGGCCTTTCGTTTTCGGGAGACCAAGTTCGGCACGTTGCGCGTCATCGACCCTTTTTGTTGAGCGCCAGTACACCCAATCGAGCGCCGTCATAGCGGAGCGGACGACGGGCCGGGGGAGGCCGGGGATCGTGTGTCTGTTAGGCCGTATCGGCATCCAATGCAAGGTGGCCAGCGGCAGATCGTAATATTCGGCTACGTTTGCCGCGGGCTGTTCGAAACTCACACCGGTGAAGAGCACATCGGCTCCGTCGGCGAGCGACATCAGAGTCGTGTTCATCTCACCCCAGCACTCGTAAATCGGTTCCCAAGCTTTATGCACCAGGCTTATCGGCTTACGAATGGTCCATATATCGCGGAAGAACTCACTCCAAAAAGTGCGAATGAAATTTAGGTCCAGGTACTCCTGAATTTCCATCCCATATCCGACCGCCGAGAGTCCCGCAGATTCGACGAATCCGATCAGATCCGGAGGTACCGCCATTCGAACTTCATGCCCCCTGCGCAGAAGCTCACGACCAAGCGCGGCACATGGTTCGATGTCGCCTCGCGTTCCATAACTCGCCAGCGCGAAGATCATCGCAGCATTCCCCCTCCGTGCGCACATTACCAGCGCGCGTCACACTCAGCGCTACCACTTTCCTTATACCGATGCAACCCGAGTCCCAAGGAGGTATTCGAGGAATCCCGAGGTTTCGGCTTCACCCGTGGCTGAAAACCCTTCAGGCACCGGCGAGCGCACGGTCCGACAGCGCACCGATCACGGGAGCCAGCAGTCGGGAATACTCGAGCGTGAGGTGGAACTGGTCGAGATACACCAGAGCGTTTCCCACGATCGGTGGACAACGTGTAACAGTGCAGAACAGAGCCGTGATGTCGGCATAATGCCCGCCGCCGGCTTCAGTCGAGGCAGTTTCGGCAGCGATGCCGGATTCGTTCACTGCCGCGTCTCGAGGCGCCGAACAAGCGGATACCTCGTCCAGGTGGCCAGACAAGCAGACAGGTACGACCGTGCCCGGATCCGGGATTGGGCCAAGTACCAGCACTTTCGAACCAGTAGCCCGCAGTTGTCGCACCAGCCGAGTCAAGCTCTCGAACCACGCTGTGTCGTAAGAGCGAAACTCGTTCGCCTTATAGAGCCGAGAGACGCTGAGGACCACCAACCGCGGAGGTTCCGCTTGCAGCCGGGTGAGGATCTCGTCACGCCACTGCTCGCACTCGGTGTACTGGCGCCGAAGCTGAGGCTCGGTGAATCTGAGGTCGAGTAAGGGGCAGCCAGCTTTCGTGAGCGTCTCCAACCGCCAACGCCGCTCCAAAGCGATGCTCTCGAAGGCACGACCCCACATCGCGGCGTTCGAATCACCGACAAGCGCGACCGTACTCGCCGACGTGGTGACACCCGTCGTGCACTCAGGATGTCCGACTTCGACCACGTTGCGCATGCACCCGTTGAGAAGCATGTCAGCCTTCTCTGCCCCTGCCTCGGCGAGCGGCGGCTCAAGATTGGACGGAACCATCTCCAGTTGTGAGGACGCCGCGACCGCTGCCCTCACCTGCGCGAATAAGTCTTGGACATCAACTTCGTAGAGCGCCGCGTTACCTCCCGCCGGACTGGGTTCCGCCGAAAGTGCGAGCGGCTTTGTTGCCGGCCCGCGGCCGACCGGGACAGGCATCGAGACGAGCAGTACCACCGCTACGCAGACCGCCATCGCGGTAGCCGCCCCGCCAAGCGCAAGGCTCCGGGCCGCCGACTGGCGAACAACCGGCTTGAAACGCAGTGGGTTCTCGATGAAGCGCAAGGTGAGCGCCGCCAAGCACAGCGACACGAGCACCGCCGCTAGCCTCCCGGCCAAGCCCAAAGAATGTCCGACCACTGCTGGCGCGAGCACCAACACCGGCCAATGCCAGAGGTACCACGAGTACGACACCTCCCCCAGCGCTCGCATCGGTCGCATCGACAGCACACGCCCGACACCTCGGTCGGATGCGGCGCATCCCGCCCCGATTACCAGTGCCGTGCCAAGCACCGGAATCAGCGCGGCGGCGCCGGGGAACGGAGTCGCTGCGTCGAACCGATTACAGGCGAACAAAGTAATCGCTATGCCAAACCATCCCGCCAATGCAGCAACACGAAGCGGCAGTCGGCGCCATTGGGCCACTGTGAGGGCGACCAAGCCTCCAACAGCCAATTCCCACGCACGCATCGGTAGTAGGTAAAACGCCGCCGTGGGCCAGATGCGCGTGACCACAATTGACCCCGCCAACGAGGCCGCCCCAACAACTGCAAGTAAGACGATGTATGGCGTCTTGGCCGTACTGACTTGGCTGGTATTCAGCCGGCGTATACGTCGAACGACCCAAGCAGTGCAAATAATGATCGCTGGCCATACCAGATAGAACTGTTCCTCCACACCAAGGGACCAGTAGTGAAGAAATGGGGACGGGTCCGTTTCACTGGCGAAGTAGTCGCTGGCTTGGAGGAAGAACCAAAAATTGCTGATGTATAGCGCACTGGCGATGCCATCGATGTAGATGGCGTCGGCAAGCAGCGGCGGCAAGAGGATCGCCGAGCTGAGCGTTGTAACGATCCCGACCAAAGCCGATGCCGGCAGCAATCGGCGGGCTCTAGCACCGAAAAACCGACGCAGGCGAACAGTGCCGGTACTCCCGAGCTCGCGCCAGAGCAATCCCGTGATGAGGAATCCAGAGATTACAAAGAAGACGTCCACACCGACGTATCCGCCGTCAATTCCCGGGATGGACGCGTGGAAAAGGACTACCGCGACCACGGCGACCGCACGCAAGCCTTCGATGTCTGTGCGGAACCCCGCTTTGGTTGGCCGCGAAGCGAACCTGGTGGCTCCCCCGTTATCACTCCGCGCGGCGGTAGCAGCTACCTCCCGCTCGTCAGGTTCGCCTAAACCGCGTACGCCGGCTGCCGGTGCGTCTGTCAACCTTTAGTTGTCCCCCGTTTGGTCAAATCCTGCTAGATCAAGATCAGGATAGTAGAAAACACTCGAATGCTACGGCATTGTGCCGTCACACGCGTCAATATCACGCGCCGTGGTCACCACCTGAGAAATGGCCTTTCCTCATACCGAAGCGGAGGCTTCATCGTCCCTCGGCCGAAACAACCGGGGTCGGGTGATCGAGCTAGATCGGCGGCCTAGGTATCTCCGTGGTCGGCGCATCGTCGCCTTCGTCGCGTCCCTCACCGAGCAGCAGCGATCGGACCAGAGGCCTCGGTCCTACCGATCGGAGCATGGTGCTCGCGGGGCGAGGACGGACCCGTTGCGGCCACCAGAACCACCGCCCGAGAAGTGCAGCGATCGAGGGTGTCATGAACGCTCGGACGATCAACGTGTCGAACATCAGCCCCAGCGCGATGGTGGTACCGATCTGACCGATGATCAGCAGATCGCTGACCACCATTGACGCCATCGTGGCGGCGAATACCAAGCCCGCCGTCGTAACGACCTTCCCGGTACCCCCCATTGCCCGGATGATGCCGGTATTGATGCCCGCACCGATCTCCTCTTTTATGCGCGAAACCAACAGCAAGTTGTAGTCGGACCCCACGGCCAAGAGGATGATCACGGTCATCGCGAGCACCATCCAGTGCAAGCTGATCCCTAGAATGTACTGCCATAGCAGCACGGACACGCCAAATGATGCGCCTAGCGAAAGCGCGACCGTGCCAACGATTACGAGCGCGGCAATGAAGCCTCGGGTAACAATGAGCATGATGGTGAAGACAAGGCAAATGGCCGCAATTCCCGCAATCCATAGATCGTATGTAGAGCCGTCGCTCCAGTCCTTGGCGGTCGATGCAGCCCCAGCCATATAGATTTCGGCGTCTCTGAGGGGTGTGCCCTTCAAGGCTTCCTCCGCCGCATGCTTTATCTGATCTACTCGCGCTATACCTTCAGGTGTCGCGGGATCGCCGCGGTGCGAGATGATGAATCTTGCCGCCCTGCCATCCGGAGACAAGAAAGAAGTCATCGCGCGTTTGAAGTCCGGATTATCGAATACTTCGGGCGGCAAGAAGAACGAATCATCGTTCTGGGCAGCGTCGAATGCCTGACCCAAGGCCGCGACATTCTTCGTTGTTTCGTCCATTCCGGCGAAGTAGCCCGACATTGTGCTGTGCATTGTCAGCATCATTGTCCGCATGTACTTCTGGAACTCGATCATTTTCGGCATCAACTCGAGGATCTGCGGCATGATCCTGTCGACCGTGTCGAGATCTTCGAGAAGGTCGTCCATCTTGAGACTTATCGAATCAACACCATCCAGAGTGTCAAAGACTCCGCGAATAGCCCAACATATCGGGATATTGAAGCAGTGCGGCTCCCAATAAAGATAATTGCGCAAAGGTCTCCAGAAATCATCGAAATCAGCGATCCGATCGCGCAACTCGTCTAATACGACCTTCAATTCGTGCGTCTGTACAGTCATGCGATGCGTCACATCGACCATTTCCTGCATCACCTTATACTGTCTTTCGGTGATGTTGATCATGCGGGTCAGGTCGTCAGCCTGCTTCAGCATGTCATCTATACGCAGCTTCTGGAATTCCATCATCTGCACCTGGCCCACGGTCTGAAGACTCATTAGGAACGGTATCGAGGTGTGTTCGATGGGCGTGCCTTCGGGCCGTGTAATACCTTGCACCCGGGACACACCAGGCACGCGGAAAACCGCTTTGGCCACTTTGTTGAGTATCAGAAAATCTGCAGGATTACGCAGGTCGTGATTCGACTCGACCGTCAAGATATCCGGCATGAGCCGCGTCTGAGAGAAATGTCGTTCGGCCGCGACGTATCCCGCGTTGGCGGGGATGTCGTCCGGAACATATAACCGGTCGTCGTAGCTCGTAGTGTAACCCGGGAGGGTGAGCAGACTGACCAAAGTCACGGCGCAGGTCGCTGCGAGAACAGGAGCCGGCCACCGGACGATAGCCGTGCCGAGCCCACGCCAACGTCCAGTCCGCATTTTGCGTTTCGGTTCTAGAAGCCCGAAGCGACTAGCAATCGAGATCCCCGCGGGAACCACGGTCACTGCAACGGCTACTGCGACAAGCATGCCTACAGCACACGGGATACCCATGGTTTGGAAGTACGGCAGGCGCGTGAAGCTCAGACAGAACAGGGCGCCGGCGATCGTCGTACCGGACGCCAATACCACCGGAGCGACACTGCGATACGTGGTGTAGTAGGCCATCTCCCGGTTCTCGCCGGCGGAACGCGCCTCCTGATATCGCCCAAAGAAGAATATGCCGTAGTCGGTCCCCGCGGCAATGGCTAGGAAGACCAGCATATTGACGGCGAAAGTGGACAATACAAAAATTTCGCTGTTGCCGAGGAAAGCCACGACGCCTCGCGCCGCTGCTAGTTCGACACCGACCATCACCAATAGAAGAATTACGGTGACAATCGATCGGTACACCAGCATGAGAACGGTGAAAATGATCACCACGGTAACCGCGGTGATTTTCAATATCGAGTGATCGCCGGCACGTTGCATATCGGAGGCTAGAGGGGCAGCCCCCGTGAGATACACTTCGACGCCGGGAGGAGGCGTTGTGCGATCGACTATTTCTCGAACCGCATTAACTGATTCTTCCCCAACGAACGTGCCTTGGTCGCCGACCAAGTTCAATTGCACGTATGTTGATTTGCCATCAGGACTTTGGACGCTCGACGCCGTAAGTCGATCACCCCACAAATCCTGCACGTGCTCGACATGCTTCGGATCATTTCTGAGGTCGCGTATCAGTCCGGCGTAGTACTGCCGTGCTTCCTCGCCCAGGGGTTCTTGCCCCTCGAGAACGATCATCGCGAAGCTGTCCGAGTGTGACTCCCCGAAAACCTCGCCCATTCGCGTCATGGCCTGTACTGACGGCGCATCCTTGGGCATCACTGAAACGGACTGCTGTCGACCGACTTTCTCCAACGCCGGGATGACTGATCCCCAATTTCCGTTCACCGCCGCCAATGTGGTGACGATGATAAGGAGTAGCCACGCCAGAATGATTAATCCGGGGAATTTGCGTATCGCCCGCGGGATAAGGGGCGGCCGAGTGCGTTCGTTGCTCATGGAATCGCGCTAGTCGTTCCTAAGCAGCAGCGAACGTACCAGCGGGCGGGGTCCGACCGACCGGAGCAAGGCGCTGGCGGGGCGTTGACGGACCCTCATCGGCCACCAGAACCATCGGCCGAGGAGCGCAGCGATTGACGGCGTCATGAATGCACGGACAACCAAAGTGTCAAACAGTAGGCCCAGACCGATGGTCATACCGACCTGGCCGATCGTCAGCAGGTCGCTCACCACCATCGACGCCATGGTCGCTGCGAAGACCAAACCGGCCGCCGTTACCACCTTGCCGGTGCCGCCCATTGCCCGGATGATGCCCGTGTTCAGTCCCGCGGCGATTTCTTCTCGCATTCGGGAGACCAACATCAAGTTGTAATCGGATCCGACCGCCAAAAGGACGATCACGGACATCGCCAGCACCACCCAGTTGATCTGGATGCCGAGAAGGTGCTGCCAGAAAAGCACTGACAATCCGAAGGATGCGCCCAGAGATAGCGCGACCGTACCGACAATTACCATTGCGGCGATGAGGCTTCGCGTCATGAGGAGCATGATTATGAAAACGAGACACGCTGCGGATACCGCCGCAATCAGCAGGTCGTACCTGGAACCGTCGACCAGATCTTTGACTATCGCGGCCGTGCCCCCCATATAGATGTTCGCGCTTTCTAGAGGCGTTCCCTTGAGCGCTTCCTCGGCTGCGACCTTGATTGGTTCCACACGCCCGATGCCCTCTGGGGTCGCGGGGTCACCCTTCTGCGAGATGAGCATGCGTGCGGCCTTCCCGTCTGGCGACAAGAAGATGTCCATCACGCGTTTGAAGTCTTCGTTCTCGAAGATTTCGGGGGGTAAGTAAAAAGAGTCGTCATTCTTGGCAGCGTCGAATGCCTTACCCATGGCAGTCGCAGTCTCACTCGACTCCTCCATGGCGCCGATCGTGCCGGACATCGTGCTGTGCATGGTGAGCATCATCGTCCGTGTGCTCTCCATGGTCGCGATCATCTGCGGGAATTCTGCGAGCATCCGTGGAAGGAGGAGATTCAACTGGTCGAGATTTTTCACCAGGTCTCGCATTTTCACAGTTACTTCGTCCACGCCATCCAAGGCGTCGAAGAGAGTTCTCAACGACCAACAGATCGGAATGTTGAAGCAGTGTGGTTCCCAGTAAAGATAATTACGAATTGGGCGGAAGAAGTCGTCGAAATTAGCGATTGAATCCCGAAGTTCGTTCGTAACGTCTTCCAACTCGTGTGTGGTCGCGACCATACTCTGCGTCGTCGCCACCATCTGTTGCATCAGCGCATACATGCGCTGCATGATGCCGATGGTGTTAGCCATTTCGTTGGCTTGCTCGAGCATGTCGTCCATTCGATCCTTCTGTAAGGGCATCTGAAGGACCTGACTGCCCTGCGACATGCTGAGTATCCACGGAATCGTGGTATGGGGGATCTGAGTGCCCTCCGGCCGAGTGATCGACTGTACGTCCGCGACTCCGGGGACGGCGAAAACCGCTTTGGCGAGTTTATTGAGGATCAACATGTCAGCCGGATTCCGCAGATCGTGATCGGCCTCGATCATCAAAATGTCGGGTGCGGCGAGACGCGATTCCGGAAAGTGTCGGGCCGCAGCCTCATACCCCTGGTTCGCGGGAATGTCTTTCGGGATGAACTCCTGATCGTTATAGCTCGGGTTGTAGCCCGGCAGTGTCAGTAGCCCGATGAGCGAGATCGCCAAGGTAGCGGCGAGGATAGGCGCCGGCCACCGAACGACTGCGGTGCCTACTCGACGCCAGCGACGAGTAACGATCAGTCGCCGCGGCTCGAAAAGACCAATTCGGCTCCCAACCGCTATTACGGCGGGAATGAGCGTCAGGGCTACGGCGACGGCGACTAAGATTCCCAAAGCGCCAGCGCTACCCAGCGGCTGAAAGAACGGCAGACGCGTAAAACTGAGGCAGGCAATTGCTCCAGCGATGGTCAACCCCGACGCCAGCACGACCTTCCCGACACTGCGGTAACACGTGTAATACGCGGATTCTTTGTCTTCGCCCGCTTGCCTCGCCTCTTGATATCTACCGGTGAAGAAAATCCCGTAATCGGTCCCTGCGGCAATACCGACGGAGACAATTAGATTGACGACGTAAGTAGTGAGTCCGACGAGCTCGTGAAGTCCCAGAAATGCAACGACGCCCCGCGCGACCTGCAATTGTATACCGACCATCAGCAATAAAAGAATGACGGTGATGACGGAACGGTAAACCAGCAGCAGCATGAAGAAGATCACCGCGAATGTCACGACAGTGATCAGAATGACCGTTCTGTTGCCACTCTTTCCGATGTCGGCGACAATCGGCGACGGCCCGGTTACATAGGTCGCCACGCCCGGCGGCGCAGGGAGCCCGTTGACGATGTCCTCAAGGGCTGCGACTGACTCATTACCTTCAGCCGAACCTGTGACGCCGAAGAGATTAACCTGTACGTAAACTGCCTTGCCGTCTTCGCTCTGGGCGGCGCCTGCAGTGAGCGGATCCCCCCAGAAATCCTGGACATGCTGCACGTGTTTTGAATCGGCCTTCATGCGCCGAATCAATTCAGAATAATAATCCCGCGCGTTCTCGTTCAGAGGTTGCTGACCCTCTAAGACAACAATCGCGAGACTCTCCGAATTCGATGTCTCGAACAACTCCCCCATGCGAATCGCGGCCTGATAAGAGGGCGCGTCACTTACGACCAGGGGAACTGACTTTTCTCTCTCTACTACCTCCAACGGCGGGACGAAGAGAGTGACAACGACGGTGATAGCCAACCACGCGAGAATGACGAGAACCGAAAATCGCCGGATCGTCCGTGCAATGAATGGTCGCCGTGTGGCCTGGTGCGACGGGCTACCGGCAGGTTTGTTCATCATGCGGCCTGGATCAGACACGATGCGAAAGCATTCGTTTGGTTAGAAATCTTTTCTGCCTTGACCTCGCCGTCGATGAGGATGCGGCAACCGATGCTGTCTGAATCACCCTGTGTCACAAGGCTCGCCACCGCCGTAGCGTTGCCGATGTCGAACTGCAACGACCATGGAAGGGAGGCACCCCGCACGGTCTTCGGATTGAATTCAGCGTCGAAGTAACTGATTGTGGCGGTGGTGCCAGGAGGGCCGAAGACCTCATACGTAAGGCGTTTGGGGTCGTACGGTTTGGTGTTAGCCGCTTCGGTATCGGTGTACGAGGGTCGCTGCTCCGATGCGAACATGCCGTGTAGGCGCGACACCGTGAACCCACCGGCGACCGCCACGACCACTATCACCAGCGGAATCCACACCCGCTTCAGAAGCCCGAAAATCGTAGACTCCCTCCACCTAGTTCCACGCTCGGCCCCGTATCGGCGACCATGCAACTACACACCGGACACGCCGCGCAAGAAACGGTCCCCTCGATGCAGGGGACGTCGCGAGCTCGGCGCACATCGTGCACCGCAAACATGGGCACCTCGTGCAGCGCACCGCGGTCCTGACGAGTAAACCATGCAGTTGTCCCCCTAGATCAGGCCGTTCCCAAGGCGATATGAGATCGGAACACACACGAGTGCGCGAACGCACGATACGAAACTGACGACCATCCCGCAAATCGCGGATAACACAATTAAAGCGAGGCCGGGGAGTCTACCTTTCCTGCCCTTCACCTGGAAGGAAACAAAATGTTACGGAGGTTATCCCCCAGGAGAGGTGGACTCACGCACCACTCGCTTCCACGGCTGCGCGAGCTCATTGCCATAACCATGGCGTTGACCACGCTCGGAGAGAGTTACCTTGTATCCGAACGACATTCACGCGCTACTCGAACTCACCCCACCGGCAAGCGCGGATACCCGCGCCGACCGGCAGACTTTCATGGAACTCGGGGGAGCACCGCGCCTTGTTGGCCAGAGCAGTTGGCGCAGGCCCCTGCGAGGGCCGCTAGTGTTCATGTAACGCGCGGTTTGACCGGGACGAAATGGTGGTATATGCCCTGCCAAGTATGCGCAGAGCAAATCTTGGTAGTGTTCAAATCGGGTTGGGTAATCGTCCAGGGAGGGACTCAGACATGATTAATTTGTCCGTAACGAAAATGGCTGCCGCTTTTGGGGGGTTGGCGTTGTCGGCCATGGCTGGAGCCGGAATCGCGGCTGCTCAGCCGGATATCGGGCCCATGATCAACACAACCTGCACGTACGACCAAGCGATCGCTGCCGTGAACGCGGAGAATCCGACGGCTGCGCAGTACTTGAACCAATCGCCGCCGAACCTGGAGTTCCTGCGTATCTACTTCGCGTCCTCACCGGCTGAGCGCGAGTCGCTTCTGAACCAAATCAAGAACAATCCGGGCATTGATCAGGCCATGCCGGTCTTCCAGCAGATGATGACCAGCTGCGTCAACTACTGACGACACTGCTGCCAGGCTGCGTTCAAACCTCGGTTGAACGAGGTCTAGTCAGACCACCCCAGCCGTCGTAGGGCCTAGCGGACTAAAAAAGTCCGCTAGGCCCTACTCTTCTGTCGATGATGCTCGCCCTAGGTCCGCTTAGGAATAGACTCCGCGCGGCACGATCCAGCCGGTTTATCGACCCCTTTGGCTCTTACGGCCGAGAGGGGGTTAACCCCCCTTACCTTGTCCGGAAAACGGCATTTTGGGCCGCCCCGGCTTTCCGTACGTTGAAGTAGTGGTTGCTGCAGTGATGGATCAGGAGGTCGCGCCGGTTGTGGCTGGCACGATACAGCCACCCGCGTATCGGCATCGACACCTCGGGGTCGTTCCCAGCGCGTCGCTGATCACGGGCGCGGTGCTCGGCATCTTCTGGCTGTGGGTGCCGATCGCGGTCGCAATCGCCGCCGTCGTGTTCATCCCTTCGGTCCTCGGATCCGTGCTGGCAGTGATCGTCTTCGTCTACTTGATGCGTGGTGTCGAATGGCTTGAGCGACTACGTAGCCAGGCTGTTTTCGGCATGAGCATCCCAGTCCCACCCCGCAAAAACTCGCCTTACAGCGGTGTTCGGCGTTGGCTGCACCAGCTATGGCTGGATATTACGAGCACGCGGTTCTGGAAAGGCTGCACACACCACTTCATCCGGACGGGCTATGACATCGCCGCTGGCGGCTTGGCACTCGTCTTACTGGCGTTCGCTTTCCTGGCGCCGGCCGCGACGATCGCCGTAAGCCGCAGCGACGACGACGCCGGACTCTCGTTCCTTCCGCCCTCTCTCACCTGGCCATTGGCGGTGGTCGCGTTGATCGCTGCAGTAGCCATCGTGGTCTTCGCACCGCTTCTCGATGCCAGAATCGATCGCTGGCTGCTATCGCAATCGCCGGCAGCGATGCTGCAGCACGAGGTGGACGCACTGGCCGACGCCAGGCTCGGCGCTGTGTCGTCGGCGCACACCGAGCGGAACCGCATCGAACGCGACCTCCACGACAGTGTTCAGCCGCGACTCGTATCGCTGGCCATGACAATCGGACTTGCTCAAACCAAGCTCGACACCGACCCGTCTGCCGCCAAAGCGCTGATCGTCGAGGCACATGAGGACGCCAAGACCGCCCTCGTGGAACTGCGTAACGTCGTACGAGGCATAGCGCCGACGATCCTTCGCGATCGCGGCTTGGATGCTGCCCTCTCCGCGGTGGTACATCGCGCCGCTGTACCGACCACGCTGGACATCGACTTGCCCAGACGAGTCCCACACGAGACCGAATCCGTTGCTTATTTCCTCGTCGCCGAGGCACTCACCAATGTGGCGAAGCATGCTCAGGCATCTCGGGCCGAGGTGAGGGTGAGACTCGACGAGCCGGAAAACACGCTTCACGTCTCGGTTTTCGACGATGGTCGCGGTGGCGCACGCATCACCAGCAGCGAGACCGCCACCGGCCTCCGCGGTCTAGCGGATCGGGTGCGTGCCGCCCGAGGCACTTTCACTGTGTCCAGTCCTGACTCCGGGCCCACGACCATTACAGCGGTGCTGCCATGCGCATCGTGATCGCCGAGGATTCAGCATTACTTCGTGCCGGTGTCGAACGCATTCTCACCGACGCCGAACACCAGGTGGTAGCGAGCGTTGGGGATGCCACGGACCTGCTGGGTCTGGTCAAGGAGACCGATCCCGACCTCGTCATCGTCGACGTACGGATGCCACCGACCTTCACCGACGAGGGCATTCGGGCCGCGGCCCTCTTGCGCGACGAGAACCCCGAGTCACCGGTGCTCGTGCTGTCCCACTACGTCGAGGAGCGTTACGCATCCGACCTCATCAGCTCGGATACCCGCGGCTTCGGCTACCTGCTCAAGGACCGCGTCGCCGACGTACCCGCATTCCTCGAGGCGGTCACGGTCGTTGGAACCGGCGGTACCGTGCTCGATCCCGAAGTGGTCTCACAGATCCTCGCGCGATCGCACCGCCGCAGCGCACTCGATGAACTCACGCCACGCGAGCGGGAAGTGCTGCAGCTGATGGCCGAAGGTAAGACCAATTCTGCGATCGCCTCGACCCTGTACATGTCGACCGGGTCGGCCGAAAAGCACATCGCTTCCATCTTCACCAAGTTGGGGCTCGCGCCCGATGACACCGAAAACCGCCGTGTCCTCGCCGTGCTCCGCTACCTCGAGTCGTAATCGAAAGGACCGATCACCATGAGGACAATTAAGACAGACCGGGAAGTCGTGGAGGGCGCATTAGCGCTCATCGAAAGTGACGGCGGCTGGGCGCAGGGCACCTACTGCCGCGATGCCAACGGCCGTGAGGTGCAACCGGTCGTTGGCTCTCCAGGCGAGTGGGTGACCGTGTACACCGAACACGTCGGCGCAGGAGGCTACCGGGTGCGCACGGAACCCGGTGCTACGCCATGCAGTTTCTGCCTGGAGGGCGCGGTGCGTACGGCTGCCGGTTATTGGCACCTCAACCAGGCGGGCGCGGTTCATGAGCAGGCGGACCGCGTAGAGGACCTGTTGCTGCGACTGGCAAATGCCTCGGCCGTTCCCGGATGGCTCGACTTGCACGCCTACAACGACGATGTGCACACCACTCAGGCAGACGTTGTGCTGTTGCTAAAGCGCGCCGTCGTCCACCTCGATGGCGATGAGCATCCTTGAGCAGCATCGCAACCGTCGCTCAGTGCGGCTGAACGCCCCCACAGAGGAGGGATCACACAATCCGGTGTCAGCTCGACCGCCGCTTGTAGAGTCCGCTCGCCTTCTTCGCGCGATACGCGTCGCGTGTGTCGTCATCGCAGCCTGCGTGTGCCTCAGCGTGGTCGGTGGTCTCGGTGCTGTCGCGATCGGGCTGGGAGGAACCCGCGTCGTCAGCGACACTCAGGTGCTCCCAGCCGACTTGACGGCGCTGACCATCGACACCGGAGATGTTCCGGTGAACATTCACCTTGTCGCCGACGCTGACGCGGCCACCCCCCGCATCGACATGCGCCTCGCCACGAGAAACGACGGTGTGCAACTAACGGTCGCGGATGAGGGGACCGACAGCCGTGTGTCGCTCGCAGACGGGGGCTATGGGTTCTTGGGCTTCAACGGCGCCGGAGATATCAATGTCGTTCTCCCGCCGAATGTTGCGAAACAGCTGAGCATAACCGTTAACCAGCAAGCCGGCTCGCTGTCAGCCGATGCCACTCTCGACCGTTTGGTCGTCAAGACCGAGCGAGGCGCCGTCACACTCGGCGGCTCAGCTCGCGAAATCGACGTTGAAGTCGGCCGCGGTGACATCAGCACCAGTAACGGGATCGCCGTCAGTGAATCATTTAGAGCAACAACCGAGGTCGGTAGCATCTCGGCTCAATTCCGACTGTCGCCCCGCAGCACGGAAGCGAATGCCGGAGGAGACGTGACGGTGCAGCTGCCCGGCCCTGAGCCGTACTGGGTACGCGCCGAATCTGATCGCGGAACCCTGGTGACCGTGCCGCAAACCCCCAATTCAGACGCCCCCACGGTGACAGCCCGCTCGGAGAACGGCAACGTCGAGGTCACCGAACTGCGTTGAGAGCCGACCGCCTCCGCCCTCCTGTTCGCACGGCCTCCCCCGATTGGGGCCGTCCGTCAGGCAAGATTGGCTACATGGCCAGTGGTACAGACAGTGGCGGAGCCTCACCCCGGGTTCTCGTGGTCGACGACGATCCCGATGTGCTGGCCTCGCTCGAGCGCGGCCTGCGGCTGTCCGGGTTCGACGTGGCCACCGCAGTCGACGGCGCGGAGGCGCTGCGCAGCGCCACCGAGACCCGACCGGACGCGATCGTCCTGGACATCAACATGCCCGTGCTCGACGGAGTCAGTGTGGTCACGGCGCTGCGCGCAATGGACAACGACGTACCGGTATGCGTGCTCTCCGCGCGCAGCTCGGTCGACGACCGTGTCGCCGGCCTGGAGGCCGGAGCTGACGACTACCTGGTCAAACCGTTCGTGCTGCAGGAACTGGTGGCCCGGGTGAAGGCGCTGCTGCGCAGGCGCGGGTCCACCGCGACCTTCTCCTCGGAAACCATCCAGGTCGGACCTCTGGAAGTCGACATCCCGGGCCGTCGCGCCCGCGTCAACGGCGTCGACGTCGACCTGACCAAACGCGAATTCGACCTACTCGCGGTGCTGGCCGAGCACAAGACCGCCGTGCTCTCGCGCGCACAGCTGCTCGAGCTCGTCTGGGGCTACGACTTCGCCGCGGACACCAACGTCGTCGACGTCTTCATCGGCTACCTGCGCCGCAAGCTCGAAGCGGGCGGCGCTCCCCGGCTCCTGCACACCGTTCGCGGAGTGGGGTTCGTCCTGCGGACGCAGTGATGTCTGTGCTCTCGCGGATCTTCCGCCGAACTCCCTCACTGCGCACCCGCGTCGCGCTGGCCACCGCGATCGGCGCGGCGATCGTCGTCGTCATCGTGGGAACGGTCGTCTGGGTCGGCATTACCAATGACCGCAAGGAGCGCCTCGACCGCCGGCTCGACGAGGCCGCCGGCTTCGCGATTCCGTTCCTGCCGCGGGGTCTGGACGAGATTCCGAAGTCACCGACCAACCAGGACGCGGTCATCACCGTGCACCGCGGTGACGAGGTGACGTCCAACTCCAATGTCGTCCTCCCCCAGCTCGAACCCGGATACGCCGACACCTACGTCGACGGCGTGCGCTACCGCGTGCGCACCGTCGACATCCCCTACTACCCCGGGCCGATGTCGGTGGCCGTCGGCGCCACCTACGACGCCACCATCGCCGACACCAACAACCTGCACCGACGGGTGATCATCATCTGCGTGTTCGCCGTCGGCGCCGCCTCGGTGTTCGGCTGGGTGCTGGCCGCGTTCGCGGTGCGCCCGCTCAAGAGCCTGGCGCAACAAACCCGTCAGATCGACGCCGGCGACGAGGACCCCGACGTCGAGGTGCGCGGCGCCACCGAGGCCGTCGAGATCGCCGAGGCGGTGAAGGGCCTGGTCGAACGCGTGTGGAAGGAACAGGACCGGACCAAGGCCGCGCTGGCCTCGGCGCGCGACTTCGCCTCGGTCTCCGCCCACGAACTGCGCACGCCGTTGACTGCGATGCGGACCAACCTCGAGGTGCTGTCCACCCTCGACCTGCCAGAGGACCAACGCAAAGAGGTGGTCAACGACGTGATCCGCACGCAGTCGCGCATCGAGGCGACACTCGGCGCGCTGGAACGGCTGGCGCAGGGTGAGCTGTCGACCGCCGACGACCACGTGCCCGTCGACATCACGGAGTTGCTGGACCGCGCCGCCCACGATGCGATGCGGGTCTACCCGGACCTGGAGGTGTCGTTGGTGCCTGCACCGACGGTGATCATCGTGGGCCTGCCCGCGGGTCTGCGGTTGGCGGTCGACAACGCGATCGCCAACGCGGTGAAACACGGCGGCGCGACGCGCGTTCAGCTATCGGCGGTCAGCTCACGAGCGGGCGTGGAGATCGCGATCGATGACGACGGCGTCGGCATCCCCGAGGAGGAGCGCTCGATCGTGTTCGAACGCTTCTCTCGCGGATCGACGGCGTCGGTTTCGGGCTCGGGGCTCGGCCTGGCACTGGTGGCGCAGCAGGCCGAACTGCACGGCGGCACAGTCTCTTTGGAGGAAAGCCCGCTCGGTGGCGCTCGACTGCTGCTGCGCCTGCCCGGCCATCAATGAGCTAGCGCGTAGCCAACAGGTCGATGACAAATATCAGCGTCTTGCCGGACAACCGATGCCCGCCGCCGGCGGGGCCGTAGGCCTGCTCCGGCGGGATGACGAGCTGTCGACGACCGCCCACCTTCATGCCCGGAATGCCGTCCTGCCAGCCCTGGATCAGTCCGCGCAGCGGAAACTCGATCGACTCGCCACGGTTCCACGAGCTGTCGAATTCCTCGCCGGTGTCATATTCCACGCCGACGTAGTGCACCTCGACATTGCCGCCCGGCACCGCTTCAGCTCCCTCGCCGACGACCAGGTCCGTGATCACCAACTCGGTGGGCGGAGGTCCGTCGGGGAATTCGATCTCGGGCTTCTGCCCTGAACTTGAAGTCACGCACTCACCGTAGTCGGGCAGACTGGTGCTGTGACCAAAGACCAAGACATTCTCGACCAGGTCAACATGCTGGTCGCCGAGGAGCAGGATCTGCGGGCCAAGCTTCAGAACCGCGAGATCGACGAGTCCGAGGAGCATCGTCGGCTCAAGGCCGTCGAGGTGCAGCTCGACCAGTGCTGGGATCTGTTGCGGCAGCGCCGGGCTCTTCGGGAGACCGGCGGCGACCCGCGCGAAGCCGAGGTGCGTCCGCCGGACGAGGTCGAGGGCTACCTCAACTGAGTTCGCGTTACGCCGCCGGGACCGCTCCGGCGGCGACATACGACGCCGTCGTCATCGGCGGTGGGCACAACGGCCTGGTCGCGGCCGCGTATCTGGCCAAGGCGGGTCGTCGGGTACGGGTGTTGGAACGCCTGGACCATGTCGGTGGCGCAGCGGTATCCGCGCACGCCTTTGAAGGAGTTGACGCCAGACTGTCGCGGTACTCCTACCTCGTCAGCCTGTTGCCCCGACGGATCATCGACGACCTCGGCGCGCGGGTGCGCTTGCAGCGCCGCCGCTACTCGTCATACACCCCCGATCCGGCGGCCGGCGGACGCACCGGACTGCTGATCGGCCCGACGTCGACGTTCGATGCGATCGACGCTGCCGACGACGGGCCGCGGTTCGCCGAGTTCTACCGCCGGTGTGGTGGCGTTGTCGAACGGCTGTGGCCGACGCTGCTGGAACCGTTGCGCCGCCGCAACGAGGCACGACGTCTCGTCGGTGACGAGGCCGCGTGGCGATCGATGGTCGACGAGCCGATCGGGCACGCGATCTCCTCCGCCGTCGACAACGACGTCGTGCGCGGTGTGATGGCCACCGACGCGTTGATCGGAACGTTCGCCCGCCTCGATGACCCGAGGCTGACTCAGAACGTCTGCTTCCTCTACCACCTGCTTGGCGGCGGAACCGGCGACTGGGACGTACCGATCGGCGGGATGGGCGCCGTCACCGGTGCGCTGGCTGCCGCCGCGACCGGCTATGGTGCCGAACTCACCTGCGGCACTGAGGTATACGCTCTCGACCCAGAGGGTGAAGTGCGGTACCACTGCGATGGCATCGACCACTCCGTACACGGGGAGGTGGTACTGGCCAACGTGACGCCCACGGTGTTGGCGGGCTTGCTGGGTGAGCAACCGCGGGAGTCGACGCCGGGCGCGCAAGTCAAGGTGAACCTGATGCTGCGGCGCCTACCGCGGTTGCGCGACCAGACCGTCACACCGGAGCAGGCATTCGGTGGGACGTTCCACATCAACGAGACATTCAGCCAGTTGGACTCGGCATATCTGCGCGCGGTCGACGGCGCGGTACCGGACCCGCTGCCGTGCGAGATCTACTGTCACTCGCTGACCGACCCTTCGATTCTGTCCGATGAACTGCGCGCCGCTGGTGCGCAGACGCTGACGGTCTTCGGTCTGCACACTCCTCACCACTTGGTGTCGTCAGGTGACCCCGATCGGATGCGGGACACATTGACATCGGCGGTACTCAATTCATTGAATTCCGTTCTGGCCGAACCCATTCACGACGTGCTGATGGAGGACTCGGCGGGCCGGCTGTGCATCGAGACGAAGACGACGGTCGACCTCGAACACTCGCTCGGTATGACCGGCGGGCACATTTTTCACGGTGGGCTGGCGTGGCCGTTCGCCGAGGACGACGAGCCACTCGGCACTCCGGCTCGACGGTGGGGTGTGGCGACCGCGCATGACCGAATCCTCCTGTGCGGGTCGGGATCACGTCGTGGTGGCGGAGTATCGGGGATCGGCGGCCACAATGCCGCGATGGCGGTGTTGGAGGACTAAGAGCGCATCTTGGTCACAATGCGACGAAGCGCCTCGAGATCAGCTTGGTCCAGATTCGCCATGGCTTTCGGCGCCGGGTCCTCGATCGCGTCGATCTTGGCCACCATGGCGCATCCCGCATCGGTGAGCGATACCCGCTTGCACCGGCGATTGGCCGGATCCACCTGACGCACCACCAACCCGCGCCCTTCCAGGTCGTTGACCGCGACGGTGGCGGCCGGCGCGTCGATGGTCGTCGCGTGCGCCAACTCCTTGACCGTCATCGGCCGTCGGCTCAACCGCAGCAAGATGCGCACCCTGCTGAACGGCAGACCGGACTGCTCGACGACCGCCCGCTTCCAGCTGTCGTGGTTCTCGATGACGAAGGCAGCCATCGCCCGCCACGCCTCGTCAGCCACTCGATTACCGGACATCGGCCGCCACCAAGGGTTCCAGCCGATCGGCCGACCGCAACGCCCTACCGGAGGTCGAGTAGAAGCCGAGGACGATGATCACCACCCCGAGCACAGCGCAGATCAGCCACAGCGGTCGGGCGGCCTGCGCGAAGCCGGGACCCGTCGCTGCCAGCGCGCCGCCCGCGACCGAACCACACAGCGCCACACCGATACTCACGCCGACCTGCCTGCTGGTCGACGCGATCGCCGACGCGGCGCCCGCCCGGTCGGTCGGCATGCCGCTGACCGCCGCGTTCGTCACCGGCGCATTCACCATCGAGAACCCGATACCGAAGACCGCGAAGATCACCAGCAGCTGCCACACCGGCGTCGTCGCCGACAGCTGAGCGAGCATGACCGTCGCCGCCGTGATCAGCGTCCCGGCGATCAACAGTGACGGCCGCGCCCCGAACCGCCCGACCATCCGGCCCGATAGCGGTGAAAACACCAGCGCGCCAACCGCTATCGGCAGATAGATCAACCCGGTGCGGAACGCCGAGAAGCCGCGCTCGTCCTGCAGATACAGCGACATCATGAACAGGAAGGCACCCCACGACGCGAACGCGCACACCGCGATCATCGTCGCCGATGCGAACGGGATACTCCGGAAGAACCTCAGATCGATGAACGGATCCCGCCGACGCGCCTCGTAAGCCAGGAAGCCGATGAAGGCGGCGACCGCGCCGACCGCCACGGCGACTGTACGAACGTCTGTCCACCCCATGACCGGGCCCTCGATGAGTACGAAGACGAGCCCGAACAGGAACGCCATGCCGAGGGCCTGTCCGACCGGATCGACATCGCGCATCGTCAGCGACTTGGATCTCGGAACGAAGATGACGGTCAGCAGGATGGCCAACGCGCAGATCGGCAGATTGATCCAGAACACCGCGCGCCAATTGATCCACTCGATGAGCACACCACCGACGATCGGCCCCGCGGCCATCGAGATGCCCACGACCCCGCCCCAGATGCCGATGGCCCGGGCTCGTTCCACCCGGCCGGTGAACACCTGCGTGATGATCGACATCGCGACCGGGTTCATCATCGAGCCACCGATCGCCTGCAGGAAGCGCGCGGCGATCAGCGTCTCGATGTTCGGCGCCAGGCTGCACAGCAGCGACGCGACCGCGAACACCGTCAGCCCGAGTTGGAATGTGCCTCGCCGACCGAACCGGTCGGCGGCCGCACCGGACAACAGCAGCAACGACGCCAGCACCAGCGTGTAGATGTCGATCACCCATTGCAGCTGGGACCCGGTGGCATCGAGGTCGGCGCGGATGTTGGGAATAGCGACGTTGACGATCGTCGCGTCCATCGACACGATCAGCAGGCTCAGGCAGCAGGTCACCAGGATGATGGCCTTGCGCCGAGCGCTCATTGACCGGACGACGGTTTCATTCACCCAACAACTGTGAAACTACAACTGTCGAGACGGCAAGCCGCTCAAGAGTGATTTGCGTCAGATTCAAAACCCGAGGAGCGACCCGGACCATCGCCGTCACGCTCTAGTCCTGACGGCCGGTTGCGAAGCACTTCTTTCAGGTTGGTGGACGGTAGGGTTGCGATGCCTAAGGACGGGCGGGATGCGCGCTAATCGAGCGAGTTGACGCGCAGTGGAGTCATCATGATTCTCGATGACCATCAAGGCAGTGACACATTCAGCGCGGTTTACTCTCACGCATCCCATCACGGACTGCCGTGGCCGGCGAACAAGTACGGCGTGGCCGGCAGGTGAATGCCCTACCCCACGGTGTTGACTCGGGCATGCGAGAAGAAGCGGTGATGGTGGCTTATACCCAGCCGTATTCGTACACGCCGAAGTCATCACTCGGCGCGGGCGATGGCATAGATGACTGACGTCGGTGGCGCATCAGCCTCCATAGGGCCAGTCGCACGTGGCAGCGTCGCCCGTGTTGGTACGTCGACAGCGTTGACGGTTATCTGCTCCTATGCGGTTTATTGCCTGGCGGCCCGCGACCTTTCCCCTGAACGGTTCGCGCTGTTCGGAGTGTTTTGGGGGGCGCTCGGTCTAGTCACCGGCGTGGCCTACGGTGTTCTTCCAGAAACGACCCGGGAGGTCCGTGGTGCACGATCCGTCGGATTGATCACGGGCCCACGGACCCACCCGCTGCGGACCGCCGCGCTGATCGGTGTCGTCGCGGCTGCAGTAATTGCTGGTAGTTCGCCGTTATGGGGGCCTCACGTATTCAGCGAAGAACGCTGGTTGTCGGTGGGGCTGGTGAGCGTCGGCATCGCCGGGTTCTGCGGACAAGCGGCCCTGTTGGGCGCGCTGGCGGGGTTTGACCGATGGTCGCAATATGGTGCATTGATGGTCGCCGATGCCGTCGTCCGGTTGAGTGTGGCTGCAGCGGCAGTGGTGATGGGATGGGGCCTCAGCGGTTTCTTGTGGGCGATAACGTCAGGAGCCGCGACTTGGCTCGTGTTTCTGATCGTTTCGCCTTCGGCGCGCGCTGTGGCGCGGCAGTTCACGCCCGGAAGCGTCGCCACATTCGTTCGTGGCGCCGCTCACTCGATTACCGCGGCGGGTGCCAGCGCGATGATGCTGATGGGTTTTCCGGTCCTACTCAAAGCGACCTCTGAGGAATTGGGCGCGGCGGGTGGAGTGCTCATTCTGGCGGTCACCTTGACACGGGCTCCGTTACTCCTTCCACTGAACGCGATGCAGGGCAACCTGATCGCTCATTTCGTCGATCAACGCAGCGAAGGGCTCCGATGTTTACTCCCACCGGCGCTTGTCATCACCGGGATTGGAGCCGTTGGAATACCAATGGCGGGGTTGGCGGGGCCTTGGCTGTTACGAGTCGGATTCGGGCCCGACTACTACGCCAGCGGCCAATTGATGGCCTGGCTGACGGCCGCGGCCGTGGTGATAGCATTTCTGTCGCTCACCGGTACTGCTGCGATTGCAGCATCGCTTCACCGGGCATATTCGATGGGTTGGGTAGGTGCCACGGTGGCGTCAACTTTCTTGTTATTGCTGCCGTTAGCGCTGGATACGCGCACCGTGATTGCGTTGATGTGTGGTCCGTTGGTAGGCATTGCCATTCATCTCGGCGCCTTGGCGCGCGCACTTGCTTGACCAACCGCGAAGGTGGTTCAGGGCTCACCTGCTTCGCGGAGCGCGCCCTGCGGTGCTCGCCTACGAGATCACGTTGTGCGCCGGCGTATCCGAAAGGTATTCGGAATCTGGGAAGTGACGGAAGCGGGTACGTAACATCTTCGTCGTGCTCCCAGACGTTGGATTCGCCCAGATCACGGTTGACCGAACCCCCCGTAGGTTGACCCCCCGAGTGACGCATTGGCCAGGCGCCGTCTGATGCCAGCCATGAGGACGCGCCCGAGGGCTCGCGCATGAGTCTATCGCTGGCTCTGAAGTTGCTCTTCAGGAGATTCGTTTGCCTGAAGCTCGGCAATTTGTGCCCATTTACGTCCGGGCGAATCTTCCTCTACAGGCTAATGGGCATTCAGATCGGTTCCGATGTCTACATGGGCTTCGACATCGAACTCGAGACGAACTTTCCTGATCTCGTCAGCATCGGCGATCACGTCACGATCTCCCACCGTTGCATCATCACCGCCCATATGGACAGCCCTTCGGACACCGCGGTGAAGCGCGTCGTTCCGATGGGAGCCAAGCCGGTCGTCATCGAGGACGGGGCGTGGATTTGCATCGGCGCGACCATCCTGCCCGGGGTCACAGTCGGCAAGAACGCGGTGGTTGGAGCAGGAGCTGTGGTGTCTCGAGACGTACCAGCCGGCACGATGGTCGGCGGCATTCCCGCGCGGCATATCAAGAAGCTGGACTCTTCGACAGAGCCTTGGCAATGATCAAGGTCGCGATCATCGGTTCTGGACACACCGGTATCGCCGTCGCAAAAGTGCTCGTGCAGCGGGGCGCTCGCCCCGTGATTCTCGACGTGGGAGAAACACTCGACCCCGAACGACAAGCCGTCGTCGAGCGAATGAGCACGCAGCGGAAATGGGAGTGGAGCGCCGAAGATCTCGCCGTGGTCACTTACAACCCGACCGTCTCGAAGGACAAAGTGCTCCGACTCGCTTTCGGGTCGGATTATCCCTATGCCGGATCTAGGGTGAACGCGCCGCTCGACGTGGTCGAGGACGGGCCGAGCCCCTCGATGGCTCGTGGTGGCTACAGCACGATCTGGGGCGCTTCCATGCTTCCCGCAGCATCGTGCGATATACAGGCATGGCCTTTCCGCGCAAGCGACTTGGCTCCGTACTACCAGAGCGTTCTGCAGGATTTGCCGTACTCCGCACTCGACGACCAACTGACGCGGGAGTTCCCGCTCTATCGACGCGATCCTGAACCGATTGCGCCTTCCCCCATCGTTGAAAATTTCCTGAGAACGCTCGATCGCTCGCGGCTCCTTCGTGAACGCGACGATGTGACCTTCGGGCAGGCGCGAATCGCGGTGCGTGCGACTGACACTCCTGACGCTCCCGGATGTGTCTATTGCGGACGCTGCCTTTCGGGATGTGTCTACGGTTCGATCTATTCGGCTGATCAAGACCTGGAAAAGATGGTCCGAGCCGGGCAAGTCGAGTACCGATCTGGCCGAACGGTACTCGAATTCTCCGAGCGCGAAGGCGAGGTCGACATCCTCTGCGAGACTAGCGACGGCCTCGAAAACGTCGTAGTGAACCGCCTTTTCGTAGCCGCAGGCGCACTCAACTCAACGCGCCTTGTTCTCGAGTCCAAGAAACTCTACGGTCGTCCTACGATCATGAAGACGACGCAAGGATTCGTCGTCCCCATGATCAATGTTCGAGGCGCGCCCTACGAGTGGCCGAACGCCAACACCCTCTCGGGGGCTTTTTTCGAGTTCAAGCTTCCCTCGGTATCAAACACTTGGATACACGCTCAGATCAGCCCGGCCAACGAACTCATTTTGGCCAAGTTGGGTTACAAGGCGACTGGGGGCCTTCTCGACGGAATCCGCAAGCTCGCACTCGGACGACTCCTCGTTGCGCTTTGCAATTTCCACTCCGATGTCACAGGGGCGTATGAGCTACGACTGCACCCGGCCCCCGCGGGCGGGCGAAGTATGCTTTCGGTGACACTTCGGCCTTCGATGCCCTTCGTGAGGACCATGAAAAAGGGATCGCGGCGGCTGACGCGGCTCCTATCCTCGGTCGGCGTTTTTCCGGTGGCCCCATTGATGTATGGCGATCCGCTGAAACCGGTTGGCTGGCATTTCGGCGGTACGCTACCTATGACGAAGAACCCGAGCGACGAGCTTCACACCGACCTACTCGGACGCCCGAAGGGATGGCAACGAATCCACGTCGTCGACAGCAGCGTCTTCCCGTCCGTGCCCGCAACGACCGTCGCACTGCTTGCGATGGCCAACGCGTCTCGCATCGCACAGACCGCCCCACTCGAAAGCTGAGGAGATCCCTTGGTCATTCCCCGAACGATCGTCTACCACCCAATATCTTTCGACGTTCGAAATTACTTTGCGTCGTTCCGCAACCGGGGCATCACCACGAGCGGGAAAGCCGAGAAGGTCGCTGAGTTCGAATCCGCTTTCGCCCGCTATGTTGGCGTGAGCAGCGCGCGCGCGTTTCCGTACGCACGTTCGGCGCTTTACTTCTCACTTCGGGCGCAGAACTTCGAACCGGGTTCTGAAATCATCATGCCACCCATCACGATCAAGCCCATGATGGATGTCGTCATCAACCTCGGATTGAAACCCGTTTTCGTCGATATCGAGCTAGACACACTCTGCTTTGATCCTGATGAACTCAAGAAAGCGATTTCCCCCAAGACCCGGGCAATCCTCATTACATATCTGTTCGGCGTTGTTCCGAATATTGATTTGCTCGTTGGCCTCTGCCACGAACACAATCTGTTCGTCGTCGAGGACTTCTCACATGCGCTGAACGCCACGTGGAACGGTAAGAAGCTCGGAACATTCGGAAATGTCGGCATTTACTCCTGTTCGAAGACGAAGACACTCGACACCTATGGTGGCGGACTCGCAGTGACGAACGACCCGGTGCTCGCTGAGCAGCTTGAGGAACTACAGGCTTCGTTGAAACCGACGCCACCTGCGCGTCTCCGGACGAAGATCACAGACGCCCTCATCACGAACCTCGCGACGCGTCGTCCAATCTTCACGGCCGCAGTGGCCCCCATGCTGGCTGTGGTGGGAAAGTTCAGCCCGGAGAAGGCGCAGGCGCTCACCGGGGCGCGGCTTAACCTCAAAGCCGACAGTGTGCTGCCTGAGGAATACTTCGAGCAATACACATCCGCTCAGGCACAGGTCGGCTTGGCGATGTTGGACAAGGTCGAGAAGGAAGACGCTAAGCGAATCGCCAATGTCGAAGCGCTTCGCCGGCCTCTCATCGACCTCGGTGAACCTTGCGCGCGAATCGAAAAGCAGGGCCGGAGCGTCTATTGGCAATTTGTGGTGTTTGCCGACGACCCTGAGCGTTTCCGCAAGGCGCTTGCACGCCGCGGAATCGACACCGGCACGACCAACCTTTCGCTTATCTGTGGTTTGGGGATTTATCCGGAATACGAGAAGTGGTGTCCCAACGCCGAGCGTGTCAAGACCAACGCCATGTACATCCCCGTATATCCGCGGCTAGGTGAGTCGTCCTTGAACCACGTCATCGACGCCATCCCTTATGCCCTCACGCGCTCGAGTTGAGCCGGAACAATGACGTGAGATCTGGAAGTGTGCGGAGCGACAGCTCATAACGGTGGTTGCACCCGCCGCCTATACTTTACGAGCGCGTTGCGTCCTGGCTAGTTCGAGCCGGGACCGTCCGAGCCGACTTTTCCGTTCGGCACAGAGCGCGAACAGACCTAGCGGCTGCTGACGTCCTTGTAGTCGCGCTCGGTGTAGCCGGTGTAGACCTGGCGCGGACGGCCGATCTTGCCGCTACCCTCGTCGTGCATCTCCCGCCAGTGCGCGATCCAGCCGGGCAGCCGGCCGAGCGCGAACAGCACGGTGAACATGCGCGTCGGGAAGCCCATCGCCCGGTAGATCACACCCGTGTAGAAGTCGACGTTCGGGTAGAGCTTGCGCTCGATGAAGAAGTCGTCGGTGAGCGCGGCTTCCTCGAGAGTCCGTGCGATGTCCAGCATCTCGTCGTCGCCGCCGAGCTTGCCCAGGATCTTGTCGGCCTGCTCCTTGACGATGCGCGCGCGCGGGTCGTAGTTCTTGTAGACCCGGTGACCGAAGCCCATCAGCTTCACGCCGTCCTCGCGGTTCTTCACCTTCTTGATGAACTCGTGGACGTCGAAGTCGGCCTGGCGGATCTTCTCCAGCATCTCCAGCACCGCCTGGTTGGCGCCGCCGTGCAGCGGGCCCCACAGCGCGTTGATGCCGCCGGAGATCGACGTGAACAGGTTGGCCTGCGACGAGCCGACCAGCCGCACCGTCGACGTCGAGCAGTTCTGCTCGTGGTCGGCGTGCAGGATGAACAGCATGTCCAGCGCGCGGACGATCTCGGGATCGACCTCGTAGGGCTCGGCGGGGAAGCCGAACGTCATCCGCAGGAAGTTCTCGACCAGCGTCAGCGAGTTGTCCGGGTACAGGAACGGCTGGCCCGCGGACTTCTTGTAGGCGTAGGCCGCGATGGTCGGCAGCTTGGCCAGCAGCCGGATCGTCGACAGCTCGACCTGGTTGTCGTCGAACGGATCCAGCGAATCCTCGTAGTAGGTCGACAGCGCGTTGACCGCGCTCGACAGCACCGGCATCGGGTGGGCGTTGGCCGGAAAGCCGTCGAAGAACCGCTTGAGATCCTCGTGCAGCAACGTGTGCCGCTGAATCCGGGTGGTGAACTCCGCGAGCTGTTCCTTGGTGGGCAGCTCACCGTAGATGAGCAGGTAGCTGACCTCGATGAAGTTCGACTTCTCGGCGAGCTGCTCGATCGGGTAGCCGCGGTAGCGCAGGATGCCGGCGTCGCCGTCGATGTAGGTGATCGCACTCTTGGTCGATGCGGTGTTGACGAAGCCCTCGTCGAACGTCGTGTAGCCGGACTTGGCCAGAAGTGACCCCAGCGCGATGCCATCAGCGCCTTCGGTGGCGGAAACGATGTCAAGGTCGAGCGTGCCACCGGGGTAGGAGAGGGTGGCTTGCCCTTCCCCACTCTTCGCGTTATCGGCCACGAGGTTCCCTTCGTCGCTGCTGGGAGTATTCGGACATTGCTCCTACAAAAGGTAGTCCCATTCGGGCAGGCGTGCCCCGCCGGGGGCGGTCACTTGCTCAGACGGGCAGCCGCAGATTACCCAACAAGCCGGTGAACTCCGCGAAGACCGTCTCCAAGCGCTCGATCAGGTCGTCTATGGACACCCGTGACCAGTCGCTGTTGACATGCACGACGTCGGTGAGCGCCGTCATGATCACCGCACTCCACGTCGCAGATGCCAGGCGCACCCTGCGGTCGGCCACATCGACCCTCATGCGCCTGGCGAGTGCCTGTTCGAGCGCGTTGCTCCGGAACTCGACGGTGACCTGGCGCAGCGTCGTCGACGACAGGACGATCCTGGCGATGCACAACACCCGTTCGGCCCGCAGATCGTCTGGTCCCGCGTGCTTGGCCGCCTCCCCCATCGCGACATAGGCGCGCAGGATCGCCTCGAGGTGGTTCAGCTCGGCGGGCTGGCGGTCCAGTTCGCGGGCGACTTCGTCGACGATCTCGTCGACCAGAGCCAGCGCGATGGAGTCCTTGGTCGGGAAGTACCGGCTGAAGGTGCGCGGTGAAACGTCGGCCACCGCGGCGATCTGCTCCACGGTGGTGTTGTCGAAACCCTGTCCGTTGCACAATTCCACTGCGGCGTCGATGAGAGTCGCACGCGTGCGCTGCTTCTTGCGCTCGCGCAGCCCGACGGACTGCGCCCCCCTACCGTCAGGCACAAGGCGCATCCTAACGGTCGAAACTATGGATGAGCTAAGAATTCATCTTCGCCGAAAACATGTTCGACGTGAGCATTTCGGGTCCGCGCCTCGCAGTAGCGAACGCCGCCGCCTAGGGCTGCAGCCGCTCGACGCGGCCGTCCTGAATGCGAATCCTGTTGTGCACCCGGTTCTCCCGGCCCTGCCAGAACTCGACGACGTCGGCAGCGATCAGATAGCCACCCCAATTCGGCGGCACGGGCACCGTGTCGTGGGCTTCGAAGCGCCGCGTCACCTCGGCCAGTTGCTCCAGCAGTGCCGCGCGCGAGGCGATCGGTTTCGACTGGTACGACGCCCAGGCACCCAACTGCGACCCCCGCGGTCGCTTCGACCAGTATTCGGCGGTCTCCTCCGCCGACACCTTCGTCACCGGTCCACGGACGTGGACCTGGCGCCCGGTCAGATACCAGGGGAAGGTGGCCGACGCGTACGGCGTCGCCGCCAGCTGCTCGCCCTTGTCGGAGTCGTAGTTGGTGTAGAACGTGATGCCCGTGTCGTCGACGCTCTTGCACAACACCGACCGGGTCACCGGCCGCCCGCGGCTGTCGACCGTGCCGACGACCATGGCGTTGGGTTCGGCGACACCGGCGCGCTCGGCGTCGGCTAACCACTTGCGCAGCAAGGTAACCCAGCCGTCCGCCAGCCAATCGACGTCCAGATCGGGACTGCCGTCCTTTTCCGCCGAACCGTATTCCACCCGCATCCTCGCCAAGCGTTCTGGGCCTACCTCCGCCACGCGACAACGCTACGCCCACACCGGCCACCGTCGTGTCAGCAACCGCCAGATGAGCACCGATCGACAGGTGCGAGAATCTGGCCATGAGCGCGGTGCCTGAAGACTTCGTACCCGGCCTCGAGGGCGTCGTCGCCTTCACTTCCGAGATCGCCGAACCCGACAAGGACGGCGGCGCGCTGCGCTACCGCGGCGTCGACATCGAGGATCTGGTCAACCAGCGGGTGACCTTCAGCGACGTGTGGGCGCTGCTGGTCGACGGCAAGTTCGGCAACGGTCTGCCGCCCGCTGAACCGTTTCCGCTTCCGATCCACAGCGGCGACGTGCGCGTCGACGTCCAGGCCGGTCTGGCGATGTTGGCCCCGATATGGGGCTATCCCCCGCTGCTCGACATCGACGACGCGACCGCCCGCGAGCACCTCGCCCGGGCCTCGGTGATGGCGCTGTCCTACGTCGCGCAGTCCGCGCGGGGGATCTATCGGCCCGCGGTCCCGCAGCGCACCATCGACGAATGTTCCACCGTGACAGAGCGATTCATGACCCGCTGGCAGGGTGATCCGGATCCCCGCCATGTGGAGGCCATCGACGCCTACTGGGTCAGCGCCGCCGAGCACGGTATGAACGCATCGACCTTCACCGCCCGCGTGATCGCGTCGACCGGCGCCGACGTCGCGGCCGCCCTGTCCGGCGCGATCGGCGCGATGAGCGGGCCGCTGCACGGCGGCGCCCCGGCCCGGGTGATCCCGATGATCGAGGAAGCCGAGAAGACCGGCGACGCCCGCGCGGTCGTCAAGGGCATCCTCGACCGCAACGAGAAGCTCATGGGCTTCGGGCATCGGGTGTATCGCGCCGAGGATCCGCGGGCCCGGGTGCTGCGCGCGACGGCCAAGCGTCTCGAGGCGCCGCGCTACGAGGTCGCCGCGGCGCTCGAGCAGGCCGCCCTTGCCGAACTGCGGGAGCGGCGACCCGACCGCGCCATCGAGACCAACGTCGAGTTCTGGGCGGCGGTGATTCTCGACTTCGCCCAGGTGCCGACCAAGATGATGCCGGCGATGTTCACCTGCGGGCGCACCGCCGGATGGTGTGCGCACATCCTCGAGCAGAAGCGGCTCGGCAAGCTGGTGCGTCCGTCGGCGATCTACGTCGGCCCGGAGCCGCGCAGCCCCGAGTCGGTCGAGGGCTGGGACCAAGTCGTTCGGTCGTGACGACGACGTTCGCCTCGGCGGCGCACAGTTTCGCGGACCTGGTCGGCCGCATTCCCGCCGACGCGTGGTCGGGTCCCGGTCTGGGCGACTGGGATCTGCGCTCGCTTGTCGGGCACACGTCGCGCTCGCTGACCACGGTGCTCACCTACCTCGAGACGCCCGCCGATCGTGAGGACATCGCCACGCCGCAGGAGTACTACGCGCGGGTGAACCCGGCGGCGCTGGGTTTGGACCCCGCCGACGTGGCCGAGCGCGGGCGGCAAGCCGGACGCGACCTCGGTGACGACCCGGCGGCCGCCGTGGCCGACCTCGTCTCCCGAACGCTCGCACGGCTGGAGACGGTGGACGATCCGATGATTCGGGTGCTCGGCGGGCTGGGCATCCGATTGCGGACCTATCTGCCGACGCGGACCTTCGAGCTGGCCGTGCACAGCCTGGATATCGCACGCGCCGTTGGTCTTTCGTTCACGCTGCCGGGTTCGGTGCTGGAGGAGGCGTTGGTGTTGGCGGCGCGCATCGCGGCTGGGGGTGACGGCCAGACGGTGCTGATGGCGCTGACGGGCCGCGACAGCCTGCCGCCGTCATTCTCGATCGTCTGATCTGTCGGTGGGCGGTGGTTGCACTAAGCGGTTGATTGCCCTCATGCCATGCGTGCGATCAACCCCTTAGTGCTTGTCGGTGGGCGGTGGTTGCATGGCCGGTGTACCGATGACTTGGGAGCGCTCACCAAGTCGGTACTGAGGACCCCGTTCGCGGGACGCAACCCAATTCGAGAGGAGCTTTCACATGGCTATCGATTTTCAGCCGGCGGTGTCGCCCATGCTCACGGTCAGCGACGGCGCTGCGGCCATCGACTTCTACGTCAAGGCGTTCGACGCCGAGGAACTCGGCCGCGTACCCGGACCCGACGGCAAACGACTGTTTCACGCCGCGCTGCGCATCAACGGGGCCTTGGTGATGCTCAACGATGACTTCCCGGAGATGAACGACGGCAAGTCGGTGACGCCGGAAGCGCTCGGCGGCTCACCGGTGACCATCCACTTGACGGTCGACGATGTCGACACCAAATTCCAGAAGGCCGTCGACGCCGGCGCGACGGTCGTCATGCCGCTCGACGACATGTTCTGGGGCGACCGGTACGGCGAGCTCCGGGACCCCTTCGGACACCTGTGGTCGATGGGCCAACCGGTGCGCGAGGTCAGCCAGAAGGAGATCGACGAGGCGATCAAGCAACACCAGTGACGGAGCTAGCGGCGCAGCCCGGCAAGTAGGCGCCGGCCGAGCGGCACCGGCGCGTCGGCCGCGGCGGTCAACATGTCGGCGACCGCAGTGAACTTGACGCGCGGCCGTTCGTCACCGCCGCGGGCGACCTCCGCGGCGTCGATCGCCTTCCACCCCGCGGCGTCGAGCACGTCGGGTCGCCTGCTGCGAACCAGCTTGTCGAGGGCGGCCGGCTTGTGCGCGGGGTCGCGCAACCTGCCGTCGTTGTAATCGGCGACCAGGTTGTGAACGGTCTGCGCGGCGCACGACTTGTTGGTGCCGATGAAGCCTGTCGGCCCGCGCTTGATCCATCCGGCGACGTAGCTGCCGGGCACGGGAGCACCTGACCGCTGGTCGACGACGCGGCCGCCGTCGTTCGGCACCATGGCCGCCGACTCGTCGAAGGGGAGTCCGCGAATCGGCTTGCCGCGGTATCCGATCGAGGTCAACACCAGCCCGGCGTCGAACCGCCGAACCTCGTCGGCTCCGGTGACGGTGAACTCCATCGCCTCGGCGCGGGCCTCGCCGAGGACGCGCTGCGGCGTCAGGTGATAGGCCAGCCGGATACGCGGATGCTTCACCGGTGCCGACGTGTCGCCGAGCTTGCTCAAAACCTCCAACTTGTTGCGGGTCAGGCGATCCTCGGTGGTGGCCAGGTCGCGCTCCACCCACTCGTGGTCCTCAGGCGAGAGCACCACCTCGCATGTCGAGGTCAGTCCGATCAGCTCGGGCAATGTGAACGCCGAGTCGGCCGGCCCGCGCCGCGCCGCGACCACCACCTCGGTCACCTTCGAGTCGCGGAGCACGGCGAGCGCATGATCCGAGATATCGGTGCCTGCAAGGACATCCGGCGGCGTGGTCAGTATTCGCGCGACATCGAGGGCGACGTTGCCGTTGCCGACGATGACGACCCGCTCATGACTCAAATCGACTGGCAGCGAGTCGAAGTCGGGGTGGCCGTTGTACCAGGCCACGAATTCGGTGGCGGTGGCTGTGCCCTGCAGGTCCATTCCCGCGATGTCGAGCCGGCGGTCGTTGGGCGCCCCGACCGCATAGAGCACGGCGTGGTGGTGCTCGAGCAGCTCGTCGTGGGTGACGTCGGTGCCCACCTCGACGTTGAGGTAGAAGGTGAATCCCGGTTGGGCCGCGATTCTGTCGAACAGTTTGGTCACGCGTTTGGTGCTCTGGTGGTCGGGTGCGACGCCAGCGCGCACCAAACCGTATGGCGTGGGCAGCTTTTCGAAGACGTTGACCCGCACGCCTTTTTGGGTGAGTAGCTCGTCGGCGGCGTACATCGCCGCCGGCCCCGATCCGACGATGGCCACGGTGAGCGGTCCGCCTGAGCGGGGATAGACCACCGGCGCCTCGATGACCGGTGCCAGCTTCGACGTCGGCGGCAGCTTTCCGTCCGGTTCGGGGTAGAACGCGGCGTTCAACTCGACGAACGGGAGCTGCGCGGGCGTCAACTTCGAATCGTGCGATATCGCGCCGACCGGGCATGCCGACACGCACGCACCGCAGTCCACACACGCCACCGGATCGATGTAGAGCATCTCGGCGGTCGCGAAACCGGGTTCGTCGGGCGTCGGGTGGATGCAGTTCACCGGGCACGCGTAGACACAGGACCCGTCGCTGCAACACGACTGGGTGATCACATGCGGCACAGGCGCTCCCTACGCGGCAGCGACCACGTGCTGGCGAGCCGGTTCGCTGCGGTACCGGCTGGGCGGACCGTCGATCTTGCAGAGCCGCCAAACGAGTTTCGCGAACGGGTTCATCAGCCCGGTGTCGTGACACAGCATCCGGACATCGCCGAACATGTCGCGCAGGAACTGCCGCGACTTGGGCGCACGGAAGAACAGTTCCTTGCGCACCGAGCGCGGGATGTCGAACTCCCGCCAGAAGGACCTCGGCGGCACGATGATCGCCTGGCACAGCACCCGCATGATGATCGGCACGTTCCACGACAGCCAGAATCGCTGGCGGCGGTTCAGATACGGCAGGCGCTTGCGCAGGTACTCGTGGGCGAATGAGATGTGGCGGGCTTCCTCGGCGACGTGGATGGCCATCACCCGCTCCATGATCGGGTGCAGGTCCTTACCCTCGCGCAGCACGTTCTTCTGGGTGTGGTCGATCGGTTCCTCGCCGGCGAGCACGCCGAAGAAGAACGGAATCGGCAGCGGCCCGGCGATCAGCGGGATGAACGGCGACAGCCAGCGCAGCATCCGCGGCATGCCCGGCACGTCCGCGCCGATGCGGTTGACCATCTCCTGGAACATCATCGTGTGGTTGCACTCTTCGACCGACTCGTGCAGGCAGTACCGATATTCGGGGGAACCGTTGGGCACCCAGAACGCGTAGTTGGTCAGGCCGCGAATGAGGATGATCTCGAACTGCAGCCCGACCTTCGCGACGTTGGCCTGCCGCCACATCCCGATCTCGATCTGCCGCTCCAGCGGCTGGGCCTGATACCAGGGATGCCCTCCGAGCGGGTCAGTGGCGGGCAACACCCAACGCGGGTCGTTTTCGGTGACCGCGAACTCCGGGGAGTCCCAGTCGATGTCGGTGTAGGGGTTGAAATTCCGCCGCACCGAACCCTCGGACAGCGTCATGAGCGTGTCGACGTACTCGGCGTCGTCGCTGACTTCCATGTTGCGACGCCAACGCCTGACCATACGAGTGCGGGCCATCTTCAGACCTCCCCCTTGAGGTTTACATTCACGCCTTTGATGTCCAACAACGGTACCGCAGGTACTACGTACTGAACATACCCCGAAGCGAGATGTGTCACACCGGCTGTTGCGGCGCGACGTGTGATCGCGCTCACACATCGGAAGGGGAAGGGTGTGGCTTATTTGGTGCCGAACTCGCCCACTGCGGTGGCCCGATTACCGGCGCGCGCCACCGAGAACCCGGCTTCGGTCATGCCGCAGTCGGTGATGATCGCGCGGTGTCCCGGGCTGTTCATCCACCAGTTGACCGCCGCGGCGGGGACACCGTTGACACCGGTGCTCCAGAAGATGATCTCGCCGACGTTCGCGTACTGCGTGTAGCCGGCGGCGGTGATGCGTTGACCGACGGACGACCCGTCCGAGCCGGTGTGGCTGCGCACGTTGTTGGCCAGCATGTCGTTGGCCTGACGCGCGGCGGCCGCGGTCAGCTGCGGGTTGGCGGCGACGGGGCCGCAGCCGTTGGCCGCGCGGGCAGCATTGACCTCACCCAGCAGCGCGCCGCCTTCGTCGGCGTGGGCCGGAACGGCGAGTGCCGGGCTGAACAGTGCCAACGCCGCTGCGCAGGCGGGTATCACCTTGATGCTTCTGCTACGACTGTCCACGTGCCCCCCTGGGCTCGATCTGCAGTCCCCGACAGGTCACAGTATGGACACGGCGAGGTCTCTATATCGGCTCTTTACCCACTTTTTAGAGTTCTCTTGCCTTCCATCCCCGCGGCAGGAGCACCGGCGCGGTCATTAGTGTTGACCGCATGGGCCAGCTGACGATCCCCGCCGACCTCAAACCGCGTGACGGCCGCTTCGGTTGCGGCCCCTCCAAGGTTCGGCCCGAACAGCTGGCGGCGCTGGCCGCCGCCGGCGACCTGTTCGGGACGTCGCATCGCCAGGCGCCGGTGAAGAACCTGGTCGGCCGGGTGCGCGACGGGCTGCGCGAGCTCTTCTCGGTGCCCGACGGCTACGAGGTGGTCCTCGGCAACGGCGGCACCACCGCGTTCTGGGATGCGGCGGCGTTCGGCCTGATCGACAAGCGTTCGCTGCACCTGACCTACGGGGAGTTCAGCGCGAAATTCGCCTCGGCCGTCGCCAAGAACCCGTTCGTCGGCGATCCCGTCGTCGTCAAGGCGGACCCGGGCAGCGCACCGGAGCCGACGTCGGACCCGTCGGTGGACCTGATCGGCTGGGCGCACAACGAGACCTCGACGGGTGTCGCGGTCCCGGTGCAGCGCCCCGACGGGTCGGGTGATGCGTTGATCGCGATCGACGCGACGTCGGCGGCGGGTGGGCTGCCGGTCGACATCGCCGAATCCGACGTCTATTACTTCGCTCCGCAGAAGAGCTTCGCGGGCGACGGCGGCCTGTGGATCGCCGTCATGTCGCCGGCCGCGCTGGCCCGCGTCGAGGCCATCGCGGATGCGGGGCGCTGGGTTCCGGAGTTCCTGTCGCTGCCGATCGCGATCGAGAACAGCCTCAAGAACCAGACGTACAACACCCCGGCGATCGGCACGCTGATCCTGCTGGCCGAGCAGCTGGACTGGTTGCTGGGCAACGGCGGCTTGGACTGGGCGGTCAAGCGCACGGCGGACTCGTCGCAGCGGCTCTACTCATGGGCCGAGGCCGCGGCGTTCGCGACGCCGTTCGTCGCGGATCCGGCGTTGCGGTCGCAGGTGGTCGGCACCGTGGACTTCAACGACGACATCGATGCCAGCGCCGTGGCCAAGACGCTGCGAGCCAACGGCATCGTCGACACCGAGCCCTATCGCAAGCTCGGCCGCAACCAGCTGCGGGTGGGGATGTTCCCGGCCGTCGACCCCGAGGACGTCAGCGCGCTCACCGCGTGCATCGACTGGGTGGTGGAGCGGCTTTAGCCGCGACCGACAAGCGGGGAGCGGCTTTAGCCGCGACCGACAGCAGGGGCGCGGCTTTAGCTGGCGTGTCCTACCAGGTAACGAGCGGATAACGCAGTAGTGTCCGGTTGATCGGGCTTTGCGCTAGCCCGGAGGAGGTCGCCATGCGGGAACTCAAAGTCGTCGGACTCGATGTGGACGGCAAACGAATCATCTGCGAGGCCGACGGCTCCGGCGAGAAATTCACGCTGCGGCGCGACGATCGGTTGCGGGCCGCCGTTCGAGGTGACCAGATGGGTTCGAGCCAGACACGAGACGAGGCCGAGGTTCACAACGTGCTGCGCCCCAGAGAGATTCAGTCCCGGATCAGGGCGGGCGCGTCCGTGGAGCAGGTCGCCCAGGCGTCGGGCGTCGACGTGGCCCGGGTCGAGCGGTTCGCACACCCGGTGTTGCTCGAGCGTTCCCGCGCCGCTGAACTGGCAACGGCCGCGCACCCGGTGCTCCCCGACGGTCCGTCGGTGCTGACCCTGCTGGAGACGGTCACGACGGCGTTGATCGCGCGCGGGCTCGACCCCGACGCCCCCGCGTGGGATGCGTGGCGCAACGAGGACGGCCGCTGGACCGTGCAGCTGGCGTGGAAGGCGGGGATGTCCGACAACGTCGCGCATTTCCGGTTCACCCCTGGCGCCCATGGCGGGACGGTGACGGCGTTCGACGACGCGGCGTCCGAGCTGATCGATCCGAACTTTTCGCGACCGCTGCGTCCGGTCGCCGCGCTGCCTCAGCCTGCGGTCGAGGTCGAGGAACCGACGCTTCCGATCGAGCCGCCGGTGCAGGTCACCGCCCCGGATCCGCAGCCCGAAGCGGAGGCGGAGCCCGTCGCACCGAAGCCGGCCAAGGCTCGCAGAGGTAAGGCCAAGCCGGCGGTCCCGGCGTGGGAGGACGTTCTGCTGGGCGTGCGGTCCAGCGGTCAGCGCTGAGTTTTTCGCGCCCAGATCAGCCGCTCAAGGCGACGGCGAGCACCACCAGCCACGCGGCGAGCACTCCGACGCCGGAGCCCAACACGAACCATCGCCACACCGGCCGGTTACGCCACCCCCACACCGTCGGGGCCAGGCCGCCGACCGCCACCAGGTTGAGTCCGATCGCCAGCAGCGGGTGCAATCGCAGCAATCCGAGGCTCAGCACGACGATCGCGGCCGCGATGACCGCCGCGACGAAACCCGCCACCGTCAACCCCATCGCCCACGGCGTCGAGTCGTCGGCCATCTCGTTCACTCCGCGTCGCTCCGCTCAATCTCGCCGGTGCCCAATCTAACCCGCTCATAGAACGCCAGGGCCGCAGCGGTCGCGACGTTGAGCGAGTCGGTTCCCCGCGACATCGGGATCCGTACCCGAAGATCCGCGGCGCGCATCGTCCGCTCCGTGAGCCCCGGCCCCTCCGCGCCGACGAGGATCGCCACCTTGTCGTCGACTACGTCCGACATCGCCTCGGCAAGAGTGCGTGCGGTAGCGGTGGGCGTCATCGCCAGTAGTCGAAACCCGTTGTCGCGCAATAACTCCAGATCCGTCGGCCACGACCGCGCCCAGGCGTAGGGTACGAGCAGTGCATGGCCCATCGACACCCGGACGGCGCGACGATACAGCGGATCGGCGCAGCCGGTGCCGAACACCACCGCGTCCACACCGAGGCCGGCCGCGTTACGAAAGATCGAGCCGAGATTTTCGTGGTCGTTGACACCTTCGAGGACGGCGACGGTACGCGCGCCCCTGCCCGATGTCGCCGGCGCGCCGGCTCCGTCGAGCACCTCGGCGACCGTCAACTCCCGCGGCCGCGAGGCCGACGCCAGTACGCCGCGGTTGAGGTGAAAGCCCACCACTTCGGCCATCACGTCGACGGGCACGCGGTAGTACGGGGCGGAGACACCGGCCAGATCGGCCCCGAGTTCCTGCAGCCGGCGGTCGGTGCCCATCATCGCGCGCGGGACGAACCGCGAGGCCAACATGCGTTGCACCACCAACACGCCCTCGGCGATCACCAGCCCCTTGCCGGTGGGCAGGTCGGGTCGGCGGTCGACGCTGTTGAGATCGCGGAAGTCGTCGAGTCGCGGATCGGACGGATCGGCGACGTCGATCACGGTGTGGGTCATGGTCACGCCCGACCGGCACCACCGCGCGGTGGGCTATTTTTCATAGCGATGACCCCGCAACCGCCCCCGCTGCCCGACGTCCTGCTCAAGCCGGCACCGGTCATCGTCGTGATCGCGGCCGGTTGGGTCGTCGCTGCGATCCTCGCGTTCACGGTGACCGGTTTACACGAGTGGCGGCCGTACACGGTGGCCGGGCTGGGCGTCGGCGCCCTTGGCACGGGGATCTGGTTGTGGCAACGTCACGCCGTGCGTCGCGGATCGCGCGGGGCGCAGAGCGGACTCACGTAAAACAGGATGAGACGGGAGGGCGCAATGGCAGCGCCGCTGTTGCAAGCCGAGACGACGATCAACGCCCCGGTGGCGAAGGTGTGGGAACTGGTCTCGGACCTCAAGAACATGCCGCGATGGAGCCCGCAGTGCCGGCTCATGAAGACGTTCGGTCCGCTGCAGCCGGGCGCTCGGACCATCAATCTCAATCGCCGCAAGTTCATGTTCTGGCCCACCACCAGCCGGATCATCGAAGTGATCCCGGAGAAGAAGCTGGCGTTCCGGGTCAACGAGAACAACACGGTGTGGAGCTACGAACTCGAACCCACCGAGTCCGGCACCCGGCTGGTGGAGACGCGCCATGCGGAGAACGGGGTCAAGCCGGTGTCCACGATGCTGGTCAACGCGGTGATGGGCGGCGTGCCCAGTTTTGAACGTGAACTCGTCGAGGGCATGAACGAGTCGCTCGCGCGGATCAAGGCCGCCGCCGAGAGCTAGTCGGACGGCTCGGTCAGGTCCAGCACACCGTCGTCGTACGGGTCGTAGAGCGGGGATCCACCGCCCGCGGGTTGCGGCGTGTCGGAGTGTGCGCCGCAACCGTATTCGGAGTCCACGACGTGGCCGTCGGCGGAGAACTCATTCGCGCAGACGCCGAACATCGTGCCCAGTGAACCGGCCAGCGGAAGATAGAACCCGCAGTCGCGGCAGACGCGCCGCGTCGAGCGCGCCATCGCCGAACCGGGACCGTAGTCGCCGTCGTGCCAGCGTTGGGCGGCATCGATGCGGCCCCACTGGCTGAGCACCTGGCGACGGCCCAGACCCACCTCGAGTGCGACGGCGTCGATCTGCGGGTCGCCGGTCGCCATGTAGCCGGGCACCAGACGGGGGTCGTCCGGGGGCGGGGCGAGAAGATCGCCGGGGCCCAGATCGCCGGGCTGGACACGGTCCTGCCACGGCACCCACTTCGGCGCCAGCAACGCCGTCGGCCCTGGAACCAGCACCACCTCGCTGATGGTGGCGTGGTCGGCGCCGGGCCACGCCGCGACGACGACCGCCCACTGCCAGCCGCGGTAACCGGGCATGTCCGCGAGGAAGCGGTGCATGGCCGCGGTCGGGTCCTCGAAGCTGGCACCCAGGTAGTCACCGACGGTGTCTTCGCCGCTGAATTCGACGATCGCCGCACGTGCGTCGTCGACGGCGCCCAGGAGTACCGCCTCCAGATCCGGCCGCTCGGCGGATTCGGTCACGCTTTCCATCGCCCCCAATACTGCCTGACCGGCTAACCGTCAGCCACACCGGTTGGCTGCACGCCCGCTACCGCTTCGATGGTGGAGAATCGACATCGTGACCGGACCGCGTCGTGACCCCCGAGACTCTGCGGGTCGGCGCGACCCCCGGTACCACCCGCCACGACCGCCCGCCGACGACCGCTGGAGTGACGACCGGTGGAGCGATGAACATCCGGGGATGGCGAACTACCCGAGCGATCCGAGCTACCGTCGACCCCGGCGCAGCGGACCGACGCCGAGCGCCAACCGCTGGCTGCCTCCGCTCGATGAGCCCACCCGCGAATTCGGTGCCACGCCACCGCCGCACCGGATGGGCGGTGCCGCAGGCGAAAAGGTCACCGTCACCCGGGTAGCCGCCCAGCGCAGCCGCGAGATGGGCTCCAGGATGTACGGCCTGGTGCACCGGGCCGCGACCGCGGACGGCGCCGACAAGTCCGGGCTGACCGCGCTGACGTGGCCGGTGGTCGCGAACTTCGCCGTCGACGCGGCGATGGCGGTCGCTCTGGCCAACACGTTGTTCTTCGCGGCGGCCTCCGGGGAGAGCAAGGGCAAGGTCGCGCTGTATCTGTTGATCACCATCGCGCCGTTCGCCGTGATCGCCCCGCTCATCGGGCCCGCGCTGGACCGGCTGCAGCACGGCCGCCGCGTCGCGCTGGCCACGTCGTTCGGGTTGCGCACGGCGCTCGCGGTGGTGCTGATCGCCAACTACGACGGTGTCACCGGAAGCTTCCCCTCGTGGGTGCTGTACCCGTGCGCGCTCGGAATGATGGTGCTGTCCAAGTCTTTCAGCGTTTTACGCAGCGCGGTGACCCCGCGGGTATTACCGCCGACCATCGACCTGGTGCGGGTGAACTCGCGGCTGACCACCTTCGGCCTACTCGGCGGCACAATGGTCGGCGGCGCGGTGGCCGCCGGTGCGGAGTACCTGTTCAAGCTGTTCGAGATGCCGGGTGCGCTGTACGTGATCGTCGCGGTGTCGGTGGCAGGCGTGGCCCTGTCGATGCGCATCCCGAAATGGGTCGAGGTCACCGAGGGCGAGGTGCCCGCGACGCTGAGCTACCACGGTCGCACGGGTGAACTGCGGCGCGGGGATCACGTGCCACCGGCAAAAGCGGCGCGCCAACCCTTGGGCCGCAACACCATCGCCGCACTCTGGGGTAACTGCACCATCAAGGTCATGGTGGGCTTCCTGTTCCTGTACCCGGCGTTCGTCGCGAAGTCTCACGACGCCAGCGGGTGGGAGCAGCTGCGCATACTCGGACTGATCGGCGCGGCCGCGGCCGTCGGTAACTTCGCGGGCAACTTCACCAGCGCGCGCCTCAAATTGGGCCGCCCGGCGCAGGTGGTGGTGCGCTGCACGATCGTCGTCACCCTCGCGGCGCTGGCCGCCGCGCTGACCGGCAATCTGCTGGTGGCCGCGATTGCCACGCTGCTCACGTCGGGGGCGAGCGCGATCGGCAAGGCCTCGCTGGACGCGTCGTTGCAGGACGACCTGCCCGAGGAGTCGCGTGCCTCGGCGTTCGGCCGCTCGGAGTCGGTGCTGCAGTTGGCCTGGGTCGCCGGCGGCGCGGTCGGTGTGCTGGTCTACACCGAATTGTGGGTGGGCTTCACGGCGATCACCTCGGTGCTGATTCTCGGCCTGGCGCAGACCGTGGTGAGCTACCGCGGTGATTCGCTCATTCCGGGGTTTGGCGGTAACCGACCCGTGCTGGCCGAGCAGGAGGGCGGACGCACCGACACCGCGGCGGTGGCGCACGAGTGAAACGCATGATCGCCGCGCTCGTCGCGGTGGTGATCCTCGCGTCGGTGGGTACCGGTGTGCTCGTCTGGTGGCTCAGCAGTAACGACGATGCGCCGAAATACCCTGAGATCAGCGCGTATTCGCATGGGACTCTCGTGCGGGTGGGCCCGTACCGCTATTGCGAGGTGCTCAACCCCACCAAGTGTGAGGTCTTCGAGGACCAGGGCGAACTGCCGGTCATCGAGAGCGACGCGGTGCAGCTGTCGGTGCCGCCGGCGATCGCGCGGGCGCCGTGGGTACTGCTGCGTCAGTACGAGGGTGGCGACGTCGTCGAGGAGTTCCGCCCGGGAACGCGACTGGCGGTGACCATCCCGACCGTCGACCCGCGGCGCGGCAAGCTCACCGGGTTCGCCGTGCTGCTGCCCACGCTGGTCCGCATCGACGACGAAGAGGTGCCGGCTCCGCACGCCGAATGGTCGGTGCGCACGGTCTGGTCCTGAGCCTTCCCGTGGTGGCTTTGAGCCGGCGTCACTCGGCGCCGTGACCCTGCTCCACCCGTTCGCCCTCGCGCGTCGGGCCGGGCGGTGTCCCGTCTCCGAACGGCCTGCCGCCCAAAGCTTCTCGACCGTGCAGTGTCAGCCAGTTGGACAGGTCGGGTCCTTTCGGCACGACCTGCGTCGGGTTGATGTCGGTGTGCACGATGTAGTAGTGCTGCTTGATCTGGACGAAGTCGATGGTGTCGCCGAAACCCGGCGTCTGGAACAGGTCGCGGGCGTAGGCCCACAGTGCGGATAGCTCGGAGAGCTTCTGGCGGTTGCACTTGAAGTGCCCGTGATAGACGGGGTCGAAGCGCGCGAGCGTGGTGAACAGCCGCACGTCGGCCTCGGTGATGGTGTCGCCCACCAGGTATCGCTGGTCGGCCAGCCGGTCTTCGAGCCAATCGAGCGCTGTGAACAGGCGGTCGTAGGCCTTGTCGTAAGCCTCTTGAGAGCCCGCGAACCCGCACCGGTACACGCCGTTGTTGATCTCGGTGTAGATGCGTTGGGCCACCTCGTCGATCTCGTCGCGGTGCTTCTCGGGGTACAGGTCGGGCGCGCCGTCGCGGTGGTACTGCGTCCACTCGGTGGAGAAGTCGAGCGTGATCTGCGGGAAGTCGTTGGTGACGACCTCACCGGTCGGCACGTCGACGATCGCGGGGACCGTGATGCCCTTGTCGTATTCGGGGAAGCGTTTCAGGTAGGCGTCTTTGAGCCGGGGGATTTTGAGAACCGGGTCGACGCCGCCCGGATCGAGGTCGAACGTCCAGCTGTCCTGGTCGTGGGTGGGCCCGCAGAAGCCGATGGACAGGGCGTCTTCGAGTCCGAGCAGCCGTCGGACGATGATCGTGCGGTTGGCCCACGGGCAGGCCCTCGCGACGATGAGCCGATAGCGGCCGGGTTCCACGGGATACCCGTCGCGGCCATCGGCCGTGATACGAGTGCCGATGTATTTGGTGTCGCGGTTGAACTCGCCACCCGAGTCGGATTTGTCGGCGACATATGCCATGGCACCAGCATGCCCGCCGACAGTGGGGTTGATGCACGCAGTCGCGGCTCAGGTGTCGATCAACCCGACACTCGGCGCTTAAGAGAGTTAATTCTCGAGTTCGCGGGCGACCGCCCGTACCACCTCGGACACCCGGCGGGCGGCCTTGCGGTCCGGATAGCGACCCTTGCGCAGTTCGGGCTGCACAGCGCTCTCGAGCAGCGTGATCATGTCCTCGATCATGCCGTGCAACTCGTCGGGTGAGTGCTTGCGCTCGGCGGCGGCGGCCTCCCGGCGCGTGCGCGACAGGCTCGGCGGCGGGTCGATGAGCGTCACCGTCAACGCCTGCGGCCCGCGTCTGCCCGCGGCGATGCCGAACTCCACGCGCTGCCCGGCCTTGAGGGTCTCAACACCGGAGGGCAGCGCCGACGATCGGACGTAGACGTCCTCGCCGTCCTCCTGGGACAAAAACCCGAAGCCCTTTTCGGCGTCGTACCACTTAACCCTGCCGGTCGGCACTGGTCTCACCCGCTCGTCGTTGTACCTACAAAAGGAAAGCGCCCCGAATGCGCCGGGACGCGTGCTGCTCGATCCTACTCTGACCTCTACCTCGCCAGCACCCCCTTATCGGTAGGCTGAAGACCACCGCTGGAGGAGAAGAAGCGCGCATATGCGATTGATACTCAACATCATCTGGTTGGTGTTCGGCGGCCTGTGGCTGGCGCTGGGCTACCTGCTGGCGGCGCTGATCTGCTTCGTGCTGATCATCACGATCCCGTTCGGCTTCGCCGCCCTGCGCATCGCGGCGTTCACGCTATGGCCGTTCGGTCGCACCGTCGTCGACAAACCGGGGCCACGTCCGGGCGCACTGGTCGGCAACGTCATCTGGGTCATCCTGTTCGGCGTCTGGTTGGCGCTCGAACACATCATTACGGCGGTGGCGATGGCGATCACGATCGTCGGGATCCCGCTGGCGCTGGCCAACCTCAAGCTGATCCCGATCTCGTTGATGCCGCTGGGCAAGGACATCGTGCCCGTGGATTCAGTGGCCAATCCGGAGCGGGCGTTCGCGTGACCGTCGTCGACCTCGGTGTGCCCTCTGCCGCCGCACAGTCCTCCCCCGCACCCGCCGACGGACCGCTGATCGACACCTTCGGCCGGGTCGCCACCGACCTGCGGGTGTCGTTGACCGACCGCTGCAACCTGCGGTGCACCTATTGCATGCCCGCCGAAGGCCTGGACTGGTTGCCCTCGGAGCGGCTGCTGCGGCCCGAGGAGCTGACCCGCCTGCTGCGCATCGCGGTGACGCGGCTCGGCGTCAGAAGCGTGCGCTTCACCGGCGGCGAACCGCTGGTCGCCCGCCACCTCGAGGACGTCGTCGCCGCGACGGCTGCGCTGCAGCCCCGGCCCGAGATCACGCTGACCACCAACGGCATCGGCCTCGACAAGCGGGCTGAACGGCTCAAGCGGGCCGGGCTGAACCGCATCAACGTGTCACTGGACACCGTCGACTCCGCGCGGTTCGCCGCCATCACCCGTCGAGACCGGCTCCCCGATGTGCTGGCCGGTCTGCGGGCCGCGAAGGCCGCGGGCCTGGACCCGGTGAAGGTCAACGCGGTCCTCGACCCGGTCACCGGCCTTGACGACGCGGTCGGGCTGCTGCGGTTCTGTCTCGACCATGGCTATCAGTTGCGCATCATCGAGCAGATGCCGCTGGACGCCGGCCACGAGTGGCAGCGCGGCAAGGCGATCGGCGCCGACGATGTGCTGGCCGCCCTGCGACAGCATTTCGACCTCACCCCGGACACCGCCCCGCGCGGCTCGGCGCCGGCTGAGCTGTGGCGCGTGGACGGCGGCGTGGGCAAGGTCGGCATCATCGCCTCGGTCTCACATGCGTTCTGCTCAGCATGCGACCGCACCCGGCTGACCGCCGACGGCCAGGTCCGCAACTGCCTGTTCGCGCAGCAGGAGACCGACCTGCGACGGCTGATGCGCGCGGGCGCCGACGACGCCGAAGTCGAGGCCGCGTGGCGCGCGGCGATGTGGGCCAAAGCGGCGGGCCACGGCATCAACGATCCGAACTTCGTACAGCCCGATCGGCCGATGAGCGCGATCGGCGGATGAGTCAAAGGAAGCAATGACGGCGACAACAACAACGGTGGCGGTGAACGTCCGCTATTTCGCGGCCGCACGGGCCGCCGCCGGTAACGATGAGGAGACGATTCGGCTTCGGCCCGGAACGACGCTCGCCGAACTCGTCGGGCAACTGAGTGAGCGCGACGAGAATCTCGCGAAAGTGTTGAAACGCTGCTCTTTTCTGAGCGACGGCATCGCCGTGCGCGATGACGCCGTCGCGCTTCGCGACGCTCAAACCGTCGATGTTCTTCCCCCATTCGCCGGCGGATAACGGTGATTTCCGTCACATCACGGAATGATCACAACCTGGCTACGGCGCGATTGAGCGACCGCTAGTCCTGCGGGAACGCCGAAAGCTGCTGGGCATTTAGAGGATTTTTAAGATTTGCCGGAAGCGAAAACGCCGTAATCGGCAAAAGATGACGCGGTCAAAACGAGCCGTTACGGTTCAGTCCCAAGCCGGTCGACCTCAAACCGACTGGCCCGCCGTGGCCAACCGCGCCGAGCTCCATCCGTTGGCGCACGGGATACCAACGAACAACTTGGATGGAGGCGGGGGACCCAACCGGTCCGCCGAGTCAAAGACGGACCTGGAGCCGATTGGTTCCTTGGGGTGAAGCCGAATCGCGTTGTGCGACACGGCCGGGCAATACCTCTCCAGCCCGAACCCGACAGCTGACCTCGTGGGCGCCGAAGAGAGGACCGAACGCACCTATGAGTGGACGGCACCGCAAGCCGGCTTCATCGGCTGTAAGCGTCGCGAAAGTCGCCTTCACGGGCGCTGTGCTCGGAACCGGAAGCCTTGCTCTCGCCAGCCAGGCCCACGCGGCCACCGACGGCGAATGGGATCGAGTGGCCAGCTGTGAGTCCGGCGGCAACTGGGCCATCAACACCGGCAACGGCTACCAGGGCGGACTCCAGTTCGCGCCGAGCACGTGGACCGGCCACGGCGGCGGTGAGTACGCCCCCGCCGCACACCTGGCCTCCAAGGAAGAGCAGATCGCCGTCGCCGAACGCGTCCTCGCCAGCCAGGGCAAGGGTGCGTGGCCGACATGCGGTAAGGGGTTGTCGGGTGCGACGCCGCGCACCGTCGTCGACGACGCCATCGACGCCGTGAACGACGTGCTTCCTCCTCCGCCGCCGCCGTTCAACCCGTTCGCCCCGCCGCCGCCCCCCGCGCCGGTCGACGCGTTGGCCGCACCCGCGCCACCGCCACCGCCGCCGGGCTGAACCGCATCAACGTGTCACTGGACACCGTCGACTCCGCGCGGTTCGCCGCCATCACCCGTCGCGACCGGCTCCCCGAAGTGCTGGCCGGTCTGCGGGCTC